>JAUNGN010000034.1 GCA_030524425.1 Clostridia bacterium | reverse complement strand
TAGGCATTGTATTATAGATGTTGCGAGGTGTCCGATTTGCTATTGCAATTTACATAAACCTTTTAAACATCCTACATTTTGTGCAATTTGTATACCGTTTGGCGAAATTATAACCTTTTGGCAAAAAGGCATTTTTCCCTATAGGGGGGGTAGTAAATGTTCTCACATAGAGGTCATAATTACCTTAAAACACACAGTTATATTTTAGTGAAAAGTCTTAAAAAGTACTTAATTACAGGACTTTTCGGGCGAGCAGACAAACGGTTTCAACGTGTCTGTAAAGCTAATTTTTATATTAAATAGCGAAATAAACATAGAAACCTTTAAAAGGAGGATAGGTTTACCCCCTCTAAATAAATTTTGTTAAAATCTTATACATTTATTTTAATATAAAAATGGGTTTACTGCAATAAAAATTTTTAAGATGAACGGTTTGAAGTAGAATTCAAATCGGGAGCGGAGTTAGATGTAGAAAAGTAACGAAAAGAATATTGTGAGAAAGATACCTTTCAGAAATGCAAAGTATTTTCTTAATTCTTGGTAAATTTTCAGAGAATTGTCACACAGGTATCTTGTATCTATCAACAAGATGGTTTATAATAAAATTATATTAGTGGATGCGGATAATGACAACATTAGATATTATAAGAGAGTTGTGTGAGAAGATTGAAATAGAGAAAGGTGAGAAATTAAATGAATAGTGTTTTGTTAGGAAATGGGATTAATATACAGTTTGGTGGCTTAGCTTATAATAGCGATTTTATAATGAAACGAATAAAGTATGCTTCTAGGTTAGGCAAATATGATTGTTTATTTGGTAACAAGCTAACTGGTACTGAGATAGAGAGAATGTTTAATGATTTTGTCCCGTTAGCAAATGATATTCGTTTAAAAAACTATGATAAGTATGCTGGTGATAATAAGGATTTAAAAGAGGCACTTGTAGATTTTCAGGGACGCTATAATTGCGAAATAAAAGCGGTTCATGAAATTATGCTTGAAGATTGGTTTCTAATTATCCGTATGTTTTTTGAGAAAAATATGGATCTTGAAGAAGAAAGAAGTGCAACAATACAGGGATTTGAACAATTGATATTAGATGCAATTTACAATGACGGGAAAATACAAGAATTATACAAAAAGATGAATAAAAAAGTGCGTAAGTTTTTCTCGTCATTTGATAATATTTTTTCATTGAACTATGATAACAATATTGAAAACCTCACACGCAAACCTGTATATCATCTGCATGGTGATTTTTCGGTATTGGCAAATAGTGAAAATAGTAGTAATGTTCAAGGGTATATTCGGCAGAAAAAAGGAGAGACAGTTTGGTTGCCTGAGATGAAACATTGTTTCTGCAATGCATTACTCAATTATAGCGGCAAGCTAAAATATAAAACAGCAACAGATGCGCATGCGTTGATTGCAGATTCTGAAACATATGCTGCTCGGTATATGTACGATGAAAATTTTAGGGAGGGTGTCGAGCGATTACAGGAAGAGAATCCAGTTTACTATGAATTGATTATGACTAAAATTCAGCATCCGGAACTAAATATGGCAACGGAGTACTACTTTGATACATTTAAGAATATTACAGGGAAATTAAGCATAATAGGCATGTCCCCTAATAATGATGATCACATATTTGATATTATATTGAACAATCCTAATTTGAAAAAGGTCACATTCTTTTATTACAGTGAAAAAGAAAGGCGATACGTTGAGGATAATTTTCCAAGTGAATTGTTTATGTGTGAAAGTGTTCATAAACTTTGGGAAGATTTAAATAGCAAACGACCGGAATATAAATGCAATTATAATATTCCAAATAAAGCTAAAGATATAATTAACGCACTAAATATTTTGTCAGATGATGAGATCGATTTTAAGAGAATAAAAGAAGAAATCAATAAAGTGCCAAAGTTTGAAGTAGAAAGATTATGCAGAGCTGTGAAAGAGGATATGATGATAAGAAATCCGACTCATAGTTCGACAGACTCAAAAGGATTTATTCAAGGGAATGCAAGTATTAGTTACATCGCACTTCAAGAAGGAATTCTCCCATCAGTGCTATACTTAATGTGTGTTATGAATTTCGAGTATATTCAAGATTGAATTATACAAGAAAGTGCCATATCCTTTTGTATGGTTATAAGTAACGTGATTTTTTGACTGATTGTTTTTGCAAAGGAAAAGTGCAGGTATTCTGCTTATCCTATTTGACCACGTTGAAAGTATCGTGCTTTTGTCCCACAAATCACCAGGTAGTGTTATCAATGTGAAAGTGGAATTTGGAGAAGGTGATGGTAAGGTGCCGTTGGATGCAATAGCAGATCGGGCAAAAAAATATCAGCCGAGCCCGAAAATTACATATAAAATAATACAGGAATATGTAAAGAAAAAATATGGATTTAAGGTGTATACTGCTTATATTGCGGAGGTAAAGATCGAGGATGTGTTAAACGGAGATTCAACAGTAACACTTGAGTATATTGATTGCTGAATGCTTGAAAATAGGCAGAAAGCCGGAATATATGCCTGATTGGATTAAGGAAGTGCTTTGTGGTGATATACAGTTATAAACAGGACTTTGCAACTATTTTTTATAAATCGAAAACTTTGCAGAAATGCTGTATTATAGAACGGATTAAGCAGAAGGAAATATAAAGCTTATATGTTATAGAGTAATATATTTATTAAAAAAATATTAGTAATATAACATTATAAAATCAAAGGTTACACCTATAGATAATGAATATCTGTTGTACCAATATGTGTTTTGTGCTATAATTACATATATAAAATATTAATTGTAATTTGTTCAGAATGTATATTTTGCTTAATAAATGAAGTGTAAAAATTGAAAGGGTTTAGGGTTGGGAGCAAAAGTATGACAGAATTAGATAAAAAGATTATAAAGTTTGGTATTGATATTGATAAGTTTTCAGATTCTCATGATTATATAAAATTATTGGAATACATGAAAAAGATAAAATTATTTATAACACAAAACGATGAAGCAAGACGTGATGCTAGAATTTTTTATTATTTAGGTACGGGATACGGTACATATTCTGATTATATGATTCGAACAGGGAAAAAACATACTGATTTAGAGGTGATTAATTGCTGGAGATGTTCAATGTACTATTTTAGAAAGTCGTGGTCTTTATATGAAGAGTCTGATAAATCTCAGGAGGAGCTTGGTCTGAGGATTCTAACCAATTATGCAAATGGACTTGACTCTGCAGGTAGAGTTATAGAAGCATTAAGGATATATCGTAAAGTTCTTAAGATGAACGAGAATTTTGCGATTGCAAGAGGTAATTATGGAAGGGCATTGCAGTTTTTAGCAAACATGGTGAACGATAGTGGTCATTACAATGATATTCATTGCTATGCCTACCAATCTGTTAACAAGGCAATTTCTACAAAAGATAGATCTCTGCATGAAAAAGCGTTGGAAGTATTTAGAAACATCATTTTGAATTATGAAAATATGCCAATTAAAGATGCAGTTAAAGAAGCAATTGTATATGAAAAATGCTCCTTAGGAGAAATAGAAGAAAGTGAATATAGGAATTGGTGTTTAGAAAATCATTTGTTTTTAAATCCGTTAAATGAGGTGATTGAGATTGAGTCAGCTTTCGCACATGATCCGCTTACTATAACTACATATACAGAAAGTATTCACCATACAGATTCTGTTAATGGTAATACTGCTGAACCACCAAGATGGTTTGCAATGCTTAATCAGTTGAAAGAAGAATATGTTTATGCACGTTATCTTTGTTATGAAGGAATGAAAAAATACAAAGAAGCTCATTTTGCAGATAGAGATGTAAAACTTTCTTTAGCAAGTTACGATTATACAAATTATTCAATTCGAGTTGAACAGTTAAAATCAGCATTTAAGAATTTATATTCTATACTAGATCAGATATGTTTTTTTGTAAATGATTTTTGGAAACTAGGACTAGAAGAAAGAAAAGCCGATGCATACAATGTTTGCAAGTCCAAAGCATATCCCAAAAACAACATAGCTCTTATGTCATTGTATTGGGTTCTTTGTGAGTTTTATGAAAAATATGGTGAAGCGGAACAGGCTTCTGAAAAAGAACTTGCATTATTAAGGAATGCTATTGAACATAAGTTTGTTAAGGTGCATGAGTATAGCTGGAGCAGAAAACTTCAACTTGAAGAAGATAAATTTTACCATATTTCTGAGGATAATTTAAAAAAATATACAATAAGGCTGTTAGAGATTGCAAGAGAGTCGATTATGTATCTTGTATATGCGATTGGTATTAATGAAAGTAAAAAAGAAAAGCCATCGGCTGCAATACCTATGGAACTTTTGGATTATGATGATGAGTGGAAAATATAAGAAGAATGGGACATAAGCATATTACAGATATACTTACATTAATAATGAAGTGGTTATGAGGTGGAATATAAATGGAAGTACCATATAATTTGATTTCAACAATTTATCCGAAAAAAGGCGAGATAATTGATGCTTTTGATAAATATTCTGAATATATTGTTAAGGTTGTTGCACCTATAGATTTGACAAAAGCACTTTTTCAGTATGCAGAAAACTTTTTTGAGGCTGCACATATAATTACAGAGTTTATATTGCGTGCAGAACATCCTGATATTAGTAAATTAGATACCTATTTTTTTGCAATTGCTTTTATGTATCGACATTGTATTGAAGTCGGACTAAAGGCTATTGGTTTTCAGTATATTGAAGATGAAGGAGAACGGAAGAATTTTATAAAAAATACTCGTCATAATTTATTTGATATATTGCAAGTGATTGAATCTAAAGGTGTCTTAATAAGACCCGATAAAGAAATTGAGTGGTTGAAAAAATATTTTGAAGATTTAACTAATATAGATAGAGAGTCAGATTCATTTCGCTATCCGTTTCATATAGTGAGGGAATTGGATGAATGGGGGTTAGGTGAAAATTTTACTATAAAGCGTATTTTTACAGAACAAACACATATTGATTTATTAAAATTTGCAAATAAATTTGAAGCTGCATTTGAAATAATAAAAAAATGGTATTTAAAAAATACTGATGGTGCAGTTGAATGGAAGAAATTAGAGCCGGTTTTTATTGAAACTGGAGGCTATTATTATGAACAATCTGTTGTTGGATATCAATATAGACGGCAAGATTTTTATCCATATACAAAGGCATATTTGGAAACTGCAAATTATTTAAAATGGTATATGAAAAATAGAACCGATTATGGAGATAATGAATGCAAGAATCGACTCTTTCTCCCTATGTGTTATTTATATAGAAATTGTGTTGAGCTTGGTTTGAAAACAATATGGTTTGAAGAAATAGGAGAGAATTTAAAAACCAAATGTAAATTGATGTTAGATAAAAAACATAGCATAGAGGGAATGTGGAGAAAGCTTAAACCATATGTTTTAGAATACAGTAAAGGTACAAATGAGCCTGAATATATTGATGTTATAGAGGATTATTGTATACAAGTCCATAAATTGGATAATGACGCAAATAAATTTAGATATCCTATGACAAATAATATGCAGGTGTATTTTTCTCAAAATAAACGATTTGATTTCATAAAAACAGGAGATTTTTTTGAAGCTTTAAATAATATCCTTGATGGGATTGATAGTGAATTTAATTATATTAATGAGGTAAGAGCAGAAATAGAAGCAGAATATCTTGCAGAAATGATGTATGAACAAGATAATTATTGATAGTTTTTTTGCTTAGAATAATGTAAAAAGTTTGATAATAGTCGTATAGGTGTCATTTAAGTAAAAGGGGGGGGCAAGCCCTTTTTGGCGGAAAATGGCTTACTTATGCCGTTTTGTATGCGAATTATATAGTGTCGCACGTTGAAACCGTTTGCTTGCTAAGTAAGAAAAGGAAGTAAATAAGCGGTTTTCAAGAGGTTAATGTGAATTTTACTTGTGTGTTTTGTGGGAAAATGAATAAGTTAGTGGGAATATTTTTACCCCCCCCCAAGTATGTAAAGAGACCGCTGAAAAAGTCAATTTTTTGAGAAATTTGAAAATGCAATCCCATTTTTTGATCCATAAACAAGGTAAAATGAATTTGTTTGGCATAAATTTCGCCTAAAAATAATATTTTGTGGATTTTCTAAAAAACAATTAGGGACTTTTTCACTGGTCTTTATGTAAATTAGAGTTTTGCCATAAGGTTAAACCTTTTGGCAAAACTAGAATAATGATTAATTAAGTCGATATATAAGGGCTATTTTAACTTTAATTGATTGACTTATTCTGACACCTTATATATCTGCTTTTTTGTTGGAAACTATAGAGGAACTAATAATATCTAAAAAACGGTTTGTTTCCGGTGTTGGATTCAATGCGGAAAGAATCCCATAGGGAATCGTATAATCAACTTGAAAAGGGATTGTAATCAATGAAGGATGAACTTCCTTCCAGGCATCCAGGCTGAGCATTACACAGCCTTCTTCCGCACATCGGTTGAATACATCCAAATCATAGTGCTTAGGGACATCTACAATTGCAATTTGTGGATGTCTTTTTTCTATGTCCTCCCGTACCTTATCATTGACAGGACTATTGCCGGGAACCTGCATTAATAAATGTTCTCCATGTAAATCATCATAGGAAATGCTCTGTTTTACGGAAAGAGGGTGCTGTTTAGGCATGGCAATGCAGAAGTGATACTGTCCCAATTCTAAAAAGTTGGAGAACTTTGCAGTATTCACAGAATTGTGAGGACCTACGATTACATCATACCTTTTTCCTATATTGGCAAAAGCAAGTTCTGTGCTTGTGTCCTCAAAGGGAATGACTTTTAGTTTAAAATGTGGATTTTCATCGCTGATAGAATTCCATAATTCCATCAATATGCTGCATGGATATAAGACAGAGGTGCCTACACGCACAACAGAGTGTTTGTTTTTTTGCGCTTTGTAGGCACGGTCAATGGATTCCTTGGAATACTGTATTATGACTTTTGCATCTTTGTAAAGAGATTTTCCCGCTTCTGTCAGTCTTATTCCCTGATTTGTGCGTATCAGTAAAGAAAGACCGATATGCTGTTCAAGAAGATTCATTTGCTTCATAATAGCGGTTGGAGAAATATAAAGCTTTTCGGAAGCCTTTAGAAAGCTGCCGCAATCTGCCACTTCAATAAAGGTATTCAGAGATTGATTATACAAAGGGTCACCCCCCCCTTTCTGCTTAAACTTTTGGTTAAAACCATTTTACCATTTATGAACTTCCATGTCAAGCCGAAGGTTTGTAAAATAGAAATAGCAATACTGTGAAAAAATTGGCTAGGTATAGTCGGCAGTAATAAAGAGGAAACGAAGGAGGTTTTGTTATGAAAACACGATTTTTAGGCAGTTTGGAAGTATCTGAAATTGGTATGGGTTGTATGGGATTTTCTCATGGATATGGGAAAGTGCCGGAAGAAAGCTATGCTGTGCAGGCAATCCAAAAAGCGTACGATTTTGGGTGTACATTTTTTGACACGGCAGAGGGCTATGGAAAAGAGATGTTTTATCCCGGTCACAATGAGGAATTGGTCGGAAAAGCATTGGCTCCCCTCCGAAAGGACGTGGTGCTTGCAACAAAGTTTCATATTGGCACGACGGAAAACAGGTCGGATATGGTGCTGTATGATGTGATAAGAAATCATTTGGAAAACTCTATGAAGCGGCTGAAAACGGATTATATTGACCTTTATTATCTTCACAGGCTCAATGAAGCGGTTCCGGTGGAAGAAGTGGCAGAAGTCATGGGAAAGCTAATTGGAGAGGGTCTGATCCGTGGTTGGGGCTTATCACAGGTTTCTTTGGAAACTTTGCAAAAAGCTCATGAGGTTACATCGGTTTCGGCAGTGCAGAATATCTATTCTATGGTGGAACGGGATTGCGAGAAGGAGATTTTACCTTATTGTATGGAGCAGCATATCGGCGTGGTTCCTTTCTCGCCCATTGCCAGCGGCTTACTGTCAGGGAAGGTAACGGCTGAAACAAAATTTGAGGGAGATGATGTGCGGAAGTTTGTTCCGCAGCTTTCCAAAGAAAATCTTGCCGCCAATCAGCCGATTTTGGATGTACTTGCGGAATTTTCCAAGAGAAAGAATGCGACTTATGCGCAGATTTCTCTTGCATGGATGCTGTACAAATATCCCAATGTGGTGCCGATTCCCGGTTCTAAAAATCAGGAGAGAATTTTGGAAAATTTGGGAGCTTCCAATGTGGTGCTGACAGCGGAAGATTTTGCAGAGTTGGAAACAGCACTTAACGCCTGCACGATTTACGGTCACAGGGGATATGTGGAATTGGAACAGAACAGCTTTGGAAAAAACTGGGCAAAATAAAAAGACAAGGAGGGAATGGGTATGCGGATTGATTTTAATTATTACAACCCTACAAAAATTTATATTGTAAAAACGTATTGGAAAATTTAATGCCCTTAATATTAACAAAATTTGTGAATGATATAAAAAGTTTTAAGGAATTGGTTATGATTAAAATGCTGTTAATATTGGATTGATAATAATGGGAGTTTTTTTGTCTGTCAAAAGGTGACCTGATGTTTTATGCTCCCGCTAATTTTTGATGTTAGTAATATTTTTGAATTTAAAATATATGTTATGCGAAATATGTATAGTTGTATATAAAATATAAGTATTTGACATATAAATGACATTTACGTAAAATATAAGTGTAGTAGTAAAATTTTATTAATTTTAGTCTACGGCACTTATATTTTTTTGTGAAAAGAAAGGACGGGCATTAATAATGATATTAAATGATAATTATAAATTATTAAATGGTGTGGAGATTCCTAAATTAGGATTGGGAACGTGGTTTATTGATGATGACAGGGTTGAGCAGGCTGTTATTGATGCAATAAATATTGGCTATCGTCATATTGACACAGCACAGGCGTATGGAAATGAAGCAGGAGTTGGTGCAGGCATAAGAAGCTGTGGTGTTCCAAGAGAGAAGATTTTTGTAACAACTAAGGTAGCAGCAGAAGAAAAAACATATAATGATGCTGCAAATTCCATTGATAAATCTCTTTTAAAAATGGGACTTGACTATATTGATATGATGATTATACACAGTCCTCAGCCATGGAAAGAATGGAGAGGCAACAAGCGTTACTTTGAAGAAAATAAGGAAGTTTGGAGAGCTTTGGAGGATGCTTATAAGGTCGGGAAATTAAGGGCAATAGGTGTTTCTAACTTTTTAGTTGATGATTTGAAAAATATTATGTCTGACTGTACAATAAAGCCTATGGTAAATCAAATTTTATCCCATATTGGGAATACACCTGTTGAATTGATTGAATTTTGCAATGAAAATGGAATACTGACGGAAGCATACTCCCCCATAGCCCATGGAGAGGCAATAAAAAATGATGTTATTGTAAATATGGCGAATAGATATAATGTGTCGGCTGCTCAGTTATGTATAAAATATGTAATTGAGTTGGGGATGGTCGCTTTACCTAAGGCGTCTAATATTGTACATATGAAGGACAAGGCAAAGCTAAATTTTAGTATTTCGGATATTGATATGGAAAAGCTAAAAAAGCTGAGCAATATAAAGGATTACGGAGAATACAGTCATTTTCCCGTATTTAGCGGAAAATAATTTTATTTGGATAGGCTGTGTTTTGTGCTATAATAGAAATAAGAAAACATTTTATTGAACAAAGGAAAAATAAAAATGGAGATAAGAGTTTTACAATATTTTTTAACAGTGGTACGAGAAGAAAACATATCAAGAGCTGCGGAAGTTCTTCACATTACACAGCCGACATTAAGCAGACAAATTAATCAGCTGGAGGAGGAGCTTGGTGTTCAGCTTTTTTCAAGAGGCAGGCATCTTGTGCTCACTGATGCGGGATTAATGCTTCGCCGCAGGGCTGAAGAAATGGTCGAGCTTATGGACAAGATTGAAAGCGAGCTGGAAGAGCAAAATGATGTTGGGGGCATTGTTTCCATAGGAACGGGAGGATTAAGCGTATTGCAGACCTTTTCGGACATAATGGAGGGGTTTAGAAAGAAATATCCTAAAGTGCAGTTTGAGCTTTATAACAACAGTGCAGAATATATTAAAGAAAGACTTGACAGAGGACTTCTTGATTTCGGTTTGCTGCTTGAGCCTGTTGACCTTGGAAAGTATGATTATATTCGTTTAAAGGAAAAGGAACGTTGGGGTATTTTTACAAGGCGAGATTCTGAGCTTGGAGAAAAGGAGTATGTAACCAAGGATGATTTGACAAATCTTACACTAATCACTTCAAACAGAATTGAAGTGCAGAAGGAAATTGCTAATTGGTTTGATAATGATTTTAGCAAGCTTAATATTATGGCAACCTATAACATTATAACCAATATTGCATTGTTGGTTGCAAAAGGTAAAGCACATGCTCTTACAATTGAGGGAGCTGTCAGCCTGTTTGACCCTGAAATATTAACATTTAAGCCTCTTTATCCTGAATTGACAATGACTTCTGTTATGGCATGGAAAAAGTTTCAGCCTTTTTCAGGTGCGGCAGGCAGGTTTTTGGAATATTTTAAAAGTATGCAATAATCGTATACTTTTATATAAAATATAAGTATTGGACATATATATTGAGTGATATTATAATATAAGTGTAATCGGAAAAGCAGATAAGCTTTCGGTTGCGCTTATATTTTTTTGTTTGAAAATAAATAAATTTAGGTATTGGTTAAAGGAGGTATGTTAATGACAACAGAGGAAGCATGTAGGAGATATGTTATTTCACCTGATACCCTTAGAAAGTATGAATCAAATGGTTTATTGACTGTAAGCAAAAATGAAAAAGGTGAAAATGAATACAGAGAGGAAGATTTTAAACGCTTGGGTCTTATAAAGGTATTGTTGGAAGCAGGATTTACATTTGATGAAACAAAAAAGTATCTTGATCTTACAAGGGAGCTTGGAAATGATGAGGCTCAGATACGAATGCTTAGAAAACAGAGAAGAGAGCTTTTAAATGACATAAGGGCAAAGCAAAAGATTTTGGATCAGTTGGATTTTATAATAAGAGAAAGAAAAACTGCTTTAATTTGATAGGTGCAAGGAGAATAAAAATGGGAAAAAAGATTTTAATTATTACGGCAAGCCTTAGGAATGGAAGCAATACGGATATACTGGCAAAGGAATTTATGAGAGGTTCAGAAGATGCGGGACACAGCATAGAGATAATAAGCCTGAAAAATAAGGAGATAGGATTTTGCAGGGCTTGTTATTACTGCGAAAAAGAACATAAATGCATACAAAATGACAGTGTAAATGAAATTCTTGAAAAAATGCTTTATTCTGATGTAATTGTTTTTGCATCGCCTGTGTATTTTTATGAAATGAGCGGTATTTTGAAAACACTTTTGGACCGAACAATGCCTATATATTTTGAGAACTGTCGTTTTAAAGAAGTGTATGTCATTTCTGCAAGCACTGATGACAATATTAATTCTGCTGACAGACTTATAAGCGGAATTGAAGGATGGATAGAATGTTTTCCGGGTGTTAAGCTTTGCGGAACAATATGTGGAGTAGGAGCCGGTAAGCCGGGAACAGCAAAAAAACACAGTGCCTTCAGTCAGGCTTATTTTATGGGGAGGGAGGTTTAAAACTCGGATGAAAAGGATGGTTATTTTTATTACTGTGGCTATTGCCGGTTTTTGCCTTTTCGTATGCAGTAAACCGGAAGAAATGACATCAGTAACAGAATATGAAAATACAGAGGAGGCTGAGGAAATGGAGAATACTGTTAAAATTGTCATTACATCAGGTAATAACAGGGCAACAGCTGTGTTGGATGATAATTCAACAACAAGAGCTTTTATCAAAAAGCTGCCCTTAACATTAACGATGATGGACTTATATGGCAGAGAATTATGTTATCGCTTTGACGAAGAATTGCCTACAGACAATTTAAGATATGACGGGTATGATATTGGAGATATTGCATATTGGCCGCCGGGACACAGCTTTGTTATATTATATGAACAAAACGGCGAAGTATTTGAAAGACAGCATTTGGGGCATATTGAGAACGGCATTGAAATGTTTGATGGTATAGGCGATACTGAAGTAACTTTTGAACTTGCAAATTAAATTTTAGGAGGAATTTTAAATGAAAAGATTTTTAGCTTTAACAATGGGAGTGATTATGACTATGACAGGTCTTGGCGGTTTGGTTTATGCAAATGATACACAGACAAGAATAGATGGCATTGTGAAAAAAATTGAAGCCGATTACGATACCGACAACAGAACTGAAAGAAGTAATGAAAAGCTTAAAGAGCTTTACGGCGAGATTCCAAATGAGTTTGAGGCTGACCCTGAATATAAGGAGATAATGGAGAATTTCATTTACGGTGAGGTTTATTATCAGGGAGAACTTGATGACAAAACAAGAGAGCTTGTAACAATAGTTTCTCTGGCAACAAATCAGCTTGAAAGTGAACTTGAAAACCATATTAACGCAGCACTTAACATTGGAGTAACTCCTGAAGAAATAAAGGAAGCTGTATATCAGTGTACACCATATATAGGTTTTGGTAAAACCTCAGAGGTTTTAGAGGTTGTAAATAAAGTTTTTAAAAAGAAAAATATTAAAACACCTTTAAAAGAACAGGGTACAATTACGGAAGAAAACCGAATTGAAGAGGGAATAAAGCAGAGAGCGGAGATTTTTGGAGAGTCAACATATAATAACCACGAAAATGCGGCAGAAGGACAGGAGCATATCCAATATTACCTTTCAGCTATGTGCTTTGGCGATTTTTATACAAGAGGAACCCTTGATATAAAAACAAGAGAAATTCTTACCCTTTGTATAATAAGCTCACTTGGTGGCTGTGAAAGTCAGGTAAAATCTCATGTGCAGGCAAATTTGAATGTGGGAAATGATAAGGATACTTTAATTGGGGCGGTAACCCAGTGTATGCCTTATAATGGTTTTCCCCGTACATTAAATGCAATAAGCTGCATAAATGAAATTACTGCTCAAAATGAACAGAATGCAGAGAAATAAACCACTTATTGGAGAGTGATTTTGTGAAAAGAAAATTATCTGATATACAGTTATTGAGATTTTTGGTTCAGCTTATATGTTTTTTGTTTTTGCCGGGATTGTTTGCTGACATACTTGGAAATATAAAATACATTATATATCAGGCTGTATCCGGGAATTTTGAGCTTGCTGTTATGCTGACAACGATATTGACATTTGCGACGGTAATAATATTTGGAAGAATATTATGCGGATTTATGTGCGCATTCGGAGCTATGCAGGATTGGTTTTATTACATAGGAAAAAGATTTTTAAAAATCAAATATAAAATTAATTCCCAAATTGATAAGATGCTTAAGCTTATAAAGTATTTTGTATTGGCATTGTTTGTTATATCTGCAGTATGGGGCTTAGCACTGCCGAATAATATAAATCCTTTAAATACCTTTGGGAATATATTTGCTTTTGACTATGCAGCCCTTTTTTCTGTAGGAGGTCTACTTCTTATAATTATAGTTGTGGGTTCAATGTTTGTGCAGAGGGGATTTTGCAGATATATTTGTCCTTTGGGGGCTTTATTCTGTGTAATATCAAAATTTAAAGCAATAAAAATATATAAGCCTTCCCATAAATGCGGAGAATGTAAATACTGCACATTGCAATGCCCTATGGGAATTGAGCTGTATAATAGCGATACTGTTAAATCGGGAGAATGTATAGGCTGTATGAAATGTATTTCTGCTTGCCCGAGAAAAAATGTCAAACCTAAATATATGAGTGTAAAAGCAAATATATTTATCGTTTTGTTTGCTGTTGCTCTGTTGTTTGCTGTAAACAGATTTAATATATTCGGGCATATCTCATCATATGCACCTGATATGGAAATAATTTCAGTAGTGAACCCTCAGTTACAGGAGTCAGATTATATTGACGGTACATATGAAGGCGTTGGCACAGGCTTTAGAGGTGATACAAAAGTGCAGGTTGTAATTTATCAGGGTAAAATTACAGATATAAAAGCAATATCTACGGAGGATGATAACAGCTTTTTTGAAAAGGCATTTTCGGAAATATCAAAGAACATAAAGACAGAGCAAAATTCTCAGGTTGATACGGTAACAGGCGCTACATATTCAAGCAGGGGAATTAGAGATGCTGCCAACGATGCGCTTTCTAAAGCAAAAAAATAAAGGAGGTCTTGAAAAATGAAAAGGATTTTGGCTTTAGCTTTTATTGCAGTAATTTTCACAGCCTGTTCGTTGAAAGGTTTTGCAAGTGATAATTCGGAAAATATAAAAATTGAGCTTTCGATAAACAGCGACATTATGTATGTAAATGGAAATGAAATGCCCATAGACGATACCGGAACACAGCCTGTTATTATTGAGGGCAGAACATTGATTCACGTAAGAGCGGTTATTGAAGCTATGGGCGGTAATGCAGATTGGGACGGTGGCAGCAATAAAGTTCTTTTGAGGTTAAATGATAATGAAATAGAGCTTACGATAAACAGCAAAACGGCAAGGCTGAACAATGATAAAAAAATACTTGATGTAAGCCCTGTAATAATAAATGGAAGAACTATGCTGCCAATAAGATTTATAGCAGAAAGCTTTGGGTTTGATGTTGACTGGAACAGTGATGAAAACAAAATAACAATAAGCAATGGCAGTGCTGATAACAATACACAGTCAAATTTGAAGGGTGAGGGTGATGGCGGTCAAAAAGTATTGGTTGCTTACTATTCTCTAAGTGATATTGTATCAGAGGGTATGGATGCTGTAACGTGTGCCACACCCTATAATTACAATACCGAAACAGCAGCCTCAATTATACAAAGTAATTTAGGAGGTGATTTGTTTAAAATAACAGCGGAAAACACATACCCTGTAAATCACAGTGAGGCTTCAAAAATTGCAAAGGAAGAGTTGGACAGTGATTACAGACCTGCCCTTACAAATTATATAAGCAATATTGATGACTATGATATTGTTTTTATAGGCTATCCCATATGGCATCAAAAAGCGCCTATGGCTGTAAGGTCATTTCTCGAAGAATATGATTTTTCGGGAAAAACAATTATACCTTTTTCTACGGCATTGGGTTCGGGAATTTCAGAAAGTGTAAAGGATATTGAAAATCTCTGTCCCAATTCCGTTATTGAAGAAGGCTTGTCCTTAAGTACGGAGGACAGTAATATGCAGGAGGATATAGAAAATTGGCTTAATGATTTGGATTTTACTCCCTTAAATACCGGTCAGGAGGAAACAATGCCTATAAAACTGACTATAGGATATAATGTTTACAACGGATACCTCAACAATACAAGGGCAGCAAAGGATTTAATTTCAAGACTGCCTGTAACTGTGGAGCTTAATAACTCCGACAATGATTTCTGCGGCGCTATTAACCCTCCTTTGGATTATGATGAAAATGAAGTACAGTATGGCTATAAAAACGGCGATATTGCCTTTTGGACAGCAGGTGACGATTTTGTAATATTTGTGGATGATGAGGAAAAATCGCAAAATACAGGCAACCTTGTTATACTGGGAAATATTACGGAGGATGTGGATGAGATTAAAAATTCAGGAAATGTAATACAAGTGTTAATTGAAAAAGCTTATTAATTTATGAAAGGAATGACTAAAATGAAAAAGGTAATTTCAATATTGATGGCGTTTTGTTTATTTGCAACAATGTCAATGGGATTTAGCATTAATACATATGCTGATGATGAATATAACATAATTATTACCGCAGGAGGTACAGAGCTTTGGGCAACTTTATATGATAATGCTACAACAAGAGAGCTTGTTTCAAGAATGCCTATGACCTTGCCTATGATGGATTTGTATGGCAGAGAAATGTGTTACAGATTTTCGGATTCACTGCCTACTGACGATGTTTATGACAGCAGCTACGAAGTGGGAGAAATAGTTTACTGGCCACCGGGACACAGCTTTGTTATTATGTATGCTCAAAACGGTGAGGTTTTTGAAATGCAGAAGTTGGGATATGTGAACGGCGGTGTTGAAATTTTTGCAAACACAGGTGATATTGATGTAAGAATTGAGCTTGCAGACAGCAGAGAGGAAACAACAACTGACAATACAACAACAGAAAACACTACAGCAGAGTCAACAACCGTAAGCACCACAACTACAGAAACAGCAAGCACTACACAGGTAACTACCGAAGAACAGGAATCTGTAAGTTCAACTGAAGCGGCTTCAACGGAAAATTCAACAGAAACAACAACTGCAGCAAGAAGAACAGGAGGAAGCGGCGGAGGAGGAAGCAGCAGAGCATCTGCTGCAACTACGGAAACAACTACAGAGATGACAACTTCAACAACAGAGCAGGAAAGCACGGAAGCGGAAGAACCGATTACCGAAATATCTACTAACACTGCTGATGTAAGGGTAACTATAGGAAGTGAAACCGTTTTTGTAGGAGAGCAGGCTTTTGAAATTGGCGCTGCTCCGTATATTCAGTCAGGAACAAATTCAACACTTGTACCTTTGAGATTTGTTTCGGTTGCATTAAAGGGTGATAATATTGATGATGCAGATAATTCCGAAAATGTTTTATGGGATAGTGAAACAAAAACAGTAACAATTATTGACGGTAATAAAAATATTAAGTTTACGGCTATGAGCAATACAATGGTAGTTGACGGAAGCAATATTTCAATGGAAAACGGCGCTTTTGCCGAAATTACCGAGGGAAGAATGTATGTTCCTTTCAGAGCGTTGGGAGAGGCTCTTGGTATAAATGTAGAATGGGAACAGGATACAAAGACAGCAATATACAAAATGGAGGCAGATACTGAAATGACAGAAAATAACAATCCTGATGGCGGAGCTTTCGGACTTGGCGAACAAAGGTCTTTTGAGGGCAATAAAGAAGGTACTTTTACAGGAAATGTGTGGGTTAAATCTCTTGTAAGCTCTGAGCAGAGGTCAGCCGTAAGCAATGTGAGCTTTGGCTGCTGCGCAAGAACAGACTGGCATTCTCACCCTGACGGTCAGATTTTGCTTGTTACTGAGGGTAAGGGATATTATCAGATTGAAGGTGAACAGGCGCATGAAATAAAGCTCGGTGACGCTGTATTGATTGAACCGGGAGTTGTACACTGGCATGGCGGAGGAATTGAAAGTCCTATGAGCCATGTGGCAATTACCGTAAATCGTCAAACTGACTGGGGTGATCCCGTAACCGATGAGGAATATAATGAAGCTGTTGCAAATGCAATACCTTCCGAAACCGTATCAACAGATGATCCTGTTGCAGGCAGTATATTTAATTTAGGCACACAGATTTCGGAAAGAGGTTCCGATGACAGTACATTTACGGGAGATGTATGGCTTAATTCATTGATAAAGGCAAGTGTAAATTGTCCGTCTGCTTTCAGTAATGTGAGTTTTGCCCCTTGTTCAAGAACAGATTGGCATTCTCATCCGTCAGGTCAAATTCTTCTTGTAACAGGCGGCAAGGGATATGTGCAGGTGGAAGGACAGGAGGCAGAGGAGCTTGAAAGAGGCGATGTGGCAGAAATTGCCGGCGGAGCTGTACATTGGCACGGCGCTGCGCCTGACAGTTATTTTAATCATGTGGCAATAACAATTGACAGCAAAACGGATTGGTTAAATCCAGTAAGTGATGAAGAATATAATTCAGCTGTTTCTGAAAATTAGGATAGTAAATATAGTATGTTGGTTTAACGAGGAGGCTTTGAGATGAAAAAGAGTATTTTAAAAAGAATTATTGCAGGTATTACAGTGACGGCAGTTTGCGGAACTGTTGCAGCTGCGGCTTTTGCGGCAGATGAAAAAATAATAAAAATGCAGATTGGCAATGCAACAATGACAGTAAACGGAACAGAGCAAAGCATCGATGAAAACGGTACTGCTCCCAAAATCGAAAATGGAAGAACTTTGCTTCCTTTAAGAGCAGTACTGGAGGCGTTGGGAAGTACTTTAGACTGGGATCAGGACTCAAAAACAATAACAATTAAGCAAAGTGGAAATAACAACGCTTCGGAAGATAATAGCAGTGTGGGTTATACGGCAAATGAGCAATATACATTTGAACTTGATGAAGCGGTAAACAGAGAGCATGTATCTTATAATAACCGATATGGAATTACGATTGCGGCAGATTTGTATACACCTAAGGATATTGACAAAACACAGAAACATGCGGCTATTATAGTTGGACCTCAATACGGAGCTGTTAAGGAACAGTGTGCAGGCATATATGCAATGGAGCTTGCCAAGAGAGGATTTGTTACACTTACATTTGATCCTGCCTATATGGGTGAAAGCGGAGGAACTCCGAGAAATATATCATCTCCGGATATTTTTACCGAGAATATCAGTGCAGGCGTTGACTATATAGGAATGCTGCCTGATGTTGACCGTGAAAAAATAGGAGCGCTCGGCGTATGCGGAAGCGGTGGCTTTGTTCTTTCCGCAGCGCAGGTTGATACGAGAATAAAAGCGGTGGCAACATCGGTTATGTATGATATGAGCAGATCAATAAAAGATAATATGACAGATGAAACCCTTGATAAGTTGTCACAGCAAAGATGGGTTGATTTTGAAAATGTTTATCCTGAATATAATCCGCTGCGTCCTGCTGAACCTGTAGATGAAGTTCCCGAAGGTCTTGATCCTGTTTCAGCCGAACTTTATGATTATTACGGCAAAGCATCCAGAGGGCATCATCCAAATGGTTTGGGAGGCTTTACAACAACAAGTCAGCTGCCGTTTATTAATTATAATCTCCTTGACAGAATTGATACAATATCACCAAGACCAATATTATTTGTAGCAGGTGAAAATGCCCATTCATTATATTTCAGTGAAGATGCATATGAAGCGGCTTCAGAGCCAAAGGAACTCTATATCGTTCCTGATGCAATACATACTGATTTGTATGATAACGTAGACAAAATTCCGTTTGATAAGTTTGAAGACTTTTTTAATAATGCTTTTAATAATTAATAAAATTATAAATGATATAAAAATTTTGAGGAGTTGGTTGTAATGAAAGTGCTGTTAATATTGGCAGGAATACATTTAATATCAACTTTGATTATGTTTATATTGGTTCTGAATGCAGAAAAGATGGATGTATAAATAATATAAAACCGGTTTTTGAGGATAGGGAATATTGCTTAAACCGAAATATAATATTGTTATGAGGAGGTTAAAATGAAAAAGTCTATATCAATTTTATTGTCGTTATTTATATTGCTAAGTTTTACATTGACAAGTTGTGCGGCTGAGCAGGCGGAAATTCAAAACGAAGCAGAAGAAATTATTTTGCAGATAGGAAATCCAAATATGACCGTAAACGGAACAAATATGCCTATTGACTCTGACGGCACGGTTCCTGTTATAGTAAATGGCAGGACTTTGCTTCCCGTTCGTGCTGTGGTGGAAACCATGGGCGGTACCGCTGATTGGGACGAAGATACTCAAGCTGTAACCCTTAACTGCGGCGAAAATAAAATATGTCTTACAATTAATAATACCGATGCATATCTAAACGATAATATAAACACACTTGATACAGCGCCGACAATTATCAATAACCGTACAATGCTTCCGATACGATTTATTGCAGAAAGCTTCGGCTATTCGGTAGAGTGGGAACAAATAACGCAAACAACAACCATAAAGAAGGAGATACAAAATACAATGGTTATATACAATACTGATACTGCCGATAATTATGTGCTTATAAACGGCGGCACATTTACAATGGGAAGTCCCGAAAGTGAATTGGAACGTGATAGTGATGAAATGCAGCACAATGTAATGGTTGACAGCTTTTATATATCCAAAACCGAGCTTACACAAGAGGAATATCAATCGGTAATGGGTGATAATCCAAGCGAGCAAAAAGGTGAAAAGCTCCCTGTAACCAATATCACTTGGTATGACGCTGTTGCTTTTTGTAATAAAATGAGTGAAAAGGATGGGCTTACGCCTTGTTACACAATTGACGGAAATACCGTAATTTGGGACAAAGGGGCAAACGGCTATCGTTTACCAACAGAAGCAGAATGGGAATATGCCGCAAGGGCGAATACGCAAACGCCATTCAGCTTTGGGGATTATGTGCATGATGAAAATGCTAACTGCTACAACGCTTATGGATATAACAATGACACAAGCGGAAGCTGGGTGAACGGCTATTTGTCAGAAACGGTTGAGGTTGACAGTTATGAAGCCAATGATTTTGGGCTTTACAATATGCACGGTAACGCTGCAGAATGGGTATGGGACTGGTATGGCAACTATGATACAGCTGACACTCAAAATCCAACGGGAGCAGAAAGCGGATATTATAAAATTGCCCGTGGCAGCGGTTGGAATGACTTCCCAAAGCATATTCGTTCAGCTTACAGAAGTGCCTTTCCTGCCGACATACCTCTTTACAGTATAGGTATGCGTCTTGTACGCAGCGCACAAGCAGGAACGGGAACTGTTGTAAGCACAGATTTAACTTCCGATACAACGCCAAACAAAACTCTTATTGTGTATTTCTCCGAGGGCGGCAACACAAAGGGTTTTGCCGAAATTATAGCAGAAATGACAGGTGTGGATATATTCAGAATTGAGCGGGCAACAGATTATAGATCTACTTATTCCGAATCCCTTGCAGAGCTTAGGGAAGCGGCAACGCCAACCTTAAAACAAACTCTCGAAGAAGCAAATATTGATATTTCCCAATATGATACAATTTTGCTTGGTTACTGCAATTGGTGGGCTTCCATTCCCGCACCGATACGAACCTTCCTTACAAGCTATGATTTAAGCGGAAAAACCATTATACCCTTTGCAAGTCAGGGCGGAGGCAAATTTGGACAGACCATAAGTGCGGTTGCAAAGCTCGCTCCCAAAAGTACTATTAGAGAGGGTAAATTCGTGACATATTCATCATATCCGAGAGATGAAATTAAGGAATGGCTCAAAGAAAACAATTTTGCGGTAAATTGATTAAGTGTCCGTATAAATATTGTGGAGATGAGAAATTTGTTTAGTAATTGTGATTTAAAAAATATAATACTGCCATTGTTTTTAGAACAGCTTTTGCTGATGCTTGTTGGAACGGCAGATACATTTGTTGTCAGCTTTGTGGGCGAAGCTGCTGTTTCGGGAGTGTCCCTTGTAAACTCATTTAACACAATATTTATTTATCTGTTTACGGCCCTTGCATCGGGTGGGGCAGTGATTATAAGTCAGTATATCGGCAATAACCGTAAAGACATATCAGGCGAAACTGCAAGTCAGCTGTTAACGGCGTCGACAGTACTTTCAGTTGTAATAACGCTTTTGATATTTGCTGCACACAAACACCTTATGTCAATGCTGTTTGGCAGGGTGGATGCTGATGTTATGAATGAGATTATAATATATCTTAAAATATCATTGTACTCATACCCTGCCCTTGCAGTATATAATGCAGGTGCCGCACTATATCGCAGCTTGGGAAAAACAAGGGTTACAATGTATATTTCCGTTATATCAAATATGATTAACATTATAGGGAATATAATCGGTGTATTTATATTAAAAGCAGGCGTTGCAGGTGTAGCTTATCCCTCCCTTATTGCAAGGACATTTTCAGCTGCTGTAATTACTATGCTATGTTTTATGAGAAGCAATTCCGTTAAATATGCTGCAAAATATATTTTTGAGTTTAACGGCGGATTGCTTAAAAAAATATTAAATATCGCCGTTCCAAACTGTATTGACAGTGGAATTTTTCAGCTTGTAAAGGTAGCGTTGTCAAGTGTTGTTGCATTATTTGGAACATATCAGATTGCGGCTAACGGAATAGCACAAAGCATATGGTCGCTTGCCTCTCTCGTATGCGTTGCCATGGGTCCTGTATTTATTACGGTAATAGGTCAGTGTATGGGTGCGGGAAAGGTTGATGAAGCCGAGTATTACTTAAAAAAACTGATGAAGATTACCCTTGTATTTGCAGTAATATGGAATATTTTAATATTTGCCTTTACACCTGTGCTGATGTTATTTTACAATGTTGCTGATGAAACAAAACATCTCGTTATATTGCTTGTTCTTGTTCATAATATATTCAGCGGTATTGTATTTCCGTTTGCCGACCCACTCAGTCGCGGGCTGCGGGCAACAGGCGATGCCAAGTTTACAATGCTTGTATCTGTAATGTCAACGGTTTTTGGACGGTTGGTATTCTCTTTGATTTTTGGGATTACATTGGATTTAGGCGTTATGGGTATAGCATATGCAATGTGCCTCGACTGGTCTATAAGAGCTGTTGTATTTTATGTACGATTTAGACATGGTAAATGGAAAACCAATAAAGTCATATAATATAACCTATGAGAACCAAAATGAAAGCTTGCTTTCGATTTTGGTCGAAAGGTTACCGACGCATCAGCGGAGGTAGTTATATTACCCTGCGAAGCAGGGTAGCTGTGGAAGCAGAGTGAACACAGCTACAGGAAGTTTTAACTTCCTGTAATATATATTATGGAAACAAAATAGATCAATTGTCTTTAAGGAGTTGGTTATGATTAAAGTGTTGTTAATATTGGCAGGAATACATTTAATATCAACTTTGATTATGTTTATATTGGTTCTAAATGCGGAGAAGGTGGATGTATGAACAATATAAAAATGGTTTTTGAGAATAAGGAAATATTAATTAAATTGGAGGATAATATTGTTACGAGGGAGTTGGTAAAGGATCTTCCTGTGATATTATCCTTTGAGGATTACAGCAGAGCGGAAAAAATAGCATATATTAATAAAAAATATTGGATTGATAATAAGTCAGGTTTTTATT
Organism: Clostridia bacterium; assembly: GCA_030524425.1. Lineage (GTDB taxonomy): Bacteria > Bacillota > Clostridia > Lachnospirales > CAG-274 > Gallispira. Next base: position 72 of record JAUNGN010000034.1, on the reverse strand, counting down.
GCCCTGCAAAAGGGGACCTGATGTTTTATGCTCCCTGGGGTTATTTAGCTCTGTTTTATAATGATTATATTG
>JAUNGN010000033.1 GCA_030524425.1 Clostridia bacterium | reverse complement strand
TTTTATTCCTTACGGTATAGGCAATAACCTTACGAGAAAAAAGGTCAATAATAACGCATATATAATTAAAACTGCCATTAACCTTAACATAAGTAATATCACTGACCCAAACAAGGTTAGGCTTATCTGTGGTAAATTGCTGCTTAACCTCATTATTAAAGGAAGCAGAATCATCACTTTTTGGATGTATGAATTTAGGTTTTATTGTGGACATTTTAGGCAAATTCATAGATTTCATAAGTCTGTAAACTCTGCCGACACTTATGTAAATGCCATATTCAACACCAAGTAAGCAACAAATTTTATAAGCACCAAGCCTTTTTTTAGAGGCAGAATATATGGCAAGAATATAAGAACGAATCTTTTGATTTTGTAAGGTTCTGTCTGATACCACTTTGGAAAAGTGCTTATAATATGTACTTCTGTTAACTTTCAGAACGCTGCATAAGGTGGAAATTTTATGCTGAAAACGCAAAGCATGAACTGCGTTTAATCTTTGCTTGAGTGAGGCGTGAATATGGCAATCGCTTTTTTTAATATGAGATTTTCCTCCTCAAGTTGAGCGTTACGTTTTTGCAGTTCTTTAATTTGTTTGGCAGATAAAATAGTATCATCATCAAGTTTAACTTCAGAGTAAAGTTTAATCCATCTGGAAATGGCAGAAAGAGATATACCATAATCTTTACTAATTTGGCTTTGAGATTTACCGCTTTGATAAAGTGCAACAATGCTTTTTTTGAATTCATCATCATACTGTGGATGGGACATATTAACAACTCCTTTTTAGTGTTTATTTTATTATAATATATGACTTAGTTTTTTGTCTACTTTTTTAGTATAGCACCATGCCTTTATTGAAGGTGCTTTTGGGGTGCTTAAAGAAGATTATGGATTTAGAAGGTTTTTAACAAGAGGGAAACGAAAAACCGAAACTCAATTTTTTCTGCTTTCTTTTGCGTTTAATGTGTAAAAATATTTTAATAAAATAGCAAATGAAAGATTAAAAACAGAGCTTTTTGAAAAAGAAATAGCTTGACTTATCAACAAAATAATTATCTTAGAGGTGAGTTATTCACACCTCTTAAATTTAACAGGGTACTTATTTTTTTGTTATAAAAAAGAAGCCGTCGTCAAATCAGTGTAAGAAATCACTAATTTGCGACAGACCCTTTTCTAATTTTTATGTTGATGCAAAATAAATGTACTGATATTATATAATGAATACATACCAACTCTTTATTTTGAGTAAATTAAAAAAATATATTTAATTTTTTTCAAAATTTGATAAATTAGTATAGCCAAAAAGAGAAATATATGTTACAATTATGTTGTTGAATTGGAAGGAGCGCAGAGATTATGTATAACAAAGTTGTTTTAAAACTTAGCGGAGAAGCTCTTGCAGGAAATACAGGCAAAAGCTTTGATAATGATACAATTTTTTCTATTATTGAGCAAATTAAGCAGATTATAGCAATGGGTACTAAGACGGCACTTGTAATAGGAGGCGGTAATTTCTGGAGGGGCAGAAGTGCCAACCCTGATATGAGCAGAGTAAAGGCTGACCAGATTGGTATGCTTGCTACCGTTATGAATGCAATATATGTATCTGATTGCTTCAGACAAAAGGGAATAGAGGCTGTTGTTATGACACCAATTAAAATCGGTACCATGACTACCGAATATTCTGCTGACTTAGCTAATAAACTTCTTGATGAAGGCAAGGTAGTTATTTTTGCGGCAGGTATAGGTCGTCCGTTCTTCTCAACCGATACCGTTACAGCGTTAAGTTCCTGTGAAATCGGTGCAGATGCCATATTATTTGCCAAGGCTGTTGACGGTGTTTATGACAGTGACCCTGCAGCTAATCCATATGCAAAGAAATTTGATGAAATTCCTTGTAAGGATATAGTTGAAAAAAATTTAAAGGTTATAGATATTACGGCTGCCAGCCTTTGCTATGAAAACAAAATACCTGTGGTTATATTTGGTCTTGCCGAAGATAATGGTATTGTCAAGGCGGCTAAGGGTGAAAAAATCGGTACAGTTGTTACCGTTTAAATAAATTTTAATTTTGGAGGTATATTATGTCAGAACATACTAAGGTTTTTGAGGAAAAGATGGAAAAGTCCCTCAGTAATTTGAAAAATTCACTTTTAGGTATCAGAGCAGGAAGAGCCAACGCTCATGTATTGGATAAGGTTATGGTTGAGGCTTACGGTATGGAAATGCCCCTTAATCAGGTAGCCAATATTTCTATTCCGGAGGCAAGAGTTATTGTTGTTCAGCCTTTTGATGCAAGCACTCTTAAGGCTATTGAAAGAGGTATTAATTCTGCTGATATCGGTATTAATCCAAACAGTGACGGCAAGGTTATAAGACTTGTTTTCCCTGAGCTTGATGAAGAGAGAAGAAAGTCGTTAACTAAAGATGTTAAGAAGCTTGGCGAAGAATGCAAGGTTGCTATCAGAAACGTAAGAAGAGATGCAATGGATACTGCCAAGAAGCTTGAAAAGAACGGTGACATTACCGAGGATGAAAAGAAGGATCTTGAAACTGAAATTCAGAAGATTACTGATAAGAACATCGAAGCTGTTGATAAGGCTGTTGAAGCTAAGAACAAAGAGGTTATGTCTATTTAAGTAAATTTTTAAGTTAATATTTTAGGCTGTCTTGAGTGTTTATGCATTTGTGACAGCCTTATTTAGTGTAGAAGTGAGGTAAATTTATGGCTGCAAAAGAAATACCAAAGCATATAGGTATAATTATGGACGGTAACGGCCGTTGGGCAAAAAAAAGACTGCTGCCCAGGGTTATGGGTCACAGACAGGGAGCAATAGCTCTTGACAATCTTTTGAATAATGCAAAGGATCTTGGTGTTGAGCATATTACCGTATATGCATTTTCAACAGAAAACTGGTCTAGAGCCGAAGAAGAAGTTAAGGGTATTATGGGCATTTTAAGGGAATACATAAATAAGTACTTCAGAGATTATGCTAACAGTGATTTCAGAGTTGACTCAATTGGTGATTTATCGGCACTTTCTCCTGATTTGCAAAAGGATATTGCAGAGCTTAAGGAGGTTTCAAAAAGTAAAAAGGGCATTCATTTAACTATTGCCATGAATTATGGCGGAAGGGATGAAATTAAAAGAGCTGTTCAGAAGATAGCACAGGATGTAAAGGATGACAAGCTGGCTGTTGGAAATATTACACAGGAGCTTATTTCAGACTATCTTGACAGTGCCGGTACTCCTGATCCTGAGCTGATTATAAGAACAAGCGGTGAGCTTAGAACAAGTAATTTCCTTATGTGGCAGAGTGCTTATTCGGAATACTATATTACCGATAAATTATGGCCTGATTTTACTATTGATGATTTTAAAGACGCTATAGCAAGCTATCAGTTGAGAGACAGACGCTTTGGCGGCAGAAATGAGGTAAAAAAATAATGGTTGTTAGAATTATATCTGCAGTAGCTGCAATACCTTTGCTGTTGTTTTTTGTTATAGTTGGCGGTGTGCCTTTAAAGTGTGCAGTCCTTGCGCTGTCATTAATCGGTATGTATGAGCTTTATAAAGCTGTTTCAGGAAAGATAAAGGCTGTACATTTAGTTGGATTTATTTTGGAAGTTCTTTATTTTGTAAGCTGGTTTAAAAATATTGATACAGTAATAATGACATTAGCTCTTGCAATGGCAACAATAGCAATATTATTTATACTTGTTGTATTTCATAAGACTAATAATATTCACGATGGTACTGTTACGTTATTTGGATTTTTTTATTTAGGTGTTTTGCTTAGCCTTATTTGTCCTATAAGAGATAACAGCATATATTTAGTATGGATGCCATTTATTTTTGCTTTTGTCAGTGATACGGGAGCATATTTTATTGGTTCAAAATTCGGAAAGCATAAGCTGACGCCTGAGCTTAGTCCAAAAAAGTCGGTTGAAGGTGCTATAGGCGGTGTTGTATCAACTGCAATTGTTACAGCAATATGTGCTTTGGCATTAGACAGTTCATCTGTTGGCTATATTTCTTTGTTTGCTATATTGGGAGCAGCCGGCTCCGTTATAGCACAATTTGGTGATTTGGCAGCATCAAGCATTAAAAGATATGCAGGAATTAAGGATTATGGAAAGCTTATGCCCGGACATGGTGGTGTGCTTGACAGATTTGATTCCGTACTGTTTACATTGCCGTATGTTTATTTAATTTGGTTAATTATGTTTTTTCCTAAGGATTAAAGAGGTGTAGAAATTGACAGAAAATTTAGCAATATTAGGCTCAACGGGCTCTATCGGTACTCAAACTCTTGATGTAATCAGAGATATTGGCGGTATCTGTGTTAAGGCTATGAGCACTAATACAAGAATAGATTTATTTGAAAAACAGATAAGAGAGTTTAAACCTGAGCTTGTTTGTGTAATGAACAGTGAAAAGGCCGAGGAATTAAAAAAGAGAGTTGCAGATATTGATGTTAAGATAACTACCGGAATGGAAGGTCTTATTGAAGTTGCAGCTTATAAGGGAACAGATACGGTTGTAAACTCAGTAGTCGGCAATATTGGTCTTGTTCCTACGGTTTCAGCTATTAAAGCTAAAAAGAATATTGCTCTTGCCAATAAGGAAACTCTTGTAACATCAGGTGAGCTTGTTATGAAGCTTTTAAAGGAAAATAATGTTAAAATGTATCCTGTTGACAGTGAGCATTCTGCAATTTTTCAGTCCCTGCAGGGTAACGAAGGCAATAAAATAGATAAAATATTTTTAACTGCATCGGGCGGACCTTTCAGAAATTGGGAAGATGTATCTGATGTAACGGTTGATGACGCCTTAAAACACCCTAACTGGGATATGGGTAAAAAAATCACCATTGATTCTGCCACACTTATGAACAAGGGATTAGAGGTAATTGAAGCTAAATGGCTTTTTGACGTTGACCTTGAACAAATTGAGGTTCTTGTTCATCCTCAAAGCATTATTCATTCAATGGTAGGCTATGAGGACGGTGCTGTAATTGCACAGCTTGGTTTACCTGATATGAAGGTACCTATTCAGTATGCTTTAACTTATCCTGAGAGAGTAAAAAATTCTTTCCCAAAGATTAATTTTTTTGAGCATAATAACTTAACCTTTGAAAGACCAAAAGCTGACAAATTTCCTTGTTTGCCTCTTGCTTACAGAGCAATTAAAACAGGGGGAACAATGCCTGCTGTATTAAATGCTGCAAACGAAATTGCCGTTGGCAGATTTATAAACAGAGAAATTGGATTTACAGATATACCAAAATTAATAGAAATAGCAATGAATGCATATACTGTTAAGTATAATTATACTCTTGATGATGTCCTTGAGGCTGATGCATGGGCAAGAAATTATACTAAAACTTTAGAGGTGAAATAATTGTCTGTTATATTAACTTTATTAATTTTTACTATTATAGTTGTAATTCACGAAGCAGGTCATATGATTGCTGCTAAAAAGTTTAAGGTACTTGTATCGGAATTTGCTGTCGGTATGGGACCTAAAATCTGCGGTTTTAAAAAGGGTGACACAGTTTACAGCTTAAGACTTTTGCCATTGGGCGGTTTTTGCAGAATGGAGGAGGAGGTTGAGGACAGAACAGATGTTATTTCCTTTAATGATACTACTCCTATGCAAAAAATACTTATTTGTCTTGCCGGTCCTTTTATGAACTTTGTTCTTGCTTTTGCGCTTATGATTGGCATCAGCTTATGTTCTCCTGCAGGAAGCAGTGTCATAACAAATGTCAGTGACGGCTCGCCTGCGTCTGAAACAGGGCTTGAAGTAGGAGATAAGGTAGTGGCCGTAAACGGGCATAGTGTTCATAGTCAGCAGGAAATTGAATTTTTTAAAAACGGCGGGAATATGCCTGATGAACTGACAGTAAAAAGAAACGGTGAAAAAATTAAGTATACAATTACACCGGCTAAAACCGATGAGCGTTATGTATATGGTATTGGCTTGGCTGTAAAAGCGCCATACTTAAATGTGTTCCATGCAGACTATGGGGATATAGTTAAAGGAGAACTATGGGAATATATTGCCGGCGGTTTTTGGTCAGTTATATTTTTAATTAAAGCAACCGTTATAAGTTTTATAAGACTCATTACAGCAAAAGCAGCTGTTACGGAAATGTCAGGGCCTATCGGCGTAACATCGGCTGTAGGTGAGGTTTATACCGAAACCGTTAAAGTCGGTATGACTGCTGTTGTTTTATCAATGTGTGAACTTACTGTATTATTAAGTGCAAATTTAGGCGTACTTAATTTATTTCCTTTGCCTGCACTTGACGGCGGAAGAATTGTTATTGGTTTTATCGAACTTATATCAAGACGCAAGGTGCCCGAAAATATAGAGGGATTTATTCATTTTATAGGATTCGCTTTGTTAATGGCATTGGGAGTATATATTGCTTTCAACGATGTATTAAAGCTGTTGTAAAGGAGAAATATTATGGATTTTATCAAAAGAAGAAAAACAAGAGCTGTAAAAATCGGTAATGTACTTATCGGAGGTGACAATCCTGTTGCTATTCAGTCCATGTGTAACACAAAGACCTCTGATGTTGAGGCTACCGTTAAGCAGATTTTAGAGCTTGAAGAGGCGGGCTGTGAAATTATAAGAGTTGCTGTTCCTGATATGGATGCTGCCGAGGCTATTTCCGAAATTAAAAAACATATTCATATTCCTTTGGTAGCAGACATTCACTTTGACTACAGACTGGCATTAAAGGCTATTGAAAATGGTGTTGATAAGCTTAGAATTAACCCCGGCAACATTGGCGGTGAGGACAGAGTTAAGGCCGTTGTTGAGGCGGCAAAGGATAAAAATATACCTATTAGAATTGGTGTAAATTCAGGCTCTCTTGAAAAGGATATTCTTGAAAAATACGGAGAGGTTACACCTGAAGGTCTTGTTGAAAGTGCTTTAAGACACGTCAGAATTTTAGAAAAGCTTGATTTTTATGATATAGTTATTTCAATAAAGGCTTCCAATGTGCCTTTTTCTCTTGAAACCTACAGCTTATTATCTAAGGAAGTTGATTATCCTATTCATTTAGGCATAACCGAATCAGGTACAGCATGGTCAGGTACAATTAAGTCTGCTGTCGGTATTGGTGCAATACTTGCAATGGGTATAGGTGATACTATTAGAGTTTCTCTTACAGGTGACTGCGTTGATGAGGTAAAAGTAGCTAAGGCAATACTAAAGGATTTAGGCTTGAGAAAATTTGGTATAGAATTTGTATCCTGTCCTACCTGCGGAAGAACCTGTATCGATTTAATAGGTCTTGCAAATAAGGTTGAGGAAAGATGCAAAAATATTAATAAGAATATTAAGGTTGCTGTAATGGGCTGTGCCGTAAATGGTCCCGGAGAAGCAAGAGAAGCGGATATAGGTGTTGCAGGCGGCAAGGGATATGGTTTGATATTTAAAAAGGGAGAAATTCTCAAAAAACTTCCTGAGAATGAATTACTTGATGCACTCATGGAGGAAATAGAGAAACTCTAGAATTGGGTGAAATATATGGAAAACGCTTTGTTTGAAGATGTATTCGGAAGAATACGCTTGTCGGCAAATGTAAAAAGTAATTTAAGAAATGCTATAGTTTCAAATGTGAAGGTATGGTTTCAGACCAAGACTATGGAGGTGTCACTCCGGTCTGATAAATTTGTGGATGAAAGCTGTCTTGAGGATTTGAAAAAAGACATTATAGAATCATTCCCGGGCGTGAGTAAGGTTAATGCATCAATATGCTATCCTATGGAAAATTTATCTCCAAAGGAAAAAATAGAAAAGTATTGGGGTAAGCTTTCTGAACTTGTTTATAAAAAGAGTATATGCTGTTCTCCTGTTTTTAACAGAGCTGTGTGGCATATTAATGATAACTGCCTTATTATTGAGGTTGAAAATAATACATACAAAACTTTTGAAATACTTGGTATTAATCATATAATTGAAAAAGCTTTAAGTGACAGATTAAGGCTTGATTATAAAGTAAAATTTGTTGACAGACCGTTAAATGACAGGGAACTGGAAAAATATAATAAATTGAAGGAAGAAAGAGCTAAGGCTTATGCTGATAATATTGTTTCTGCCGAAATTTCTCAAAGTGTAAGCGGTAATAGTATTAAGACCGCTCCTGTTGTCAGTGACGGTAAATTTAAAAGAAGAGTTAAAACGGGTGCTCCTAAAACTGAGGAAATTACTGATGAGCCAATTACAATTAAACAGGCTTGTGCTCAAAATGGTGCGGTTACCGTTGAGGGAAAAATATATTCAGAAACAGAAATTACAGAAACAAGAAAAGGCGGATATATAGTAAAGACTGATATTTATGACGGTACGGACTGTGTTCCCCTCAAACTTTTCTGTTCGCCTGAGGATTATAAGGCAAGCTTTAAAGCACTTCTTAAAAAAGGCTGTTATGCCAGGGTGCAGGGAAATATTGACTATGATAAGTTTGAAAATAACGAACAGGTTTTAATTATTAATTCAATAAATTCTGCATCGGCACCTCCTATGAAAATGGATGAAGCTGATGAAAAGAGAGTTGAACTTCACCTCCATACCAATATGAGTATGATGGACGGTATAACTACTGCTTCTGAGTATATAAGCAGGGCTGTCAAGTGGGGACATAAGGCAATAGCTATTACTGACCATGGTGTTGTACAGGCTTTCCCGGAGGCTATGCATGCAGCGGAGAAAACAGGCATTAAGATATTATATGGCTGCGAGGGTTACATGGTAAATGATATCGGCGCTGTTGTAAAATCTCCAAAGGGACAAAGTCTTGATGATACATATGTTGTATTTGACCTCGAAACTACAGGACTAAACAGTAATGTCGATAAAATTATTGAAATAGGTGCAGTTAAAGTAAAAAACGGTGAAATTGTTGACAGATATTCAACATTTGTAAATCCGAAGGAGCATATTTCCGAAAAAATATCAAAGCTTACCGGAATTTATGATGATATGGTTGAAAATTCACCTTCAGAAGATGTAATTTTACCTGAATTTTTGGAGTTTATTGGTGACAGCGTTTTGGTTGCACATAATGCAGGCTTTGATACTGCTTTTGTTAAAAGATTTGCAAAAGCAAATAATATTGTGCTTGACAACACAATAGTTGATACGGTTGAGCTTGGTAAAACATTGCTGCCGAAGCTTAATAATTTTAAGCTGGACACAATATGCGAAGCATTGGGAGTATCTCTTGAAAATCACCACAGAGCAGTTGATGATGCAGAGGCAACAGCAGAGTGCTTTATTGAATTTATTGATATGCTTAAGGATTCAGGCGAAACTACAGTTGACGGACTAAACGAGTTAGGTGCTAAAAATATTGATAAATCTAAAATAAGAAAAAGGTATCACATAATTATATTTGCTAAAAATCAGGCAGGTGTTAAAAATCTTTATCAGCTTGTGTCTGATGCTCATATTAAGTATTATGGAGTAAGAGGAGGCAGACCTCATTTCCCTAAGTCTGAAATAATGAAGTACAGGGAAAATCTTATATTAGGCTCTGCCTGCGAAGCAGGGGATTTGTATGAGGCTGTATATAATGATATGTCTGATGAGGATTTAAAGGAAATAGTAGACTTTTATGATTACCTTGAAGTACAGCCTTTAGATAACAACAGGTATATGATTGGCAACACAAAGAAAAACAGCAAAACGGTTAAAGATTGGGATGACCTTATAAGACTTAACAAGAGAATTATTGAGTTGGGTGAAAAATATAACAAGCCAGTTGCTGCAACAGGTGATGTCCACTTTATTGACCCTGAGTGTGCCGATTACAGAAGAATAGTACAAATAGGCGAGGGTTTTAAACTTGAGGATGTTGAAGTACAGGCACCTCTTTATTTCAGAACAACCAATGAAATGCTTAAAGAGTTTAATTATCTTGAACCTGAAAAAGCCTATGAAATTGTTGTTACGAACACAAATCTTGTGGCAGATATGATTGATGACGGCATATTTGCCGTACCTGACAGAAAGTGTCCTCCAATTATTGAAGGTTCAGATGAAGAATTAAGAGAGATAACAACATCAAAGGCTAAGTCAATATATGGCGACCCTTTGCCTAAAAATATAGAGGAAAGACTTGATAAGGAGCTTGACTCAATTATAGGCAACGGCTATGCCGTACTTTATATAATTGCTCAAAAGCTTGTGTGGGATTCAAATGCCCATGGTTACATTGTAGGCTCAAGAGGTTCTGTAGGAAGCTCTTTTGCTGCAACAATGGCAGGTATTACGGAAGTTAATCCTCTTGACCCTCATTATGTTTGTCCTAACTGTAAATATTCTGATTTTACCTCAGAGGAGGTTAAAAAGGTTGCAGGTAATTCAGGCTTTGACCTTCCTGATAAAAAGTGTCCTCATTGCGGTGCTGAAATGGATAAGGACGGACAGGCAATACCCTTTGAAACATTTTTGGGCTTTAATGGCGACAAAGAGCCTGATATTGATCTTAATTTCTCAGGTGAGGATCAGACAAGAGCTCACCGATACTGTGAGGAGCTTTTCGGCGAAGGTCATGTATTTAAAGCCGGAACAATAGCTACATTGCAGGATAAAACCGTATTTGGCTATGTATTGAAATACTGCGAGCAAAAGGGCATAAATATGAAGGGAGCGGAAAAACGCCGCCTTGTAAATGGCTGTGTAGGCGTTAAAAGGTCTACGGGACAGCACCCGGGAGGTCTTGTTGTTGTACCGGATTATACGGATATTTATGAATTTTGTCCCGTACAGCATCCTGCAAACAAAGCCGAATCAGGTGTAAGAACTACTCATTTTGATTATCACTCCATTGACAGTTGTTTACTTAAACTTGATATGCTGGGTCATGATGTGCCTACCATATTAAGAATGTTTCATGACATTACAGGCTTTGACCCTTTAAAGGTGCCTATGAACGATCAGGAAACAATGTCATTATTTACTAGTCCAAAGGCTTTAGGGCTTAAACCCGAAGATATTAACGGCTGCCCGACAGGCTCTTTAGGCTTGCCTGAATTTGGCACGCCTTTTGTTATAGGTATGCTGGTTGAAACTCAGCCCCGGTCCTTTTCGGGACTTGTAAAGATTTCAGGTTTGTCCCATGGTACGGATGTTTGGAACGGAAATGCACAGGAGCTTATTGCAAACGGTACATGTACACTTAACGAAGTTATACCTACAAGAGATGATATTATGGTATATCTTCAGCTTCACGATGTACCTAACAAGGATGCCTTTTCAATAATGGAACACGTTAGAAAGGGTAAGGGTCTTACACCTGATGAAGAGACTCTTATGCGTGAGCATAATGTACCGGACTGGTATATAGGAAGCTGTAAAAAAATAAAGTATATGTTCCCTAAAGGACATGCCGTAGCTTATTGTACCAATACATTCAGAATTGGTTATTTTAAAATAAATTATCCCGAAGCCTTTTATGCTGCAACATTTTCGGTAAAATATGACGATTTTGATTATCAGGTAATGTGTTTTGGCGAAAAGAAGGCAAGAGAGACCTATGACAGTATTATGGCTATGGGCAAGGAGGCAAGTGCAAAGGATAAAACCACTGCCGATATGTTAAAGCTTGTTATTGAGCTTTATGCAAGGGGCATTAAATTTGCTCCTATAGATTTATATAATTCAGGCACAACAAAGTTTAAGGTAATTGAAGAAGAGGGGGAAAAATTGATTTTACCTCCGTTTTGTACAATTTCAGGCTTTGGTGTAACTGCTGCAGAAGCGCTTGTCAATGCTAGGGAAGAGGGCAGTTTTGAAACAATAGAAGAACTTCAAAAGAGAACAAGTCTTGGACAAAGCAATATACAGATGCTGAGAGATGCAGGTGTTCTTGGCAATATGAGAGAAACTGACCAATTGACTTTGTTTTAACATTTAAAAGAGCTATACATAATTTAATTAATTAATAAAAAAGTATAGCTCTTATATTTTTATTCATATCTTAATGCTTCAATGGGATCGAGCTTTGCTGCTTTAGCAGCAGGATATACACCGAATATTATACCAATGGAGCTTGATATAATTACAACCAGTGTTATAATAAATATTGATAGTACGGGTGTAAACTGAATATCAGCGGCTGCCGATATAATTAAGCCTATGCCAATACTGCTTAAATATCCTATAATTACACCTATAATTCCTCCGGTAAGGGATAATATAACAGCTTCAATAAGAAACTGTGTTCTTATATTGCTGTTAGTTGCACCTAGGGATTTTCTTATACCTATTTCTCTTGTCCTTTCTGTAACGGTTACAAGCATTATATTCATTACACCTATACCTCCTACCAAAAGGGAGATGGCAGCAACAAAGCCTATAAAGGCTGTTATTCCGTTAATAACCTTTGTTATAAGCTTTACCTGATCCATATAGGATTCTATTGCATAATAGTCCGAGTTGTTATGTTTTACCTCAAGCAGTCTTAATATTTCCTTATTTGTCTGAGTAAGTTTTGACGTGTCCTTAACGCCTGCATATATATTATCTATTATATCCTTGTCATCTTCGTCCTTGTAGTCATATACCTTTTTTATGGGCATAAAAATTTCGCCTGAGCTGTAAGTGGATACAAATCCCATATCGTCTTCATTGCTTTTAAGAACACCTACAATAGTTAATGTATCACTGTAATCATCAAAATCTACCTTAAAGGTTTTGCCTGTAACATTGGTATAGCCAAACATGGCTTTAGCCATCCATTCGCTTATTACAGCTGCTTTGGTACCGCCAATATTGTCGGCATCATTTAAAAATCTGCCGTATTTAAGCTCAAAGTTGCCTTGATTTTTGTATTCCTTTGTGGTTCCTGTAATGCTGCAGTATAATTTACTTTGATTTCTTAAATCAACCTCTGCACTTGTACTTATGTAAGGAGCGGCATATTCAATATTGGGGTGATTTTTTATAAGCTCTAAATCTTCATCGGTAAGATAGTCCTTATCCTTAACATTGTTCATCCAGCTTTTAAGATAAATTACAATCAGATTGGAACCTAATTTATCAAATTCACTGTCCATCATAGATTTTATGCCAATACCTATTGATGTTATCATTATAACGGAGGATATACCTATTATTATGCCAAGCATTGTAAGAAATGTTCTCATTTTGTTTGAAAATACATTTGTAAAGGCTGATGTAATTTGTTCAATTATGTTCATATCTGCTCACCTCGGCAATCAGCGGATTTTTTACAGGCTCATCACTTATTATAATACCATCAGTAAATTTAACTATTCTCTTTGTATATGCGGCTATATCCGGCTCATGGGTTACCATAACTATGGTTGCACCGTCAAAATTCAATTTTTGAAATATTTCAATAATTTCTACACTTGATTTTGAGTCAAGGTTACCTGTTGGTTCATCAGCAAGTATTATGGCAGGGTCGTTTACAAGGCTTCTTGCTATGGCAACTCTTTGCCTCTGACCGCCTGACATTTCATTTGGCTTATGGTTTATTCTTTCAGCAAGACCAACCTTTTTCATGGCTTCAAGTGCCTTTTCGTGACGTTCTTTAGGTTTAACACCGCCATATATCATAGGCAGCTCTACATTTTGTATTGCCGTAAGCTTTGGTAAAAGATTAAAGCTTTGGAAAACAAAACCTATTTTTTTATTGCGTATGTAGGCAAGCTTATTTCCGCTTGTTTTTGATATGTCTTCTCCGTCAAGAAAATATTTACCTGATGTCATAGTATCAAGACAGCCGAGTATATTCATCATTGTGGATTTGCCTGAACCTGACGCTCCCATTATTGATACAAATTCACCTTTTTCTACGAGTAAATCAACACCCTTTAAAGCTTCAACTTCAATTTTACCGTTTTTATATATCTTTCTTATTCCATTGGCTTTAATCATTGCTATTCGCCTCCGTTATGGATACAGTCATTCCTTCACTGATAATAGTTTCATCGGGAGTATTTACGACATTTTCGCCTATATTAAGTCCTTCTATTTCAATATACATATTGTCAAAATTTTTTATTGTTATGTATTTTTTCTCCAGAACATTGCCGGTATTAACTACATAAACATAATCCTTGCCCGTATTATCGGTAAGGTAGGAGCTTACAGGTATTACTACGGCATTTTCATTAGTGCTTGTTACAATTTTTCCGTCTACGTTAAAGCCTAAATTAAGGTTAGCTTTATCTGTTACTGTAACCTGTACCGTAACTACGTTTTTTTCACTGTTATTAATTGTCTTTTTTTCGGCAGTAGGGTATATTTTGGTAACAGTACCTTTTAATTCACCTTCAAATCCGTCATAGGTTATTGTAACAGGCTGATTAAGAGCTATGTTCTGCATATCATATTCAGGTACATCTAAATTGACAATTGTATTTTCATCTGCTATTTCAAATAAATAAGTTCCCTCGCTTACGGCAGAGCCTGACATAAAATCTTCCTGTAAATTTATTATTATTCCGTCACAAGGAGCTGTTTCTTCGGTTTTGAATTTGTTTATTTCTGCCTGAAGCTGTTCAGCTTTAAGCTTTGATTGCTGTAAGGCTATATTCTGAGCTTCTCTTTTATTTTTTATTTCGGAAGTATTGTTTTGATTTATAAGCTGATTATATTTTGCCTGTTCAACTTCCTTATTTGCTTTTTCCGTATTTAAAGAAAGGGACTCTGATTTTTTCTGACTCTTCAGAAGCTCTAAATCATTAATCTTTTGATTATACGCATTCTCTGAGTTTTTTAATTCATCAAGAGATAAACCTCCGCTGTTACAAAGCAATTTGTCATTGTCATAATCTTCTTTTGCTTTATTAAGGTCATATTCACCTTGTTTAATTTGTATATCAAGCTGTTCTATTTTGTAGTTAATAGCTTCAATATTAGTATCGCATTGGTTGATGTTTGCACTGTATTCTTTTAGCAGGCTTTCATCAATTTCTATATTAACTGATTTGAGGGCAACTTCATTGCTTTTTATATCAAGCTTTGCTGCTGCAAGCTGATTTTTAAGGTCATCAAGAGCTTTTTCATTATATGTAAAAAGGGTCTGTCCTTTTTTTACAGCATCACCTTCTTTTATGTAGATTTCTTTAATCGTTGCAGAAGAGGAGGAATAAAATCTGTTGCTGTCTGCTAAAGCAACAGTACCGGTTGCACTTACTTCTGTTGTAATGGACTGAGTATGAGCTTTTTCAATAGATACTGAATTAATATCCATTTTTTTGCCTGATATTAATTTCACAAATATAAAAATAATAATAAATAATAAGACAGCAGATATAATTATAATTTTTTTCTTTGACATAAATACACTCTCCCTTTATTTGTTTACTGCATTATATATAATAGTACACTTATAACGGTTTGTCAATAGGATATTTAAAAAACTATAAAACTAATATATACCAACTACTATGTATTGTCAAGTACTGTATTTAAAATAATAGTAAAACATAAAAAAGCTGTAACACTAAAATTAATGTTACAGCTGAAATTTATTTAGGAGGTCTTTCTCCGAAATATTGGTAATAATCAGTTTTAACATTTCCGTTAAAAAGCTTTCTTTTTTTGTCTGCCTTTTTGCCGTATAGCTTTTCAAAGCCTTCATGGGAGGTAATAAAGTAGGCTGACCATGTTTTATTATGTCTGAACAAATTACCCATATCAGTATAAAGTCTTTCTACATCGGCTAAATTACCCATTCTTTCTGCATATGGCGGATTAGATACGCATACACCGTAATTTCCGGGAAGATGAAGCTTATTAAAAGGTATTTGTTTAAACGAAATACAGTCATCAACACCTGCGTTTTCTGCATTTACCTTTGCTATTTCTATAGCATGGGCATTTATATCGGAGCCATATATTTTTAAGTCAATATCATAGTCAATAGCTGAATAAGCTGCTTTTCTCTCCTGCTGCCAAGCCTCCTTTGGTATAAATTCCCATTCTTCGGCTGCAAATTTTCTGCTGAGTCCCGGAGCAATATTTCTGCCTATAAGAGCTGCTTCAATAGGCAATGTACCTGAACCGCAGCAGGGATCAAGGAATATTCTGTCTTTTCTCCAATAGCTGAGCTGAATCAGTGCGGCAGCCATTGTTTCCTTTAAGGGAGCAATAACCTGACCGTGTCTGTAGCCCCTTTTATGAAGGGAGGGGCCTGATGTATTTAAAGTAATTGTGACGGTGTTCTTTAATAAGGCTGCCTGTATTGTATATTCTGCTCCGATTTTAGGAAAACGTCTTATATTATATTTTGTTTGCATTTTTTTGATTATTGCTTTTTCAACAACAGACTGACAGGCAGGTACACTTGAAAGTGTGGATTTAAAGGATTTTCCTGTTATAATAAAGTTTGCTTCCTTGGGAATAAGCTCGTCCCATGGAAGCTCAAAGGTTTGGTCGAAAAGCTCTTCAAATGTAACAGCCTGAAAACGTCCGATAATTATAAGAACTTTGTCAGCTGAACGAAGCCACAAATTAGCCTTTGCAATGCCATTATAGTCTGATGTAAATTCTACATAGCCGTCTGAAACAGATATATTTTCAAAGCCTAAATGCTCAATTTCTCTTTTTACAACAGCCTCTAAGCCGAAGGTTGTTGTTGCCTGAAGCTTAAACTTTTTCATATTATTCTCCTGTTTATTTAAAAAATATTATTATTTATTATTATTTTGCCGTTTATAGTAACAGTATAACTTTTTTTTAGTTTTTTTGCAATTAGAAATTGCATATTTTACAAAAGTGTTGTATACTAAAAATAAGTCTATTTAAAATTATAAGAGGTTTAATATGTATAAATTATTAAAAACAGAGGGCTGTGCAAAAAGAGGGCAGCTTGAAACTGTTCACGGTACTATACAGACACCTGTATTTATGAATGTGGGTACGGCGGCGGCTATAAAGGGTGCTGTGTCAACTGAGGATTTACAGAATATAAAATGCCAGGTGGAGTTGTCCAATACTTATCACCTCCATTTAAGACCGGGAGATAGGATTGTTAAACAGCTTGGCGGACTTCATAAATTTATGGTATGGGACAAGCCTATACTTACCGATTCAGGCGGATTTCAGGTGTTTTCACTTACAACGCTGAGAAAAATAAAGGAAGAGGGAGTATACTTTAATTCCCATATTGACGGGCATAAGATTTTTATGGGTCCTGAGGAGAGTATGACTATACAGTCAAATTTAGCGTCAACAATTGCCATGGCATTTGACGAATGTCCTCCTGCTCTTGCAGACAGAAGCTATATTCAAAAGTCTGTTGACAGAACAACACGCTGGCTTGAAAGATGCATTGCTAAAATGAAAGAGCTTAATTCACTTGATGATACTATTAATAAGCAGCAGCTTTTGTTTGGTATTAATCAGGGCGGTATACTTAATGATATAAGAATTGAGCATGCAAAAAGAATAAGTGAGTATGATTTGCCGGGATATGCCATAGGCGGACTTGCAGTAGGTGAAACTCACGAGAAAATGTATGAAATAATTGAAAATGTTGTGCCATACCTTCCAAAGAATAAGCCTACATATTTGATGGGTGTCGGAACTCCTGCCAATATTCTTGAGGCTGTTGACAGGGGCGTGGACTTTTTTGACTGTGTGCTGCCTGCAAGAAACGGCAGACACGCTAATGTATATACAAATAAAGGCAAATTAAATCTTTTAAATGCAAAGTATGAGCTTGATGATACGCCTATTGACAATGAATGTCATTGTCCGACCTGTCAGAAATACAGTAAGGCTTATATAAGACATCTTTTTAAAGCAAAAGAAATGCTTGCTATGAGATTGTGTGTTATTCATAACTTATATTTCTTTAACAATATGATGGAGGAAATAAGAAATGCTCTTGATGAGGGCAGATTTAAGGAATATAAAAAAATGAGGCTTGATGGCTTCCTTGAAAATGATAAAAAATAATCTATTAATTAATATAGAAAGGAAATAATTATGGCTATTAAAAGAATTTTTGTGGAAAAGAAAAAAGGCTGTGATATTGAAGCAAAGCAGCTTCTTGAAGATGTAAGAGAAAATCTTGGCATTTCTGCTTTGGAGGACTTGAGAATTTTAGTGCGTTATGACGTTGAGGGAATGAAGGAGGAAAATTTTAAGATTGCAGAAAAAACAGTTTTTTCTGAGCCTCCTGTTGATATAATATACAGTGAGAGTTTTCCTGTTGCTGGGGATGAGGTTTTCTTTGGCATGGAATATCTTCCCGGTCAGTATGATCAGAGAGCAGATTCTGCAATGCAGTGTATCCAGATTATAGGCAGGAACTATGATGCACTTATTGCCTGTGCTAAAATTTATGTTTTAAAGGGTGAATTGTCTGTTGAAGATGTTGAAAAGATTAAGGGCTATTGTATTAACCCTGTTGATTCAAGAGAAGCATCAACAGACAAGCCCGAAACTTTAAAAATGCAATTAAATATACCTGAAACCGTTGATACACTGACAGGTTTTATTGATAAGAGTGAAAAAGAGCTTCTTGCTTTAAGAGCTGAAATGGGTCTTGCTATGAGCGATGCTGATATTATTTTCTGTCAGCAGTATTTCAGGGACACTGAAAAGAGAGATCCAAGTATTACTGAAATTAAGGTAATTGATACTTACTGGTCTGATCATTGCAGACATACAACATTTGCTACAAACATTACAGAGGTTAAGTTTGAAGAAGGCAAGTATAAAAAGGTAATTGAAGATGCTTATAAGCTTTATCTTGATTTAAAGAAGGAATTGGGCAGGGAAGATAAGCCCCAGTGCTTAATGGATATAGCTGTTATGGGTATGAGAGCATTAAAGGCTCAGGGCAAGCTGGCTGATTTTGATGAATCTGAGGAAATTAACGCATGCAGTATTGTAGTTCCTGTTGACATTGACGGCAAGACAGAGGATTACCTTATTATGTTTAAAAACGAAACTCATAACCATCCAACGGAAATTGAGCCTTTTGGTGGTGCTGCAACCTGTATCGGCGGATGTATCAGAGATCCTCTTTCAGGAAGAAGCTATGTATATCAGGCAATGAGAGTAACAGGTGCAGGTGATCCTACTGTTCCGGTAAGGGATACTATTCCCGGCAAGCTGCCTCAGTCTAAGCTTGTACGATCTGCTGCCCATGGCTACAGTTCTTATGGTAACCAGATTGGTCTTGCTACAGGTCAGGTAGCGGAAATTTATGATGAGGGTTATGTTGCAAAGAGAATGGAAATAGGCGCGGTTATTGCTGCTGCAAGGAAGTGTGATGTTGTAAGGGAAAGACCTGCCAAGGGTGATGTTATCATTTTAACAGGCGGAAGAACAGGACGAGACGGCTGCGGAGGTGCTACAGGTTCTTCTAAGGAGCATAACGAAGAATCTATACTTACATGCGGTGCAGAAGTACAGAAGGGTAATGCACCGACTGAAAGAAAGATACAAAGATTATTCAGAAATTCTGAAGTCAGCATAATGATTAAGAGATGTAACGACTTTGGTGCAGGCGGTGTTTCCGTAGCTATCGGTGAGCTTGCTGAAGGTCTTGAAATTAACCTTGACTTGGTGCCAAAGAAGTATGAGGGTCTTGACGGTACAGAGCTTGCTATTTCCGAATCCCAGGAAAGAATGGCTGTAGTTGTTGATCCAAGTAATGCAGACAGGTTTATTAAGTTTGCAAATGAAGAAAATCTGGAAGCTGTGGTTGTTGCTGAGGTAACGGATGACAGAAGATTAAAAATGTTCTGGAACGGCAATGATATTGTAAATATTTCAAGAGATTTCCTTGATACCAATGGTGCTGCACAGTATACAAAGGTAACGGTAAGTTCACCAAATGAAAAGCCTGCTTTAAAAGAAACAACAGGAAATATTAAGGAAAAATGGCTTGAAAATCTTTCTGATTTAAATGTTGCCTGCCAAAAGGGTCTTTCCGAAAGATTTGATTCAACTATTGGTGCAGGTACTGTACTTATGCCTTTTGGCGGTAAAAATCAGCTGACACCTATTGAGGCAATGGCTGCAAAGGTTCCTTTATTAAAGGGTGAAACCACAACTGCAACTCTTATGAGCTACGGATATAATCCTAAGGTTGCCAAGTGGAGTCCTTTCCATGGTGCATTATATGCTGTAGTGGAATCTGTTGCGAAAATTGTGGCAGCAGGAGGTAATTATGACTCTTGCAGACTTACATTCCAGGAATATTTTGAAAGACTGGGCGATGCTCCTGAAAGATGGGGAAAGCCTTTTAGTGCTTTACTTGGTGCTTTGGCTGCACAGATGAAGCTTGGAACTGCTTCCATTGGCGGTAAGGACAGTATGTCAGGTACTTTTAAGGATTTGGATGTGCCTCCGACACTTGTTTCATTTGCTGTTGATGTTTCAGATGTTAATACTATTATTTCCCCTGAATTTAAGACTATTGAAAGTTTAATTGTTAAGCTTACAACAAGATATGATGCAAATGATTTGCCTGATTTTAATGAGCTTATTAAGAACTTTAAGATTGTGAGCAAGCTTATAAAGGAAAAGAAGGTTATTGCCGCTTCAACTATTGGTCATGGAGGTGTGGCTGCAGCTGTCAGCAAAATGGCTTTTGGAAATGACATTGGTATTGAAATCAATGATGATGATTTGTTTAACTACAGCTATGGCTCATTTGTGCTTGAAATGCCTTATGATGAGGATACAATTAAAGAATTATTAAAGGGATATAACTATAAGGTAATTGGTATGACTACAGAGGACGATTGCTTTAAGGTTAATGGTGAAGTAATTACTATTGAAGAAGCAAAGAGAACATGGTTCAAACCATTGGAGAAGATTTTCCCGACTAAGCACTATTCAAGCTATGATACAAGTGATATTTCTGTTAAGCCTTTTGAAATAGCAACAAAGAAGCATACAGGCAAGGGAATTGCTGCGCCGAGAGTGTTTATACCTGTATTCCCGGGCACTAACTGTGAATATGATACAAAGAGAGCTTTTGAAAAGGCAGGTGCTGTTGCAGACACCCTTGTAATAAGCAACTTAAAGAAGGAGTGGCTTGTTCAGAGTATAGATAAAATGGTTGAAATGATTAACAACAGCCAGATTATTATGATTCCGGGAGGTTTTTCTGCCGGTGATGAGCCTGAGGGTTCAGGTAAGTTTATAGCTGCCGTATTCAGAAATCCTAAGGTAAAGGAGGCTACTATGAATCTCTTAAAAAACAGAGATGGTCTTATGTTAGGTATTTGTAACGGTTTCCAGGCACTTATTAAACTTGGCCTTGTACCTTATGGCGAAATAAGAGATATGGAAGAAAATGCTCCTACTCTTACATTTAATACTATTGGTCGTCATGTATCTTGTCTTGCAGACACTAAGATTATTTCAAACAAATCACCTTGGTTATGGAATACTGCTGTAGGTCAGGTACACAGAGTTGCTTTCTCTCATGGTGAGGGCAGATTTATGGCTGATGAGGCTGCAGTTAAGGCTCTTGCTGAAAACGGACAGATTGCAACACAGTATGTAAATGAGCATGGTAATCCAACATATGATATTAAGTATAATCCAAACGGCTCAATTTATGCTATCGAGGGTATTACAAGTCCTGATGGCAGAATTTTGGGCAAGATGGGACATTCTGAGAGAATTGGCAACGGTGTATTTACTAATGTTCCCGGTGAAAAGGATCAGAAGATATTCTTATCAGGTGTTGAGTATTTTAAATAAAGCTTTTGAGAGGTCTGAATAAATCAGGCCTCTTTTGAATATTATAATCGGGCAGGGGAAATACTGATATATATATTTTGTATAATTTAATATTCTTTAACTGTAAAATTTTGTAATATATTGATAAATATTAAAATTTTACAGTAATTTTGAAAAAAAATGTTTAAAGATTTTAAGATTTGTGGTATAATATTACGCAGTAAGTGTTATAGTTAACTGTCTTAAAAGATTGTTATATTTATAACATACTAATTTTCTAATTTTATTTTTTAGGAGGAAACAAAAAATGGTTAAAGTTGCTATTAATGGTTTTGGTCGTATTGGTAGACTTGCTTTCAGACAGATGTTTTCTGCTGATGGTTATGAAGTTGTTGCAATTAACGACTTAACTGCACCTAAGGTATTAGCTCACTTATTAAAGTATGATTCAACTCAGGGCAGATTTGACGGTACTGTTGAAGCAAAGGAATCTTCTATTGTTGTAAACGGTAAGGAAATCGAAATTTACAAAGAAGCTGATGCTTCTAAGCTTCCTTGGGGTGACTTAGATGTAGATGTTGTACTTGAGTGTACAGGTTTCTATACTTCTAAGGATAAGGCTTCTGCTCACCTTACTGCAGGTGCTAAGAAGGTTGTTATTTCAGCTCCTGCTGGTAATGACTTACCAACAATTGTATTCAGCGTAAACGAGGGTACATTAACTGCTGATGATAAGATTATCTCTGCTGCTTCTTGTACTACTAACTGTTTAGCTCCTATGGCTAAGGCTCTTAATGATTATGCTCCAATTCAGGCCGGTATTATGTCTACTATCCACGCTTATACAGGTGACCAGATGACTCTTGACGGTCCTCAGAGAAAGGGCGATTTAAGAAGATCTCGTGCAGCTGCTGTTAACATCGTTCCTAACTCAACAGGTGCTGCTAAGGCTATTGGCTTAGTTATTCCTGAACTTAACGGCAAGTTAATCGGCTCTGCTCAGAGAGTTCCTGTTCCTACAGGTTCTACTACTATTCTTACTGCAGTTGTTAAGGGTACAGATGTAACTGTTGAAGGTATCAATGCTGCTATGAAGGCTGCTTCTTCAGCTTCTTTCGGTTATAATGAGGATGAAATTGTATCTTCAGATATTATTGGTATCACTTTTGGTTCATTATTTGATGCTACTCAGACAATGGTAAATAAGGTTGCTGATGATTTATATGAAGTACAGGTAGTTTCTTGGTATGATAATGAAAATTCATACACAAGCCAGATGGTAAGAACTATTAAGTATTTTGCTGAATTAGGCTGATTATAAATATTTTTGGGCTGTTGTGTATTGATATGTACCCAGAAATCTGGACACATTGATTTATTAGTTATGCTGAACAC
>JAUNGN010000068.1 GCA_030524425.1 Clostridia bacterium | reverse complement strand
CATTAAAATACCCTCCTTACCGGTTGTCCAGTAAAGAGGGTACATATCAAATTTGGGAGTTTTTTATTAATAATTATTATCAAAAAAATATTGTATTTTTTTATTAAGGGTTGTATAATAAATTAAAACTGCTTAAGGAGGCTTCTATGGAAACAAGAGTTGCTCTGATTGGCATTGTTGTTAAGAATTTTGACTCTGCCAATCATATTAACAACATTCTTCATGATTATGGTGAATACATAATAGGAAGAATGGGTATTCCCTACAAGGAAAAAAACATAAATATAATTAGTGTCGCCATTGATGCACCTAATGATATAATAAGTGCTTTATCGGGAAAGCTGGGACAGCTTGACGGAGTAAGCACCAAAACAATCTATAACTAAATTTACTGACGGGAAAGGTTTTATGTATCAAAATTGCAGTAAACATTAACACCTGACCTGAAAGAAAGGAGAAAAAAATGTATAATCCAAAATCACTAAAGGCAGAAGAATTTATATCACATGATGAAATACTTGATACCCTCGCCTATGCTGATGCGAACAAGGATAATATTGAGTTAATTGACTCAATTATTGAAAAGGCAAAAGAAAGAAAAGGGCTTTCTCACAGAGAGGCATCTGTGCTTTTAGCCTGTTCAAATGAAGAAAAAAATAACGAAATCTATGCTCTTGCCGAGCAGATTAAAAAGGATTTTTACGGCAACAGAATTGTTATGTTTGCCCCACTCTACTTATCTAATTATTGTGTGAACGGCTGTGTATACTGTCCATACCATTTAAAAAATAAGCACATAGCAAGAAAGAAACTTACTCAGGATGAAATACGCAGGGAAGTTATTGCCCTTCAGGATATGGGGCATAAGAGATTAGCTATTGAATCAGGAGAAGACCCCGTAAATAATCCTATTGAATATATTCTCGAATGTATTAAGACTATTTACAGCGTTAAACATAAAAATGGTGCTATAAGACGTGTTAATGTAAATATTGCCGCCACTACTGTTGAAAATTACAGAAAGCTTAAAGAGGCAGGTATCGGTACATATATTCTTTTTCAGGAAACATATCATAAGGAAAGCTATGAACAGCTTCATCCAACCGGACCTAAGCACAACTATGCTTATCACACAGAAGCTATGGACAGAGCTATGGAGGGCGGTATTGATGATGTAGGCTTAGGCGTTTTATTCGGTCTTGAAAAATACCGCTATGAGTTTGCAGGACTTTTAATGCATGCCGAACATTTAGAGGCTGTTCACGGTGTAGGTCCTCATACTATAAGCGTACCAAGAATAAGACCAGCCGATGATATTGACCCTACTGAATTTACGGATGCGGTAAGTGATGATATTTTTGCTAAACTTGTTGCCTGTATAAGAATTGCTGTTCCATATACAGGTATGATTGTATCTACAAGAGAAAGCAAAAAAACAAGGGAAAAAGTTCTGCATTTAGGTATTTCACAAATTAGCGGTGCGTCAAGAACAAGTGTCGGAGGCTATTATGAGCCTGAACCGGAGGAGGACAACAGTGCACAGTTTGATGTCAGCGACAACAGAACTCTTGACGAGGTTGTAAACTGGTTAATGACTATGGGTTATATACCAAGCTTCTGTACAGCCTGCTACAGAGAAGGCAGAACAGGAGACCGCTTTATGAGCCTTTGTAAATCAGGTCAAATTCAAAATTGCTGTCACCCTAACGCTCTCATGACATTAAAGGAATATCTTGAAGATTATGCATCTGAGGCTACAAAGAAAATAGGCGAAGAATTAATTAATAAAGAAATTGAAAATATTCCTAAGGAAAAGGTTAAGGCTGTTGTTAAGGACTATTTATTAAATATTCATAAGGGAAAGAGAGATTTCAGATTTTAGGAGGTGGACTATATGAGCTTGAATGATACACCAAAATCAGACAGAATACATATAGGTATTTTTGGCAGAAGAAATGCAGGAAAGTCCAGTATAATCAATGCTATTACAGGACAAAGCCTTTCTATTGTATCAGATATAAAGGGTACCACCACCGACCCTGTACAGAAAGCTATGGAGCTTTTGCCTCTAGGTCCTGTTATGATTATCGATACTCCGGGTATTGATGATATTGGGGAGCTTGGCGAAAAGAGAATTGAAAAAAGCTATCAGGTTTTAAATAAAACAGATATTGCACTTTTGGTTGTAGACGGAAATATAGGACTTCAGCCGGAGGATAATAAAATAATCGAAGCCTTTAAAGAAAAAAAGCTGCCATATATTGTTATTTTAAATAAATCCGATGAAGTCTGTCAGCATTATGAAGTTGAAAACGCAATATGGGTAAGTGCCAAAACAAATGAAAATATATGGGAACTTAAAGAAAAAATATCTAAACTTGTGCCTGCCGATAATATGACATTAAAAATCATTGGTGATAAATTAGATCCTGATGACTTGGTTGTTTTGGTTGTGCCTATTGATAAGGCAGCGCCTAAAGGCAGACTTATACTGCCCCAGCAGCAGACAATAAGAGATATTCTTGAAGCAGGAGCAGTTTCTGTTGTGACAAGAGATACTGAGCTTGTAAAAACATTAAAAAGTTTAGGTAAAAAGCCTAAAATGGTTGTTACCGATTCACAGGCATTCGGCTATGTTAAAACTGTTGTTCCTGATAATATACTTCTTACTTCCTTTTCCATTTTGTTTGCACGCTATAAGGGAGATCTTGAAGAAGCAATTAAAGCAGTTAATACCATTGATAAACTTAATAACGGTGACACGGTGCTAATTGCAGAAGGCTGTACTCATCACAGACAATGTGATGATATCGGCACTGTTAAAATTCCAAAATGGTTAAAAGCACACAGTAACAAAACCATAAACTACGAATTTTGCAGCGGCACCGAATTTCCGCGAGATTTAAGTAAATATAAAGCTGTTATCCATTGCGGAGGCTGTACACTTAATGAAAAGGAAATGAAGCACAGAGTTTATGTATGTAAATCCCAAAATGTTCCAATTACAAATTACGGCATATTTATTGCCTATACGCAGGGTATTCTCGCAAGAAGTATTGAGGTTTTTCCTGAATACTCCCAAAAATTAAATAGGTAAAATTTAAGGGGCTGCGCAAATCAGAAATTTTGATATGTACCCTCTTTACTGGACAACCGGTAAGGAGGGTATTTTAATGCGTTAT
>JAUNGN010000002.1 GCA_030524425.1 Clostridia bacterium | reverse complement strand
AGCAGTCCGAAAACCGCTACGCTGTATAAAGTCTAACTTTTGGGGGTCACCTCAATCTGAAAAGGGCGGCTTTAATGCACTTATAAATTTATAAAAAAAGTATTTTCAGCGGACAATTCAATCAACTGTACAGTTTTCAGGCTTCAATTATTTCAGCAAGAGACGCTTCAACCTCATTATAGTAATCAGCCACAATATCGCCTACGCCTACGCTATCAGCCGTATCCACAAGCTCACCGTCTATTTCCTTAAGCTTAGTAAAGGCTTCCATAAGCTCATCATAACTCATTGTATCCGCATCAGCAAGAATTTTATCAAGCTCTTCCTTAAGAACTGTATATTCTTCACTTTCATAATTCACGGCATCAATAATGCCAGCCGTTCCTTTAAGTATACCTGAATATGCCTTAACTTTACCAAGCATATTATTATCATCAGCGCCAATATACTCCTGTTCACCTGCATTATCGGTGTCACCCCTTTCCATAGACTTGGAGCTGATATCAACAGTCATTGTTTCACTGTCCCATTTTACATCATATCCAAAACATTCCGATAATGCTCTGAGGGGTATCATAGTTCTTGAATTTTTAATAACAGCCGGTGTATCAATAGGGAACTCCTCGTTATAAACACCATCACCGGCTAAAATATAGTTTTCTCCAACCGTAATGACAGCAGTTACATCACCCTGAACAAAACTTGCAGTTTTTGCCGTATTATCCCATTCAACATTGCAGCCAAGGGCTTCGGCAACAGCTCTTAACGGCACAAGAGTTCTTCCATTCTCAATAATAGGCGGCTGATCCATTTCTAACCTTGCACCATTAACATTAATTGAAATTTCAGACTTTGCACCAATTGCAATATCATCAGCAAAAGTCATTCCCGGTGTAATCATAGCAAAAGCTAAGGATAAAGCTAAAATTTTTTTATTCATAAAACATTCCTCCCTATAAAAAAAGGGCATAGTCTGCCCTCTGAGTTTTATTTTTTTCTGTCAGTTCTCCTGCCGTATACAGCAATCATAAGTATTATCACAAGCAGTATCATTAAAAGGGCAAGTGTAATTCTGTAATCCCCCAAAGCTATAACAACGGCAATAAGACAGCTGATTGAGCTGAGTCCGTAAAGCACCATTACAGCCTGCTTGGAACTGAGTCCCGCATCTACAAGTCTGTGATGAAGATGCCCTCTGTCAGGAGCCATAATAGGCTTATGATTAACCGCTCGCCGTATCATTGCAAAAGATGTATCAAGTATAGGCAGTGCCATAGCAAGAACGGAAAGAAGAAGTGCTAAAATAGCATAGGTCTTGAACACACCGATACAGGAAGTAACAGCAAGAACATAACCTAAAAATGTAGAGCCCGTGTCACCCATATAAACCTCGGCAGGAGCAAAATTTCTCGGCAGAAAGCCAAGAGTAGAGCCTGCAAGGGTGGCACAGATCACAACTGCAAGAGTATTGCCTGACAAAGCACAAAGAATAGTAAGGCAAATACTTGCAATAGTAGTAACACCTGCAGCCAAACCGTCCAGACCGTCAATAAGATTAACGGCATTAATAAGTCCTACAATCCAAAAAACTGTAATAACATTTGAAAAAGGTTTTAAGTACTGCCACATTGGCCACATAATAAAGTCAAGCTTTGTACCTGTAGATACAACTATAATAGCAACTAAAATCTGAACAAAGAGCTTAAACTTAGCACTTAATTCATAAACATCGTCAAACATACCTACTATAACAATAATAATAGCACCTACAATAAAGCCAAAAAACTTCTTTGTATGAAAATCCTCTATAAAAAAGGACATAAAAAGAATTGAACCCATAAAGCCAAGAACAATGGCAAGTCCGCCCATACGAGGCACAGGCTCATTATTCATACCCCTTGAACGAGGAAAATCCACAGCCTTAAAGCGATAAGCAAGGCTTTTAGCCATAGGTGTGGTTAAAAGTGTAACTGCAAAGGCAACAGCAAAGGCTGTCATGCACAAAAGCCAGGTTTCCGACATAGCAATCTCCCCTATTTAGTACCAAACATTCTGTCACCGGCATCACCTAAGCCCGGAACAATATAACCGTCTTCACTTATTGCTCTGTCAAGAGCCGCAGCATAAACATCTACATCGGGATGATCTTCCTGTAACTTCTTAACACCGTCAGGAGTACAGATAAGACAGATATACTTAATATTCTTTACATTTCTTTCCTTAAGGAACTGAATAGCTGCTGAAGAAGTACCTCCCGTAGCCATCATAGGCTCAAGTACAAACATTTCAATATCCTCGCCTTCAGGCAGCTTGCAGTAATATTCAATAGGCATAAAAGTATTAGGGTCTCTGTAAAGACCAATATGACCGATTTTAGCATTAGGCATTAAATCAACAATGCCTTCAACCATACCAAGACCGCCTCTTAAAATAGGAACTATGCCAATTTCCTTGTCTAAAATCCTGCAGCCTGCCTCACCACGGGGAGTTGCAACTTTAATATCCTTAACACTCATATCCTTGGTTGCTTCATAGAATAAAAGGGCAGAAATTTCACTTACAAGTTCTCTGAATTCTTTATTATTAGTATCTTTATTTCTGAGATGGGCAAGCTTACTCTGTACCAACGGATGCTCTACAATACATAAATTGCTCATAAAATAACCTCCTTTAATCTTCTATCATATTAATTCTTCTAATGTGTCTTTCATCATTGGAAAATTCCGTTTCCAAAAATGCCTTAACAATTTCAAGAGCAAGACCCGGGCCTATAACTCTTGCACCCATTGCTAAAATATTAGCATTGTTATGCTCTCTTGTTGCCTTAGCAGAAAATACATCATGGCAAAGAGCTGCTCTTATGCCCTTAATCTTGTTTGCAGTTATTGAGATGCCAATGCCTGTACCGCAAATAATAATACCTTTATCGCACTCACCGCCTGCAACAGCCTTTGCAACAGCCTTACCGTATATAGGATAATCACAGGACTTGCTTGTATAAGTGCCAAAATCCTTGTATTCAATATTCTTACTGTCAAGATAATCCATAACAACCTTTTTTAGTTCCAATCCGCCATGGTCACATCCTAAAGCTATCATTTGAAAAACTCCCTCCAATGTTATACTTCTATTATACAATATCCGGCTGCTTTCTTCAACCTATTCATTATGGCAAGTCCAAGTTCATCCTCACAAAGTCCCTCGGCAAACACCTTATCAATTTTGTGATAATCACATTTTCTAAGCATTTTAAAAAGATTTGCGGCAATAGTTCCCGGTTCTTTAATACTGCCTATTACAAGCACCTCACAGTTTTTGTACCTGTCCTTATTTTCCTCTGTTGCAATAACACCGATTTTAAGTGAAGATTCAACCTGGGAAATAAGCTCATTTATTTTATGAACCATTTTATCCCTGTCACCTCTGACAATAACCACATCGGCACTGGGTGAATAGTGGGTATATTTCATGCCCGGAGCTTTGGGAAGCTCCCCCGTGTCAAGCTTAGAAACTACAGCCTTATCTACATCAACTCTGCCCAAAACCTCTCTTAGCATTTCAAGAGTGATTGAGCCCGGGCGTAAAAGGCAGGGCACTTCACCCGACACATCGACTATAGTGGATTCAAGTCCAAACTCACAGGCACCTCCGTCAATAATCATATCAATTTTACCGCTTAAATCAAACTCTACATGAGATGCTCTTGTGGGGCTTGGTCTGCCTGATGTATTTGCACTCGGAGCAGCAATGGGCGTACCGCCTGCCCTGATAAGTGCCTGTGCTATCCTGTTTTCAGGAAAACGGACAGCAACGGTATTAAGACCTCCGCTTGTTTCCTTTGGCACCGCATCACTTTTTTTAAATATCATAGTGAGAGGACCCGGCCAAAATTCCCTTGCCAGTTTTTTTGCATTTTCAGGAATTTCACTGACTAAAGGTGAGAGCTGGCTTAAATCCGAAATATGGAGTATAAGGGGGTTATCTGAGGGTCTGCCCTTTGCCGCATAAATCTTTACAGATGCAGAGGGGTTAAGACCGTCACCGCCCAAGCCATAAACAGTTTCCGTAGGAAATGCCACAAGACCGCCTGATTTAATAATATCAGCGGCCTTGCCTATTACAGTATTATCAATGTTATCTGAGTCAACTTTAAAAATCTGAGTTTTCAATTAATTTGCACCACAACATTTTTTATACTTTTTGCCACTTCCGCAAGGACAAGGATCGTTTCTGCCAATCTTAGGACCTTCATTAACAATAGTAGTGGACTTCTTCTGTTCCTTATAAAGCTTAGCAAGCTCCTCCTCGGAGAAAACATTTTTCCACTGGGGAAGAGAATATAAATGGTCGGCTTTGTACTCAACCATCTTCTTATAAAGCTTAACAAAATCAATCTTAACGGTAACTTCCGTATCCTCCTCAAGCTTCTCAAGCTCAAACTTAGGCTCCTGAGTTTCGTTAATACCATCAATAAAGCCTACAATATAAGGAGCAGGAACGCTGTAAACATCTGCCAGTTCCTTAATTGTACCCTTAATTTCAGTTTTCTTGTTTTCTATAATATCCTCGTAAATTTTCTGTTCACGCGGGATATAATCATTCCAAAGAGTGTCATTATTTCTGCCGTTTCTATAATAAGCAGATGAAAGCCACTGTTCGTATAAAGTCATTTTTTATTTCCTCCAAATCAATCTAATTTTAAACCATATTTCATTTTACTACAAAAGATAAAATATGTCTAGCTTTTTTTATTTTTTAAATGTGGTAAGATTTAGTTTTCCTTACTAATATATTTTCCTTTATGTGCTGAAAATACACCCTGATAATCTCGTTATTAAGTTATTAAGCAGTAAAAATATACGGCAGAGCTATCCCTGCTTTTGCCTCTGAAAAGTTTAAAAACATACAAAATTCTCAGAATAGCGCCTTTTCCAAAAGCTCATCAACACTTTGTGCACACATAACCTTTATACCCTCAACTCTTGATGCCTCCTTAAAGTTAGCCTTGGGAACAATACAGGTTTTAAAGCCCATTTTCCTGGCCTCCTGCACTCTCTTTTCCGCCATTGTAACAGCCCTCAGCTCGCCTGTTAAGCCAATCTCACCAAAAATCAAGGTGTCAGGGTCAACGGGAACATTTCTGTAGCTTGAAGCAACAGCAACGGCGACAGCAGCATCAATGGCAGGCTCCGCTACTTTAATACCGCCTGTCAGGTTAATATAACTGTCATAGCTTGAAAGCTGAAGTCCCGCCCTCTTTTCAAGCACGGCAATAATAATTATTACTCTGTTAAAATCCGTACCTGTAGCCATACGTCTTGGCATATTAAAAGTTGTATAGCTTACAAGGGACTGCACTTCAATAAGAAGAGGCCTTGTACCCTCCATACTGCAGGTAATGGCAGTACCCGATACATCAACAGGTCTGTCTGCAAGCATATAGGCTGAGGGATTAAGTATTTCTCCAAGTCCTTCACTGCCCATTTCAAACACACCAATTTCATTTGTACCGCCAAATCTGTTTTTAACAGCTCTCAGTATTCTGTAACTGGCAGTCTTATCTCCCTCAAAGTATAAAACTGTATCAACCATGTGTTCAAGCACTCTCGGACCGGCAATGCTGCCGTCTTTAGTAACATGACCAACAATCATAACGGATATTCCCCTGCCCTTGCTTATATGCATAAGCTTGGCAGTGGTTTCCCTTACCTGGGTAACAGAACCCGGAGCAGAAGCAGTTTCCTCTGAATACATAGTCTGTATTGAGTCTATAATAACAAAGTCAGGATTTTCGTTTATAATTGCATTATCAATAACTGCAATATTTGTTTCCGAAAGGAGCTTAATGCTTTCAGAATCAATTTTAAGACGGTCAGCCCTCAGCTTAATTTGGTGAGGTGACTCTTCTCCCGAAACATAAAGAATTTTTTTACCCTGTTTGCCAAGCTCACTGCATATCTGTAAAAGAAGAGTAGATTTACCAATGCCCGGATCACCGCCAATAAGTGTAAGAGAGCCCTCCACAAGACCTCCGCCAAGTACTCTGTCAAGCTCACTCATACCCGTAGTGACCCTGGCCTCATTAACAGGCTTTATTTCCTTTAAAAACTGAGGTTTTGCCGAAGACTGAATACCAACTCCCCTTACCTTTGCGGGAACAGCAACAGCCTCCTCGGCAAGGGTATTAAAACTGCCGCAGTCGGGACACCTGCCCAGCCATTTTACAGTCTCATAGCCGCATTTTTGACAAACAAATTTACTTTTAGCCTTAGCCATAACAAAAGATTAATGCTTTTCAATTCTTACAGCCTTATCATTGGAATCAAGCTCAATGCTAAAGCTGATTTTGCCTGTCATATTGGTAGTAACCTTATCAAGATTGACATCGTCAACATAAATGGAATAAGAACTGTCCCCTGCAAGCTCAAGAGTAATCATTGTACTGCCGCTGCCCTCCACATCAAAGGTAGTCACTCTGTCGCCAACCTTAAGGCTATGTACTGTAGCACCGGGTACGGTTTCAAGCACAAGACTGCCGTTTTTGGAAAGGCGTGTAACATCTTTATGAGTTCTCACTTTATATTCATCATTACCTACCTTAAAGCCTTCTGCCTTCTGCTTGTCTGCAACTTCATAGTTGCCAAAGCTTAAAGAACCGTCAGCCTCGGTACAGATAACTTCTTTAATAACTGCCATTTTATTTTCCTCCTAATACCAAATAGTATATGTTTATTATATTTTGACAAATTCTTTTGAATTTATTATAATCATTATAACAAAATAATTTAAATTTGTACATATTAATTTTAATTACAAATTTATTAATATGCGGTGCTCCTCGGCTAACGCCGGCTCAGCATCTTTCCTGTGCAGAATCAAAGCTTTGACCTGTCGGATATTTCTTCCGATTCAAAGCCACAGACTTTCAGTCCTGCATAAACCAGCGGTGCTCCTCGGCTAACGCCTCGGTCGCGGGCTTTCAGCCCTATGTAAGGCTAAATATCCGGTGTTTATTATATGCAAGCATATATAACCCCCGTCTATTCATCCTTACGCACCGCTATTTTACTTTCGCGAACATTATAACAAAATAATTTAAATATGTACATAAAAATATAATTAAATTTTAATTACGGAGAACACAATTTATGCAAATGAGATTAGACAAATACCTTTGCAGCTGCGGTCTGGGCACAAGGTCAGTGGTTAAAAGAATAATAAAGTCAAAACGAGTAACCATAAACGGCACAACTGCAGACAGCAGTGATTTAAAGGTTGATGAAACCTCCCTTGTAAAGCTTGACGGCAAAAAACTGGAGTACAATAAATACACCTATATTATGCTCAACAAACCCCCCGGATACTTATCTGCAACAAAGGATAATAACAAAAAAACAATAATTGATTTATTGGAAAGCAAATACCAAAATATAGGACTTTTCCCGGCAGGCAGACTTGACAAAGACACTGTAGGGCTTGTCGTGCTTACAAACGACGGTGACTTTGCACACAATACATTATCACCAAAAAAACACGTTAAAAAAGCCTATATTGCACACATTGAAGGAAATCTTCCTCCCGATGCTTCCGAAATTTTTAAGAAAGGTGTAATATTAAAAGACTTTACATGTGAGAGTGCAGACCTTATAATAGAAGAAACCCTCAGTGATTATACAATTGTAAAAGTAACAATACAGGAGGGAAAATA
This sequence comes from Clostridia bacterium, assembly GCA_030524425.1. Lineage (GTDB taxonomy): Bacteria > Bacillota > Clostridia > Lachnospirales > CAG-274 > Gallispira. The sequence goes on along the minus strand of JAUNGN010000002.1, from coordinate 170,898 downwards.
TCATCAGATAAAAAGAATGTTCTTTTCTCTTAAATGCAATGTAATATACTTAAAGCGTATAAGCTTTGGAGAAATTGAACTTGATAACTCATTAAAGGAAGGAGAATACCGCCTGCTGAACGAGAAAGAAATGGAGTTTGTAAAGGCGGTCAGATGAATATGAAGAAAAAAGCTTTATTAACGGCTGTAATCACAATCCTTATGAGCCAAAATGTATTTGCCGATAACTGTGATGACCTTGTAACAACATGGAAAAGCCTTTATTCAGCAATACAGGGTAAAACTTATACTCAGGCAGCAGCCAAAACAATAACCACTCCAATTGAATGGGAACAGGCAATTGTTAATGCCTACAGCAATCTGGAGGATAAAATAACCCTGCAAATTGCAGGCTTTAACGATGATGACTACAACTTAAGCAAACTGAAAAACTATGATGTATCCATTTCAGCCAAAGGCTTTGTGTCCGAAAGCCAAATTTCAACCATAGACTACAGCTTTGAATACAATCCCAACTACAAGCTTGCAAGAGTTGTAGACAATGCAACCCTTTTTGATAAGCTCAGCCTTGAGGAAAAGGAAGTTTACAATATTTTATATGAAAGCACAAAAAAACTTACCGAAAATCTTGAAACAGACTATGAAAAGGAAGCTGCAATACACAACTTTATTACAGACAATTTTAAATACGGACCTCTAGATATGAATAATGTTCCCCAGAGAGCACATAGCGTGACCGGCTTTGTTGCAGACGGTCAGGGTATATGCGAAGCATATGCCAACACATTTTATATTATGGGCAAAATGGCAAGACTTGATGTAAGCATTATTACAGGCACTGCCAATAATGTAAGTCATATGTGGAATCAGATTAAGCTTGACGGAGAATACTATCATGTAGACGTAACAAACGACGATCCGCCTCCTGATGTTCCCAACAGAGAAAGATATACTTATTTTAATGTGTCCGATGATATAATATCAAAAACTCACTCCTGGGAAAGAAATGATTTTCCTCAGTGCACTGCCGACAAATATAACTATTACTCAATAAATAACTACATTATACACAATGAACAGGAGCTTAAGGACTTTATAAATAACTGCCTTAACAGCGGCAACACATCCTTTACTTTCAGAACTGAAAATTATGCAATATCAGGCCCTGATATTATAAAGTACTATACCTCAAATAAAGGGTTCAGCACTATTAATATTACGGGAGAATACGGTAAGGATGCGACTTATAATGTAACACTTAAATAAGTTAACCAATTTATCAGACTTAACGAAAAACTGCCGGAATAAATCCCGGCAGTTTTTTTGATTGCTTTTTAAGCCCCGGCAGTATTTACCTTATCAGTAAGGGCCTTTAAACCGCTTATTGAAACGATAATACCAAGAATAAACAATGCAGCAGCAAAGGCAAGCTGTAAAATATCGCCGCCCATATTATTTGTTGATGCAGTAACAACACCTGTAAACTTAGTATAAATTGTTATTGCAAGCATTGAAAGAGTTACCAAAAGCATAATAACCATAGGAACCCAAAGCATCCAGCCCTGTCTGTTTGTTTTCTTAAAGAATACGGCACAGGCAATAAGAGCAAGAGCTGATAAAAGCTGATTAGCAGAGCCGAATAATGGCCAAATATCCTTATAACCAACCTTAGCAAGAGCAAATGCAACAGCTAAAGTAATAAGGGTTGAAAAATATTTATTTGTGCAAAGCTTTGTAACAGCACTCATATTTTCCTCGTCGGTATCGGCATCAAGGAAAAACTCTTCAAAGGCAAGTCTTCCTACTCTTGCAACCGAATCAAGAGATGTAAGGGCAAAAGCAGAAACCGAAAGAGTAATAAGAGTCATACTGATGCTCTCAGGAATACCAATCTTAACAAGGAAGCCTGCAACACCTGTTGCAAAAATAGCAGGCTGTGTCATATCAGGAATAACTCCGCCCTTTGCAATAGCGCCAACCGCAATAAGGGCAATAACTGCAAGCATACTTTCCATAAGCATTGCACCAAAGGATACGGGAAGCATATTCTTCTCATTCTTAATCTGCTTAGAAGCAGTACCTGAGGAAACTAATGAATGGAATCCTGAAACAGCACCGCAGGCAATGGTTACAAAAAGGTAAGGGAAAATAGTCTGTCCTTCTACCTTCCAGCCGTTAAATGCTGAAAGCTCCATAGCAGGGTTAGCAATAAGAACACCTGCAACTGACGCAATAATCATTGCTACAAGCAAATAACTGTTAAGGTAATCTCTTGGCTGAAGCAGAATCCATACAGGGGCAATGGAAGCAACTGCTATGTAAACAAACACAATTATATGCCATGCACCGGTACCTATATATATTGGAACAAAAAGACCGACAGCAATACATACAACTAAAATAACAATTGCTATAATTGTATTAATCCACTTGTTAGCCTTGCTTTTTCTAAGGAATATGCCAAGTCCTACGGCTGCGGCAATAAAAAGACAGCTTGTCATAGCTACCTGTCCATTAGCCAAAATAACAGAACCATCCTCACCAAAACCGTTAAACGTCTTACACACAACATCAGCAAAGGCTGCAACCACAAGTATTGAAAACAGCCATGTAAAAAGCATAAAAAGCTTCTTGCCAATCTTGCCGATATAAAGTTCAATGATGTAACCTATAGTTCTGCCCTTATTCTTAACGGAAGCATACATTGATGCAAAGTCCTGAACAGCACCAAAGAATACACCTCCAATTAAAATCCAGAGTAAAACAGGCACCCATCCGAATATTGCGGCCTGAATAGGACCGTTAATAGGGCCTGCGCCTGCAATTGAAGCAAACTGGTGACCAAAAACAACATTTGTGTCAGCAGGAACATAGTCAACACCATCTTCCATTTCATAGGCAGGAGTCTTTGCATTTTCATCAATACCCCAAAGATTAGCAAGATATCTTCCGTAGATGAGATATGCTCCGCCCAATACAATGATTGCAATAATCATCATAATTAAACCGTTCACAATAATTCCTCCTTTTTATTTTTATAAACGATACACCCTAATTTTACAACTATTTTACTGAAATTACAATAAAAAATTAAGAAATTCTTCAAAATTATTTTAAAAATTAGATATATGTAATTTCGCCCTCTTTTGAGAGCGAACAAATTGTTTTGCCTCCTTTTATCTTTCTCTTACTCCGTCATATCTGCCATTATTATAAACATAGTTTGCCCTTATTCTTCTGTAATTTGGACGTCTTACAGCAAATATTTCCGAAAGAACAATTGCTTCGATTGCATTTTTAAACAAATTTCTTCTGTTCCATAAGCCTGCCTGCTGAGTTTCAAGAGAGATTTCCTGAGCATCATCAAGCTCCTCTTCTGCAAGTCTTATAACTCTGTCTACTATCTGTGCCAGAGTTTCTCTGTCAATGCCGTCCTCAGCATAAATGGGGCTGTCAATATATTCATACTCATCAACTATTTTTTCCACATATTTATTAATGAGTTTATTGAGGCTGCTGTAAAGAGCCTTCATAAGGTCAATATCTCTCTTAGGCATATCTGTTTTGGTGCTTGGTATAACAACTGCACTGCTGCCTGATCTGCTGTCATATCTTGGCACTAAGCTGTTGTCGTCCATAATTTCTGCCATTTGTTCTACACTCATATTTTTATATGCAGGCCATCCCTGACCCAGCTTATAGCCTGTGTAGTCACTGAAAAGCCTTTCCATATCCATATTATAGTTTTCTATATTATAATACATAATTACCTCCAACTTTGTTCATGTTGTAATATATTCTCGCAAATTGTAATTGTGACAGAGAATTTTTGTTTATATAATTAAACTTTTCCTCTTGTAATATTTGGTTATTTTGTGTATAATGAGATTAAGGATAAGATATTTTTTGTACAAATATCTAAAACATATAACGAAAGGAGAAATATTTTATGGGCTATTTGGAGGAATACAGGCATTGGTGCGAGGACAGCTATTTTGATGAAGCTGCTAAGGCTGAATTATTGTCCATTAAAGATGATGCCAAGGAAATTGAGGAAAGATTTTATAAAAACCTTGAATTCGGTACAGGCGGTTTAAGAGGTATTATTGGTGCCGGTACTAACAGAATGAACATTTATACTGTCAGCAAGGCTACACAGGGTTTTGCCAACTACATAAAAAGCCAGGGTGATGAAGCTGTTAAAAAAGGTGTTGTTATTGCCTATGATTCAAGAAATTACTCCCCTGAGTTTGCTGAAATTACTGCAAGAGTTTTGGCAGGCAACGGTATTAAGGCTTACTTATCCGATGAATTAAGACCTGTTCCAATGCTTAGTTTTGCTGTAAGAAATTTAGGCTGTACAGGCGGAGTGGTTATTACTGCAAGCCACAATCCGCCCGAATACAACGGCTATAAAGTTTACTGGGAGGATGGGGCACAGGTACCTTTCCCAAGAGACGGAGAAATCATTAAAGAAGTAAATGCAATTACTGATTTTTCAATGATTAAGAAAGCGGACTTAACCGAGGCAGTAAACAGCGGTATGATTCAGTACGTAGGTCCTGAGCTTGATGTGGCTTACCTTGATGCAGTTACCAATCAGATTGTAAATCAGAAAATTATAGATGAAACTGACTTAAAGATTGTTTATACACCTATTCACGGTTCAGGCAACAAGCCGGTAAGACGTGCTCTTGCAAAGGCAGGATTTAAAAACGTGTACATAGTTCCTCAGCAGGAAAAGCCTGACGGCAACTTTACTACAGTTGGTTATCCTAACCCTGAAAATAAAGCAGTATTTGACCTTGCAATGGAGCTTGCAAAAAAGGTTGATGCTGATATTATCGTTGGTACTGACCCTGATGCAGACAGAGTTGGTGCAGTTGTTAAAAAGACTGACGGTGAATACATGGTGCTTACAGGCAATATGACAGGCGCCCTCCTTTGTGAATATATTCTTTCTCAGAAGAAGGCTGCAGGTACCTTGCCTGCTAACGGTGCAGTTGTTTCTACTATTGTTTCTACCGATATGACTAAGGCTATCTGTGCCGAATATGGTATGAAGTATTTTGATGTACTCACAGGCTTTAAGTATATTGGTGAAAAGATTAAGGAATTTGAAACTGACGGCAGCTATGAATATATGTTTGGCTTTGAGGAAAGCTACGGCTGTCTTGCAGGTACATACGCAAGAGATAAAGACGGCTGTCTTGCAACTATGCTTATATGTGAGCTGGCTGCTTACTACAAATCCAAGGGTATGAGCCTTTATGACGGCTTGCTTGCTCTTTATGACAAGTATGGAGTTTATAAGGAAACCATAACTTCAATAACTCTTAAGGGCATTGACGGCGCCGCACAGATAAAGAAAGTTATGGATACTTTAAGAGCTGAATCTCCAAGTGAGGTTGCAGGTGTTAAGGTAATTGAGTCAAGAGATTATTCAATTGACAAGATTGTAAATAATGTAACAGGTGAAGAAACAAAGAGCGGATTGCCTTCAAGCAATGTACTCTACTATGTACTTGAGGACGGTACATGGTTCTGCGTACGTCCAAGCGGTACCGAACCTAAGATTAAAGTTTACTTTGGCTCAAGTGACAAGACTGCCGAGGCAGCAGACGGAAAGCTTAAGGCTGCAAGTGACGGTATTCTTGCTATTGTAGATAATATTTTAAAATAGCTGTTTAAATTTATATACACATAATTTAAAAAGAACCGGATACTTTATAAGTTCCGGTTCTTATTCATTTTATATATATTGTTATAAAATTAGTTTTTTTATCCCGGGCAGGTTTTTGCAATTTTGCACAGCCTGCTTTTTATTGCCCGTTTTAGTTGAATTTGCTCCCCCTTTGTAGTAAAATAAATATATGCAAATATGTAAATGAGAGGTATTATTATGCTGTACAAAGACATAAATTTTTTAAACAGGGACTACAACCCAATACTTGGCGACATAGAAATTGAGGACGGCATAATTGTATCAATTAAGGAAAAAGACAAGGGCAATGGCAAGGCGCTTTTGCCTCCCTTTACAGATATACACATTCACGGAGGCTATGGTGTGGATATAATGAGCAGTACAAGCAGCGAAATTGTTTATCTGAGCAAAAGGCTTTATGAAAACAATGTAGGTGCTTATATGCCTGCTACCGTTGCCAAGTCCCGCAGTAAAATACTAAGCTGTGCCAAAGAAATAAGACTTGCCTCAAAAAACAGGGATTATGCACAAATTATAGGAATACACATCGAAGGACCTTTTATTTCTCACAAATTTAAAGGAATTATGGAAGATAAATTCATAACGTGCTGTGACATCAGTCTTTATGAGGATTTAAAAAATATAATGGGTGATTTAAAAATCCGCTTTACTATTGCTCCCGAATGTGAGGGAGCCGAGGAATTCAGCAAATATGTAACCTCCCATGGAGATTACATATCAATGGGCCACAGCGGCGGAAGTTATGATGACTGCCAAAGGCTTATAAAAGCAGGTGCTTCCTCCTACACCCATTTGTTTAATGCCATGACACCCATACACCACAGAGAAACAGGCATAATAGGTGCAGGACTTTTAGGAAATGAATATGTTGAGGTTATTGCAGACTTTGTACACTTGTCAAAACAATGTATAGAACTTATTGCAAGGCTAAAAAAGGATAAAATAATTCTCATTACAGATGCTATGGAAGCTATGGGCTGCCAAAAAGGAAAATATACCTTCTGCGGCAAAGAAGTAACTGCTGATAATTCTTCCGTAAGGGATAATACAGGCAGGCTTTCAGGCAGTATACTTACTATGGAGAGAGCCGTAATTAATATGTCTGAAATCACAGGCCTTAAAGCGGCAGTAAAGATGGCTGCAGAAAACCCTGCCAAGCTTCTTAATTTAGATGAATACGGATATATAGATACAGGAAAGAGGATAATAATATGAAAATAGGAAAACTGCCGAACAGCTTACTTGAAAAAATTGTTATTGCTCCTATTAACAAACATAGTACAGCCAGGAAGGAAATTCTTTTAAAGCCCTCAGTGGGAGAAGACTGTGCGGCTCTTGAATTAGGTGATAATATTTGCCTTTTATCAACAGACCCTATTACGGGTGCCGTTGAGGATATAGGCAGACTGGCCGTTAATATTAATACCAACGATATTGCGTCAAGCGGCGGTGAGCCTGTCGGAATAATGGTAACAGCACTTTTGCCCCCTGACATTACGGAAAATGAAATTTCTAAAATTATACTTGATTTATACAGCGAAGCAGAAAAGGTCAATGTAGCAATACTGGGAGGGCATACGGAAATAACCGACGCAGTTAATAAGCCTGTTTTAAGCTGTACCGTAATAGGCAAAACCAAAAGGCTTATACCGTCAGGCGGTGCAAAAATCGGAGACAGTGTAATAATGACTAAATATGCCGCCATGGAGGGTACCGCCATTTTTGCCAATGACAAGGCGGAAAAGCTAAAAGGTGTAAACAGCACTATTATTGAAAGGGCTAAAAAACTTAGCAACAGCCTGTCCGTAATTAAGGAAGGCAATGTGGGCACAAGGCTTGGTGCTCATGCAATGCACGATGTAACAGAAGGCGGTATACTTGGCGCCTGCCGGGAAATTGCCGATTGTGCAGGAGTTGGCATAGAGGTTTATGCCCACAAAATACCTGTTCTTGAAGAAACAGCTATTATTTGCAGCAGGCTTGGTGTAAATCCTTTAAAACTTATTTCCAGCGGTTCTATGCTTATTGTATGTGAAAACAGCGAAGAAATGATTAATGCCCTTGAAAGTGAAGGCATTAAGGCAACGGTAATAGGAAAAATTGTGGAAAACGATAAAATCATAATAAACAACTCCACTGTTATGCCCCTTGAAGAGCCTGACACAGACGAATTATACAGAGTTTAAACAAATATAAGGCAAATAACCTCCATGAGGTGATTTTTATATTGTATGTGTACTATATTTCGTTTTAATTTAAAAACAGGGGTGCCGACACACCCCTCACCGGTTTAATCATATAACCCGGCTCTGTCATTAATAACAAGTAATCTCAACAGGGTATAGCTTAAATCCAGACCCTTATCCGTTCCCTTTAATACACCCTTATCAATCAGCTTGTTAACCGTATCCCTGCCCCAGGCGGGAACTTCTTCGGCCTTGTTATATATTTTATCGGAATACTTGTAAATCATATCATTCGCAGCCTGTTCCGCAATCTTTCTTACTTCCCCTTCTGTCATATCCTTCTCCTCCTTAATTTCTGCAGCCTTATAACTGCTCCATGTCTTTTTAAAATTATCAAAATTACCATATAGCTGTTTTAATCTTGCCGGAGTACTGCCCCACTGAGGGAGCTGAAAATGAGGCAAGTCAACAGGTGATGTCCAGTCCCCGCCCCATTCAAGGCCTAAGCTCTTACCGATTTTACCAACCCTATTAAACCAGCCGTCACCGTTATAATATGCACCCCTGCCGTCACTGCGCATTACATCAAAGGCAATGCCCCACTGATGCATTGAACTGTAGGTACTGCCCTTAGCGTTGGTCACAACATTTCCCGGTGCTGTCCTGCCCTGAGCATACAAGGTATTCTGTTCTGTCACAGATCTGAAACATTCACCTAACCTTACAATTAAACCTTTCTTTTTACACTCTGCTATGAGCTTATTTGCTTTCTCCTGCAGTTCAGGGTGACACATTGTTATATCTCTGCTCATAATTTACCTCCCTTAACATAAAAAGACCCCCTCCTTTTCAAACAGGAGAAAAGTAACCTAACCTCACTCTATCCTGTCCAACAGCCCGAGCCACTTATATATATCACATTTTGTCAATACTTATTTTTATTTATAATAATTCAATTTTCTTCATAATATATGTATTTCTAACACTCAATGTTCCTTTCAAAGCCATTATTAATACCATTAAATTTTTCACCCTATATTTTTTATATGTTTATTTTTTATGCCTGTCCCGGTATAAAGCATTCAGGTTTTATTTATTTCTCTCCCTTGATTAAATGGGGCAAAACAATTTCTCCGCACCTGTCTAATATTTTTCGGGTTTCCTCTGCAGACCTGCAGTAATCATCATAAATCTCAGCTAAAGCATTTACGGTTTTTAACTGCTTTGTTTCAACCAACATAAAAATCACCTCACTTTATTTTATTATATATACTGCTTGTACAATTACCCCAAAAAACAAGACCCCGTATTATTTCACATATCCCTTAATTCTTCCGCATAAAATTAAAAGGCAGGCTGTGTTTTTTGACGGAAATACTGTCCATATATACAGCCAAAGGAGTGATAAAATGTACGCAATATATTTAAGAAAAAGCAGAAAAGACAGGGAACTTGAAAAACCGGGGGAAGCTGAAACCCTGGCAAGGCATGAAAATGCCCTTACGGAGCTTGCAAAAAAGAAAAATTTTACCGTATCCCATATATACAGAGAAGTTGTGTCAGGTGAAACAATAGAAGCAAGACCTGAAATGCAAAAGCTGTTAAAGGCTGTAGAAGCAGGAGTTTACAAAGGTGTCCTCGTTATGGAAGTTGAAAGACTTGCAAGAGGAAACACAAAAGACCAGGGCATAGTTGCAGAGGCTTTTCAATTCAGCGGTACACTAATCATTACTCCCTCAAAAACCTATGACCCCTCAGACGAATTCGACCAGGAATATTTTGAATTTGGTTTATTCATGTCAAGAAGAGAATATAAAACCATAAACAGAAGAATTCAGCAGGGCAGGCTTGCATCTGTACAGGAAGGCAAATATATTGCCTCTTCAGCTCCATTAGGATATAATAAGGTAAAAATAAAGGGCGAAAAAGGCTATACCTTAGAGCCCAATAAGGATGCCGAAACCGTAAAACTCATATACAGTCTTTACACTGACAGCAGGAATCCGTCAGGTATGCAGCTTATTGCCAAAAGACTTGATGAACTGGGCATAAAACCGCAAAAATCCGCTAATTGGTCAAGAGCATCTGTAAAGGACATACTTACAAACCCTACATATACAGGCAAGGTCCGATGGCAATGGAGAAAGGTCAATAAAACCGTTGAAAACGGTAAAATTGTTAAACACAGACCAAAGCGCAAGCCTGATGAGTATATGTTAATTGACGGATTACACCCTGCGATTATATCCCAAGAAATGTTTAACAAGGCTCAAGCAATACTAAAGGGTAAGTACATACCTCCCGTAGCAGACAACAGGGATATGAAAAATCCTCTTGCGGGACTGCTTATATGTGAAAAGTGCGGAGCTAAAATGACAAGAGTTATTTCACACACAGGGGACTTTGTTAAATGCTCAAATATAAAATGCAATAATATATCCTCAAAAACAGAGCTTGTTGAAAAAGCTGTAATTGAAGCTGCAGAAGACTGGCTTGCAGGCTATATACTAAATTTTACGGATAAATATGTTAAACAGGATTACACTAACCATATTAATATAATAAAAAATTATAAAGACAAAATAAACCTGCTGAATAAACAGCTTGTCAACACATATGACCTGTTAGAGCAGGGCATTTACACAACAGCCCTGTTTAAGCAAAGAAATACGGTTTTACAAAACGACATTAACGAAACAACAAAATTCCTCAACAAGGCTCAAGCCGAATATGAGCACAAATTAAGCGAAGATGCAATTATGAACAGCTTTATTCCCGTCACAGAAAAACTTATAAACGCTTATTATAGGCTTAATAGCGCAAAACCTAAAAATGATATACTTCATGAGGTATTGGAAAAAGTAACCTATATAAAAACAAAAAAAGGCACAAGAAATAAGCCTGCTCCATTCAAAATAAAAATATATCCCAAGATTTTAAAAAGTCAGCCTTAAAGCTGACAGCTTAAACAAAAAAACTGAATTTTCAATAAAGTTGAAAATTCAGTTTTTTTACAGCCCGGGATATTGCATTTTACAATACCCTCTTTATTTACAATTATAAAAAAACATTAAAGCTCGTGAATAAAAATACCGCTTCTAAGCTTAGGTTCAAACCATGTGGATTTAGGAGGCATAATCTTATTATCATCTGCAATATTCATAAGCTGTTCCATAGTAGTGGGATACATGGAAAAAGCAACTGCCATTTCACCGCTGTCTACTCTTCTTTCAAGCTCCTCCGGACCTCTTATACCTCCCGCGAAATCAATTCGTTTGTCGGTTCTCGGATCACCGATACCCAAAACAGGAGAAAGAAGCTCCTTTTGTAATATAGAAACATCAAGGCAGGCAACAGAGTCATTTTCATCAATTATACTGTCCTTAGCCCTAAGCAGATACCACCTGCCCTCTAAATACATACCAAAGCTATGCTTTTCACAAGGTTTGCAGCAGCCCTCCCCTTCATACTCCGAAACATGAAATTTTTCTCCAATCCTTGTCATAAATTCACTGACACTGTATCCGTTTAAATCCTTAACCAATCTGTTATAATCCATAATATGAAGCTGATTATCGGGGAAAATCACAGAAAGATAATAATTAAATTCCTCATCCCCCGTATAACCGGGCTTTGCCTCTCTCCTTCTTAAACCAACCTTTACGGCAGAAGCATTTCTGTGGTGTCCGTCGGCTATATATAATGCAGGCACAGACTTGAATTCCTCAATAAGAGAATCCATATCTTCTTTATTGCAAACAATCCATACACTGTGACCAATGCCGTCCTCAGAAACAAAGTCATATACAGGAGTATTTTCAACACATTTATTTATAATTTCATCAATTGTCTTTTTATTTCTGTAGGTAAGAAAAATAGGACCTGTATTTGCATTGCAGGTATCAACATGACGTATTCTGTCCTCCTCCTTATCAGCCCTTGTAAGCTCATGCTTCTTTATTTTATTTTCAATATATTCATCAATTGATGTACAGGCAACAAGTCCCGTTTGACTTATGCCATTCATTGTAAGCCTGTAAATATAAAAAACAGGCTCCTTATCCTGAATATATATTCCCTTATCAATCATAGAATAAAGGTTGTCCTTTGCTTTTTGATAAACCTCATTACAGTAGTGGTCAATCTCAGGCGGTAAATCAATTTCAGCCTTATCAACATGCAAAAAAGAATAAGGATTATCCTTAACCATTTCCCTTGCCTCCTCAGAAGTCATTACATCATAAGGCAAGGCTGCAACCCTGCTGCAAAGGTCGGGAACGGGTCTGTAGCCTTTAAATGGTCTGATAACTGACATAAACATCATCCTCCTTGTATTAATCTTTCCTTAATAATACAATTTTATCAAGGCAAAGTCAATAATATTGTAATATTCATTTATGAGTACCTATATTTTTCCAAAACAGTAAAACATTTTCATCATTTTAGGCAAAATGCACTAAAACATCTGATGTAATTAATATTAATCACCTCTTTAATTGTCATTTTTAATAAAAATTAAATAATATATTGACTATATTTATCAGATGTGTTACTATTAAACCAAGAAATACATCTGATGTATTCAGCAATGTATATAAAATAATGAAGGAGGAATAAATTATGTTAAAAAGTCAGGAAATAAGAGCAATTGCCCCGGAAATGGATCCGTTAAGAATGGGTATGGGCTGGACAGTAAATGACCTTGAAAAGCCCCAGGTTATTGTTGAAAGTACATACGGTGACAGCCACCCGGGCAGTGCTCATCTTTTTAACCTCGGAGAACAGGCTGTAAAGGGAATCAACGCAAACAACTGTAAGGCAGCCAGATATTTCGCTACAGACATATGTGACGGTATGGCACAGGGGCATGACGGAATTAACTATTCACTGGCTTCAAGAGATATAATCTGCAGTCTTATTGAAGCTCACGTTAATGCAACAACCTTTGACAGCGGTGTATTTATTGCAAGCTGTGATAAGGCAGTTCCTGCTCACCTTATGGCAATAGGCAGACTTAATATTCCTGCTGTGGTTGTTACGGGAGGTGTTATGGAAGCAGGCCCCGATCTCCTTACCCTTGAACAGATAGGCGCATATTCAGCCATGTGCCAGAGAGGTGAAATTACAGAAGAAAAGCTTACCTATTATAAGCACAATGCCTGTCCAAGCTGCGGTGCCTGCTCTTTTATGGGTACAGCGTCTACAATGCAGATAATGGCAGAGGCTTTGGGTCTTATGATTCCGGGCAGTGCATTAATGCCCGCAACCTGTGATGATTTGCAGAAAATGGCTTATGAAGCAGGTGTAAAGGCTGCATTGCTTGCCTCAAGGGGAATAACAGCCAAGGATATTGTTACAATGTCTTCATTCGAAAATGCCATTAAGGTACATGCCGCTATTTCAGGCTCTACAAATTCACTTTTACACATTCCTGCAATAGCTCATGAATTCGGGTACCATGTTGACGGTGATACCTTCGACAGAATTCACGCCGATGCAAATTATCTCCTGGATATCAGACCTGCAGGAAAATGGCCTGCTGAATACTTCTACTATGCAGGCGGTGTTCCAAGAATAATGGAGGAAATAAAGGACTTGCTTGACCTTGACGCTATGACTGTTACAGGCAAGACCTTAGGCGAAAATCTTGAGGACTTAAAGAAAAGCGGCTATTATGAAAGATGCGATGAGCTTTTGGCAAAAACAGGCTTAAAGAGAACTGACGTTATAAGAAGTATTGACAATCCAATCGGCAGGAACGGTACAATTGCCATATTAAAGGGCAACCTTGCTCCTAACGGCTCTGTAGTTAAGCACAGTGCAGTACCCAAGGAAATGCATTATGCAATACTTAAGGCAAAGCCATTCGACTGCGAGGAGGACGCTATTGCCGCAGTTTTGCACAAGGATATTAAACCCGGTGATGCAGTAATCATAAGATATGAAGGTCCTAAAGGAAGCGGAATGCCTGAAATGTTCTACACCACAGAGGCTATTTCATCAGATGAAGAGCTCGGAAAATCAATTGCCCTCCTTACAGACGGCAGATTTTCAGGTGCATCCAAAGGCCCTGCTATAGGTCATATATCCCCCGAAGCTGCAGAAGGCGGTCCTATTGCTTTAATTGAAGAAGACGATTTAATCGAAATTGACATTAAGAACAGAATTTTAAGAATAATTGGTATCAAGGGCGAAAAATTACCATTAGATGAGATTGATAAGATTCTGGCTGAGAGAAAGAAAAACTGGACTCCAAGAGAGCCTAAGTATAAATCAGGTATATTAAAGATATTCTCTCAGCATGCCGTATCACCTATGAAAGGCGGGTATATGGATTAAAATCTCAAAATTCTCTGAATGGCTTTACCGAAACATAAGCTATATATAATTATAATATAGATACGCCCCCTGCAGACAGGCTCTGCAGTTATATAATTTATCATTATTCCTTCTTACGTCACATTGGTTTAATTAAAAGCAGAGCCTGTTTTAAAAATATAATAAAGAGTTTGTATTGAATAAGAGAATTTGGGAAAAGCACATAATCTAAAATAAAAAAGGAGGTCCTATTATGGGAAACTTAATGTTACTGGCTAACACACAGCCGACAGCTTCAACAGGTCAGCTCATTGCAGCTGCATTGATTGGTCTTGCTATATTATTGGTACTTATTATCGGAGTTAAACTCCACGCAATGCTTTCCATACTTATTGCAGCCTGTGTTATAGGTGTTATTGCAGGCATGGATGTTCAGACGATTATTGATTCCGTTGGCGAAGGTATAGGAAGTACCTTAAAGAGTATAGCTCTTTTAGTAGGTCTTGGCTCAATGTTTGGTGCAGTGCTTGAAATATCAGGCGGTGCTCAAAGAATAGCAAGCACTCTGGTTAAATGGTTTGGTGAGAAAAAAGCTGCCTGGGCACTTGGTATTACAGGCTTAATTATTGCTATGCCCGTATTCTTTGATGCAGGTCTTATAATTCTTATTCCTTTAGCACTTGCTCTTGCCAAGAGCACCAAAAGATCTGTACTCTACTATGCAATTCCTCTTTTGGCAGGTCTTGCTGTAGGTCATGCGTTTATTCCGCCTACACCCGGCCCTATCCTTGTAGCAAGTCTTTTAGGTGTTGACTTAAGCTATGTTATTGTTGTAGGTCTTTTATGCGGTACTGTAGCAATGATTTTGGCAGGTCCGGTATTCGGTTCATTTGTCGGCAGCAAAATTTTTGTACCAATTCCGTCAAATGTTGCTGAAATGCCTGAATATGAAGAATCAAAGCTTCCAAGTTTTTGGGCTGTAGTGGGAATTATATTTATTCCTCTTGTACTTATTATTGCAAAGACTATTGCTAATTTATTGATTCCCGATTCAAGCATTATGCCTGTACTTACTTTCTTGGGTGAGCCTTTTGTTGCCCTCACCATTGCAACAATTACAGCAATGATTATTCTCGGCATCAGGCATGGCTATTCAAGAGAAGAATTAGAAAAGGTTATGACAAAGTCACTTGAGCCTACAGGTATGATTTTACTTGTAACCGCATGCGGCGGTGTATTAAAGTATATGCTTCAGTCATCAGGTCTTGGCGAGGTTATAGGCAACCTTGTATCAAGCGGCGGCCTGCCAATGGTAGTTGTAGCATTTATTATTGCTGTACTTGTAAGAATTTCTGTAGGTTCTGCAACTGTAGCCATGACTATGGCAGCAGGTATAGTTGCAGCTATCCCCGGTATCAGCGAGTTATCACCTATGTACCTTGCCTGCTGTACAGCAGCAATTGCAGGCGGTTCAACAGTTTGTTCACACTTTAATGACTCCGGCTTCTGGCTTGTTAAGTCACTTTTACAGATTGACGAAAAGACAACTCTTAAGTCCTGGACAATAATGGAGACAATTGTAGGTGCGTCAGGCTTTGTTGTTGCACTTATAATTTCTTTCTTTGTTTAAGTTTAGTTTTTAATATTGGGGGATAGCATAAAGCTATCCCCTCAGGCTGTCGAAAAAGTCGACAGCCTTGAAGGAAATGCTTGCATTTCCTTCAGAAAGGGTACTCCGTACCCGCCAATGAAGCGACCAGCCGTGTTAATTTTACAGCAAAAACCGCTGTAAAATTAAGTCGCTGTCCTCGGCGGAAGTGAATTCCGCCTGTGGATTAAAGTCTGCGACGCTTTTTTTGAATTTACAATATTATGGAAATTTCACATTTTTGGTGAAAAATTAGTTTTTTGACAATCTGGGGGGATAGCATAAGGCTATCCCTTTTTTAGACATAAATTTTTAACAAAATGTCTGATGAATCCTGTTGATTTTATTCGAAAAAGCTTTTATAATCTTTTATAAGGAAGTGAATATAATGTTTACAAACTATAACAAAACACTGCCCGAACAAACGGCAGATAAAATAATACAATACATAATAGAAAACAATCTGCAGGTAGATGATAAAATACCAAACGAATTTGAACTTGGAGAAATACTTGATGTGGGCAGAAGTACAGTCAGAGAGGCAGTCAGAATACTTGTAACCAGGAATATATTAGTCATCAGACGAGGAGCAGGCACATATGTAGCCAATAACACGGGAGTAAGTGATGACCCTCTTGGGCTTGCCTTTGCAAAGGACAAATATAAGCTTGCAAATGACCTGCTCCATGTAAGAATTATACTGGAGCCTGAAATTGCGGCAATGGCGGCAAATATGGCAAACGAGAGAGATATTGAAGTAATAACAAAGCAATGCGATAAGGTAGAAGCACTGATAAAACAGGGTGAAAATCATATGCTTGAAGATGTAAAATTTCACGAGGCAATTGCCCGCTGTACAGGAAATGACGTAATAGAAAAGCTCATACCTATTATAAACACATCCGTTGCGGTATTTGCAAATATTACGGACCGGCAGCTTAGAGAAGAAACCATTACTACCCACAGAGCCATTGCCAATGCCATTGCAAAGCATAATTCAACAGATGCAAAGCACGCAATGACAATGCATATGCTTTATAATAAATATAAAATTTATGAATTAATTGATAAAAAAGAAAACAGTAATTAAAAATGAAAGAGTGCTGGATAATTAATTATTATACAACACTCTTTTTCATTGTTTTTAAACAAAATAAATAAAACAATTTAAATTTACCGGCAATTATTTTTAATATAAGAGGAGTTTAAATTAAGGATGTTTTCCTTAATTAATCTTGAATAATTTGACTGATTATAGTATACTATATTTATCTATATATGGAGGCGAAATATATGTGCGGTTTTTGCGGTTTTACAGGAAACCTTGAAAATAGAGAACAAGTCATTGAAAAAATGATGGACAGAATTGTACACAGAGGCCCGGACAGCGGAGGTGTACATTCTGATGAAGAAGTAACCTTTGGTTTCAGGCGTCTTAGTATTATCGGTCTTGAGGATGGTTCTCAGCCGATTTACAATGAGGACAAGTCAGTTGTTATTGTGTTTAACGGTGAAATTTATAACTATCAGAGTCTGAAAGAAGACTTGATTTCAAAAGGACATACTTTTTATACTCATGCCGATACCGAAGTACTTGTGCATTTATATGAAGAAAAAGGCGAAGATATGCTTAATGACTTAAGAGGTATGTTTGCCTTTACTATTTATGATATGAAGAATAAAAAGCTTTTTGCCGCAAGAGATTATTTTGGTATTAAGCCTTATTATTATGCGGAAATTGACGGAGAGCTTTTATTCGGCTCAGAGATAAAAAGCTTCCTGCCATATCCCAAGTTTAATAAGGAGGTAAATACCTTAGCTCTTGAAAACTACCTTACTTTCCAGTACTCCGTACTTGATGAAACATTTTTTAAGGGAGTTTACAAGCTTAAACCTGCCCATTATATGGTTTACCAAAACGGCAGGCTTGAAATAAAAAGATACTGGCAGCCTAAATTTGAGCCTGATAAGGACATTGTGGCTGACCCTGTAAACGGTGAAAAGCTCCAGGATGCCATTCAGAAGGTTGAAGATGTTTTACTGGACTCTGTGGGTATGCACACTGCAGTAAGTGATGTTGAAGTCGGTTCATTCCTTTCAAGCGGTGTAGACTCAAGCTTTGTTGCCGCCACATTCAGAAACGGAATGGATAAAGAAAGCGGAAAGACCTTCACTGTAGGCTTTGACTATGAAAAATATAACGAAATAGGCTATGCCGAAGAGCTTTCAAAGTATGTGGGAATTGAAAGCAATTCAAAGATTATATCTACAGATGAATACTGGGAAAGCCTGCCAAAGGTACAGTATCATATGGACGAGCCTTTGGCAGACCCAAGTGCGGTAGCCTTATACTTTGTCAGTAAGCTTGCAAGAACTAAAGTTAAGGTTGCTTTGTCAGGTGAAGGTGCTGACGAGTTTTTTGGAGGCTACAACATTTATGAAGAGCCAATGGCTCTTGCACCAATGAAAATTTTTCCTAAGCCTGTCAGGAAGGCAATTGCTAAATTATCAGGTCTTATACCCTTCAGATTTAAGGGTAAAAATTATTTCAGACGTGCCGCCCTTGACGTAGAGGAAAGATTTTACGGCAACGGCAATCAGATGTTCAGCAAAAAAGAAAGGGAAGAAATACTTAAAAATCCAAACGGTAAATATGACCACACCGAAATCACCAAGCCTTACTATAATTTTTGCGAAGATTTAGACGATATTACAAAAATGCAGTTTATTGACCTCAATCTTTGGATGGTTGGAGATATTCTCCTTAAGGCAGATAAAATGAGTATGGCCAACTCCCTTGAGGTAAGAGTTCCTTTCCTTGACAAAGAGGTTTTCAATGTAGCGAGAAAACTCCCTACCGATTATAGAGTAAACAGACGAGCAACAAAGTATGCCTTTAGAATGGCAAGCAAAAAATACCTGCCTGAGGCAACTGCTACAAAGAAAAAACTTGGTTTCCCCGTACCTATAAGAGTATGGCTTAAGGAGGACAAGTATTATAACATTATTAAGGACGCCTTTACTTCACCTGCTGCCGAAAAGTATTTTAATACAGGCAGAATCATAAAATATCTTGATGACCACAAAGCAGGCAAAGGCGACTACAGCCGTAAGATATGGACAATTTATATGTTCCTTATATGGCACAAGAGATTTTTTGAAGATGAGGCGGCAGCATAAACACCGCCCCAGGAACAAGTAAAAAGGAGGAAACAAAATGAGCTGTATTTTTTGCAAAATTGCTAATAATGAAATTCCGTCAACCACTGTATATGAAGATGATGATTTTAAGGTAATACTTGATATTAACCCTGCTAACATAGGTCATAGCCTTGTTATATGCAAGCATCATTATTCCAATATATTTGAAATGCCCGAAGAGCTTACGGCAAAGGCGTTTGTTACAGCTAAAAAGGTAGCTGCCGCTGTTCAGAAAGCTACTGCCTGTGACGGCATCAATATTCTTCAGAATAATGGCGAAATGGCAGGACAGACTGTATTCCATTTCCATATTCATATACTGCCAAGACTTGCAGGAGATCTTGTAAATATTCACTTTGGCGGATTTAATGCGGAAGAGGACAGAATTCAGCAGATTGGTGAGGAGATTAAGAAAAATCTTTAGTAAATGGTATTAAAAAAACTTTATTTTAAAGGCTATGGAATTTAAGTAATTGTTGATGATGTAAGATTATTGTGGTATAATAATACCATGAAAGGAGGTTATTTTATGCCACAAATAATTCCAATAAGAAATTTAAAGAATACTGCTGAAATTTCGGAAATGTGTCATCTTACAAAAGAACCTATTTTTGTTACTAAAAACGGATATGGTGATATGGTTATTATGAGCATGGAAGCTTATGAAGAAAAAATTGCCTTATTAGATATGTTGTTAAAAATTAAGAAAGCTGAAAATGATGCTGAAAATAACAGGGTGTCTGATGCTTTTACATCATTAAAAATTATAAGGGAAAAATATAATGTATAAACTTATAGATGGGTGTAATTAAGACAGGCTCTCTTGTTACATAATTTTTGATGATTAACCATAGCAGAGAAATGTTAAATATATTTTTAAATAAAATGAACCTCTTTTGTATAACAAAAGGGGTTCATTTTAAGTTGATTAATAGAAATCTTATAAAAAGATTTTTAAGTAAAAAAATTAAAAAAAAGATTATAATGTATTTACATTCGACAAATTTCGTTATATAATATTTACAGACACTTTGCTAAAGGGCGGTTGGCAGACTCTCCATGAAAGGAGGGGATGCTGTTATGACAACATTCGATATAATTTATTGTTTGTATGCCATCAGACAATTTATGTATGATGTGCAGTACATAGCTTTAACTTGTAAAGTTTATTGTTTTAACAAAAAAGACCGCCCTACAAGCAAATAGGTTAGCGGTCTTTAGTTCGTGAGTAATACTCACATATTAAAAACTTGCTGCCAACCGCCTTTTAAGCGGGTGTCGGGAAAAAGCGGGTATTGCAGTACCTGCTTTTTCTTTTGTAATTACATTATACAATACTTTTAAAATAAAATCAATATTATTTTTGTAAAACATTATTATTCTTTTAATAAATCAGTTGCTGTCACATTAAATATTTCGGCAAGTGCTTTTAATTCAATATCATTTACATACCCTTTCCCTGATTCTATTTTTTGTATAGAATTTTTACCTACATCAATACCCATAAGTTGTAATTTATCTGCTAACTCTCTTTGAGAATATCTGAATTTTTTCCTGAGTTTAGCAATATTTTTACCGCTAATATTATTTTTACCGTCTTTTGCCTTAGTTTTAAACATAATTATTCCTCCTTTGACATTTAGTACTTGTCATTTCTATAATTATGTGGTAAAATAAGATAAAAGTTGACACCCACTGAATGTCAATATTAAAAAAGTAAAAAAAATAGTAAGATTTTTTATTGAAAAGTTATTAGATTGGGTAACAGTATTGTAAATGTTCAATAAAATAAAAAAATCCATGTAATATATGGATTTTAAAAAGTATTATTCAAATTTATGATGTAAATTAATTTGTAAGCTCGTCCATTGATACATTAAATAGGGAAGATAAAGCTTTTAATTCAATATCTGTAACAAATCTTTTACCTGATTCTATTCGTTGAATGGCGTTCTTATCTACATCAATTTCTAAAATTTGAAGTTTATCGGCAAGCGCTCTTTGAGAAATATTCATTTCTTTTCTTAGGCGTGAAATATTTTTACCACACAAATTATTAGTACCATCATTAGCTTTATTGATAAACATAATAAAAATCATACTCCTATTGAACATACAAAATACCTATAAACACTATTATGCACTAAAACTATTAAATATATGACATTCAGTGAATGTTGTGTCTAATAAATTTTAATTATTAAGGAGGATTAATATAATGCGTTCAGATTTTAAAGAAATAAAAGACGTATACTGCAAACTGGAGGAAAAAGGAGTTTTTCCGTGGAATAAAAATAAGGAAGAAAGCGAAAGAGAATACTATGAATATCTAGATGAGTTGTATGAAAATAAACAAATAAATGATAGTTCATATTCAGATTTAAAGGAAATGTTTGCTGCCGGTATGCTTCCGGAAGAGTTAAAGGGCTTTGCATCGGGAATTTACTTAATATTAAAATTAAAAAGTGAAATGGGAGTAGATTTTGATAATATGGTGAAAATGTATAAATCATAAAATCGTAAAACAATAAAATCATAATACTATAATTATTTATTTGAGGAAAAGAGAAAGATGAGTTATAACAAGAATTTAATAAAACAGATATATCTAGAATTGGAAAACCTTGAAAATTTTGACTTCTTAAAAATAGAACCTTCCGAAGAGTGTTATATTTACAGGTGCATTGACCAATTGGATTATAAATATTTTGTGGAATCAGATGTTACCTATAAATTAGGGCATTTATGTACACGTGCCTTTGAGGAGGCAGGAGTTAAAGGCTTTTTGGCAGGAATATATTTTGCATTAAAATTGAGTGAGGTATATAAGGAAGATTTTGAAAAAATATTGGAATTTATTAATTTATATGATAAATAAAATATTTTTTAGCTATAAATATCTCTGTTTACTGCTAAGCTCTGTAATTTAGTCTTTTAAAGGCTAAATTGCGGAAAACAGAATATGTTCTCCCTAAAATTTAATATAAACACACTGAAAGAAAATTTCTTTCAGGGCTGTCTGTTTTTCAGCAGTCTAAAATATCCATCCGCTATGCGGATGGATATTTTAATTAACAGCAAAATCATTTAAAATAAATTTTCAAATAATTTCATAAATGCATATTTACTTACTCTTACCCAAGTAAAGCTCCTTAACTCTTTCATTAGCCAAAAGTTCTTCGCCTGTGCCCTCAAGACCTATTTTACCTGTTTCCATAACATAGCCATAATCGGCAATCTTTAATGCCGCATTGGCATTCTGCTCAATAAGGAGGATAGTAACACCCTTTTCCTTATTAACCTTCTGAATAATGTTAAAAATATCCTTAACAACAAGAGGAGCAAGACCAAGGGAAGGCTCATCCATCATCATAACCTTTGGGTTACTCATTAAGGCTCTGCCTACTGCAAGCATCTGCTGCTCACCGCCTGAAAGAGTACCGCTTAACTGCTTTGCTCTCTCCTTAAGTCTTGGGAACATTTCATGTATAAAGCCAATATCTCTCTTAAAATTTTCCTTATCTTTTCTGAGATAAGCACCAATCATAAGGTTTTCGTCAACTGTCATATCCGCAAAAACGTGTCTTCCCTCAGGAACAAGGGTAATACCCATTTTAACAATATCCTGTGTATTCATATGAGTAAGTTCCCTGCCCTCATACTTAACAGACCCGCTTACGGGAGTAACAAGCTTTGTAATGGAACGAAGCGTCGTACTCTTGCCTGCACCGTTAGCGCCTACAAGAGTAATAATCTTTCCGTCAGGTACCTTCATTGAAATACCGTCAAGGGCAGTTATACCGCCGTATTTAACCTTTAAATCCTTAATTTCCAGCATTAGTCCTCATCCTCCTCTCCAAGATATGCCTTGATAACAGCAGGATTAGCCTGAATTTCAGCAGGAACACCCTTTGCAATGGTCTGACCATATTCAAGAACATAAATTCTGTCAGAAATGTCCATAACAAGCTGCATATGGTGCTCAATAAGCAATACAGTAAGACTAAACTTATCTCTTATATCCCTTATGAAGTCTGTAAGGTCCTCGCTTTCCTTTGGATTCATGCCTGCGGCAGGCTCATCCAAAAGAAGAAGCTTAGGCTTAGTTGCCAAGGCTCTTGCAATTTCAAGACGTCTTTGCAAGCCGTAAGGCAAATTAGAGGCAACCTCGTCCTTAAACTGCAGAAGTCCCGTTTCCTCAAGAAGAAATTCAGCAAACTTAACCATTTCCTGCTCTTCCTTTCTTGCCTTTGGAAGCTTTAAAACAGAGGAGAACAAACCACTCTTAACATTAAGGTGAGTAGCTATAAGTACATTTTCAAGCACAGTTAAATCCTTGAAAAGACGAATATTCTGGAAGGTACGGGCAATACCCAGCTTTGCAATTTCATCGGGACGCCTGCCGTTTATTTTCTCACCGTCAAATAAAATATCTCCCTCTGTAGGAGCGTAAACACCTGTAATAAGGTTAAAGGCAGTTGTCTTGCCTGCACCGTTAGGTCCGATAACAGCTATGATTTCACCCTTATTAACCTCAATATTTAATAAATTAACAGCTATAAGACCGCCGAATCTTATAGTAACATCTCTTGTTTCAAGTAAAGCAGCCATTATCCCTGCACCTCCTTTTTAGGAGATTTTTTAAATTTAGCAAAGAAATTAAAAATTCTGTCCCAGCTGAATTCCTTGTTGCCGAATATACCCTTTCTCCAAAGAATAATAACAAGCATAAGAAGAATTGAGAACACGACCATTCTCATACCGCCTATACCCTTGTATTGAAAAATTCCAAAGTCAATAGGCTCATCTAAAAATCTTAATTTTTCAAGAGCAATTCTTACAATAAATGCACCTGCAACTGAGCCTGAAACCGAACCCTGACCGCCGAGCACAACCATAAGAAGAATATCATAAGCTACAGTAAACTTAAACTGGTCAGGACCGATTGCACCAACGAGAGAGGCAAGAAGTCCGCCGCCTATGCCTGCAAAAAATCCGCTTAATACAAAGGCAAGCATTTTGTGTCTGAAAAGATTGATACCCATAGCCTGTGCAGCCACTTCGTCCTCACGTATAGCCAGAAGGGCTCTGCCGTAGCTTGTTTTCATCATTGCTAAAATAAAAATAACAATAATTGCAAGAATACCGCACACTACATAAAGATTCATATATGTATTGGGAATTCTGTTAATACCTGTAGGGCCGTTTGTAATGCCCTGGGCATTGGTAATAAAAATTCTTATAATTTCAGAAAAGCCAAGAGTTGCTATAGCAAGATAATCGCCCTTTAATCTCAAAACAGGGAAGCCGATTAAGAATGCAAATGCAGCAGCAATTATACCGCCCAAAATAAGGGCAATGAAAAACGGTGCGTGTAAATTAGCCATACCCTCTGAAATAGGTATAATTTTATAAATAGAAATTTTATCACTTGCAGAAACAGTTAAAAATGCCGTTACATAAGCGCCAATAGCCATAAATCCCGGCTGACCGAGAGAAAACAAGCCTGTAAAGCCGTTTACCATATTCATTGATAAAGCACAAATCGCATAAATACAGCAGGTCTTAAAAATTCTCTGATTATAAGAGCCAAAGCTCCTGCCCTCCTCAGCCCAAATGATAAAGCCAACAAGAGCAGCAATAACTATAATATTTAAAATTAAATTCCTTTTGTTTACGGTTTTTATAGTTTTCATATTCTCCACCCCCTTAAACCTTCTCGGCAATCTTTTCGCCGATAAGACCGTTAGGTCTGAATAAAAGAATAAGGATAAGGATAACAAATGAGAATATATCCTTATAGGCTGATATTGAAGGGAAGAATGTGATAGCCATAACCTCAACAAAGCCTAAAATAATGCCGCCTATAACAGCGCCCTTAACATTGCCTATACCGCCTATAACAGCAGCTATGAAGCACTTTAAACCAGGCATAACACCAACAAGAGGTGAAATCTGAGGATACTTTAAGCCCCATAATATAGCGCCAACGGCAGCAATGGCTGAGCCTATTGCAAATGTAAATGAAATGGTTCCGTTTACATTGATACCCATAAGCTTTGCAGTTTCAAGATCCTTTGAAACGGCTCTCATAGCCATACCAGCCTTAGTCTTATTAATAAGAAGCAAAAGCACGCCCATAAGCACAAATGTAACAACAGGCACAATAACTGCAAGCCTCTGTAACCTCACAGAGCCTAACTGAATCATATCAACAAAAAAGGGAATCTGAGGAAATGTCTTGGGTTTTCCTGTAAATATAACAGTAGCCAGATTTTCCAAAAGATAAGATGCACCGATAGCTGAAATAAGCATTGATATTTTAGGTGCATTCTGGCGTCTTAAAGTAGCGTAAGCCACCTTTTCAACACCCATACCAAGCAGTGCAGTTATAACCAATACTACCACAAAGCTTATAAACCACCATTTAAAGTCAGCTGCTACAGTGAAGAATGCTATGTACATTGCCATCATAAAAATATCGCAATGAGCAAAGTTAATAAGTCTTAATATACCATAAACCATAGTATAGCCTACGGCAACAAGAGCAAAAAGGCTTCCCAAAAGCAAGCCGTTGCAAATCTGCTGAAGCAAATCCGCCATTGCAGGTATTACCAACATAATATTCACTACCTTTCTATTATTTTTATACTACTTTTTCAAATATTTCAAAATCTCCTTCCAGCACTAATTTTGAAATATTTAAAAAATGAGGGTACGGGAACCGTACCCCCAATTCTTGATTCAAATTAATTACAGATTACTCTGCTGTAACTGCATCAGCGTAAACGAACTTGCCGTTTTCAACCTTCTTAACAACAGCAGCCTTAGTTGGGTCACCGTTTTCATCAAACTTGACAGGACCTGTAACACCAACAAAGTCGATAGCAGCGATAGCATCTCTGATAGCTACAGGGTCAGTAGAGTTAGCAGCCTCGATAGCATCACAAGCTAAGTTATAAGCATCGTAACCAAGAGCTGTAACACCAGCAGGGTCATTGCCGCCGTTAGCCTCTCTGTACTTAGTAACAAATTCCTTAGTAAGAGGAGTTAATTCTGCATCTGGATCGAAGAAAGCTGAGAATAATACGCCCTCTGCTTCAGCGCCTGCAACATCAATGAATTCCTGAACTTCATATGTATCACCGCCAAGCATTGGAACGGTTACGCCTGCCTGCTTAGCCTGCTTGATAAACATAGCAGCCTCAGTAAAGTTACCGGGAGCAAAAAATACATCAGGATTGTTGGCCTTTAATGCAGTAATCTGAGCATTGAAGTCCTGGTCGCCTGTCTGATAAGCAGCCTCATAAACAGTACCGCCTAAAGCTTCAAATTCTTCCTTGAAGTACTGTGCAAGACCAACAGAGTAGTCATTGCCCTGCTCTGTAGTAACAGCAGCAGACTTAGCACCAAGGGTATTGAATGCGTAGTTAGCCATTGCCTTGCCCTGATATGGGTCGATAAAGCAAACTCTGAAGTAATTGTCATTGCCCTCTGTAACAGCAGGGTTAGTACAGCTGATACCGATAGCAGGTACGCTGCCGTTTCTGATTACATCATAAGCACCAAGAGATGGTGTTGAAGAGTAAGAGCCAAGAATAACTGATACCTGATCCTGCTCAATTAACTTAGTTGCAGCATTTGCAGCCTCAACCTTATCAGACTTATTATCAGCCTTAACAAGCTCAACTGTATATTCCTTGCCGTCTACTGTAACAGTAGGTCTTTCAGACTGAGCAAGCTCAATACCCTCGATTTCAATAGCAGCACCAGCAGCCATACCACCTGTGATAGGCTGTAAAACACCAATCTTGATAGTTTCGCCTGATGCCTCAGCAGCAGCGCCGTCTGTTGCAGCTGCATCACCAGTTGCGTCTGCTGTGCTTCCGCAGCCTGTAAGCATAGCACCTGCTGCCATAGCTAATGTTAAAGCGACAGCCATAATTTTTTTCTTCATAAGAAACTCCTCCTTCTAAACTAAATTCCATAACAGAATTAAATATAAAATTTAAGGGCACGTTAAATAAATCGTGCCCTCACTGACAATACTAATTATAAATTCTGAGTTAATTTTTGTCAATAGAAATATAAAATTTTATTAAGCTAAAGTAAGGATTTGTTAAAATTTCCGAAAAAATCAGATATTTTTATATTAATATCCATTACTTTTTTTATAAAATATAATTGAGTATGGATAAATTATACAATTTTTATCACGTTTTTTTGTATATTTATTTATAAATAAAGGAATTTTTTGATTTTATTTCCTGCAAAATTTAAAGCTTGTACAATGATTTTACGCAATTTTTTGATTAAAAAATGAAATGAAAATATATTTTAAATTCATATATTTTCTTCACAAAAAAACAAACCCCCGCACTTAAGCGGGGATTTAATAGCTTTATTTATGCAGAATATCGGTTATTCTTATTCTTTTTCTTTTATTAAACTTAAACACCAAAACAGCTATAAATGACCAAAGGGAAATATAAAAACTGATACTCCATAGCAGGCTTTGTCCATATCTTATTTTAATACTGCCTTGCGTATTATCTCCCAGATATACACGCAGAAGATTATTTTCTCCCAAACCTGTTTCAAGAGATTCTCCCTTGTCAGTTTTTGCACTATATCCAATGTACCCTAACAGCGGTACATCTATATAGCCGCCTTCTTCATAGGCATGATAGGTTAAATCTATATGAGTTCCCTTCTTTGTATATTCCATTACAACAACCTCGGAGCCTGATGTTTCAGGCCCGATATTATTTTTATATCTCCATTCAAGGTTATCCCTGTCGGTATTTTTAGGTAAATATTCACCTGCATCCTTAGGCTCATAGGTTATTACATCTGTCTTTTGCATATAAGGTTCGTTATATGTATAGTCAGTAAGGTAATGCCCTGCAAATACCAAAACAACTAAAAATGTTAAAATAACAGCCATTTTCATGTTTCTGCTTTTTTTACCTGCTGCATATATTCCATAGCCTCCTGCCCCTGCAAGAAAAACAGATGCAGAAGAAAGAAACCTCCAAGGAAACTGCAGTACACCCACACTGTCACCAAAAAGGTTATTATTCTGCAAAACATACCATGGGAAGAAATCAGATGTAAGATACAAGGCAATAAACCCAAATATCATTAATACAAGTGCTGTATTTCTTCTATTATATCCCTCTTTCCCGCCATTATTATATTTATCAAACAATAGGCTGTATATAAGCAATACAACCCCTATAATAACAGGCAAGCCTACAGTAAGGGACATCATGCCCTCAAGGCTTCTGTTCAAAAGGTCAAGCCCCCAGCCCTCTGACGCAGGGAAAGGATATAAAACATTTATAAGCTGCAAACTGTTGTTATATAAATTTCTTTTCATTATATCAGTGCTAAGCTCCTGTGCATTAAACTGAAGAAAAGGAACTATAAACCACAGGTTCAAAAGCACTGAAAGACCGCAGGATTTAAGCAAATTAATAAGCCTTTTCTTATCCGATAATCTGGTGACAAACACTATGCCGAACATTATTGCAAACACTGCAACCATAAGCACAGACAGTACGTGGCTTTGCAGTACCCCCGTACAGGCTAAGGTGAAATATATCCACTTAGAACTGTCGCCAAAAAATATTTCATACAGTCCGTAAATAATTAAAGGCAGAAAAACACAGGCAAGTCCTTCACCCATTGCACCTCTTATATACAGATTTGTCATTCTGTATATTGCACTTAAGTATAATACAGCCCCCAAAAAGCCGGCATGCTTTTCCTTAAATATATTTTTAAACGAAAAATATGCAATAGCAGCAGTTGCTATATTAACAAGAACACAAAACGTATTATAAGCAAGAGGCATGGAAACGCCCAAAATCCGCAAAACCGCCGGTATATATAAAAACAGCTCGGGATAAAGAATTGCATCACCATAACCAAATTCATATACTGCCTGAGGATGCATCCTTACAGGGAATTGTCCGTCTAAAAGACCATTTTTAATGCCCTCTATTCTTGTTACATGAACCTGTGTATCATGTCCGTTAAATATCATACTGTTAAAAAGAGGATAGCTAATAAAAACAGTAATAAGTATTAATCCGAAAAGTATTCTGTAATCAACATTGCTATCGTCAAACCCAAACCTGTCCTCTTTACTTAAAAACAGCTTCAAGCCTGCCAGTACAAACAATACGGTGACTATAAATACTACAAATAAACTGTCATTAAAAATTCTTCCTTCAGATTTAATATCTATGCCATCAACGCTGAAATAGCCCTTGCCGCCATAATAGGTACGCAGCTCAAAATTATTTACATCATTTTTTAATTCAAGCTTTATAATCTTTTTTGATTCACCTTTATCCAGCTTAATATTCTCATACTCTGACAGAGGTTTTCCGTTTTCTGAAATATCAATATAATTATCATCCGTATCTGCACTGTAATTTAAAGTTATTTCATACTTGCCTGCATGGAGATTACAGTAAGGACCATATGTAAATATTCCGTCAAACCTGTCATCATCAAGGGTAAATGAATTATAATAATTTGAACTAAGAGCATCTGTGCCAAAATATTCAGAATATTTATCAGCTTCTCCATTACTGTAAATGCTTATGCAAAGAAAAAACCATACACATAAGTACAGTATAAATAAAGGTTTACGCCTATTCAATAAAATCTCCTCCTACCTCTTTTCCTTAACCACATATATAGGTCTGTTTTTGGTTTCCAGATATGCCTTTGCCATATACTGGCTTAATATACCTACACAAAACAGCTGTATACCTCCAATAAAAAGTATTATACAAACCAAAGACGGCCATCCGCTTGTAGGATCTCCAAAAATAAATTTTCTTATAATTATAAAAAAAATGGCTAAAACCGCAACCAGGCACATTACAAGCCCCACAATTGATGAAAGCGCCAAAGGTGCCGTTGAAAAGCCTACAATTCCTTCCATAGAATAAATTAAAAGCTTCCAAAAAGACCATTTAGTTTTTCCTGCAGCCCTTTCAACATTTTCATATTCTATCCACTTTGTTTCAAAACCAATCCAGCCATATATGCCTTTAGTAAATCTGTTGTACTCCGTTACTTCAAGTATTGCATCAACCATTTGTCTTGTCATAAGGCGGAAATCTCTTGCTCCGTCAACAATTTCGGTCTTGGAAATTTTGTTTATAAGTTTATAAAAGCACCTTGCAAAAAAAGAGCGTATAACAGGCTCACCGCATCTTGTAACACGTCTTGTTGCAACACTGTCATAATTTTCTTCTTTAATATACCTGTACATATCCTTAATAAGCCTTGGAGGATCCTGTAAGTCAGCATCCAGCACTGCAACATAATCTCCTGCTGCATTTTGAAAACCTGCATACATTGCCGATTCCTTGCCAAAATTACGGGAAAACGAAATATAGTGCACTCTATCATCATTTTCTGCAAATTTCTTTATTATTTCAAGGGTTTTATCCTTTGATCCATCGTCTATAAACAAGAATTCAAATTCTGCAGATGACTTCATTTCCTCTGCCGCCCCACATATTTCATTATAAAAATATTCTAAAACATCTTCTTCATTGTAACAGGGAACTATTGCTGATATTTTTTCCACTTTTTCACCACCTTGCCTATGTATATCAATTAAATTAATTGACAAAGAACGGGAACTTTTTGTAACCACTTATCCCCTTAACAACCATAAGCCCTGTTTTCACAGGGCTTTAATTACTTTTCCATATCCTTAATAGCAGCACCAACAAGACCCATAAATAACGGATGAGGCTTATTAGGTCTTGACTTAAATTCAGGGTGGAACTGACCACTGATAAAGAAGGGGTGATCCTCTTTTCTCAATTCAACCATTTCAACAAGTCTGCCGTCAGGTGAAGTACCTGCTACCTTTAAGCCGGCATTTTCAAGCTGTTCCTTATAGGCATTGTTAAATTCATAACGATGTCTGTGTCTTTCGCTTATTTCCTTAGTACCATAAAGCTCCATTGAATAGGAGTTATCGGTAAGCACACAAGGATAAGCACCTAATCTCATTGTACCTCCAAGGTTATCAATATTCTTTTGGTCAGCCATAATATCAATAACCGGATTTCCGGTCTTAGGGTCAATCTCTGTAGTATGGGCATCCTTTAAGCCAAGCACATTTCTTGCATACTCAATAACTGTGCAGTGCATACCAAGGCAAATGCCAAGCATCGGTATCTTATTTACTCTGGCATAATTTACAGCCTGAATCTTACCCTCAACACCTCTTGTGCCAAATCCGCCGGGAACAACCATACCGTTTACACCGGCTAAAAGTGCCTCTGCTGACTTTTCCTCAATCTCCTCAGAATCCACCCAGCGCAGCTTAACATGAGCACCGCTGTGAATACCTGCATGATTAAGACTTTCAACAATAGAAAGATAAGCATCGTGAAGAGCAACATATTTACCTACAATAGCAATTTCAACTGTCTTTTCAAGAGCCTTTTCCTTAGCAACTACGTCCTCCCAGTCTGAAAGATCGGGGTGAACCAAAGGCATATTTAATCTGCGGCAAATAATATCTGCAAGCTTTTCCTTCTCCATAAGGAGAGGTACTTCATAAAGTGAGTCACAGTCAATATTTTCAATAATGCAATCCTTGTCCACATTACAGAACATGGAAATTTTTTCCTTAGCTTCATCTGTAATGGGATACTCTGTTCTGCAAACAACAACATCAGGCTGAATACCAATAGAGCGAAGCTGATTAACAGAGTTCTGAGTAGGCTTAGTCTTCATTTCCTTACTCTTTGAAAGGTAAATCATAAGGGTAACGTGAATATAGGCAACATTCTCAGCTCCCACATCTGACTTAACCTGTCTGATAGCCTCAATAAAAGGACTGGATTCAATATCACCGACAGTACCGCCGATTTCGGTAATTACAAAATCCACATCTGAATCCTTGCCTGCCGCATAAACCTTTTCCTTAATGGCATTTGTAATATGAGGAATAACCTGAACAGTAGCACCGAGATATTCGCCTTTTCTTTCCTTGTTAAGAACTGACCAGTAAATCTTTCCTGTAGTTATATTACTGTTTACAGTAAGGCTTTCGTCAATAAATCTCTCATAATGACCTAAGTCAAGGTCTGTTTCGGTACCGTCATCGGTTACAAAAACCTCACCATGCTGATAAGGACTCATGGTACCCGGATCAATATTAACATAAGGGTCAAACTTCTGAATTGTTACCTTATAGCCTCTTGCCTTTAAAAGCCTGCCTAAAGAAGCAGCAGTAATTCCCTTGCCAAGACCTGAAACCACACCGCCAGTTACAAAAATGTATTTCATCATAGCACCTCATAAATATATCTGTAATTTCTACAAAAACTTCAAAAACTCTTATAATTATACATTAGAATAGCCATTCAGTCAATAGATTATATGAAAAGATTAACCCAAAAGATTTATATATCCTACTCCCAGAATTCTGTCACTTTCCACAAGCTCAGTATATATTTCATAGTTCATTGCGGCAACGGTAGGACCGTCAAGCTTATAGGTAACATCAAGATTCATTTCAGCCTGATAGCGTCCTAAATTTCTTTCAACACTGTTATTTTCATCTACTCTGAAACCTAAAAATTTAAATGCCGCAATTACATTTTCACTGTCAAGCTTATCCTCTTCCGATACAAAAAGAATTTTATCAACAGTAATATCCGGAGTAATGCCTACACCGTCAATTTTCTTGCCGTATCGTGAGGAATACTCAAGTGTTGTCATTTTAACCACACCTAAATCGTCAAAGGACATAACGCTTTGCATAACACCCTTACCGAAAGTTTTCTCACCCACAATTTTAGCCGCACCGCTGTCCTGCATGGCAGAAGCCACAATTTCCGCAGAAGAAGCTGTCATTCCGTCAACAAGTACAACACATTTTTCATAAGGCTTTACCTTCAAATCAGAGCTGTAGGTTGTTATATTGCCCTTTTTATCTCTTGTGGTAATTATTACACCATTAGGTACAATAAGTTTTGCAACATTTATTGCCTCATCAACATATCCTCCCGTATTGCCTCTTAAATCCAGTATAAGTTTTGTCTTGCCTGCCTCCTTAAATTCACGTATGGCCCTGGCAAAGTCCTGAGAGGTATTATTTGTAAATGTTGTAATCTTTATATAGCCTACGGAATCATCTGTAAATACCTGATTTTTATTGTTTAGTTCAGACATATTATTAACAGCACTTACGGAATGGAGTTCAACTCTTACAAGATTTATTGAATAATTCTTAATTGTATCTCCTCTTGAAATACTCATATTAACAGATTCAGCCACATCAGAGGTTACAGAATCAAAATATTCCTCCTCGCCTATAGCATAAGAGGATACACCTTTAATGGACCTTATTTCATCTCCTGCTCTTATTCCGTCCTGATAGGCTCTTGAGCCTCTTGAAATTTCGGATATTACAGGATAGCCTCCTCCCGAAAAATCACACTTAAACTCAGGTGCATACCACACAGTCCTTTCAGACGCCTTAACCAAATCATATTCCTCCTGAGTAAGGTAGTCACTGTAATCATCAAGCTCACCTACCACAGCTCTTACGGCAGCCTGAACAAGCCTTTGCGTGTCTACCTCTCCTCCCACATAGTTTTCCTGTATATATTTAATTATTTCACCAAAATATGCTCCTGCAGTATCTGCCTGCTCCTGTACAGGCATATCACTGAAATCATCGTCAGCCCATACTAAAACACCGGTCATAAAAAATGCAAGACACAAAGAAATTATCTTTTTCAAACCTTCACCCTCTTCATAACAGGCAACTCCCCTAAGTAATAATCAGCCCTTTAAAACCTGTCTGTTTCTTACAATATAATCAACGGCAGAAATAATTGCAAGAGCCAGACTCATATAAATAAGTATATAGCTTATTACACTAATAACAGTATTATCAATATTAATAAGCAAAACAATAAGCATAGCCATTTGACAAATAGTCTTAAGCTTGCCCCAAAATCCTGCCGCAATAACAATATTCTGTTCTACTGCAAGAGTCCTGAAGCCCGTAATAACAAATTCTCTTGCAATTATAATAATAACAACAACAGCCGGCAGCGGCACAACAGCTCCGTCAATACCGATAAGCGCAATCATTGCGGAGCTTACGAGAAGCTTATCCGCCAAAGGATCCATAAACTTGCCGAAATTAGTAACCATATTGTATTTTCTGGCAATATAGCCGTCAAGCATATCCGTAAGGGACGCTATACAAAAAATGGCAGTCGCCGTATATCTGCCTGCCTGCCCAAGGTCACACAGCAAAAATAATAAAAAGAAAGGTATCATTATTATTCTGAGTATAGTAAGTTTATTAGGTAAATTCATATTAGTCAATCCTTTCTCCAATCAGGTCATAATCTCCTGCTTCCGTAATCTTAATATTATAAAAATCTCCCGCAAGAAGCTCCTCGTCAGACTTAAAGAACACAAAACCGTCTATTTCATAGCAATCCCTGTAGCTTCTTCCGCAGTAAATATTGTCCTCATCACCCTCAATTTTACCCTCTACAATAACTTCAAGAATTTTGCCCACATATTTTTCACATACAGAAGCGGAAATACCTCTTTGCAGCTGTAAAATATAGTCTTTCCTCTCCGCCTTAACTTCTTCGGCAATCTGACTGTCCATTTTTGCGGCAGGAGTGCCTTCTTCTGCAGAATAAGTAAATACGCCAAGTCGGTCAAACTCAGCCTCCTTTATAAAATCACACTGAGCCTTAAACTCCTCCCCGGTTTCTGAAGGGAAGCCTGTTATAAGAGTAGTTCTTATACAAATATCAGGCATTTTTGCTCTCATTTTTGCTATAGTTTCCTTTAAGCCTTCTCTTGTGCTTCTTCTTCCCATGAGTTTAAGTATTCTGTTTTCACTATGCTGAACAGGCATATCCAAATAGTGCAGAACCTTAGGATTATTTGCCATTTCATCAATTAATTCATCGGTTACATTTTCAGGGTAACAGTAGAGAATCCTAAGCCATTTAATATCTTCTATTTTACTGAGCTCTCTTAAAAGTCTTGGAAGCGACTTTTCTCCATATAAATCCATGCCGTACATTGAAGTATCCTGAGCAATAAGTATAAGCTCTCTTACACCCTTTTCAGCCAGGATTGATGCTTCCTTAACAAGAGATTCAACAGTTCTTGAACGATAATGACCTCTTAAAGAAGGAATTGTACAGTAGGTACAATGGTTGTCACAGCCTTCAGCAATTTTTAAATAGCTGAATCCTCCTGTTGTGGTTATAATTCTCTTGTAACTGTTATCAGGGTTTAAAAGATGCTCCTTATCCGTAACAAGCTTTACTTGTTTTTCTCCCTCCAAAAGCCTTTTAATTACATCACCGATGTTTTCAAAATCACCTGTACCTACAACTGCATCAACCTCCGGCAATGACTCAAATATTTCATCCTTATACCTCTGTGCCATACATCCCGTTACAATAAGAGCCTTACACTTTCCATCTCTTTTGTAATCAGCCATTTCAAGGACCTTGTCAATAGCCTCCTGATTAGCCTCCATAATAAAACCGCAGCTGTTTATAATTATAATGTCAGCCTCACTGTCATCATAGGTTATACTATAACCCTCCTCATCAATAAGACCTAACATAATTTCACTGTCTATTAAATTTTTATCACATCCAAGTGATACAAAACTGATTTTTGCATTCATAATTTTTCTCCTACAAACTAAAAACATATCTACATACAGTATAACACTAAATGGGGTGGTTTTACAATTTAATTTTCATTATATTTGTTTAATTTTTCATTAAGATATTATAATTTAACAAAATAAAAGCCCTATCACTATTTATGATAGGGTTCATTCTTCATTATTCTGTTTGCTCTGTAAATTTGTTCCAAAAGTATAACTCTCATAAGCTGATGAGGAAAAGTCATATCAGAAAAGCTCAGTCTATAATCAGCTCTTTCAAGCACCCTGTCACTAAGACCAAGGGAACCGCCGATTACGAAAGTAATATGACTTACACCCTTTATCATAGTGCCGGATATAAAATCCGCAAAGCCCTCACTTGTCATTTTCCTGCCATTAATATCAAGGGCAACAACATAGCTGTCCTTAAATATTTTTAAAAGTCTTTCTCCCTCAGTCTCTTTAACCTGCATCATCTGCGCCTTACTCATATTTTCAGGCGCTTTCTCATCAGCTGTTTCAGCAATATTAAGGCTTACATATCTTGAAAGTCTTTTTGAATATTCATTAATGGCATCAGTAAAATACCTTTCCTTTATTTTACCCACACAGGCAACAGTTATTTTCATTACAGCTCAATCCTTCTTTTAACACCATAGGGTGCGGCTACCCACATATTAAAGTCACCGCCAAGCTCAATACCGCTGTCAGTCACAATATCCTTAACAGTATCAAAGGCAACCCGAGGTGTATTGTTTTCTCTGCTTAAATGACCCAAAAACACATACTTAAGTCTGCTGTCAGCAAAATCTCTCAAAAATTTTCCTGCATTGTCATTGCTTAAGTGTCCGTAATCACTTAAAATTCTCTGCTTTAAATTATAGGCATAAGAACCATTCTTAAGCATATCAATATCATGATTGCTTTCCAAAAGCAAAATTGAAGAACCCTTCACATTTTCTCTTATATTATGGGAAATATGCCCTATATCCGTTGCAATAGTTATTTTATCGTTGTCCGACATTATACTGTAACCAACAGGCTCAGCCGCATCATGAGGAATATCAAAGGGTCTGATGCAGAGATCGTTAAATATCACATTTTCATCAGAATACACATTTCTTTTAAAATCCTCACGAATAGTTTCTGCCTTAATTTTTGAAGGCATATTCGCCCATGTTCCCTCAGTTGCATAGACGGGTATATGATATCTTCTTGAAAGCACACCAACACCGTCTACATGGTCAATATGCTCATGAGTAACAAATATGGCATCTATATCCTGTCCGCCCAATTCAAGTTCCTTTAAGCCTTCTTCTATTTTTTTACCGCTTAGTCCCGCATCAACTAAAATATTAGTATATTCGGTACCTATGTAAACACAATTACCGGAAGAACTGCTGGCAATAGTAGCAAATTTAAGCTTCATCAGTCTTTAACCCTCTTAATATCTGCGCCTAAACTTTTAAGCTTATATTCTATCTTTTCATAGCCTCTGTCAATAAATCTTACATTGCCGATTTTAGTAATGCCGTTAGCCGAAAGACCTGCAATAATCATTGCTGCCCCTGCTCTTAAATCAGTAGCCATAACATCGGCACCGTGAAGCTGCCTTACACCGTGAATAGTGGCAACTCTGCCGTCAACACATATATCACAGCCAAACTTTTTAAGCTGTTCAATATACTGATATCTGTTTTCCCAAACAGTTTCCGTAAGTATGCTTATACCCTCAGCCTTTGAAAGGCCGGCAACCATCTGAGGCTGCAAATCCGTAGGAAAGCCCGGATAAGCCATAGTCTTAACTCTTGTGGCACTAAGGCTGCCGTCAGATATAACATCAATATAATCGTCACCTTCTATAACCTGACAGCCCATTTCCTTAAGCTTGGCAGAAAGACTGTCCATATGCTTGGGAATAATATTCTTAACAGAAACATGACCTCCGCAGGCTGCCGCAGCTATCATATAAGTACCCGCCTCAATCTGGTCTGGAATAATCATATATTCCGCACCATGAAGACTTTCAACACCAGTAATTCTTATAACATCAGTACCTGCACCCTTAATCTTTGCACCAAGCATATTAAGGAAGTTTGCAGTGTCTACAATATGAGGCTCTTTAGCCGCATTTTCAATAGTGGTGACACCCTCTGCAAGAGTTGCCGCAAGCATAATATTAATAGTTGCGCCGACAGATACAGTATCAAGAAAAATATTGGTTCCCTTAAGTTTTTCAGCCTTGAGGGAAATAATACCATTGTCGTAATCTTCTTCAATAACGGCTCCCAATGCCCTGAACGCCTTTAAATGAAGGTCAATAGGTCTTGTTCCGAAATTACAGCCGCCCGGCAGGGCAACCTTAGCCTCCTTAAATCTGGCAAGCAGAGCACCCATTAAATAATAGGACGCCCTTATTCGTCTTACAGAATCAAAGGTAGCATTAAAATTGTTAAGGCCGGAGGAGTCCACCATAAGAGTCCCCTCATCAATAAGCTCGCAAACCGCACCCAGCTTTGTTAAAGTGTCCTGCAGACACTTAACATCCTCAATGGCAGGTAAATTATCAATAATACAAACACCATTAGCAATAATGGCTGCAGGTATAATAGCTACAACTGCATTTTTAGCACCGCTTATTACAACCTCACCCTTAAGGGGATTCTTACCCTTAATTAATAAATGCTCCATAAAAGCACACACCTCTCTGGTACAACAAATTTAAAAGTTACATCTATATATCTACTGCAATCTTATTTGCACTCATTATCATAAGTATATATTAATTCTACAAATTTTTCAACAAAAAAATAAGGTTAAAATGCACAAACTTACATTTCAACCTTTTAATATTATCAGCAAAGACATATATTGTCAAGGATTTTTAATAATTTTGACGAAAAAGTTAAATACATACTGTGAATAAATCTGCCGTTATAGCTTCACAGCATTAATTAAAAGCACTCACCCGTATATCCGTTAACATAATACTCCCTGCCGTTAGCCATAATAAGATAAAAAGGAACAGCCAGGCTTTCACTGCCCACATTGGACCTTATGGCATAATATCCAAGCTCTACAGAAGTAATGTTGGGTTTATCAATTTCCTCCTTAATAAGCTCCGATGCCGAATAAAGAGCCTCATCCGCAGCATAAATATCCCTCTTTTCTCCTACCTCAGAGCCAATTTTTACATAATTAAGGGCAACTGCCGCATTATTTCCTTTTATTGTAAAATAAACAAAATTACTGAAAATATTATGATTATCTGACTTTTCATAATATTTAATAATATAGCCTTCACTGTTTTTACTGAGAGAGTGGAAAGTATAATTTCCAAAACTTTCATTAATGCGTTTTATAAGATTATCTCCATAGTTTCTTGCTTCTGTATTAAGGCTTATTTCTTTGCTGAGGGAAGCAGTGTAGTTAATGGTGCTGCCTTTTATTGAAAGTCTGGAATTATCAGACATAAAAACAACACTATTGTATTCATCCGTTCTTTTAACATTAGTTTCCCCCTCCATAAAAGCTTTTTCAACCTTAATAAAATCAAAGCTGTAATCCGACGTATAAATTTGAGCCATAGGTTTATAGCTTTTGGGCAGGGTACAGGCAATAGTTATATTATCCTTTTCAAAAAGAGAAATAACATCGCTTATTCTCCCGCTTGAAAGTTTGGTTTCAAAGCTTTTATATATATTAAGGCAGAGGAGTACAGCATTTAAAACCACAAGTATAATGATAGTGTATTTTTTTGCCTTTGTCCATTCCACTAATGTCACCTACCCCTCTGTTGAAACAATATAATCACTGCCATCAATGTTTATAATCCACTTAAGTCCGAAGTTTCTGTTCTCTCCAATATAAGCAAGAGTAATGTTATCAACAGGCTTTGTACCGCTGCCGTTTGGATAAAGCTCAGCATAAATTTTATCAATGGCACTTATAAAATCTACCTTGGCATTTAAGTTGATTCTGTCGGATATTGTATATCTGCAGGCATATTTTTTATATTTATCCACAATACCGTTTGAAGCTGTTATTTCAATAAAATTATTCATTCCCGCAGAGTTTTTAACGGCTTCACCGGGGACTAAAGGAAGATTGTTTATTTTATAATTAAAGTTAAAAATATATTTGCCGTCACTGAAGCTGCAGCTGTCAAGATAAAACTCATTTGTTATAAAACTGTCCTTCTTTATAATATTAATAGCTGCCGCATAATTAGCTGAAAAGCTATTTTCATCACTGCTCTTGGTATCATAGTTAAAATACTCAAAAACAGAATTGTCATAAAATTTAACAACTGTTTTTTCATCGCTGAAAACATAATTGCCGTCATTCTTATTATAATTTTTCACAACGGTATTATCAAAGAAAATATTGGCGTTTTTTTCAATCATGGAAATATCGCTCATTGTAAAATGAGGCTCAATGGCACCATAACTGTATATCTCCGTCCTGCTTTGAGGTAAAAACTGATTACTGCTGAAAATATCAAATCCATTTTCAACACTTGAAATATAATAAATTTCATCATCAGCCCCGGCAAACTCAGAGCTTGTTTCATAACACTTTCCTATTATGCTGTTGCTTTTAAGCTCAGCATAAGAGCTTATTTTTTCTGCCGAATCATAAAAAATAACACGCATAAAGGAATTATCGGCCCTGGGCGAAATAATAATTGTGTCATAACTTTTAATTTTAAGAATATTATCCGAATTTACATTAAAAATACCTGATAAATCACTGCCCTTAAAACTGCAGCTATACTCATAAATGACAGCTCTGTTATTAAGTACATTACTCCAGTCCACATCTCCTGTGTTTTCGGTAAGTGTACCCTTTGTAAGGGCAACGGAAACAGCCTTATCAAACTGCACCTTATAATCACTGTCATAAATATTGCTTCCACGGCAAATAACCCTGTTATCACCAAGGTTAATAATAAGTCTGTTCAATGTATAGGCTGCATTTTTAGAATAACTGCTCTCATTTTGACTTAATAATGAAAAAAAGTTATGGTCTGAAAAATCTCCAAACCATAACTCACCTGTCTGATAAATAGCCAAAACCACCAAAAAAGCAATTATAAAATTCCTTCCGAAGTTTTTCATATTTTATACCCTTTTATTAAAATTTGTTACCAGCTGCTGCTGCCGGGCATGGCAATACTCTGTGAAAGCGTTGCCTTAAGCACAGCATTTTTTCTGGTTATTGTAGTTCTGACTTCAGAATACTTCCCGTCCTTACGGGCAGCAACCACCACATAGTTTTTGCCTTCCTTAAGGCTTATATTCTGACTGAATATTCCGCTTGAACCTACAGTTATATTATAGGCTCTTATATATTTATAAGTAGTATTTCCATTAACGGTAACAGGCTCATAAATTGAAATGGTAATCTTTGAACCAACCTCAGCAGTGCCTGAAACAACTCTTGTGGAATCAAAGGTAATCTCAGAAGTCTTGCCGGTGTTAATACCGCTTGTAATTTTAAAGTTATTAACAGAAGCAGCATTAGCAGATACAGGCACGGCTAACATTACAAATGCCAGGGTCATTACTGCAAAAAGTGTTAATAAAAGCTTTTTCATAATATTAGCGTCCTCCTTCCGAAAAAAATCATAATCTGATATCTATATGGAATATATAGTTTTACAAATCAATTAACTTACTATATATAGTATACACCATTATTGTTACAATACTGTTACAGCAAGGTTACTTTTAGGTTAATTTTAGTAAAAAACAACAAAAAGATTATATTATTTTCATTAATCTTTAATCTTTACTATAATAGTATAACACATTTCCATGGTAAATTATATTACATTATTATTTCAATTAAATCCTTGCCGCACCTGTCTTTTTTGCAGCCTCACTAACGGCAGCCGCAATATCCTTTGATACACTTTTATTTAAAGCAGAAGGTATAATAATACCATTTTTAAGATCCTCCTCGGTAACAAGCCTTGATATGGCATCAGAAGCAGCAAGCATCATTTCTTCGTTAATGTCACTTGCTCTGACATCTAAAGCACCTCTGAAAATACCCGGAAAGGCAAGAACATTATTAATCTGATTAGGATAGTCTGAACGGCCTGTAGCCACAACCCTGGCACCTGCAGCAAGAGCCTCATCAGGTAAAATTTCGGGATTGGGATTAGCCATTGCAAAAATAACGGCATCCTTATTCATTGTGCTTACCATTTCACCTGTTAAAATATTGGGAGCAGAAACACCTATAAAAATATCGGCACCTTTAACTATATCAGCTAAGGTTCCGTCTTCCCTCATAGGATTTGTAACAGCTGCCAGTTCTGCAAGGGACGGGTCATCATAACTCTTGTCAGCTGAAATAACACCGTCAATATTTCTCATAACAATATTCTTAAAGCCTGCTTTTAAAAGAAGCTTTGCAATGGCAGTGCCTGCCGCACCCGCACCGCTCATAACAACCTTGCATTCCTCAGCCTTTTTTCCTGTAAGCTTTAAAGCATTTCTTATGCCTGAAAGCACAACAACCGCAGTGCCGTGCTGATCATCATGGAATACGGGAATACTGCACATCTTTTTTAATCTTTCCTCAATTTCAAAACAGCGGGGAGCACCTATATCCTCAAGATTAATACCGCCGAAGCTGTCAGAAATGTGATAAATTGTATTAACAACCTCATCCGTATCCTGAGTATTGACACAAATAGGAAAAGCATCTACATCGGCAAATTCCTTGAAGAGTACACACTTGCCCTCCATGACAGGCATACCTGCCACACCGCCTATGTTGCCAAGGCCAAGTACGGCAGAGCCGTCAGTAATGACTGCTACCATATTGTGCTTTCTTGTAAGCTCGTAAACCCTGTCGGGATTTTCCTTTATGGCAAGACAAGGCTCTGCCACGCCGGGAGTATATGCCACTGACAAATCATCGGCATTATTTACCTCTGCCCTTGAAACAACCTCAATTTTACCTGCCCATTCAGTATGTTTTTCCATTGCAATTTTCTTGTAATCCATTTTATTTCT
Source organism: Clostridia bacterium (assembly GCA_030524425.1). Taxonomy (GTDB): domain Bacteria; phylum Bacillota; class Clostridia; order Lachnospirales; family CAG-274; genus Gallispira. The sequence continues at coordinate 128,069 of JAUNGN010000002.1, read as the reverse complement.
CCTTTATATGTATAATTTACATTTAACCGAAGGCATACGCCCCGGTTCTTCTTTATATTTTATAATTGCAGCTTATGCTTAAAATCCTTTTCCGCACTTCTTTGTGCATCTTTTCTGGCAATATCCTGACGCTTGTCATAAAGTTTTTTGCCCTTGGCAATAGCTATATCCACCTTTACAAGACTGCCCTTAAAATATACCTTAAGAGGCACAATTGTATGCCCCTCTCTGGTGACGGCACCAATAAGCTTATTTATTTCATATTTGTGCAAAAGCAGACGTCTGTCCCCTAAAGGGTCATGATTAAAAATATTGCCCTGCTCATAAGGACTTATATGCATTTGCTTAATAATTGCCTCGCCGTTTTCAATGGAAATATAGCTTTCCTTAAGATTACACTTGCCTGCCCTCATAGACTTGACTTCCGTACCTGTCAAGGCAATGCCTGCCTGAAAGGTTTCCAGTATAAAATAATCATGATAAGCCTTTTTGTTCTGGGCAATGATTCTGTTTTCGCTTTTATTTTTAGGCATTTCATACACCTCTCTGTCTGTTTAACTCCTTTTTCAGTTCCAAAAGAACCTCATAGGGTACTTTTAAATCTCCATAGCCCCTGCCTAAATCAAGTTTAGGCTTATTTGTGCCATGAAAGTCACTTCCGCCGCTTAACTTTAAATTGTTCTTTTCAGCCAGCATTTTTATATATTTAACATCGGCCGGAGAATGTGTTGAATAATAAGCTTCAATTGCGGCAAGACCTCCGGCGGCCAAATCTGCAGCAACCGTCTCAAGCCGTCTTTCTGACATTTTATAGAGCAAAGGATGGGCAAGAACGGGAAGTCCCCCGCTTTCCTTTATAAGGCGGATGGTTTCCTGCCATGACATAACCCGGCGCTTAACATAGGCAGGCTTGCCCTTGCCTATATATCTTTCAAAAACCTCATTGTTAGATAAAGCATAGCCATTGTCAATAACCTCTCTTGCTATATGTGCCCTTGTAATCACACCGCATCCGGCACGGCTTAAAACCCTTTTATAGTCAATGTTTACACCTATTCGGTTAAGTTTTTCAACCATTTCAATATTTCTGTTTTCCCTGCTTCTTCTGAGATTTTCAAGAGCAGAAATAAACTCTTTGTTTTCGTTATCAACAAAAAGACCTGCTATATGAAGCTCACTGTTATCATATTCAGCAGATATCTCAATACCCGGTATAACTTCTATACCGTACTTTCTCCCACAGTCAAGTGCCTCGGAAATTCCGTCCAAAGTATCGTGGTCGGTAAGGGCAATGGCAGATAAGCCCTTTTCCTTTCCATATCTGACAAGCTCCTCAGGTGTATAAGTGCCATCAGAATATGTGCTATGGGTGTGCAAATCAACAGTATTCATATTAATTCACCTCTTATATATAATAAAACAAATTGAAGAATTTAACAATAGTTATTTTAAGTAAATTTACTCTTAACATAATATTTCTGTATTTTTTATATACACAAGAATATTTTAATGGAAATTAAGGTAATTTTGCAGTAAAATAAATGTAAAGATATAAATTTTATCGGAGGAAGGAGTAATTTTTTATGTCAAAGGCCGAAAAAAATACAGAGGCAATACTGTCAGGCAATATGATAACAGCCATACTCTCCCTTGCCATACCTATAGTAATAAACAACTTCATACAAACAATGTATAACCTAACCGACACATACTGGCTCGGAAAGCTTGGTACCAATGAAATGGCATCCATTTCCCTTGTAACTCCTATGCAAAACATAATAATTAATTTTGGCGCCGGTCTTACTCTTGCAGGCTCAATACTTATATCTCAGTACGTTGGCGCAAGGGATAAGAAAAATGCACAGTCAATGGCAAACCACATTTTCATATGCTCAATGGTCTTTGCATTAATATGCGGTTTAATATGCTTTTTAACCACTCCCGCCATTGTTACATGGCTTGGGGCAAATGAAACAATACACAAAATGGGCACCACATATCTGAGAATTGTAATTACAGACCTGCCCTTTCTGTTTATGATTAACATTTATTCAGCAGTTAATCAGGCACAGGGAGATACAATACGCCCTATGAAATTAAATATGCTGGGCATCATACTCAATATGATATTTGACCCCCTTTTTATAATGGTATTCAAGTGGGGCATTGCAGGTGCCGCCCTTGCCACAATGATAGCAAAAGTGCCCTGTGCGCTTATTGCTGTCATAAGTCTGTTTAATTCCAAAAATGAAATTGCAGTTAATCTAAAAAAATTTAAATTTAACAGCAAAATGCTTTACAGAATATTATCTGTGGGATTGCCGACGGCAATAGGCAACTCAACAATGCAGTTTGGTTTTCTCCTTATGACAAAAAATGTACTTACCTACGGCAATAACGCTATGGCGGCCTATGGCATCGGCAACAGAATTAACGGTATAATAACAATGCCCGCAAACGCAATGGGCTCGGCAGCCGCCACAATTGCAGGTCAAAACATAGGTGCAAAACAGCTTGACAGAGCCGTTGATTCCTACAAAAAGTCAAGAATTATTTCCGTTGCTTTTTTGTTTGGGGCAGGCTTTATACTTTCAAGAAGTTTTGTTTCAACCTCTGTTGTAAAAATTTTTTCCTCCGACGGGAATGTTATACCTATGGCTGCTGAATTTTTATCAATAATGGCACTTTGGTGCTGGACTAACGGTATATATAACACTACTGTAGGTCTTTTTAACGGTGCGGGCAATACAATCGTAACAATGATTGTAGATGCTGCAAGGCTTTGGGTATTCAGATTTGCAACCTTATTTATATTCAGTCACTTTTTCCATATGGCAGAGCAAAGTGTATGGTACTCAGTTGTTGCAAGTAACGGTATTTCAGCCTTAATAATGTATATATGCTATAAGCTGGGCTGGTGGAAATGGAGAATACCAAAAGATATTATAAATGACAGGATGATTAAAAAATGATAATAACAGATATAAAAACTCAGGCTAAAAATGAAAACAAGGTTTCTATTTTTATTGACGGCAAATTTGCCTTTGGTATGGAAAAAAGCGACTGCAGTTTTATGGGACTTAAGACAGGCAATGAAATAAGCAGGGAAAAGTATGACTATATTATGGATAACACAATATATACAAAAGCATACCAAAAGGCAGACCGCTATATCGGCTTTAAAATGAGAACCGAAAAGGAGGTTCGTGATAAGCTTAAGGAGGAAGATTACAATGAGGATATAATAGAAAGAGTAATAGCTTCAATGATTAAATATAAATATATTAATGATGAAGCCTATGCCCTTATGTATGCCAGGGATTGTAAAAATATAAAAAAATGGGGACCTCAAAGAATAAAAACAGAGCTTTATAAGCGGGGAATCAGTGCCGCTGAAACAAATAAGGCACTTGAAGAACTTGATATAAGCGATACTGATGAAATTATAGAAACACTGCTTGAAAAAAGGATTAAAAATACACCCATTGACCTGAAAGAAAAGCAAAGACATTTTAATTTTCTTTTAAGAAGGGGATTTAATTCCGACAATATAAAAAGGGTACTGAATAAGTATTGCTGACCGGGGAAAAATGGTTAAAAATAACAGCAAACCGCAGTAATATCTGCAGTTTGCCGTTATTTTTTTTATTATTCAGCCATAAGCATTAAAGAAAGGCGGAAAATACCTCCCGGAGTTTTGAAACATCACTTAGATTATATGACTTGCCTACACAATCTTTAAAGTCATCCTTTTCTTCTCTCTCTAAGTTATTATACATACTCTTGGCTTCACCAATTGCACTTTCTACATCAAAGCTGTTATCGGCAAGATATGTTTCCATAGCATCAAGTATATATTGAGCTACTTCTCTTTCATTATCTGTCTTTACCATGTACATAAGAACATACTTGGTATCAGAAATAACATTTTCAAGAGCCTTAATTTCATCTGCGCTTAATACAATTTCCGTTACAGGCTCTGTAGTTGTTTCTGTTGTAACAGCTGAATCAGGAGCTTTAGTAGTTGCTTCTGTTGTCGCTTCTGTAGTGGTATTATATTTAATTGTTCCGCCTGAGCCTGATGAACTGCTGCCGGAACCTGATGAACCGCTTCCTGATGAACCTTTGCTGCTTTCTGCCTTAGTTGTGGATTCTGAAGAATTTATAGTGGTTGCTTCTGTTTTTGTTTCTGCTTCAGACTTGGTAACAGTCACAGCATCGTCCTTAACAGCTACAAACTTCGCAAGAGCCTGACAAACCTCACCTCTTGTAATATTGGCAGCAGCCCTGAAATTATCACCGCTTTCAAGCTTAAAAGCACCGTCTGCAACAGCAGCCTTAACATAAGCCTCCGCCCACGGAGCAACCTCATCATTAATCACAATATCCTTATCAGTACTTTCCAAGCCTGCAGCAAGAGATAAAACAACACAAGTCTGCTGACGGGTAAAGTTATCCCGGGGTCTGAAAGTACCATCATTAAAACCGTTAATATATCCGTTGCTTTGTGCTATTTTAACATCATTATAATACCATACTCCCTTTTCAACATCTGAAAAATCAGACATTGAGTCTGCATTTTCTTCATTTAATTCATAGCCGAAAACCTGATTAAAAACTCTTGTAAGCTCTGCTCTTGTTATGGTTGCATCAGGCTTAAAACTGCCATCGGCATAGCCTGCCAAATAGCCTGCATTATACATCTTTTCAATAGCCTGTCCCTGCTCTGTTGAAAAATCAACATCGCTAAAGGCTGCATCATCAGCAAAAGCCACAGAAGTAAATAAAGCACTCACAGCTAAGGTTAAAACCGCCATCCATTTAAATTTCATATAATCACCCTCACAAATAATTCATTATTTAAAAAGAGAGATTACATACGCAATCTCTCTTTTATTGTTACAATTAATTATAATTTTAAAATATTTTACTGAGCAGATGCAACAACAGCTACTTCAAATGTAACATCAATATTACCATTAGAAACTGCAAGCTTATCGCCAAATGCAGCTCTGAAATCAGCCATATTCTTTTTTTCGTAATCAGCTAAAGAAACAAGAGCGCTTATAAATGCACTTGTATCTACACCCGCCTCAGAAAGTGTTTCTGTACTGCCATTAAATTCAGCAGTAACCGCATACTTGGTATCAGTAATCTTTAATACTTCCTTAGCAGTATTCTCAATCGCTTCCTTTTCGAGACCTGAAGGAATTGCCTTGCATAAAGCATCCTTAACTTTAATAATATCAGCAGCAGTTAATTCAGTTGTACACTGTGCTTTAGCAGCTTCCTCAGTAATATCGGCAGCAGGTGCCTTGTCACTGCCAACAATAAGCTTCTTGGCCTCCATTAATGCATCATATCTTGCCTTCTGCTCTTCTGTAGCAGTTTCAGGATCATAATTAGCATTAGATGCCTTATTACAAAGGGCAGCAGTAGCAGCATCCATAGGAACAATATATCTTAAAGCATTACATAACATAGACCAGCCGTTTTCTGATCTTAAGTAAACCTCTCCCTTATTAGCACTGTTAAAGTAAATCTTATTTAACTGATCATTAATACCTGCAGTCTTCTGATTGGCAGCTAAATCAACTAACTGATCAATAGCATCCTTAATAGTTGTTGCAGGAGTAACACTAACTCCCTCATCAACCTTTTCAGTACCCTTCTCATCAGCCTTAGTTCCAACACCAAAGTCACTTGCATTCATGACATTGTAATCAACATCATTTGCTAAACCATTAGAGTAAACATTAAATACAAGGTCTTCCTTAACATTCTTAGGCTGAAGAAGAGTCTTATATGCAACATTAACATCAGAACCCGTAATACCGCTTCTGCCGTCAGTGTTAGCCTCAGAGCCTGCTGACTCTCCGCCGTTAACCTCATTTAAAATTTTAAGAACATCGTTGGCAGTAAGCAAACTGTCTCCGTCAACATCGCCTGTACCTCTTGCTCTTGGAGCAGCAAAAGCTGATGTAGTCATAGTCATTGCCATAGCTAAAGCAATTATACTTAATAATTTCTTTTTCATTATTATAGCCTCCTTATATATACACATAATTTGATTAATTCTTATTATAGCAAATTTAAAAGGGAATTACTAGTCCCTTTTTTAATTTTGTTAATTTTGTACAAAATATATAGTATTTTTTTGTACTATACTCCAAAAAAAGAAAAAGACAGCCTTTAACTGTCTTAAAAAGCGCGAGACGGGATTCGAACCCGCGGCCCTCGCCTTGGCAAGGCGATGCTCTACCACTGAGCCACTCGCGCACATATGAAAACATAATAAAATTATATTATTACATAAAGCCAAGCGGGTGAAGGGAGTCGAACCCTCGTCCTCAGCTTGGAAGGCTGATGTACTAGCCGTTGTACCACACCCGCATTTTAAAGTGATGCCCAGAGACGGAATTGAACCGCCGACACGAGGATTTTCAGTCCTCTGCTCTACCAACTGAGCTATCTGGGCACGGCACCATCAATCACTGCAGTGCAGCGACAAAAGTTATTATACAGTAGAATATGGTATTTGTCAAGTATTTTTTTATTTTTTATTTACATAAATAACAAAAAAATCTTTATACCTATTTTATGCTTAATATAAACTATTTAACGGAGATTTATTTGACTCTTTTTATAGCATTGCCCTTAATAAATATAAAAGCAAACGGACATCCGCCATAGGGATGTCCATTCATTTAATCACCATTAACTGCAGTAGTATTTTCCGTTACTTCGTCATCAGTATTTGTTTCACCCGAAAAGCTTTCATTTTCCGTTTCAGTGCTGTCTTCAGGCACAGAAGCCCTCTTGGTTATTGTAACATCCACCATGACTTCACCGTTTATCACCGCATCCTGAGGCAGATTAAGCTTAAGAGGCACACTATGCCTGCCTTCCCCAAGACCCGTCAAATCAATACGGGGCAAAAGACTGTTAACATCAATATCATCGGGTCCTCCGATTTCAACCGTTATTTTATCGGGGAGCTTTACATCAAGATTTAACCCAAGCCCCGTTATATCTATTGAAGAAGGCTCGATAACATACTCCTCAGCACTTTTAACTCCAACCTTTAAGGTAACAGTAACCTTCTTCTGACTGCTTGAGGCTTCAAGATTTGCATTTTCAAGAATTTCGCTTATATCAACAACCTTTGTGGTATCCTTTGTTATCTTTGTTAAATCAACAGGAGGAAGACTAATGCTTTCAAGAGGTGCTTCTCCCTGGCTTGTGACATTAATTGACTTGGGCGACCAGTCTAAAGACAAAAGCTCAAGGTGGTCAGGCAAATCACCTGTGGTTCTCGGCTCTTCAATTTTAACAGTGCTGTTTTTCCTTATTTCAACACTTACAGGTATACTTTCAGGCGTAATCAGAAATCCTTCCAAAGGCAAATCATCACCATCATAAACAACCATTGTACATTCTTTAACCATATTACTCTTTTCCCCTGAAATATCAACAGTTGCAACTACCTTTTCAACAGAGGATATTCTTTGCTGAGGACCTGTAACCTGCACCTCTTTAATATCGCTGACAGGACTTCCGGCTGTATAGCCTGATGCCGGTGAGCCATAGGTTTTAAATTCCACAGGAACAGTACTTGTTGCGGATTTGTCAATTTCAACATCGCATACAGCAGGATAATAGCTTGCAATATCATAGTTATACACATAAAGACTGCCCGGCAGTGACGGTACAATACCCATTGAATAAGTCTTGGGAAAGCTGTCGCTTTCATTAATATCCAGCTTTGATAAATCTATTTTTGCCTTTATTTTATTTTTGTTCTCACTTTTGCTCAGCTCATCAAGAGCCGGTCTTGTTCCTTCAACCTTAATGGAAACACTGAAATTCTCAATATCGGGAAAATTGCTGACAATATACCCCTTATCCGTTAAAGCCTCCATATTTTCAAATGTAACAGAAGCCGTAAAGGTCTTAACCTCTGTGGGATTAATTGTATTCATAACTATAAACCACATCAGAACAGCGGCTACCAGAGAAAAAAGCTTCCACAAAGGTTCCTGAGAAAAGAAATTCCTTATACCTCTTAACAAATGGTGGGAGGTATTTAGATTTTTATTTTTCATTCTTACCCTTTCCCTTCCATATCATATTTATGTTAATGGCAGGTGATTTACCGCCATCAGCTATTTTTTCAAGAGTTGCCTTTAATTCCTGAGCTGAAACACCCTTTCTCAGTCTGCCTTCCTTGGCAATGGAAATTTTACCCGTTTCTTCTGAAACAACAATAAAATAAGCGTCGGAATTTTCACTTCCGCCTACGGCAGCTCTGTGCCTTGTGCCAAGCTCCTGCCCTATTTCCTTTTGTGTAACAGGCAAAATACAGCTTGCTGCGGCAATTTTATTATTTCTGATTATGGCAGCACCATCGTGAAGAGGTGTTTTGTTGACAAATATATTTTGCAGAAGCTGTGCACTGACATCACCGTCAATATTTACTCCCGTACTTTTTGCAACATCTCCCATAGGCACATGCTGTTCAATAACAATAAGAGCACCTGTTCTTTCCGCTGAAAGATTGACACAGGCCTTATAGATTTCATTGGCAGTTTCGGCAGTTATTTTGCCTCCGGTGACCGGCGTTGATAAAATACCCGATACACCTGTTACAGCTCCCGTGCCAATCTGCTCAAGTGCCTTTCTAAGCTCCGGCTGAAAAATAATAATTACAGCAATAACTCCCACAGACAGCGTCTTTTCTATTATCCATGTTAAAGTATAAAAATGAAGATAATAACTTAACATAGATACAATAACTATAATAATAAGCCCCCTGAAAAGAGTCCATGCTCTTGTTTCTTTAATCCAATGTATAACTATATAAATCAGAAGCGCCACCAGAACTATATCAATAACATCAGTAATTCTTATTGACGGTATTCTCAAAGTTGTTATATTTATTTGCCTGAAAAACTCACTCAATGGACTGTTTATTCCATTTTGCATAAGTTCACCCTCTTAAAAAAAATAATTTCTTATTTTAAGTATAACATAATTTGCCTGAATTAAATGTTACAAATTAATTAAAATAAGTATAAAACATTGTTAATCAGAAAAACTACCTTTATGTTTAAAAGATTTTTTATTTACGGCAGTATAGGAATAAGTCTTGAAATTCTATGGACAGGTTTGGGTGCTCTTTCATCGGGAGATGCTGCCCTTACAGGTCACAGCTCCATAATAATGTTTCCCATATACGGCGGAGCAATATTACTGGAGCCTGCATTTAAACAGCTTAAAAACAGCAGTATTATACTAAGAGGCATTATATATATGAGTCTTATATTTGCTGCCGAGTACTGGTCAGGACTTTTGCTTAACAGCTTAAAAATATGCCCCTGGTCCTATTTTAATACGGCATTCAATATAAAGGGGGTAATAAGGCTTGACTACGGGCCCTTGTGGTTTGCTGTAGGTCTGCTTTACGAATTCTTGTTTAATAAAGGCAGCAAAACCAAAGTGTAATACTTTTGTATAAAGACGAATAAGCTACTACTACAGGAAATGCCTATTACTGTAAGGGAGGAAGGATTATGCTTAATTATTTATGGGGAGCAATGATTTTTATAGGTATAGTAGTGGCTGCCTTTACAGGCAGAATGGCAGATGTGACAAACGGGGCAATTGACTCTGCAAAGGAGGCTGTCAGCCTTGCAATAACAATGCTTGGTGTAATGTCCATGTGGACAGGGATAATGAAAATAGGAGAAAAGGCAGGCTTAATAAAAAGTATGTCAAAAAAAATGATGCCCTTTCTCCATTGGCTTTTTCCTGACGTTCCAAAAGAGCACAAGGCAATGGAATACATATCCACAAATGTAATAGCCAATATTTTAGGGCTGGGCTGGGCAGCAACTCCTGCAGGAATATCTGCAATGAAGGAGCTGCAAAAGTTAAACAGGGATAAGACAACGGCAAGTATACCCATGTGTATGTTTATGATATTTAATATGTCATCTCTGCAGCTTGTAAGTATAAACATAATTGCTTACCGCAGTCAGTATAATTCACAAAACCCGTCTGAAATAATCGGTCCGGGCATAGTAACCACTCTTATATCGACTGTTGCCGCTATAATTTTTGCTAAAATAATGGAAGTGAAAAAATGAAAATTATAATATTATTATCTGACTTAATAATGCCCCTTGTTATTGTTTACATACTTGCCTTTGGATACAGCCGAAAAATTGATGTGTATGAAGCCTTTACGGAAGGAGCCAAGGAAGGCTTTTCAACAGTTCTTGACATTCTGCCCACATTAATAGGGCTTATGATGGCAATAGGAATACTCAGAGGAAGCGGAGCCCTTGAGCTCCTTGTAAAACTGTTTGAGCCTTTTGCGGAAAAAACAGGCTTTCCAAAAGAAGCTGTGCCCATTACATTTATGCGTCTTATATCCTCTTCGGCAAGCACGGGAATATTGCTTGACATTTTTAAAAGCTATGGCCCTGACAGTTTTGTGGGCCGCTTTGTATCAGTAATGATGAGCTGTACGGAAACCGTATTTTACACAATGAGCGTATATTTTATGTCGGTAAAAATAACAAAAACCCGCTACACCCTTGCAGGTGCTCTTTTTGCAAACTTTGCAGGAGTAATATCCGCTCTTTTTATATGTTATGAAATATGGGGATAGGAAGCCTGTAATTTCAGTAAAGGAGAATAAAAAATTACTCAGCAAAAAGGCGTATATATTCACTAAATTTATTAAAAACGCAAAATAAGTTGTAATTTCCTTGTAAATGTTGTATACTTATAATGTAAAGTTGTGATTTTTATTTATTCTTGACTTTTTATATATTAACCATTAAAATAAAAGAACAAGTATACTAAGGAGGAATATTATGGCCGAGTATAAAAACAGTGGCTTAGATGGCAAGACTCTTGCTGAAAGAAAAAGCAAAAGACTTGAAGAAGCTCTCAGTGCCTTTACACCTGAGCAGACAAAGCAAACTGTTAGTAAGCTGCTTGAAGAATATGTTGATGAAAGCGGCAAAAATTATTTTGGTGCCGGTACAAGAGACACCACTCTATACTTTGCTGATGACGAATATATCAGAGAAATAGAAAAGGAAAAGGAAAAGGAAAAAGAAAATAAAACCGAAAAAACCTCTGTTGCCGATAAACTACATAAATTGACCTCAATTATACCAAAGGCTGAGCATAAGGAAGTCAATACGGATAATCATGAGGAAAACAGCAATTTATTTAAAGAATCAGCTAAGACGGCTGCCGATACAGAGGTGACTGCGGCTGCAGAGTCAAAGCCGGATACTTCGGATAATGTACAAAGCAGTGCTGAAGCTGTACAGGAAACGGAAATTTATAATGAGGCTGAAACCCATAACTCAATGGCTGAAACAGACAACAGCATAACAGAAAATAATGCAGAAACTGCCGAAGCCGAAAAAGAGCCCGAGCCTGAAATTAAAAAGGAGAATGCTCCCGAACCTGAGCCGACAATAGTTATAACACCCGTTAAGGCTAAGGATATTGAAAAGGCGGCTCCAACCGAGGAGGATACCAAAGAGATGAGACGTGAATTTTTTGATAATGAAATTGAAATAGATGAAGTGCCTCGCCGCAGACGTAAGCAGGCTGACCCCGAAGCATCTGCTGCCGAGGTTAAAAAGGCGCCTAAGATTGATGTTGAAGTAAATGACATTGATGACGATGAATATGATGACGACTTTAATGATGATGACGAAAAGAAAAATAAATTCGGCGGTTTTTTCAAGCGTAAAAAGAAAGATGACCTTTTTGACGATGATGACTTTGATGATGAATATGATGACGATGATGAATACTACGATGACGATGAATACTATGATGAAGGTGCCTTTACCTTTAAAAAAGTTTTAAACGTAGTAATTATTGTTGCTTTAATTTGTTCAACTGCTTTCTTTGCCGCAAGCAACTATACCAATATTAAAAAGCTTGAAAGTGCAAATACTCAAATTAATGAACTTAATAACGGCAATGCGGGAAGCTCCGAAGAACAGATTAATGAGTTAAAGGCTAAAGTTGACCAGCTGACTGCCGAAAACGAAAAATTAAAAAACGGCGGTACTGTTACAGACAGTAATTCCGAACCTGTAACTGCATCAGCTTCAGGCTCAAATTCCACTACTATAAGCGGTACTGCTCCTGCTGATAATGCCGGTACTGCAGCCAACGGCTCAACCTACACAATTAAAGCCGGAGACACCGGCTCAAAAATCTGCACTGCTGTATATGGTCAGTACACAGAAGAGCTTTGGCAGAAAATATTATCTGCCAATGGTATGACAACATCTACCGTATATCATCCGGGAGATGTTCTTCAAATTCCATAAATATGGAGGAAAATATGAATTATCAGGAATTAGGCCTTACAGAGCTTAGAGAAATAGCTAAACAAAAAGGTATAGGCAGTGTGACAAGATACAAAAAAGCAGAGCTTATTGACCTGCTCGAAAAGGTAGAGCCTCAAAGTATACCAGTTGTAGAAGAGAAGCCAAGTTACCTTGAGGAGCTTGACTCAGGCAATACCGGCGAGGGTATACTTGAGGTGCTGACTGACGGGTACGGATTTTTAAGAATGGATAACTATCTGCCGGGAACAAAGGACATTTATGTTGCTCCGTCACAGATAAGACGATTTAACTTAAAAACAGGTGATAAGGTTACGGGAAAAATAAGAATTCCAAAGGAAAATGAAAAGTTTTCAGCCCTTCTTTATCTGACTGCAGTAAACGGAGATAAACCCGAAATTGCACAGAAACGTCCCAACTTTGAGGATTTAACACCTGTATTTCCAACTCAGAATCTTTACCTTGAAACCCACTCCAAGGAGCTTTCAACAAGACTCATTGATATGATTGCACCTATAGGCAAGGGACAAAGAGGTATGATTGTAGCTCCCCCAAAGGCAGGTAAAACCGTACTCCTTAAAAAGGTAGCTAATGCCATAACTCAAAAATATCCCGAAGTCAGTGTAATAGTACTTCTTATTGACGAAAGACCCGAAGAGGTTACAGATATGCAAAGAAGCATATCAGGTAATGTAGATGTGGTTTATTCTACCTTTGATGAACAGCCTGAGCACCACAAGCGGGTAGCTGAAATGGTACTTGAAAGAGCCAAAAGGCTTGTGGAGCAGAAAAAAGATGTGGTTATTTTACTTGACAGTATTACAAGGCTTTCAAGAGCATATAACCTGACAATGCCTTCAAGCGGAAGAACATTATCAGGAGGTCTTGACCCGTCAGCCCTATATATGCCTAAAAGATTTTTCGGTGCTGCAAGAAATATTGAGGAAGGCGGCAGCCTTACAATACTTGCAACGGCACTTGTTGAAACAGGCTCTAAAATGGACGATGTAATATTTGAAGAATTTAAGGGAACAGGTAATATGGAGCTTGTACTGGACAGAAAAATGAGTGAAAAACGAATTTTCCCGGCAATTAATATTGCAAAATCAGGCACAAGACGTGAGGAGCTTCTTCTTAACAAGACAGAACTTGACGCAGCCTATTTTCTTAGAAAAAGCTTTAGCGGCAGTTTAACTAGCGGTGAAGTTACAGAGCAGATTATAGATATACTTTCAAAAACTAAAAATAACAGGGAATTCGTTGAAACAGTTAATAAGCTTAATAAGAATCAGTAAAACAAGGAGAGGTGAATTCCTCTCCTTTACCAATTTATTACAAATTATTTATTTGCTATAAAAAACTCTTGCAATTTGTAATATGCTGTGATATAATTTTAATGTTATTTGACGTAGGGATGCCAAAATGTATCCCAATATATATGAAAGAGGTGTAAGTAATGAAGGAAGGTATCCATCCTGAATATTACCAGGCTAAGGTTAAGTGTAACTGTGGTAATGAATTCGTAATCGGTTCAACTAAGGAAGAAATCAGAGTAGAAGTTTGTTCTAAGTGTCATCCATTCTATACAGGCAGCCAGAAGCTTCTTCTTGATGCCGGCGGCAGAGTTGATAAGTTCAACAAGAAATATAATAGAAAGTAATTTAAAATACCTAAGCGGTCTGCTTAGGTATTTTTATTGTATTTAGTTTTTGATAATCTGACCACCCGCTATGAGGCGGATATTTATTTTTTTATAACTTACATTACAGAAGAATTTAAAGTCTTTCAAAGCCTTTTCTCTAATTCACAAACAGCAACAGGCACAATACAAAGCCCCATAACCGTAAGCCACTGGTAAAACTCAAGTCCCACAGTGCCAAACACGCCATTCATAAGCTCAGGTTCCACCACAAGCCACTGCAGGAGTATACCAAGTATCAAAGCACCTACCAGATACAAATTGTCAAGAAGATTTATATTAATAAGGCTTTCTCTGCTCCTCATATTAAAGGCATGAACAAGCTGTGAGATGCTGAGTGTACAAAAACACATTGTCCTTCCAACAATTAAATCGCCGCAGCAAACCTTGCCAATGGCAAAAGCAAGAAGAGCAAGTGTTCCAATCATAAATCCCTCAAGCACAATCCTGTTCCACATTCCCTTTTCACTGCGTCTGCCATTCATAATATTACTGTCAACAGTATCCACGCCCAAAGCAACGGCGGGAAGACTGTCAGTTACCAGATTTACCCACAAAAGCTGAACAGGAAGCAAGGGCACACTAAAGCCCATAATTACTGCAAGAAATATAACAAGTATTTCACCTATGTTTGAAGATAAAAGGAAATGAATAACCTTTAAAATATTTTCATATATACCTCTTCCCTCTTTTATAGCCGCAACAATAGTGTTAAAGTTATCATCAGCCAAAACTATATCGCTTGCCTGCCTTGCAACCTCAGTTCCGTTTCCTCCCATTGCACAGCCGATATCAGCCAGTTTTATTGAAGGGGCATCATTAATTCCGTCTCCTGCAAAGGCAACTGTTTCACCCTGCTTTCTTAATGAATCTACTATTCTGTACTTATGCTCAGGTGTTACTCTTGCATATATTGAACAGCTTTTTACACTTTCGCTGAGTTTGTCATTATCCATTTTTTCAATTTCTCCGCCTGTTATAACATCAGAAATTATACCTATTTCTCCTGCTATAGCCTTAGCAGTAATGCCATTGTCACCGGTAATCATAATAGTCCTTACTCCCGCCTGCCTGCAAGCCTCAACGGAATCTCTGACACCTTTTCTCGGACGGTCTGCAAGGGCAACAAGACCTACATAAGAAAAATCTCTTTCTTCCTTTATAATTGTAGAGGATACTCTTTTTGCAACAGCCATAACCCTAAGACCTCTTACTGCAAGGCTGTCGGCCTCTTTAATAACGGAATTCTTATTAACGTGCCTGCATATATTTAATATTTCCTCCACTGCTCCCTTACTGATTGCCAGATAGTCATTATTTAACTTATGTACTGTGGTCATACGCCTTCTTTCTGAGGAAAAGGGAATTTCATATACTCTCGGCATATTATTTTCAAGATCATATTTTTTCATGCCTCTGTCCCTTGCACCCCTTACAATACCAAGCTCTGTTGCCTCCCCCTTTTCCTCATCAGCGTCACAGCAAAGGCATGCAAGCTTTACCGTCTCATCATTACTTGCATAGCAAAGAGTCATTTTGTTTTCTGTAATTGTGCCTGTTTTATCACTGCATATAACAGTTGCATTGCCAAGAGCCTCAACAGCCGAAAGTCTTTTTACAATCGCATTCTTCTTTGCCATCTTCTGAACACCTATAGCAAGAACAATAGTCACAACGGCAGTAAGACCCTCAGGTATGGCTGCCACAGCAAGGCTGACTGCAGTCATAAACATTTTAAATGTTGAAAAGCCTCTGAAAACGCCTATACAAAATATGGTGATGCATATTAAAATAGCAGCAGTTCCAAGCTCTTTTCCAAGCTTATTAAGCTTTTTTTGTAAAGGTGTTTCCTCATCGGCTTTCTGAAGCATAGCTGATATTTTGCCCATTTCAGTGTTTTTTCCCGTATCGGTTACAACAGCTCTTACTCTGCCCTGGACAACGCTTGTACCCATATAAAGCATATTTTTTCTTTCCGCCAAAGGCGTTTCTTCATTAAGCATGCAATCTTCCTTGTCTATTCCCACAACCTCTCCGGTTAAAAGAGATTCATCGGTTTTAAGGGCAACTCCTTCAATAATTCTGCAGTCGGCCGGTACAATATCACCTGCTTCAAGAATTATAATATCTCCCCTTACCAAATCTTCAGCATTTATTTCAAGTTCTTTCCCCTCCCTTATTACTCTTGTTTTTGGAACAGTCATTTCCTTTAAGGCTTCAAGAGCATTATCAGCCCTGCACTCCTGCACCGTACCGATAATGCCGTTAAAAATGACAATAACACCTATAACTATACTGTCGACAAACTCTCTTCCCCCTGAATAAATCTCAGCCAAGGCACTTATTACCGCCGCCAGTATAAGGACAATAACCATAAAATCCTTGAACTGATTTAAAAACTTTAATATAACAGGGACAGGTTTTTCTGCCTGCAGTATATTTTTACCCTCGGTTTTAAGCCTTAAGCCTATAGTTTCATTATCAAGCCCGTCATTAATGCTTGTCCTTAAAAATCTTATTACCTGCCTTATATTTTCACAATAGTACTTCATAATTTTCCTCCTTATAAAACTCCTTACTTCACTATATGCGTACAAGCACAAAACTATGACCTGAGCATAGCTTAAAAAGAGGTGGTAATATGTTAAAAATACTTTCACTTTCAATAATATTATCAATAGATGCCCTTTCCTTCGGCTTTAGCTTCGGACTGAACAAAATCAGACTGCCCCTTAAATCAGCAGCAGTAATTACCCTTACAGGACTTATAATAATACTGGGCTCAATATATATGGGAGATATAATGTATGCCCTTTTACCTCAGGCAAAAATTATAGGAGGATTAATACTTATAGGTATGGGTATATTTCTGGCGGCAGACTGCAAAAACAAAAATACAATAAAGTCAATGCTTAATGAACCTAAAACTACGGATATTAATTGCAACGGCAAGATTGAAACAGGGGAGGCAATGGCAATAGGCATTGCCCTTTCAATAGATTCCTCTGCAGTTGTAATAGGCACAGCTTATTTAGGCTTGATGCTGCCTGCTGCCATAATGCTTATGCAGCTTTTGTTTATGATAATTGGACTTAACTTAGGCAAAAAAATAAAGCCTGACATTAACAGCAGATATATTGCTGTAATATCAGGCATCATAATTATTGTTATGGGATTTCATCAGCTTATTTAAGAAATATAAATTATAGTCTATTACTTAAAAATTACTTAGGAGCGGAATTAAACCGCTCCTAAGTTTATGAACATACTTATTTTGATTTTATATCTGTTTTCCATAAGCCGTGGAGGTTACAGTAAGCATAAACCGCAACAGGCTTATCACCTGCCGTATTAAATATTACCTCAGGACTGTCATCAGGACTTAAGGCTTTTCTGTGTCCGCTCTTTTCAGTAAGTAAGTATACCCATTGAATATAATGATTTTCCTGCATAGGATGTTCAACAGAGCCTACAGAAACCCTGACCATATCTCCCTCAACGCTGACAACAGGCAAATGCTTTTCTCCCGCACCCTCTGTTGTATTTGGAACAAGCTCTTTCATTTCCTGATTACAGCACCAAATAGGTACTCCTGCATCATTAATTACTCCCACTAAATTTTTACATCTTTCACATAATAAAAACTTCGGTGTTCTCATAATTCATACCCCCATAATAAAAATAAATTTATTTTGTTATCTTATGCAATTATTTCTTATTTATCCTTTTTGTCATAAAAGTAATATCGACATATTCATTATTTTTCTTAGCAAGCTCTCTGAAAGTACACATTGGCGCAAAACCGCAGCGGCTGTGAAGTGACAGACTGGCGGTGTTATTATCCGTAATAACGGCAATAAGCATATGAAATCTTTTTGCAGCCCTTTCAAGCTCAGTCACTAAAAGAGTACCCAAGCCCTTATGCCTGAAATTTTTAGAAACATAAACCGAAACCTCAGCAGTAGAATCATAGCCTGAATAAGCTCTGAAGTGTGAAAGAGATGCCCAGCCTTCCACTCTGCCGTTAACTTCAACAACAAAAACGGGATAGTTTTCATCTCTGTGCCGGTCATACCATTCATATGCCATATTAAGAGATCTTGGTTTTTCGTTAAGATTATAATTTGTGTTTATAATTGCATAATTTAATATATTATTTATTGCAGGAACATCATCCTTTGTTGCCTGTCTTATAATTGCATTATTCATTTTTATCACCTTCGATAATTATAAGACATATTTTACTTCAAGTCAATATACATAAAGACTGATTTAATGTAAATACTTATATTTTAAAAACTATTTAATATTTATTTATGGAAAATTTCTTTATAACAAAAACAGCATAGGGGGAAACTGCCCCCTATGCCGAATTTTATAAATTAATAAAATATTCCATGATTTTATGACCGTTTTCAATAAAAATTCCGCTTGCCTCAGCACCATCCTCAGTAAATTCTCCTCCGATAGTAGGACTGCTCTTTTTATAGATAAGGAAAGGAATCGGATCATTTGTATGAGTTCTAAGGCTTAATGGTGTAGCATGGTCTGGCATGATTAATACCTTGTAATCATCATACTGCTCAAGCGCCTCCAAAACAGGTCCTAAAATCTTTTGATCTATAATTTCAAGAGATTTCTTCTTGTTTTCAATTTCATATCTGTGACCGCATTCATCAGGTGCTTCAACGTGAATATAAACAAAATCCTGTCCGTTGGCAAATTCCCTAATTGCAGCCTGTGCCTTGCCTTCAAAATTAGTATCCATATAGCCTGTTGCTCCCGGAACATACACTACATTCATACCTGAAAATTTACCGATACCCTTTAAAAGGTCAACAGCAGAAATCATTGAGCCCTTTAACCCGTATTTTTCAGTAAAAGGCATAAGGCTTGCTCTTTTGCCTTCACCCCAAAGCCACATACTGTTAGCAGGCTTTAAGCCCCTTGCTTCTCTGTCCTTATTAACAGGGTGATCCTTTAATAAATCATAGGATTTAACCATCATATCATAAAGCTTACGGGCATTGGGATGATTTGGTATGTATTCCTTGACAGGCTTACCGGTAATATCATGAGGAGGAGTAAGAGTGCCCACATCAAGAGTACCATTGTTCCATATTAAGCAATGTCTGTAGCTTACACCGCTGTAAAGCTTAAATTCTTCATTGCCTAAATTTCTTTCAAGATATTCCACAAGCTCCTTTGCCTCTTCCGTACTTATATCATCTGCACAGTAGTCAAGAATAATCTTGTCCTCATAATTTTCCTCAGAAGATAATGTAACAAGATTACATCTGAAAGAAACATCTGTATCCTTCATATCAATGCCTATTGAGCCTGCTTCAAGGGGAGATCTGCCTGTATAGTAAACCTGGGGGTCATATCCCAGCACTGAAAGATTAGCTACATCACTGCCGGGCTTCATATTGTCGGCAACTGTTTTAACAAGACCTATTACGCTTTTTTTTGCAAGCTTATCCATATTAGGTGTGTCTGATGCACCCATAGGTGTCCTGTTGCCAAGCTCCGGTACAGGATAATCTGCCATACCGTCGCATAAGAGTACTAAATATTTCATTTTTATTGTCCTTCTTTCATTCATTTTGATTTATTACATTTTAACATATAATTGGTAAGTTAGCAATATTTTTTAAATTAAAGTAAGTACAAAGGCTCATATAAATTAAAATCTTAACAAAACACTGCTATCATCCATAAGCTTTCTCTTATGCCCTTATATAACAATACTGCAATTTAAACATAATCCATTGATTTTATACAGTATTTGATGTAAAATTATTGTATTCCTATGTTAAATAAAATATATTGGAGGTGACAATATGATAGTTTTTACTCCCTTGTGGAAAAAGTTAAGAGAAAAAAATATGACGGCACAGACACTGATAGTAAAACACAAAATAAGCCGAAGAAACATTATAAGATTACGATATAACAAGCCTGTTTCCCTGCTGCTGGTAATTAAGCTTTGTGCTATTCTTGAATGTAATGTCAATGATATATTCCTATACATACCCGATAAGTAATTTGATAAAAAACGGATATTTCATATAACCCCATTCAGGTTATTCTGTAATATCCGTTTTTTGCAATATATTATTTAATTTACGGTTTCATAAGCCTTATTCATAATAACAGCCATTTGTGCTCTTGTTATGCAATCATCAGGTCTGAATTTATTATTTATAACAACTGATTCAATACAATTGGTTAATGCAATCATTACATAACGACAGTAATAATCCTTAGCAGAAATATCATTAAATGAAAGAGATGCTGAACTGTTGTTTGTATTTGCTGTCTTTGATGTATTATTTATCTAATTTGCCTTTGCAAGCTTCCATTTTCCCTGCAAAAATCTGAGAATAAAAGCAAATCCCCTAAGACATTCATCACATGCCATTGCACACCATATGCCCGCAAGACCATACCCCATTTTTATACCCAGAACATAACTTAATCCCACAGCAACAATCCACGCCGAGAATACACAAAATACTACGGGCACGTTTACATCACCTGTTGCAACAAGGCATTTAACCATAGTTATATTAATACTTCTGCCTATTTCAAGCACAATCTCAACAAACAAAATCTTATGACAAAGGTCAAGTATGAATTGTTCATTGGTAAACAAACCAACAACAATATCGGAATTAATAAGAAGCAGTATAGTAACACTTACGGAAACTGCCATTGATATAAGACATGAATTTCTGACTCTTATACCTATACTCTTATAATCATTTTTGCCGTATAAATATCCGACTAAAATCTGTGTAGCCTGAGCAATTGCCATGGAATAAACATAAGCTACATTTGCAAGCATATTACAATAGCCTCTTGATGCAATTACGGCAACGCCGAAGGTATTTACAAACCTTAATATGTACATCTGTGAAAGCTGATAGCTTAAAGCCTCTCCCCCTGAAGGTATAGCAATTACCATAAGTCTTTTAGCCATATTCTTAGAAAAATATTTAAGCCTTAAAAAGCTTAAATCCATATCAGTCTTTTTCAAAAGAACCATCACAATAAGAACAAGACCGATAAGCTTACTAAAATCCGTTGAAATTGCCGCACCTATAATACCATAAAACCTAATAAGTATTGCATTGCCTAAAATATTTATGCCGTTCATAATAATTGCCACAACGGTTATTTCCTTCATAAGATTATAGCTTCTCAATATTGCGGCAACAACCATATATACTGCCTGTATAAGGACAAAGCCTGCTACAATTACAGTATATTTACTTGTTTCATCCAAAATCTCATCAGGAATTGACAAGGCCCTGAAAATTGCCCTGCTGAATACAAAAATTATTGCAGTAACCACAATGCTGAAGCCTGCAAGCAAATAAACAGACACGTTTGAAACCACCTTTGCCTGCTTTCTGTCACCTGCACCAAAGGCTCTTGTAATAAGTATTGTTGTAGCAACGCTCATACAGTTAAGAACTATGATAATAATGTTCATAATCTGATTTCCGTTATTAATTGCAGCAACCGAGCCTTGAGAATAACGGCTGACCATAATTTGGTCAATATTGCCTACCAAAAGCTGTAAAAGCAGCTCAAAAAAGATAGGCACACTCATTTTAAAGACCTCTTTGCTTGTATTACTGTACATATATATTACCTCTTTATTCATTTTTTAAATACCGTAATATTCTACAACAGATTAAATAAAAAAACAAGACCGAAATTATGAATTTTATTTAACAATAAAAAAGGGCATTGAAAAATTCAACGCCCTCTTTAAAGCCTTATTCCTCAGCTAAATTGCCTGTATAAAGCTGATAATATTTTCCCTTCTTTTCAATTAAATCATCATGACTGCCTCTTTCAATAATCCTTCCGTTTTCAAGCACCATAATACAATCGGAATTTCTTACCGTAGAAAGTCTGTGGGCAATAACAAAGGTAGTCCTTCCCTTCATCAGTCTGTCCATACCTCTTTGTACAAGGCCTTCAGTTCTTGTATCAATAGAGCTTGTAGCCTCATCCAAAATAAGCACAGGAGGGTCTGCAACGGCAGCCCTTGCAATAGCTAAAAGCTGTCTTTGACCCTGGCTTAAATTAGCACCGTCTCCCGTAATCATTGTATTGTATCCGTCAGGGAGCCTTACAATAAAGCTGTGAGCATTGGCAAGCTTTGCCGCTTCCTTACATTCCCCATCAGTGGCATCAAGTTTGCCGAACCTTATATTTTCCAGCACTGTGCCGGTAAACAGGTGAGTATCCTGCAAAACTATACCTAACGAACGTCTTAAATCTGCCTTTTTAATATGATTTATGTTTACTCCGTCATATCTTATTTTACCGTCTTGTATATCATAAAATCTGTTAATAAGATTGGTTATTGTAGTCTTGCCTGCACCGGTACTGCCTACAAAGGCTATTTTCTGTCCCGGCTCTGCAAAAAGCTTAATATTATGAAGAACTATTTTATTTTCATCATACCCAAAGTCAACATCATCAAACACAACACCGCCCTCAAGCTTTACAAGCTCAAAACGTCCGTTTTCACGAGGCTTTTTCCATGCCCATATGCCTGTTCTCTTTTCACATTCAGTAAGAGTGCCGTCGCTGTTTTCCGTTACATTTACAAGAGTGTCCCGGCCATCATCAGCTTCGGGAGTTTCGTCTAAGAGGTTAAATATTCTGTCTGCACCTGCCATCGCCATAACAATACTGTTTAACTGCTGGCTTACCTGAATAATAGGCTGATTAATGCTTTTGTTTAATGTAAGAAAAGCAACAAGAGTACCAAGAGTAATTCCCGTCAGCCCGCTGAGAGCCAAAACCGCACCTATAATAGCACACAAAACATAGCTTATATTTCCAATATTGGCATTAATTGGCATAAGTATATTTGCAAATTTATTTGCATGATAAGCACTGTCCCTCAGGCTGTCATTAAGCTTCTTAAAATCCTTAATACATTGCTCCTCGTGACAGAAAACCTTTACAACCTTCTGACCGCTTATCATTTCCTCAATATAACCGTTAACGATACCCAAATCCTTTTGCTGGTCTCCAAAATATTTACCCGATTTGCTGCCTATCTTTTTGGAAACATTAAGCATCAGTATTATCATAATGAGGGTAACTGCCGTAAGAGGAATATCAAGAATGATCATACTTATAAACACACTTACAACGGATACGGAAGAATTTAAAAGCTGTGGTATACTTTGGCTTATAAGCTGTCTTAAAGTATCAACATCATTTGTATAAACAGACATTATATCGCCATGAGCATGAGTATCAAAATATTTAATGGGAAGTGACTCCATTTTGTTAAATATTTCAATTCTCAGGTTTCTTAAAGTACCTTGAGATATATATACCATAATCTTCTGATAAATAAGGTTACACAATATACCGATTATATAAACAGATGCAATTTTTAACAAAGCATTGCCAAGAGGCGAAAAGTCAGGATTAATTTCCCCGGTCATGGGAAGAATATAATCATCAATAAGGCTTTGCATAAAAATTGTTCCTTTTACTGTTGCAACAGCCGAACCCAAAATACCCATAAGTACAATTATAAACTGAAACCAGTATTTCTTTAAAATTATGGAAAAAATTCTGCCTAATATCTTTCCCGGATTATCAACCTTATGTTTAGTGCCGATATTGGAATTTTTCATTCCTGCCATATTAATCATCCCCCTTTCCGTCAAAATCACCGCTGCCATTTATCTGTGATTCATAAACTTCCCTGTAAATATAATTATTTTCAATAAGCTCCTCATGAGTTCCTATAGCATTTATTCTGCCGTCATCAAGTACAATTATTCTGTCGGCATCCTGTATACTGCTTATTCTCTGAGCAATAATAAGCTTTGTGACATTTGGTATTTCAACGGCAAAGGAGTGTCTGATTCTTGCGTCTGTTGCAGTATCTACGGCACTTGTAGAATCATCAAGAATTAAAATCTTAGGGTTTTTAAGCAGGGCTCTTGCAATACACAGTCTTTGCCTTTGTCCTCCCGATACATTGGTACCGCCCTGTTCAATATGTGTATTGTACTTATCAGGCAGTTTTTCAATAAATTCATGGGCACAAGCCAGCCTGCAGGCATTTATACATTCCTCTTCGGAAGCATTTTCATTGCCCCAGCGGAGATTTTCAAGAATTGAGCCGCTGAATAACACATTTTTCTGCAAAACCACAGAAACCTGATTTCTCAAAACCTCAATATCATAATCCTTAACATTAATACCGCCAACCTTTACACTGCCCTTACTGACATCATAAAGCCTTGAAATAAGATTTACAAGACTTGACTTACTGCTTCCCGTACCGCCTATGATACCGATTGTTTCGCCTGAGTTAATATGAATATTAATATTTTCAAGAACATTTTCACAGCTGTCCTTTTTATAGGCAAAGGCAGCATCCTCAAAATCAATACTGCCGTCAGCAACATTCATAACGGGATTTTCACCGTTTTTAATATCAGGTACTTCATTTAAAACCTCTGAAATTCTTCTTGCACTTGCGGCACTCATGGTAAGCATTACAAATATCATTGACAGCATCATAAGTGACATAAGAATACTCATAATATAGCTGAACATACTTGTAAGCTCTCCTGTGGTAAGAGTATTTTGCACCACCATTTTTGCACCAAACCAGGAAATGGCAATAATACATCCATAGACTGCTGTCATCATAACAGGCCCGTTGTATGCAAGGATAGACGATGCCTTAACAAAAAGGGTGTAAAGATTATTTACTGACTTTGAAAACCTCTCTTTTTCATAATCCTCTCTTACATAAGCCTTAACAACTCTTATGGCAGACACATTTTCCTGCACACTTTCGTTTAAATCATCATACTTTTTAAATACCTCATCAAACAAAGGCATAGCCTTTTTGATAATTAAGCCTAAAGCCAAACCTAAAAAACACATTGCCCCAACGTATACAAGACTTAATTTAACATTTATAAAAAAACATACAACCAAAGCACAAACAAGCATAAAAGGCGCTCTCACACACATTCTGAGTACCATTTGATAAGAATTCTGCACATTGGTAACATCTGTAGTCATTCTTGTAACAAGGCCTGATGTTGAAAATCTGTCTATATTTGAAAATGAAAAAGTCTGTATGTTTTCATACATTGACTCCCTCAGATTACAGGCAAAGCCTGTTGATGCTTCAGCCGCATATTTCCCCGCCAATGCACCAAAGAGCAGGCTAAACATTGCAATAATAAGCATTATTACACCATATATATAAACGTTTCCGATATTTCCGCTTTCAATTCCCTTATCAATAATTCTTGCCATAATAAGGGGTATCATCATTTCCATAACTACCTCTAAAGCAGAAAAAAGCGGAGCCAATAAGGAAGATTTCCTGTATTGTTTTATCTGACTTAACAGTGTCTTAATCATATATATCTCTCCTTTACAAAAAAAATAAAGAGATTGTTCTATACCTAACAATCCTCTGCTTATTAGTATAACATCATTTACATATATTGTAAACACATATATTTAATCTTAATAATTTCTTTCGAATTCCCCCGAAAAACAAAATAGCCATTTCATATAAACATCAAAAGCCTTTTAAATAAGCTGAAAAATTAAAAAAGTGCAAATGCTAAAGCAATAATGAAATGCTTTACATTTGCACTTTTTTATACTAAATCAATATTAATTGCCTCGGCTGAAAACTGCAAGTATGCCTGAGCCTGATTCCACATCATCGGGAACACTTTCAATTGTTTCGGTTGTAGTTTCACTTTCTTCCTCACTGCTGCCAAAAATATCAAAAATACTCTTGCCCTCTTCAGGAAGTCCCTCTGTTGATATTTCGGTTTCATATTCCTTTTGTTTTTCAACATCTCTTTTAATAGACAGTATTTCAAAAGCAATAACGGCGGCACAAATAAGCATAATGGCTATCATAACATACATAATTGTTTTAATCCAAAAACCTCTTTTTTTGTAAAAATCATTTTTGGGTTTTTCTAAGGAAGCAAATCTTTCCCAATGTCTTTTGGTATTCTTATCCTTAAGTTCCTCATAGAATTTTTCAACATCGGGTGTTCTGTTTTCAGCCCTTATGTTAAGAGCATTCATAATGGCATTGCAAACGCCGGGTCTTAAAGTAACTCCCTTAACCTCAGAAATAGGTGTTAAAGTATCCTGTTTACTTCTTGATGTAGCCGTAACGGGAATTTCTCCTGTAATAAGCTCATAAAAAACAGCTCCGATTGAATAAATATCCACTGCTGTAGTAAGTTTTGCTCCTGACCTATACTGCTCTGCGGGAGAATAGCCTTCATTGGTATAAACAGGCATTATTCTTGCCATATATCCGCAAAAGCTGAAATCGGTAAGAACTATTGAGCTGTTTTCATCAATAATAACCGTGTCGGGAGTAATATTACCATGAATAATACCAAGCTCATGAACAGGGGCAAGTGCCTTTAAAACAGCCACAACAACACGCCTTGCATATTCATTTGTAATCTCATAGTCGTCATCAATAATTTCCGCAAGGCTTGTGCCCTTAACAATTTTTCTGACGGCATAATATGTATTATTTTCCTCAAATCCTGCTATAACATCAGTTTGTTCAATATCAATAAGGTCACGGCATTCATCAGCAAACGCCTTCATACCTGCATAATACTTATCCTCTGCATCACCGCTCTTGGTAAAAATCTGAGGGTCTCCCTCATTTCTGCCGACAAAATTATTGGGCAGAAATTCATTAATAAGAACTTTCTTTCCTTCTTCATTATCCCATGCAGCATATGTAACAAAAATACTGTTGACATCAATGGAATACCCCACAATATATCTGCCGTTAAGTACTGTTTCAGGATACAAATGCTTACTGCTGCCGGGCTCCGTAACATGCTCCGTACCACAGTAAGGACAGCTTTTAAGCTCCTTGTCAAACTCTCTCATACAATACATACATCTATTCATAGACTCACCTCCTATACAACATTTTATTATATCATTTTTGAAATTTATTTCAATAATTTTTTATATTTTACTGCAACTTTTTTATTTACAATTTATTTACAAATAAAATTCTTAATTTTTATTTACAATTTTATGAAAATATTGTATACTAAATACAAGTTAAAACTTTGTAAAAATTTTATATTATTTTTTACGGTGTTTTTTGTTTTATTTTGCCAAACTCTATTATTCATATACAACTCTCCAGATAAAAGGCAGCTTTCTCCACGCTGCCTTTTATCATGTCTTGAATTTAATTTTATATTTACAAATTTCTTATTCACTACACTTTCCCCATACACAATAACCAAATTTTTTTAAAAATTTGACAAATATTTTTTAACAGTAAAAGGGAATTAATACTATTGACTAATAATATTATTATTGATATGATATAATTAGATTATTTTATTTACGGAGGTTTTACACATATGAAAAAAATTATAATTGCTGCTGTGACAGCTCTTATGCTTACAACACCGGCTATGGCAGATGAAAACGTAACTGTATATTCTAACGGCAATTTAGTTGCAGACAAGGGTATAATTATTGACGGCAGAACAATGGTGCCCGTAAGAGGAGTATTTGAATATATGGGCTATGATGTTGAATGGGATGCAAACACAAAGACTGCCGTATTGACAAACAGTGATAAGGAAACAGTCATTAAACTTACTAACGGTGAAAGCAGTTTTACTGTGAATGATAATGTAATTACTCCTGATGTACCTCAGCAGATAATTGAGGGCAGATTTATGCTTCCGTTAAGAGCAGTCGGGGAAGCCGTTGATGCAAAGGTTAACTGGGATAATGAAAACAAAACTGCTTATATAGATGCTGACAGCACAGATGAAGCATCTGAAAAAACAGAAAATAATTCAAATGATAATGAATTTACTCCTGAAAAGAAAACTGAGACAATAGGAAATACCACTATAACAAGCGAGATAAATGTACCATTTATAAGAATTGAAGGTATTGACCCTAATGAAGCACCTGAAGGAACTAAGGAAATAGAAATACAGTAACTGTTCTGTATGTTGTTTAGAGGGCATTGTATAATTTATTAATTATACAATGCCTTTTTTTATTACATATTTCAAATAAAAAAAAGAGATCGTTCTGAAACGACCTCTTTTTAAAATAACTATTAGAAATTAATTCCTGTATAATCTTTACCGTTCTTATTGAACTGAGCAACATTAACGCCGCCACTTAATAAGATTTTATCAGAATTATTAAGGGCAGCAATTTCCATTTCTGGCTTTGAATATTTCTTCATTTTAAATCTCCTCCTTAATAATTACTTACTTAAATCAATATTATTTGCAGCGTATGTAGTAGCTGTACCACTCATGTCTACAGTTACAGTACCCCAATCCCTAAGACTTGTATCCGGACCGGCTTCTGTATCAGAAACCTGAGCCTTAATAGCTACACTAACACTAGCTTCATCAGCAGCAGAAGTGAGTCTTACAGGGAAGCTGTATTCTGTTTCACCCTCAGCATTAACACAAGCATCAAGCGGATAAGTTGTACCATCAATTTCTACATCAACACCCTGTACCCAGTAAGGTAACTGAGAACCGTCAACTACAATCTTAAATGCACCATCACAAGCGTTAATCTTGTCAAAAACAGTACCACTTACATTTAAGTGACTTTCATTATCACCAATATTACATTCACTATCATTAACTGTAACCAATTCTACATTTAATGAATCCTTACTAATAGTACCAGTTACTGTAAAAATAATGTAAAGTTCAGGTGTGTCCTTTGTAGCTATAGAAATACCACCTGATGCCCACGGAATTTTAACCTTAGTTCCATCTGTTGCTTCATCTGGTACATACATAGTACCTATACCAGTAATTGCACCAGTTAACACATTTTTACTAAATAAACCATTAACAAGCATTACTTTAGAACTGTCTGAATTAAATTTAACTTCACCTAAAGACATAAGGTTAGATGTCATAACTGAATCAGATGTAATACTACTTAAATCTGCACCATAAGATAAAACTGAATTATCAAAATTTAAAGAAATACCTGTAGCCTGAATTGAACCTGTTGATGACTCAAAATCTACAGGAAGTGCAACAATCTGTCCAACCTTGTATTCTTCAACAGCAGCACCTGTTGATAAATCAATAGGTGTTCCAACAGAATAGCTTTCTGTTGCTGCATAAGCAGAACTTGCAAAAAGTGTAACTCCTGCAATTACAGCTAAACTTAAAATGCTTTTTATTTTCATGTTTTTAACCTTCCTTCGCTCTTATTGTTCAACCGGAAATACAAATGTAGAATCTGAATACTTCTTTAAAATTAAATTAGCATCAAATGAATCAACAATTCCATTACCATCTACGTCCCCAATAGTAATCTGTCTAGCTGTTAAAAATGCACTTGAATAATGCTTTAATGCCATATTAGCATCAAATGAGTCAACAGCACCATCTTCATTTATATCACCATACTTAAACGCATCCGCTATATTAATTTCACCATTAGCAGTAGTTATTGTACTAGCATCTACATTAGTAGTGCCATCATTAGTCAATGCAGTTACAGCAACAGTAATAGGAACATCTCCTGTAGCTGTGTCAGCAACTTCAAACTCAACAGTTGCCATATTAGCAACATCAGAAACTGAAACAGGAGCAGAGCTTGCCCATGCAACAGCCAATGTCTTATTATCGCCATCAGTTGCAACTATATCTGATACCAAAACTGTATTATCGCCGCCGAAAACAGGGTCAACTGTAGCATAGCAGTCAGCATCAGTTGCGTCCTTAGTAGCTGAAACCTTAGGCGTAACCTTAGTAGAATCATAAGTAAGAGTCATAACATAACCACTGACCTTTACATCTGATTCGCCTTCATCAGGTGTAACTATTACGGGAATAGAAGCAACACCTGCTTCAGGACTGGAAGCGCCTGCAGAATATGTAGCAGCTTGTACACCGACAGCCATAAGTGCCATAGCACCGAAAGCCACAAGTGCACCAAATACACTTCTTAATTTCATATTTTACCTCCTATTCAATTTTATGTTATACATATTATATAACATAATTCTAAATTTTGCAATAGGGAAATGCAACAAAATAGTTACAAATTTTACTACAATTTACTACATTTCCCACATTGCTTAGTGTATGTGCCTAAATTTAACCTTAATTCTCTACCTTAAACAAGAAAGCATTATAGCTGTTTGTAAATGTAATAGCCTGACCAACCTGAGCGTCACTTACAGCAACCTCAAAAGCTGTAGCATCTGTTGACTTTCTGTTAGGCAATGAATAAGTGCCTGCATCTGTACTATCTGCATAAGCAGCAGTTACAGTACCCTTGCCATCACTGTTATTATTAGCAGCTATATATACCTTAACAGTTCCTGCACTCTGTGGAGTTACAGTAAATGTGCTGCCTGCTGCAAGGCTTACTGCATTAGCAAAAGCTGTACCGCCGTTAGCAGTATTTGAAAATGCTGTATAACTGTTGCTTGATGCAGCTGCACCGTTAAGATTAATCCAGTCAGGAGCTGTGTCACCTGCTGTCCATGAATTGCCTGCAGCTGCACCGCTTGTTGTTGTTTCAGAAGGTGTCTCGCTTGAAGTCTCGCTTAAAGACTCACTTGTAGTCTCTGAAGACTGCTCAGCCTGAGTAGGAATTTCCTCAGGAGCCACAAGAGCCACGTCTGTACCTACAAAGTAAACATTAAGACCGCCTGTTGTACTTCCAAGATAATAAGTACCTGCAGAAGGAACTGCTAATGTATACTTAGCAATAGGTGTAGCTGTTGAGCCCGGAACATCTGCTGATGCAACCTGTGCTCCGCTTGCATCAAGTATCTGCATTACTCTTGCAGATGTACCGTTTGATGATGCTGCGTATACAACAACATTACCTGCACCTGTTGTTTCAAACTTGATTGATCTGTAATCAACAGTGCCTGCACCGCCTAACTTGATTCTCTGTGTAAAGCTGTAGCCGTCAATTGTCTTAGAATTTGCATCAACTGCTACTGTATTTGTTTCATCAGCTGTTACAATAAAGTTACCAATTGCAAATGGAGCTGAATATGTTGTTGCTGCCACATCACCTGCATTGGCTGTTTCTACCAAGTCACCTGATACAGGAGCTTCTGTAGTTGCTTCTGTTGTTTCATCAGAAGAACTGCCGCCGCTCTGATTATTAAGAATCCAAACAGCATCAAGCACATTTACACTGCCGTCGCCGTTTTCTACGTTACAATCAGCTGCAGTCATATCATAAGGAGTAGTATCAGTAATAATACCTGAAGCAATCTTTAATACAATAGCTGCATCAATTGCGTCAACCTTGCCGTCCTTATTTACATCACCGCGTATACCTGTTGGATCAACATCTTCCTCAACTGTAACTGTACCTGACTCAGCAGTTACATCAGCTGCAGTTCCTTCAGCTACATACATTTCATCAACAGTTATTGTTAATTCATAGCTGCCTGCAGTCTTAGGAGTAATTACTAAATTGAATAATACATCCTTGCCTTCGGCAATTGTATCAGAAGGGTTAGAGCCTGCAACACCAACAATACCATCACCGATAGTGTAGCTCATTGCAGCATTTGAATCTGTAATCATATCACCTGCTGTTACGGAATCAACAGTAATATTGGAAGAATCAAATGCAATATTTACATCATAAGATGCAAGAGTTGATACGCCTGTAAGCTTTACAGGGATAACAACCTGAGTGCCTGCCTTTGCAGCAACACCCTCAACACTTATCTGAACACCTGATACAGGAGCCTGAGTTGTTGGCTCTGTTGTTGTGGTTTCAGTAGTTGTTTCTGCCTTCTGAGTCGTAGTTACTGTTGTTTCAACAGTAGTTGTTACAGTAGTTGTTTCTGTAGTATCGTCAGAAGAGCTGTCCATTGTTACTACAATCTGACTTATTGTCTGATTACCGGATGTATTAAAGATGTAATAAGTACCGGCTTCCAAATCTGCATTACCCTCTGTTGTTCCTGAAGGAATTGAGAATACTGCATTTGCTGTATCACCAACAGTCTTAGAAATATAAAGAACCTTTTCACCGCCTGTTGTAATTGCTACATTTGCAGACTTTCCAAGTGTAAATTCAATCCAGCCCGGAGCTGATGATGAGTTGTACTTATCATTCTTCCAAGCACCGCTTGTATTCTTATCGTTATTAACAGTTACATAACTGTCATTTAAGCCTCTTGAAATAGTCATACTCTGGTTAATAACATTATCACCTGAAGGCGGAACTACTTCAGAAGTTGTAGTCTCTACAGGAGTGTCTCCGCCGGTAGTAGTTACCTCTGAACCGCCGGTAGTTGTTTCTGTAGTATTTTCTGAAACAGAATCACCAATAGCATACTGTACAAGATAGAGATGTGTTTCTGTCTTGTTTTTCTTTATTGTATTAACACCTGCCTGAACATCAAATGTATTAGTACCTGTAGTAACATTGCATGTAGTAGTAGTTCCTGTTGTAGCATTAACAATGTCAACAGAGCCTGTACCCTCCATAACTAATGTAATTGTACCGTCAGCAGGAGCCTCAAATGTAACAGTTGCACTTGAATTCATCTTAATAGCAGCAGTAAGCTCTTCGCCGTCAAATATCTGAGGATTGCTTCCTGCACTTGACCAGCTGCTTTCGCCTGATATTGTAAAGAAGTTATCTGTATTTGTATCAGTTGTATAATTCCAAGTATAAAGAGCACCCTTATACTTTAATACAGCAACAGCAGAAGCTGTATCTGTCCTTGAAGCAGTTAACTTAGCAGGAGTAACTGATGTTGTTGCCCAGCCTGCAAGAGTAACTGTAACATTATAAGCTGTGCCTACTTCAACATCGCCTGTAAATGTAAGTCCGTCAGTTGATGTAAGCTGAGTTGAACCTACAAATACCTTTGCATTGGTTCCGTCAAGAGGCTGAGTTTCGTCTGCCTCTGCCTGCAATGTAACAGAAACTGTACCCTTGTACTTTTCAAGGTGAATTTCTGTAGCAGCATCTGTTGTCTTTACAACAATTGCCTGAGCATCTGTTGGTGCAATATAGTCACCTGTATCTGCAATTGTAACTGTGTAATTGCCTGTTGCAATCTGATCTGCTGACTTATAAGTACCGTCACCCTGGTCAGCTAATACAGTGCCGTCAGCTAATTTAACAGTTGCACCCTTAACAGCTTCATTATTTGAACCGCCTGTAAGCTTAACTACAGCATAGCCGTCATAATCAACCTGTAAAGCAACAGTCTTGTCAAATATATCACCGTCATTCTCAAAGCCGGCAGCATTGAAAACAACATTTGAATAGCCTTCCTTAGATACTGTAACCTGATACTCACCGCCAAGAGCAGCCTGTGCTGTGTAAACACCATTACCTGTATTAGTAAATGTTAAACCGCTTGCTGTTACTGTTGCATCAGTTATTGCATTACCGCTTGCATCTGTAACAGTAACCTTAACTGTACCTGATTCTGTTATAGGGAATGCCTTTAATGTACCTGCATATGTTGCAACAACCTCAGGAACATCAGCAGCATCATCTAATCTTGTTACCTGTGTATTGCCTGATGCATCGCAGTAGAAGTATGCAGTATTTAAATCCCAGTTTGCAATAGATCCGCCGTCTATCATTGTAAGACCATTATCTGAAAGACCTTCTTCTGATCTTGCTGAAGCTTCTACAACTGTACCGTTAATAGTACCGGCTTTTTTCTGATTTTCATTTATATTATTGTAAAGCTTTAATCTGCAAGTTGAATCTCTTAAATTCCATGGTCTGCTGCAAGTATTAAAGTAATTGCTTTCAGCCAAACAAGATGCAGCGCCTCTAAGGTCAATAGTAACACTTGATGACTGATCATAGTAGGTATTATAAATATGAATATTACCGCCTGCAGCAAGAGGCTGTCTTGCTTCAACACTTTCATACCAGTTATGGTGTAATGTACTGTTATACTGAACTATCTTTTCACTTGAACCGATAAGACCTGTCTTATGACACTTTACAAAGTGATTGTATGCCAATGTAAAGTTATGACCTCTCTTAAAGTCAATAGCACCATCACCCTCTGCCTTATCAGACTGAGCAGGGTTAGCACAATAACCCGGATAATAAGTATTGTTATGTACCCAAATTCTTCTGATTGGTGCTGTAATGGCATCATCGCCCTGGAATGCAGTAGCATCCTCTGTATAGTTCTTAAATGTAAGGTTTCTTATTTCAAAGCTCTCGCCGGCCTCAGCAGGACAAGTAGCTGTCTGTGAAAATGTAAAGCCCCAGCCGTCAACTGTAGCATCATCACCGATACCCTCAATAGTAACATTTCTTGCATACTTTGTAATTGCAAGATTACCGTTATCACCCTTAGCACCGCCAAGGATAGGATCCTTAACATTATAAGGAGTTAAGTTTTCAGGTACGGTAACTGTACCCACAAGTCTTACAATAATAGGTCTGTTATCAGTAAGTGTAACTTCCTGAACAAGCTTCATATTATTGTTAAGAATATTACCTATACCCACGCCGGTTCTTGTATAAGGATCACCGCTTGAAGGAGTATAGCTCCATGTCTTTCCCTCATAGCCCGGAAGCTCGACTGTATCCTTATTTTCATCGGTTACATAAACAATAACCGCATTGTCCTTTGGTGTACCGTCATTATTATATGCACCTACACCCTGTGAATAATTAAAGTGAGCATAGCCTGAACGGTCATGAGCATATACCTTAATATTATTATTAATATACTCTGTACCGTCAGAGGCTGTAACCTTTAATTCATAGTTACCTGCTGCAACACCCGGTATATCAACACGGCCATATCCGCTTGAAGATGCCGCTCTTACAAGGTAAGTCAAATCATCGCCTGTAAGATATGTATAATCAGCAGTAGATCCCTTTGGTCTGTATCCAACAGTAACATTTGCACTGTCAGGATTTGAATCTGGCCATTCAGCGTAAATAGTTTCATTCCAGCCTGCTGCTACAGAAAAGCCTGCCGCCTGAGCAGTAACGGGACCAATTGCTACTGATGAAAAAAGCATTGCAGTTGCAAGAATACCGCTTAAGGTCTTCTTAAAACACTTTTTCATGTTTAAATTTCCTCCTTTTAAATTTGACCCTTAGGTCATTATACCTCCCTGCTTTAAAAGCAGGGAGATTAAAGAACCGATTAATTAATCAGTTAACTTACTTTAAACCAAGTATAATCTTACCTATAAGATAAGCATCGTATGCTGTAACTGTTCCGTCACCTGAAACATCAGCTAACTCAGGATTAGTAACAGCAGAGATCTTGCCTGACGCATAGTCAAGAACCATATTTACATCATCTGCATTAACCTTGCCGTCATTATTTGCATCACCTATTACTCCTGAAGGATCCGGAGTTGAATCATAGCTGACTATAATGTAAGCAATTTCAGCGTTAGAGTCATTTACTGATTCAATAATGTAGCTGCCTGCAGAAAGCTCATGTGTTGACTCAGAGCCTGCCGGATATTCAGCAATAGTATCTGCTGAATCGTAATCTCTGATTTTAACATCATCTCTGCCGCTGTTTACCATTATAGAAATCTTTGCAGTCTTTTCAAGCTCGAAGGTAATATAACCGCCGTCTTCTTCACTTCTGATTCTTCCGCCTGTAGACTGAATGTCACGCAATGCAAAGTTTACATTACCTGCTTCAACAGTCTTAGAGGTAATATTAAAGTCACCGCCGCTTGCTGATGTACCTAATACATACTTGCCTGCAGCAGCAAAACCGTCATCTATAACAGTATTTGTAGTTGTTTCTGTTGAATTTTCAACAGACTTGGTAGTGGTCTGTGATGAATTCTCGCTGTTTGTTGTTGCCTGAGTAGTAGGCTCTGTCTTAGTTGTTGTCTGTGATGAATCACCCTTAGTAGTAGTCTGTGATGAATCCTCGGAACTTCCGTAAGCTACAGCCACCTTAGTAACATTAATACCCTTGCTTGCTGAGTAAATATAATATGTACCTGCTGAAGGCAATGCTACACCATCTGATGTGCCTGTTGAAATTGTACCGATAATATTACCGCTTGCATCAGCAATATTAAGAGTTCTTACATCTGTACTTGTTGAAGAAGAAGTTGCATAAATTGTACCTGCTTCCGCAACATCAACACTTATAAGACGAGTGCCTGCCGCAAAATTACCTGCACCGCCAAGCTGAATACCCTTAGATGAACTTATTGTAACAGAAGCTGATGATGATGCGAGAATTGAGAATGCACCATTTGTACCAAGACCTGTTACATTAGATGTTATTGAACCTGTAGAAATATCAGTCTTGCCATCCAATACAAGGTCAAAGCTTGATACGCTTCCTCCGCCTGTAGCTTTATTGCCTGACGGATCGGTTTCTGTTGCAAGAGATGCAACCTTTGTTTCATAAGCTTCTGCTCTGTCAGCATAGAATGTGCTGCCGTCAATGCCTGTAGCACTCTTACTGCTTACATAAGAGTTGTCAGCCTGATATTTATAACTTCCCAAAGCACTCTTCATCTCAAGATTTACATTATAATCCTCATCATCTACTGAATCATCAAATGTAAACCTGAAGTTACCGCCGTTAATACGTCCTGCATTTGCAGTTACATAAGCAGGAACATCTTTAGCTGCTAAAACGCCTGATGCATCAACACCTAAATCTCTTGCAGTATCAAAGTTGTTGTATGAAGTGCCGCCCTTAACTGTTGTAAGTGAAGACGGTACCGTATCACTTCTGTTTGCTACAGTATAGCCGTCAGAATCCTGATTTAAGGTTCCGTCGCTGTTGTTTGCTTCAATATATGTATAGGAACCTACCATAATATTGTCATACATCTTTATGATACCGCCGGCTTCCTTTGAGAATGTACCGGTACCCTGAGCGTCTGTACCCTGCATAGAACTCATAACAGGCTTCTTAGTATTTCTGAAGTAGTTGCCTTCAACAAAAAGTGATGCGCCTGTACAAGCACCTGCACCGTATTTTGCAACACCGTCATAGTAGTTGTTGTATACGTGTACTGAACCTGTTCTTACTCTTGGATGTCTTGAGTCTGAATGGTCAAACCAGTTTCTTGAGTATGTAATTTCATAATCGGCACTTTCACCTAAGCCACAAAGGTTTACCTTTCCTGCATCCCAGTAATGGTTATCGGAAATTGTCATTTTAGTTGAGGTTCCCTTAAGGTCAACGGAACCGTCGCCCTTAGCCTGGTCATTATCACTGCCCTGACCGCCGTAGAAGAAATCATTGTTATGAACCCAGATTCTCTCACTGGCATCCTTTACCGTAACACCGTCCTCATCCTTTGTTGTCATATCCTTGAAGCCAAAGTTTCTTACTTCAAGATTAGTTGCTCCAACAAGGTTAAAGCCGAAAAGTGCAAAAGCATCATTTCCTACACCTTCAAGAGTAATAGGATTTTTTGCTTTCTTGATATCGAGCTGATTTAATGTCTGCTCATCAGCCGGTACAGTTACCTGACCTATAAAACGGAAGTTCATAGGTCTTGTTTCATAGCCCTTTTCAAGAGCCTTAATGATTGCACCCATACCTACACAGGTTGTTGTGCCCTTAGTGCTTGTTGTAACGTCACAAGTAATTGTGTCCTTGTTTTCATCTGTTACATAAAAAACAATTGCATTGCTCTTTAATGTACCGTCATCGTTGTAAGCACCTGAACTGCTTCCGCCGTCTGAAAATGCAAAACCGTCACGGATGTAATTATCAACAGTAACTGCACCTGATTCCCATGACGCAAGCTCTGCACCTGAGCTGTCCTTTGCCACAATCTTCATATTGTAAGTACCTGCGGCAAGACCCAATGCATCAGCACGGCAGAAAGTGTCGTACTGACGTACCAATTCATCATCAAGCTTTGTATAACTGCCTGCTGATGAAGCCTTTACATAAGCTTCGTATGAAGCTGCTCCCGAAACGGGAAGCCACTCTGTATATGCAGTTTCATGCCATCCGCCGCTTTGTGCTGTTATGGAAGCTGCATTTACAGCAACCGCACCCATGTTGGTAACTACAAAGCTTGAAGCTAACATGGCTGCAGTCAATACTGTGCTTAAAATTCTTTTTAAGCCTTTCTTCATAAGATATCCTCCTTTTTTTGTTTTAAAATAACAAGAATATTCTTACTAAATTTTAAATATAACAATAATGTATAAATCTAATTTAGCGAAATTTTCTCATTATTTTTTAATACTAACGAATTAATATTACTCTTTTTATGTGAATAAATTGTGAATTATTTATAAACAAAAAAAGACAGCATTAATTTTGTTATAATCTTACATATTTTTTACAGTATTTTTGTTAAAATTGCAATAGAGTTTTTTCGACATTTCCATTCATTGGTTAAACTATTAACAAACAAGGGGATTTTAAATGCATAAAACAGGCTTTTTCTTAATAATATCAGCAATATTAATACCCATATTACTATTATATCAGCACAGCTGTATAACCTTAGGCAATGTATCCATATACGAATTGGGGGAAGTTGTAATAGGCAATGAAAATATAAACAGCCAAATCAGCTTGAATTCACAAAATATTCACAATTCCAAAAAATCCTTTTACGCTATTGACAAAAAAACAGGTATGCCTGATGACCTGTTTAATATTGAAGAAATGGCTTCGCAAAATTTACATATAAATACAGAGGGTGCAGGTCCTAAGATACTTATTTTTCATACTCACGGCAGTGAAATGTATGCTGACAGCAAAAATGTAAATGAAGGTGTAATAGGTGCGGGAGAACAGCTTAAAAGCATACTTGAAGATAAATACGGTGTGGAATGCCTGCATATTACAGACAGATTTGATATGGTAGAAGGCAGGCTCCAAAGAGACGGTGCATATGAAAGGGCTGAACCTGTTATAACACAGGTAATTAAGGAAAATCCCTCAATACAGCTTGTTATTGATTTACACAGAGACGGCGTAAACGAAAATCTCCGCCTTGCCGCAGACATTGACGGTAAACCCTATGCTAAAATTATGTTTTTTAACGGAATATGCAGAAAGTGGGATAACGGCAGACTTGTACCTGTCGAAGGTCTAGAAAATCCCTATGTAAAAACCAATCTTGCCCTAAGCTATCAGATGCAGAACACTGTTGCTTCCTTTAATACTGACGTGCTTAGAAAAATTTATATAAATGCCTACAGATACTCTCTGCATATGATGGATAAAAGTATGCTGATTGAACTGGGCGCTCAAACCAATACAGTTGAAGAAGCGGGAAACAGCATTGAGATTATTGCAGAGGCTTTGGCTAAGGTGTGCTTATAAATGGTGTTTATGTGCCGGCAAAATTTAAAGAGCTGATTTTTTAACAGGGGACAGGCACACATTAAATTGCTTCATAAGGCAGAAAAATGCCCCGTCATAGGGACAGGGCATTAAAAAATTAATATTCAAAAATACGTGAAACAGGCAATCCCTCATGTATTCTGTAAATTGCATCGGCAAATACCTTGGCAACTGACTTCTGCTTAATCTTAGGAATGGCCTTTTCAGCAGTAAGAGGAACTGTATCAAGCACAAGAAGCTCCTTAATACAGCTGTTCTGAATTCTCTCAATGGCTGCACCTGAAAGCACACCATGTGTACAGCAGGCATAAACTTCTTTTGCGCCTCTTTCAACAATGGCATTGGCAGCATTAGTAATAGTGCCTGCCGTATCAATCATATCATCATAAAGAATAACCGTCTTATCCTTAAAATCACCAATGATATTCATAATTTCGGAAACATTCGGCTTTGGTCTCCTCTTATCTACAATAGCAATAGGAATATCAAGCTGTTCAGCAAAGGATCTTGTTCTTGTAACAGAACCTAAATCCGGAGATACAGCTACAAGATCATCATTGCCATATCCAAACTTTTCACCGTAATACTTGGAAAGTAATGGCATACCAACTAAATGGTCAACAGGGATATTGAAGAAGCCCTGAATCTGGGCACAATGTAAATCCATTGTAATAACCCTGTCAGCACCTGCACTTGTAATAAGGTCAGCAACAAGCTTGGCTGAAATAGGATCTCTTGCCTTTGCCTTTCTGTCCTGACGGGCATAGCCATAATAAGGAATGACCGCATTAATTCTGCCGGCAGATGCTCTCTTAACAGCATCAATGGTAATAAGAAGCTCCATTAAATTATCATTTACCGGATTACTTGTAGGCTGTACAATAAAGATATCGTTACCTCTAACTGTTTCATTAATTCTGACGCTGATTTCGCCGTCACTGAACTTACTTACCTCACACTTGCTAAGTGAAAGTCCCAATTCTGAAGCAATTTTTTCGGCTAAGACATGGTTACCGTTGCAACCAAAAATCTTAATGCCACCACCGCTGATATTCATTAATAATTCCTCCTGATTATAACTACATTTAATAACCTTTACACAGGTTCCCATACCCTTTAATTCATTTTATATTATAATATTAATTTACTCCAATGTCAAATATTGTTGAATAAAAAATTTTACCTAAATTATATTAATTTTTTACCATATTTAGGTACTATTTTTAATTATATACCTATTATTACCACAGTGTTTATATTTTAAAGGCTTTTTTAAGTTAATTTTTGGTTGTTTTGTGAAAAAACATATAAAAATAATTTTATCAAAAAATCTATAAATTAACAATAAAAAGGGTCTGAGCAAAATTATTTACTCAAACCCTTGGGAATTTAAATTATTTCTCTGTATTTTCCATAATGTCTGCACTTTCAAAAGCAGCATCAATAACATCATCGCTGATATCCTCAGCAGTTTCAATTATATCTGCTTCTGATTCGCCAAACATTTCAGGCTCCTCGGAATAATCAGGCTTATCAAGCTTAAGATCAACCTTTCTGTAAAGACTCATACCTGTACCTGCAGGAATAAGCTTACCGATAATAACATTTTCCTTAAGACCCACAAGAGGATCAACCTTACCCTTAACAGCAGCGTCAGTCAATACCTTAGTGGTTTCCTGGAATGATGCGGCAGACAGGAAGCTGTCAGTTGCAAGGGAAGCCTTTGTAATACCAAGAAGTGTTCTTGTACCTGTTGCTTCTTCCTTAGCCTCTGATGCCGCCTTTTTATTAGCTGCCTCAAATGTAAGCCAGTCAATCTGAGAACCGGGAAGCAAGCCTGTATCTCCTGCGGTTTCAACCTTTACTCTCTTAAGCATCTGTCTTACAATAACCTCAATGTGCTTATCGTTAATATCAACACCCTGTAAACGGTAAACTCTCTGTACCTCTTTAAGAATATAATCCTGTACGCCTCTTACACCATTGATTCTTAAAATATCCTGAGGATAAATAGAACCTTCCGTAATCTGGTCACCTGCCTCAATTACATCGCCATTGAGAACACAAACTCTTGAACCGTAAGGAATAGAATAGTCCTTAGCCGTACCGTCAGGAGCAACTACGGTTACATCCTCTTTCTTAGTCACCTTGTTTACATTAACGGTAACCTTGCCGCCAAACTCAGCAATAATAGAACGTCCCTTTGGATTTCTGGCTTCAAAAAGCTCCTCTACTCTTGGAAGACCCTGTGTAAGGTCGTTACCTGAAATACCGCCTGTATGGAAGGTTCTCATTGTAAGCTGTGTACCCGGCTCACCGATAGACTGTGCGGCAATAATACCTACAGCCTCGCCGATTCTAACCTGTCTGCCGCTTGCCATATTAGAGCCGTAGCACTTTGAACAAACACCGTTAGGACACTTACAGGTTAATATGGTTCTGATTTTAACCTTAGTAACACCTGCTGCAATTACGGCATCAGCCATATCAGGAGTAATAAGTGTATCACAAGGAACAATAACCTCATTAGTTTCAGGATTTAAAATATCCTCTGCTGAATATCTTCCTCTGATTCTGTCTAAAAGACCCTCAATAGTTTCCTGACCGTCCATAAATGCCTTAACCTCCATATATGGAATCTGGTCAAGGTCAGCAGCACAGTCATATTCTCTGATGATAATATCCTGAGCAACGTCAACAAGACGTCTTGTAAGATAACCTGAGTCAGCAGTTTTAAGGGCTGTATCAGTAAGACCCTTACGTGCACCATGGGCTGAAATAAAGTATTCCTGAACAGTAAGACCCTCACGGAAGTTAGCCTTAATAGGAAGCTCAATAGTTTCACCGCTTGGAGAAGCCATCAAGCCTCTCATACCGGCTAACTGCTTAATCTGTCTGTTAGAACCTCTCGCACCTGAAAGTGCCATCATATAAATATCATTATACTGGCCAAGGTTGTCAATAAGTGCCTTAGTAATCTTATCATCAATCTTTTCCCAAACGGAAATAACCTTGTTATGTCTTTCCTCATCAGTCATAAGACCACGTCTGTACATCTTGGTAATCTTATTAACCTCTTCATCACCCTCAGCAAGTAATTCATACTTGGCATCAGGAATCTTCATATCAGATACGGAAACAGTAAGGGAAGCTCTTGTTGAAAACTTATAGCCTAAGCTCTTAATGTCATCAAGTACTTCTGCGGTTTCCGTAGCCGGATGCTTGTGTATACATCTGTTAATAATCTTGCCCAATTCTTTTTTGCCTGTTAAGAAGTCAATTTCATACTTAAAGAGATTTTCCTCCCTGCTTCTGTCAACAAAGCCCAAATCCTGAGGAATTATCTCATTAAATATAATTCTTCCGCAGGTTGTTTCCACAATACCTGTCTTAATTTCACCATTTACCTCAATTTCACGTCTTACCTTAATTTTTGCGTGAAGACTTATTACCTTGTTATCGTAGGCAAGCAAAACTTCATTTTCATCCATAAATATCTTGCCTTCTCCCGGCTCATCGTCCTTAGCAAGTGTAAGATAGTAAATACCAAGTACCATATCCTGTGAAGGTACGGCAACAGGCTCACCGTCAGACGGCTTTAAAAGATTGTTGGGAGAAAGAAGTAAAAATCTGCACTCTGCCTGTGCCTCAACACTGAGAGGAACATGAACAGCCATCTGATCACCGTCAAAGTCTGCATTATAAGCAGTACAAACAAGAGGGTGAAGCTTTAAGGCTCTTCCTTCAACAAGTACAGGCTCAAAGGCCTGAATACCAAGTCTGTGAAGAGTAGGGGCTCTGTTAAGCATAACGGGATGCTCCTTAATAACACTTTCTAAAACGTCCCAAACCTCCGGCTTTAACTGTTCAACCATTCTCTTTGCACTCTTAATATTGGCAGCTATTTCATCACTTACAAGCTTCTTCATAACAAAAGGCTTGAAAAGCTCAATAGCCATTTCCTTTGGCAAACCGCACTGATAAATCTTAAGAGTAGGGCCGAC
Source organism: Clostridia bacterium (assembly GCA_030524425.1). GTDB lineage: Bacteria > Bacillota > Clostridia > Lachnospirales > CAG-274 > Gallispira. The sequence goes on along the minus strand of JAUNGN010000002.1, from coordinate 84,572 downwards.
TACAATAACGGAACGTCCTGAATAGTCAACTCTTTTACCAAGTAAATTCTGTCTGAATCTTCCCTGCTTACCCTTTAATAAGTCAGAAAGGGACTTTAATGCTCTGTTGCCCGGACCTGTTACAGGTCTGCCTCTTCTGCCGTTATCAATAAGGGAGTCAACTGCCTCCTGGAGCATTCTCTTTTCATTTCTCACAATAATATCGGGAGTTCCGTATTCAATTAACTTCTTTAATCTGTTATTTCTGTTAATAACCCTTCTGTAAAGGTCATTAAGGTCAGATGTAGCAAATCTTCCGCCGTCAAGCTGAACCATAGGCCTTAAATCAGCCGGAATAACGGGAACTACATCAAGAATCATCCACTCAGGCTTATTTCCGCTTAATCTGAATGATTCAATAACTTCAAGCTTTTTAATAATCTTGGCTTTCTTCTGTCCTGCTGCATCCGCAAGCTCTGCCTGCAGCTCCCCGGACTCCTTATCAAGGTCAATAGCCTGCAAAAGCTCCTTAACAGCTTCCGCACCCATACCTACTCTGCATGAACCAGGGCCGTATTTTTCAATAGTTTCCCTGTACTGCTGCTCAGTAATAACATCCTTGTAAACAAGATTGGTTTCACCTGAGTCAAGTACAATGTAATTGGCAAAGTAAAGGACTTTTTCAAGCTCCTTAGGACTTTTGCCGAGAATTGTGCCCATTTTTGAAGGAATACCCTTAAAATACCATATATGAGAAACAGGGGCAGCAAGCTCAATGTGACCCATTCTTTCACGTCTTACCTTACTCTTTGTAATTTCAACGCCGCAGCGTTCACAAATCATACCCTTGTTTCTTATTCTCTTATACTTGCCGCAGGCACACTCCCAGTCTTTGGTAGGTCCGAAAATTCTCTCACAGTAAAGACCGTCTCTCTCAGGCTTAAGTGTTCTATAGTTAATGGTCTCAGGCTTAGTAACCTCACCATAGGACCACTTTCTGATTTTTTCGGGAGAAGCCAAGCCTATTTTAATAGCATCAAAAACTATCTGCTTTTCAGTATCATTACTCATTTTTATCCTCCCTCCTTATTCCTTATCAATAAGCTTTTCAAGGTCAGAAAACTCATCAAGCAAGTCATCGTCATCAAGCTCATCATCTATTACAAAATCTTCATCATCTACATCATCAAGGTCAACATCATCAAGAGAAATACCGCCTAAAAGGTCGTCAAGCTTATCCTCAACATTAATATCCTCATCTTCCTCCGGTTCTTTGCCCTCAATGTTTACATTAACAGTAAGCTCTCTGTTTTCGGCAAATTCGTCAATTTCAACAAGCTCACCTTCGTTAAATACCTCAATATCAAGAGCAAGTGCCTGCAGCTCCTTAAGAAGTACTCTGAAAGACTCAGGTACACCCGGCTCAGGTATATTCTCACCCTTAACAATAGCCTCATACGTGTTAACTCTTCCTACTATATCATCAGACTTAACAGTAAGGATTTCCTGTAATGTGTAAGATGCACCGTATGCTTCAAGTGCCCAAACTTCCATCTCACCGAATCTCTGACCGCCAAACTGCGCCTTACCGCCTAAAGGCTGCTGAGTTACAAGAGCATAAGGACCTGTGGAACGTGCATGAATCTTATCGTCTACAAGGTGGTGGAGCTTAAGATAATGCATAAAGCCGATTGTGGTAGGATTATCAAATTCCTCACCTGTTCTGCCGTCTCTTAATTTAACCTTACCTGTTCTGTCAATAGGAACACCTGCCCACTCAGCCCTGTGAGCCTTATTTTCATCAAGATAAGAATAAACATCATCTCTTAATGTATCTTTCCACTTGCCGCTGAACTCTTCCCATGATGTATTAACATAATCGTTAGCCATTTCAAGGGTAGTCATAATATCCTCTTCGTTTGCACCGTCAAATACAGGAGTTGCAACCTTCCAGCCAAGGACATTGCTTGCAAGACCCAAATGTATTTCAAGGACCTGACCTATGTTCATACGTGAAGGTACGCCCAATGGGTTAAGCACTATATCAAGAGGACGGCCGTTAGGAAGATAAGGCATATCCTCAACAGGGAGCACTCTTGAAACTACACCCTTGTTACCGTGACGTCCTGCCATCTTATCACCCACAGAAATTTTTCTCTTCTGTGCAATATATACTCTTACTGATTTATTTACTCCCGGCGGAAGATCATCAGTGTCTTCTCTTGAGAATACCTTAACATCAACTACAATACCACTTGTACCATGAGGCACTGTCAATGAAGTATCTCTTACCTCTCTTGCCTTTTCACCGAATATGGCTCTTAAAAGTCTTTCCTCGGCAGTAAGCTCGGTTTCACCCTTTGGAGTAACCTTGCCTACAAGAATAGAGTTAGGCTGTACTTCCGCACCGATTCTTATAACACCAAACTCATCAAGATCCTTAAGTGCCTCAGCACCCATATTGGGAATATCTCTTGTGATTTCCTCATCACCAAGCTTAGTATTTCTTGCTTCTGTTTCATATTCCTCAATATGGATAGAAGTATACACATCATCCATAACAAGTCTTTCACTAAGAAGAACGGCATCCTCATAGTTATAGCCTTCCCATGTCATAAATCCGATAAGAGGATTCTTGCCAAGGGCAAGCTCTCCGTCCTTAGTTGAAGGACCGTCAGCAATAACATCTCCTGCATAAACCTTCTGACCCTTGTCAACAATAGGAATCTGGTTCATACAGTTAGACTGGTTTGATCTCTTAAACTTAATAAGGTCATATCTGTCTGTTTCCCCTGAATCAGTCTTAACCACAATTCTTGAAGCGTCAACAAAGGTAACCACACCATCATTTTTAGCAACAACACATACGCCTGAATCCTTAGCTGTCTTATACTCCATACCTGTACCGACAATAGGAGAATCCGTTGTTAAAAGAGGTACGGCCTGACGCTGCATGTTGGAACCCATTAAAGCTCTTGTAACGTCATCATTCTGCAGGAAAGGAATAAGTGCAGTCGCAATGGAAACAAGCTGTCTTGGAGATACGTCCATTAAATCAACTCTGTCAGGAGAAACCTGAATATTATCCTCTCTGAAACGGCATGTAACCTTTTCGTTTACAAAATGCTTATTTTCATCCAATTCCTCATTTGCCTGAGCAATAGTATATTTTTCTTCTTCATCAGCAGCAATATAAATAATTTTGTCAGTTACCACTGACTCACCGCTTGATTTGTCAATAACTCTGTAAGGTGCTTCAATAAATCCGTATTCATTAATCTGTGCAAATGTTGCAAGAGAGTTAATAAGACCGATGTTGGGACCTTCAGGAGTCTCAATAGGACACATTCTGCCGTAGTGAGAGTTGTGAACGTCACGAACCTCAAAGCCTGCTCTTTCTCTTGAAAGACCGCCGGGACCCAAAGCAGACAATCTTCTCTTGTGAGTAAGCTCACCAAGAGGATTATTCTGATCCATAAACTGTGATAACTGGGAGCTTCCGAAAAATTCCTTAATGGCAGCAGTAACAGGCTTAATATTAATAAGAGCCTGGGGAGTAACGCTGTCTGTATCCTGAGTAGTCATTCTCTCTCTTACAGTTCTTTCCATTCTTGAAAGACCGATTCTGAACTGATTTTGTAAAAGCTCTCCAACGGCTCTGATACGTCTGTTGCCAAGGTGGTCAATATCATCCTTGTTGCCAATGCCGTAATCAAGATGTATACAATAGTTAATAGAAGCCATAATATCCTCAAGGGTAATATGCTTTGTTACAAGCTCAAACATATTAGCCTTAACGGCAGCCTTAAAGCTTTCCGCATCATCATTAGCCTCTAATAAATCCATAAGAACAGGGAAATAAACCCTCTCCTTAATCTTTAAATCATCACCTGTAAGACCAAGACCTGCAATAAAGTCATCAATCTTAACAGCCATGTTGGATAAAATCTTAACGCCTCTGCCCTCAACATCAACATAAATAGCGGCAATACCGCTGTCCTGAAGCCTGTCACACATTTCCTCTGTAAGAATGGTGCCTGCCTCACACAAAATCTCCCCTGTCATTGGGTCAACAGCATCTTCAGTTAACTTATAGCCTGCCGCTCTGTTAGCAAAAGCAAGCTTTTTATTAAACTTATATCTTCCTACATGAGCAAGATCATATCTCTTGTAATCATAGAACATATTATGAAGGATTGTCTGAGCAGACTCTACTGTAGGAGGCTCACCGGGACGAAGCTTCTTATATATTTCAATAAGGCCTTCCTCGTGGGTTTTTGTGGCATCCTTTTCAATAGTAGCCAAAATCTTAGGCTCTTCACCAAAAAGGTCAATAATATCCTGATCTGAGCCAATACCCAAAGCTCTTATAAGAGTAGTAACGGGAACCTTTCTGTTTCTGTCCACTCTTACGGAAAAGACATCATTACTGTCCGTTTCATACTCAAGCCATGCACCTCTGTTAGGTATAACGGTAGATGTAAGAAGATTCTTGCCATCCTTATCCTTGGCTATATCATAATATATACCCGGAGAACGTACCAGCTGTGAAACAATTACTCTCTCTGCACCGTTAATAACGAAGGTACCTGTTTCAGTCATAAGAGGAAATTCACCCATATAAATTTCCTGCTCCTTAACTTCTGTTGCATCTCCGTTTGTACGAAGCCTTACCTTCACTCTCAGAGGCGTAGCATAGGTAGCATCTCTGTCCTTGCATTCCGCAATTGTGTACTTTGTTTCGCTGTCCAGCTTAAAGTCCACAAACTCTAAAATGTAATTGCCGTTGTAATCACTGATTGGCGAAATGTCATCAAGTACCTCAGCCAGGCCTTCATTAAGAAACCACTGATAGCTGTCCTTCTGTAACGCAAGAAGATTAGGCATTTCCAACACTTCATCAACTCTTGCATAACTCATACGCATAGTGTCACCGCACTGTACAGGGCGTAATCTGTTCTTTTCCATTGGCACTTTCACTCCTTCTTTATATTTTAAAGTTAAATTTATTAATTCTTTTGTTCACATCTTTTTAACATTTACTCAAATTATTCACAATTAATTTACATTATACCCTTGACAGATAATGCTCATTCGTGCTATAATTCTTATATATTAAAAGGTGTGTTTTATCTAAAGATACAGTATATTATTGTAACATTATTTACCTGCTTTGTCAATAGACTTTAAGCGGTTTTTTTTTATTTTTATTTACTTTTTATTAAATGTCAGTAATGAAACACCAAACAATATACATATAAGTCCGGCAATATCCATTCCCTGAAAAGCAACATTCATAAAAACAGCCGAAGCTGCAGTTGATGTCAAAGGCTCCGATGAAGCAAACATACTTGCTTTTTTTGCACCGATAAGCCTTACTCCTTCAAGATACATGCCAAATGCCATAGCTGTACCCACAATAATTACCGCCCCAAAACCAATCAGGGTTTTAATATCCCATATTCCCGGAACAATCCAGGGCTTCACCATAATTGTCATAAATATACCGCCGGTAATCATACCCCAGCCCAAAACAGGCAGTGTTCCGAACTTATTCATTAATTTAACAGGAAGAAGATTATAAAATACAACGGTTACGGCAGAAAAAAGACCCCACATCAAAGCTTCCTTTGATATGGCAAGGCTATGTACATTGCCATGGGAAGCAAGAAAAAAGGTGCCCAAAACAACAAAAAACAAAGCCGCAATTTCCCTTGGACTTGGCACAGTTTTGTTTTTAACGGACAAATAAAGCATAATAATTACAGGAGCCGTATACTGCAAAACCGTAGCAGTACCGGCATTTGATTTTTCAATAGTCACAAAATATGAAAGCTGGCAAACAGCCATGCCTATAATGCCGAATATTATAATCCGAATAATATCCTTTTTATCCCCAAACACCCCAAAAACAGATTTTATGCTTTTTGTATCGCTAAAAAAAACAATAAGCATAATGATACCTGCCATAATAAGTCTCATTGTTACAAGCCACTGCGCATTTAATTCCTTTACGGCAAATAGATACTGAGCGCTTACGCCCGATAATCCCCAGGCTACTCCTCCCGATATTGTAAGTATTATTCCTTTTTTATCATTGTTCATTTCCTGTTCCTCTCTTAAACAAATATCCTGCCATAAAAATTCCCTTCTTAAGCCAGCTTGCCCCAAAAGACAGCAAAGCAGAGCTCCCCGCAAGAATAAAAATTCTGCCAAAACTATCCCTAAAGGGCACATTATTCTCAATAATATCCTTATAAATAAATCCGTCAAACATCTGACTGAAAAGGTACATTTCAAGAGATACAAGGCTTACAGCCTTGAACATAAAATTTAACGGCTTTAAATCAAAATCAATATTTAAACATAACACCATAATGAGCACAGACACAAATACCGTAACCATAGACGAATATCCCGAATTTGCCTGATATCCCATATAACTCCAGTCAAAAACACCGCCCTTGCAATGAAAATATGAAGCCGTGCTTACAACAGCCAAAAGTCCGCAAATTCCCAGAATTCCCATAAAAGCATTAATCTTAACCCTGTATTCGGATAAATAGCATCCAATGATATAATATCCGAATACATACAATATAAGCCAGCTTGACGGTATTATATCAAAGGTAAGAGGGCCAAGAGCGTTTAATCCCACAAGAGTAAGTATAAAAACTTCCTTCTTCCATTTATCGCCAATATTTTTGTAGGCAATGTTGAAAAAGGGCATTAAAAGGAGCATGCCAATATAAAGCCTGATGTACCAGCCATATTTAAAATAAACAAGCCTGTCTGCAATGTATGTAATGTCCACATTCTCACCATGAAAATAACGGTCCACCCATATTCTTATAAGTGAAATAAAAATATGAGTAAAAAGCAGGGGAATAATTGCAAAGTAATGCTTTTTGCATATTTTGGCATTTACTTTAAAGCAGCCTGAAATAATCATAAAAATAGGTACTGCACACACACCCAGCCATCTCAAAGCGGAAGGAAATATCATTTCGGGTGTAAATTCCGTATTGTAATAGCCTGTCAGCCCGAAAAAATGCACAAAAGGAACAAGAAGAACGGCAATTGTCCTTGCTATGTCACCGCCTGCCTCTCTTTTTCCGCTGTGAATTCTTTTTTCCGCAGATAAAACAGGATGTCCCTTCTTTACCGATATATAATCAATGCCACATATAATGCCCCAGTAAATCAGAGCAGACGAAATATAAACAAGCATGAAACTACAGCTTATAAATTCCGTTGTACAATAGCCTAAAAGCAGACTCAGATATAAGTAAAGTATGTGTTTTGTTTTCATATGTATTTTCCTTTCAGACGGAGTAAATATAATAATATTTATCCTGCAGCCTGCAGATTGGCGGCAGGATAAAAAATTAATTTACACCAGCTTTTCAAACTCATCAAGCAATCCTTCAAAAACCTTCATTGCATTTTCAACAGCTTCACTTCCCGTCATATCCACACCTGCACCCTTAAGCAGGTCAATGGAGTACCCGGAAGAACCGCCCTTTAAAAAATTAATATAATTTTCAGCACCGTTTTCATTCAGTATTTTCTGAGAAAGAGTTATGGCGGCACTATAGCCTGTAGCATACTGATACACATAAAAAGCAGTATAAAAATGAGGAATTCTTGACCATTCCCAGCTTATTTTTTCATTGGAACTGTTAATTTCATCACCATAGTATTTTTTATTAAGTCCGCCGTATATTTCACACAGGCTTTCAAAAGTCAAAGGCTCACCCTTTTCTGCCTTGCTGTGAGTTATAAGCTCAAATTCAGCAAACATGGTCTGTCTGAAAAGTGTGCCTCTGAACTGCTCCATAAAATAATTTAATAAATATTTTCTTTCCTTAACGTCATCGGTAGTCTTTAAAAGATGCTCCATAAGAAGTGCTTCATTAACGGTAGAAGCCACCTCAGCCACAAAAATAGTGTAATCTCCGTAAACAAAGGGCTGATTGCTCCATGTATAATGAGAATGCATGGCATGACCCATTTCATGAGCAAGAGTAAACATTGAATCTACAGTATCATTATAATTAAGTGAAACAAAAGGATGACAGCCGTAAGCACCCCAGCTGTACGCACCGCTTCTTTTACCCTTATTTTCGTATATGTCAACCCACTTTTCATCATAAAGAGCAGACTTAAGCTTATCACAGTACTCCTTACCCATAGGCTTCAGAGCTTCAAGAACGGTTTTGACTGCCTCATCATAGCTTTTGTGAGTATCAATATCCTCAACAACAGGAGTGTAAATATCATACATATCAAGGTCATCAAGACCTAAAATTCTCTTTCTAAGCTTAATATACCTGTGCATAAGAGGCAGATGCTTATTTACGGTTTCCACAAGGCGGGTATATACCTCAACGGGAATATTGTTTGCAGAAAGAGCCCCTTCAAGGGATGAAGAGTAATTTCTTGCCTTAGCATTAAATACATCCTTTTTTACAGAAGCAGTATAAATTGCCGCAAGAGTATTTTTCTGCTTAAAATAAGCATTGTAAAGACTGTCAAAGGCAGACTTTCTCAGCTCTCTGTCGGCACTTTCAAGATATGATACAAAGGTGCCGTGAGTCAGAGGCAGTTTTTCTCCCTTTGAATTTACGGCATTTTCAAACTCTATATCAGCATTATTCAGCATATAAAAAATATTTGAAGGAGCAGCGCCTATTTCATAAACCTGAGCCAAAAGCTCTTCCTTATCAGCAGATAAAATATGTTCTCTGCTTCTTAAAATATCCTCAATATAGTGCTTATATTCCTTAAGCTCTCCGTCAAGCCCGGCTCTCAGCCTGTCCTCAGGCAAAGCAAGAATTGCAGGCTCAATAAAAGCGGCAGCCGCACCTAAAAGAGTAATAAGTCTGTCACTTTTTGAATCAAGTCCCTGATAAAAATTATCAGTACTGTCCTCATTAGCTCTTAATCCCGCATAAACACAAACCTTTCCGCTTAAAAGCATAATTTCATCCCTGAGCTTAAGACAGCTTAAAAGATTATCAACAGTCAAATTGTCCCTGTATTCATCAAATTTCATAATATCCTTCTCTGCTTTATCGTAAGCCTGCTGCCATACATCATCATTTTCAAACAGGTCAGTTATACTCCACTTATATTTTTCATCAACCTGACTGCGCTCTAAAACCTTATTCATAACAAAAAATCTCCTTTTATATAAATTTTATTATTGATTAATCTTTATTTACATAGTATAATTATAATATAAAAAACCGAAAATATACAGTGCTTTTTTTCAAAAATTTGACAAACCAAAGAGAGTTTTTCGGACTGCAGCACATCGGGATTAAAAAGGAGGGTATTTTTATGGCATTAAAAGTATTAATTGTATCATCAGAGGTTGCACCTTATGCCAAAAGCGGCGGTTTAGGAGATGTTATAGGATCGCTGCCAAAGGCTCTTAAATCAAAGGGGGTTGATGTAAGAGTTGTATTTCCTAAGTACAGAACTATTAAGGAACAGTATCTTACAGGCTGTCAGTATGTGAGCTCCTTTGATATAACACTTGACTGGCGTAAGCAGAAGGCTGATATTTTTACGCTCAATAATGACGTGCCTACATATATGATAGGCAATGATTACTATTTCGGCAGAGCCGGCTACTACGGATATGGTGATGATAACGAAAGATTTGCTTTCTTCTGTAAGGCAGCTATTGAGTTTTTGGACTACATTGACTTTATTCCCGATGTTATCCACTGTAACGACTGGCAGACTGCTCCAATCTGTCTTTACATTAAAGACAGATATTCAAAAATAAAGTATTTCTCAAACATAAAGACTTTATTTACAATACACAACTTACAATATCAGGGAATGTTTCCAAAGGAAACCCTTTCAATGATGGAGCTTGATGAAAACTACTACTTTACCAATGACAAGCTTGAATATTACAATGCAGCTAACTTTATGAAGGCAGGTCTTTTGTATTCAGACGCAATTTCAACAGTGAGTAAAACCTATGCGGACGAAATACAGACGCCTCAGTACGGATACGGTCTTGACGGATGCTTAAGGTGCAGAAACAATAAGCTCTTTGGTATTGTAAACGGTATTGACTATGATGTAAATAATCCTGCTACAAGCACTAAAATATATGCAAACTTTTCACCTGATAATATGACAGGCAAGTATGTAAACAAGCAGAAGCTCCAAAAGGAACTTGGACTTCCCGAAAAAGAAAATACTCCGGTTATAGGTCTTATTTCAAGACTTGTTGACCAGAAGGGCATTAATCTTGTGCTTCAGGCAGCCTATGACCTTCTTAACAAGGACATACAGCTTGTTGTTTTAGGTACAGGTGACTACCACTATGAAAATATGTTTAAGGACTTAGCTTATCGTTATCCTGATAAGGTCAGTGCCAACATATTATTTGATGATACTCTTGCACAAAAGATTTATGCAGGCTGTGATATGTTCCTTATGCCAAGTCTTTTTGAACCATGCGGTTTGGGTCAGCTGTTTAGTATGAGCTATGGTACGGTTCCTATTACAAGAACTACAGGCGGACTTGTGGATACTGTTCAGCACTTTGATGCCGAAACAGGTGAAGGCAACGGATTCCAGTTCCAGGATTACGATGCAGGCGGACTTATGTGGGCAGTTAATCAGGCTCTTTTGGTTTATGAGGATAAGGAGCTTTGGAAAAAGGTTGTTAATAACGCAATTAACACACGCTTCTCATGGGAAGACAGTGCCGAGGAATATATTAAGGTTTATGAAAAAATTTCAAATAAGCAGTAATAAATAATAAATGGTGTGCTGAAAATTCAGCACACCATTATTATTGTCAAAAAACTAATTTTTTACCCAAAATACGAATTTTTTATGATACTGTAAATTCAAAAAAAGCGTCGCAGACTTTAATCCGCAGGCGGAATTCACTTCCACCGAGGACAGCGACTTAATTTTACAGCAAAAATTGCTGTAAAATTAACACGGCCGGTCGCTTCATTGGCGGGTACGTAGTACCCTTTCTGCAAGAAATGCAGGCATTTCTTGCAAGGCTGTCGACTTTTTCGACAGCCTGAATGGTGTGCTGAAAATTCAGCACACCATTATTATTGTCTTAAATATACACAGTCTTGGGGGTAAATACAAGTATTTACACGATTTTCATTGAAGAAAGAACTTCAGTTTAGTATTGCTACAGAGGATTTCTTTCAATTTTCTTAGCTCTTCTCGGATATTTTTCAGGAGTATTTTTAATTTTTTTAATTACAACCAAAGTATGCTTAAGATCCGTTTCAGGCAAAGCAACCTCTTCAACCTTCATAATTTCACCGCCAAGCTCTGTTACGGCATTTTCAGCACCCTTAATTTCATCATAGGCGGCAGGGCCCTTAAGTGCAATCATTAAACCTCCCGCCTTAACATATGGAAGGTCAAATTCAGCCAGTACATTAAGGGGTGCAACTGCTCTTGAAACCGCAATATCAAACTTCTCTCTGAAATACTCATCCTTGCCCAAATCCTCTGCTCTGCCATGTACAAATTCAGCATCAACGCCAATACTTCGGCAGACATCTTCAAGAAAGTTAAGCCTTTTTGTAAGGGAATCCAAAAGAGTAAGCTTAATGGAAGGCTCCGCAATTTTAAGAGGCAGTCCCGGAAAACCTGCCCCTGTTCCTACATCAATAACACTTTTATTTTTAAAATCCGCAATATTTAAAGCTGTTACACTGTCTGCAAAGTGCTTTATCATTACCTCTTTATCCCCGGTAATACCTGTAAGATTCATTACCTTATTATATTGCACAAGTAAGTTTTTATAGGTAACAAAAGCCTTTGCCTGTCTGTTATCAATTTCTGTATTAAGTTTCTTAAAGTAATTTATAATGCAATTTTCCATCAGTCCAAATGCCTTACCTTCCTTACACCTTTTAATATAACCTTTTTACATTCTATAGCCTTACCCTTATCCATTGCCTCCACACCCTTAAGAGGATATTCCATGCCAAGTGCTTCATATTTTTTAACACCCATTGTGTGATATGGAAGTACGTCAAGAGCCTTAACATTTTTAAGAGAACCGATAAATTCTCCAAGCTTAAAAAGATATTCCTCATTGTCGGTTATACCCGGCACTGCCACATGCCTTATCCACAAAGGTATATTGTTTTCATCAAGATATTTTGCAAATTCCAGAATATTGTCATTTTTCTGCTGTGTAAGCTCAATATGGGCCCCGGAGTCAATATGCTTAATATCAAGCATCACAAGGTTTGTATATTTAATAAGTTCATCAAATTTAGCAGTATTTCCGGGGGTAAAAGTTATGCCCGAAGTATCAAGACAGGTGTGTATATCTTCTTCTCTGCATCTTTTAAACAGTTCAATAACAAAATCCATCTGCATTAAAGGCTCACCGCCTGTTGCAGTTATACCTCCGTTTTTGTAAAAGGTTTTGTTTCTGTTAAAATCCTCAATTATTTCATCAACGGTCATTTCAGTTCCGCCGCCGGGCTCCCACGTGTCAGGATTGTGACAGTATTTGCATCTCATGGGGCATCCCTTAAAAAATACCACGAATCTTATACCCGGACCGTCTACACTGCCAAAGCTTTCAACCGAATGTATATGTCCTACCATAATACTCCATCTCCTTTATTGAGTATAATTTACGTTTATTATATCAATAGCTATGCAAACATATCCCGAAAGCTTTGCCCCTGAGACAAAAACCCTCAAGAAAATTCAAAGGCTTGCCGATTTTTATTATAAACCAAAAAAGGCGGTTAGTAAACCGCCTTTACCGCCTTTTTTAAATATTTAAATCAGATATTGTCATGGAAGGTTCTTGAAATAACCTCATCCTGCTGTTCCTTGGTAAGCTTATTAAAGTTTACGGCATAGCCTGAAACTCTTACTGTAAGCTGGGGATATTTTTCAGGATGAGCCTGTGCATCAAGTAAAGTCTCCTTTGTAAATACATTTACATTTAAGTGATGACCACCCTTTTCAGCATAACCATCAAGAATATTAACCAAATTATCAACCTGCTGTTCATTAGCCATAATATAAATCCTCCTTATTTATCATCTTCATCTCTGTCCATACCGTCAAAAAGAGTCGGCACGGAACAGGCCATATTATCGGCACAATCAAGACAGCCTAATGTAACTACGTCTTTATCCACATATTCTTCGTCTGTTTTGATTTCGCCGTTGTCATTGACAGTTACATTCATATGACCTCCGTCATTTTGCATAAAGCTGTCAATCATATTAACTAAATCATCAATTTTTTTATTATCCATTATTTATCCTCGTTAATCTCCAAATCAACCTCTAAATCTCCCGCAAACACAGATGCATCCTTGCCAAGGGCGTTAGGAATGATTGAGAATGTGTTTGAAATACCATCCTGTGCATCTCTGAAAGGAAGCTTTGATACAGAAGCAAGTGAGGCTACTGCACCATGGGCATCTCTTCTGTGCATTGGATTAGCTCCCGGAGCAAACGGCTCGCCGCCCTTTCTGCCGTCCGGAGTTGAACCTGTATTCTTACCGTAAACTACGTTGGAAGTAATGGTAAGAATAGATGTTGTAGGAATACCGCCTCTGTAAGTATGGTTACTCTTTACATACTGCATAAACTCATGAACAAGCTCGGCAGCAATAGAGTCAACTCTGTCATCATCGTTGCCATACTTAGGGAAATCTCCCTCAACCTCATAATCCACAACAATGCCGTTTTCATCTCTTATTGTCTTAACCTTAGCATATTTAATAGCAGAAAGTGAGTCAGCAACTACGGAAAGACCTGCAATACCTGTTGCAAACCAGCGTGTTACTTCCTTGTCATGCAAAGCCATCTGCAGCTTTTCATAACAATACTTATCATGCATATAATGTATGATGTTAAGGGCATTTACATATACTCTTGCAAGCCACTTCATCATATCTCTGTACTTATCCATTACTTCATCAAAGTCAAGATATTCAGATGTAATAGGTCTGTACTTAGGGCCAACCTGCTTCTTTGTGATTTCATCAATACCGCCGTTAACAGCATAAAGCAGGCACTTTGCAAGGTTAGCTCTTGCGCCGAAGAACTGCATCTCCTTGCCTACTCTCATTGAAGATACACAGCAGGCAATTGCATAGTCATCACCATGAGTTACTCTCATAAGGTCATCATTTTCGTACTGAATTGATGATGACTCAATAGAAGTCTTTGCGCAGAATTTCTTAAAGTTCTGAGGCAGTCTTACAGACCAGAGAACTGTTAAGTTAGGCTCAGGAGCAGTACCTAAATTCTGTAAAGTGTGAAGATATCTGAAACTCATTTTTGTAACCATGTGTCTGCCGTCAATACCAACACCGCCTATAGACTCTGTTACCCATGTAGGATCACCTGAGAATAATGCATTGTACTCAGGAGTTCTTGCAAACTTAACAAGTCTTAACTTCATAATAAAATGGTCAACAAATTCCTGAATTTCATCTTCAGTAAATGTACCATTCTTTAAATCTCTTTCGGCATAAATATCAATAAATGTAGAAGTTCTGCCTAAAGACATTGCGGCGCCGTTCTGCTCCTTAACTGCAGCAAGATAACCGAAGTAAGTCCACTGAATAGCCTCCTGAACATTATTTGCAGGTCTTGAAATATCATAGCCGTAAATTTCACCAAGCTTCTTTAAATCCTGCAAAGCTCTGATCTGTTCTGAAAGCTCCTCTCTGTTTCTGATAACATCGGAATACATAATTGTTCTTGTTGAATTCTTCTGATTAATCTTGTCCTCAATAAGTCTGTCTACACCATAAAGAGCAATTCTTCTGTAGTCACCGATAATTCTGCCTCTGCCGTAAGCATCGGGAAGACCTGTAATAATATGGCTTGAACGGCAGGCTCTCATCTCATCGGTATAAGCATCAAATACACCTGCGTTATGAGTTTTCCTGTGAGTTGTAAAAAATTCTACAATTTCAGGGTCAACCTCATAGCCGTTATCCTTACATGCCTTAACTGCCATTCTGATACCGCCGTAAGGCTGTAAAGAACGCTTGAAAGGCTTGTCAGTCTGGAATCCTACAATCTTTTCTTTGCTCTTATCTAAATAACCTGCATTATGGGATGTAATGGTTGAAATAATTCTTGTATCCATATCCAATACACCGCCGGCTTCTCTCTCCTGCTTTGAAAGGTCCATTACCTGAGCCCAAAGCTCCTCTGTAGCCTTTGTGGGGCCTGCAAGGAAGGAATCATCTCCGTCATAAGGGGTATAATTTTTCTGAATAAAATCCCTTACGTTGATTTCTCTTTGCCAAACTCCTTTAACAAAGCCGTTCCATTCTTGGTTCATTTTCTCTCCTCCAAATCCTATATCTAAAAGTTCCCAATTAAAATATATTGTATTGTCAAGGCTTGTATTTTTTTCTTGTCTCTTGACAGCATAATAATATCACATACGTTAATATTTTGTCAATATGAAAAGGCAAATAGACAATAATAATTATTATTTAAAGTTATTAGCATTAGCTAACCCATAGTAAAATGGTCGGAAATTAATTTTGTAAAGTTATGTGACAATAATAATAAATAAATTTATGTGCTTAAGTACAGCCGTAAACCTGTATTAAAAGACATGACTGTCAAATAATAAGGCTTAACAATCATCAGGCTGCCGGATTTTCAGCAGCCTGATACAGGCTTTTAAAACACAAAATATTTTTAAGCTGTTATATTACACTGCTTTACCAATCTTACCGCCGACACACTCAATCTTTGCACACAACGCTTCATAGCCTCTTTCAATATGCTCAGTTCCGTAAATACGGCTTTCTCCCGCAGCTCCCAAAGCAGCAATCAAAAGGGCAGCTCCTCCCCTTAGGTCCTTTGCATAAACCTCAGAACCCTGCAGGCTGTCAACACCCCTTATTTCAAAGGTAGTATTATCCATTATTTTAATATCGGCTCCCATTTTATTAAGTTCGGGAATATGCTTATTCCTTGCCGAAAACAATGTTTCCTTTACAACACATTTTCCCTCTGACTTTGATAAAACAGCCATTATCTGAGGCTGCATATCCGTAGGAAAATAAGGATAAGGCTTTGTTATTATTTTTGGCAATGAATACAGTCTTTCGGGAGCATCTACATATATTTTGTCTTTATATGCTTTAATAATACACCCTGTTTTTTCAAAAATTGGAATAATTATACCAATATTTGAAGGATTTACATTATTTATAAAAAGCTCTCCCCCTGTTGAAGCAGCCATGGCAATGTAAGTTCCCGCTTCTATTCTGTCTGACATTACGCTGTAATCACAATAGCTTTCTACATTACTTTCTTCTATTACAACAGTGTTTTTTTCACGCCTTATTTTACTGCCGCACTTATTGAGATAGGCTATAAGGTCATCAATTTCAGGCTCCTTTGCGGCATTTTTAATTATTGTGGTTCCCTTTGCATTTATTGCCGCAAGTATAATATTTTCCGTTACACCCACTGATATTATGGGCAGCTCAATTTCCTTGCCCTTAAGATTACCCTTACAAAATATTTTATCATCATTTTTAACAATTTCTGCTCCAAGCTGTTCCATTGCCCACAAGTGGAGCTCTATAGGCCTGCTGCCAAGCTGACATCCGCCGGGCTCACTTATTGTTACCTCTCCGAACCTCCCCAGCAAAGCACCTAAAAATAAAACAGAGGACCTCATCCTTTGGCTGAGTTCCTTGTCAAGAACAGTTGTATTAATACTGTTAATTGCAGTAACAGTGCTGCCCTCAGACTTAATTTGCATGCCAAGTTTTTTTAAAATCTGCAGTGTATTTGATACGTCTGATAGGAAAGGAATATTTTTTATGGTAGTTTCTCTCTGAGTTGCTGCCGCTGCAAGTATAGGAAGTACTGCATTTTTAGCTCCGCTTATTTGTACCTCGCCGCTTAGTCTGTTGCCACCTTCAATAATATAGCAGCTCATATTTCGCCCTCCCTGTAGTTAATGTATCATATGCAGTAAAATCAGAAAATGTTAATAATAAAAAGGTTTACATATTCTTCAAAAAAATGTATAATTATTATGTGTAAATATGTCCGCATTATGGAGGTCAATATGGACGAGGAAAAGAAAAATAATATTACAGACAATAAAACAGAAAAATTAAATGAAAACAGTGAAATAAGCCAAAATAAAGAAGAAATAAAAAATATCAATGACAATGAAAAAACTTCTGAAAAAACAGAAGAAAAAAAACCTGAATTAAAGATTGTAGAGGGCAGTAACAGGGTCAAAAGCCAAAAAACAAAAAAGACAAAGGCAAAGCCCCCCAAAAAGGCATCAGGCATAAAAAAACTTAAAGCAATTAAACCCACAAAGAAAAATATGAGGAAATTTGTAAAGACAAACAAAACCTCATTAATTGCTCTTATAGCAATAATTGTGCTCCTTATATCAGCCTTTATATTTAACTCAAACAATGTAATAAAAATCGGCGAGAAGCAGGTAATGTTTTCCAAGGAATACAGTATGAGTTCAAAGGCTGACTTTTATGTTTCGGGTGAAAACATTTTCTATGTATCCAAAGACGGCATGATTTTCCTTGACAAAAAAGGAGAAACACTATGGTCAGACACCTTTACAATGTCTGCACCTTATATGCTTAGTGACGGAGACTATGCTGCCGTTGCAGACAGTAACAGCAAAACAATAAATGTATATGACAAAACAGGCAGGCTGTATCAGATTGCGACTGCAGGCCCTATAACCACCTTTGCAATTAACCCTATAGGCTGCTGTGCCGTGGTATGTAAGGTCAATGATGATTACAGAGTCGATGTTTACTCAAATACCGGTGAAACAATGTTTGAATGTGCAAGAGCCTCAAAAGACGGCATACCTTTGGGAATTGACGTATCTGATGACGGCACAATCGTATCTATTACCCTTGTAAATTACAATGATATTAAGATAAAATCAAGCGTGCTTTTTTACTACACCGTTAAGGCTGATGCACAGTCTACAGAATCCAGCGACGGACTTGTAAGCGCCATTGAAGTGCCTGAGTCCATTGCAGGCATAGTCAGGTTTTTACCCGATAATCACTGTATAGTTGCCGGTGACAAATCAATGATGAATATTGACTGTTCAAGTAAAAACGCATTTGATAAAAAATGGGAAAAGGTATTTGACAACTACGTTACTGCCTTTGATATAGTAAATAACAAAGAAATTGCCATTGCTTACGGTGAGGCTATTGACATTACAGACGAAAAATCCGTTGCCGTCGAAAACACTCTGCACTGGTACAACTTAAACGGCAAAGAAATTGCTTATGTACAGGCTGAGGACAGAATAACAGATATTTCATCCTCAAAAAGGGGTACTATAATTACTGTTGATAAGGAATTTACAGCATATACCTCAAGGGGCAGAGAGCTGTGGAAATATTCAGCACTCCAGAATGTCACCGGTATGCAGTTCTATAACTCCGAAGACAGGGTTATACTTATTACTCCCACAAAAATGCAGCTTCTTGACGTAAAAAAGGGTGTGACAATGCAGGAAGAAGAAGAACACGTAACCGAAGAAAAAAATAATGAGGAAAACAGCACAGAAAATACAAGCAATAATGAATAGATAATAAGTAACAGGCATAATCCGCCGGGCATTACCCTTAGTTCCTATTACCTGTTATTATTGTCTGAAAATAACGGAGGCTATATGATTAACTACACTATAGATATTATTATTTTAATAATACTTTTACTGTTTATATTTGTATTTGCACATAAAGGACTTGTGGAAAGTATTCTGAAATCCTGTTCATGGCTTATTTCATTATTGGCAGCATACTTTCTATACCCCATTATAAGCGGATTGATAAGACAAACATTTATATTTGCATCACTCAGAGAGTCTGTATACAACATAATGAATTTAGAAAATATGACTGCACAAAACAGTGCAGGGCAAATATCGGCAATTGATTCACTTACATTGCCTGAGGGACTTAAAAATATGCTTGTTGACAACAATAATTCAGTTATATATGAGCTTTTGGGTGCAGACAGCCTTCAGGAATATATAGCAGGCTACATTGCAAACATTATTCTCAATATTATTGTCAGCATATTGGTTTTTGTTGTTATTATTATTATTATTAAAGCCTCCTCAGCCGCCCTTAAATTAGCTGTCAGTCTTCCTCTTGTAAAACAGATTGACGGACTTGGAGGGGGAATACTGGGACTTTTTTGGGGTGTTGTTTTTGTATGGATGATTATGTCCCTTTCCACATTATTTATAGCTGCTCCTTTTTTTGCAGATATTATTACGGCTATTGACAGCTCTATAATAGGAAAGCTTTTGTATGACAATAATTTTATTATGAATGTGCTTATGGCTAAATTGTTTGGCTGGGGATAATTATTATGGAAAAATATATTACGGTAAAGGGCTTTGGCACAGCAGAAATCGTGGAAAAAAAATCCCGCTTTATTGCCCATGTAAAGCCTGTAACCTCTGAGGATGAAGCAATAAAATATATAGAAGAAACAAAAAAGCAATACTGGGATGCAAGACACAATTGCTACGCCTATCAGCTTGGGGACAGAAATCAGATACAAAGATATTCTGATGACGGAGAACCCGGAGGTACTGCAGGCATGCCAATTCTTGACGTACTGAGAGGCAGAAATATTAAAAACACAATCATAGTTGTAACAAGATATTTCGGCGGTACTCTGCTGGGTACGGGAGGACTTGTCAGAGCGTACGGCAGTGCTGCCAGAGAGGGGATTGCTGCAGCAGGTCTTATTGAGAGAATACCTCATATAAGGTATAATTTTACAGTTGACTATACGCTTTCAGGTAAGGTACAATATGAGATACTTAACGGCGGACATATACTGGAAAATACAGTTTATACCGACAGGGTTGAGTTTATTGTATTAAGCGAGGCAGGCAAAGGAGAAAGTCTGGCGGAAAATATTGTTAATTTGACGGGAAACAAGGCGGAAATAAAAAAAGAAGATACACCTGTTTTTGTTAACAGTAATATTGAATTTTAAAAGGAGAGATTTTTATGAAAAAATTAATTTTGGCTTTGGCTATGACACTTACATTAAATACTTCAGTTTTTGCTGAATCAACCAACAGTATTACAAAGATGCAGCACCTTAGAAACGGTGAATCTCTTGCAGGCGCATCCTTTGAAATCACACCTCATTCAGAAGTGGAAACAGGCTCATCAATTATAATTACATTTACCAATGCCACTGTGTTTTCACAGGATATAATAAACGGCACAAGCTCAGATACTAAAGCTCCCGGATATAAGGCAGGAGGGTATCAGTACAATGAAAACGGTGTAACATGGAACGGCAAAGACAGCTTTAGTGCAGTTGTACCCAATACAGGAAGCGGAAAGCTTCCATATTACATAAGAAGAATGAATGATAAGCAAATTGAAGTATTTTTAATGAATTTGCCCGATATATATGCCGGTGATTCACTTAAGACCGTTAACGGATCAACAAGAACTCCATATTACAGCATACCTATGACTGCATATGCAGATGCTGACGGTGATGCCAATATAGATGTTGAAATTGACGGCAACGGAAGCTCTATAAGCAGTACGGGAAGCAAAGGAATAAACAGCAGTCTTGCAGCTGCCGCAACGACTGACGTAACCGAAACCACTACCGAAACCACAACGGAAGAAGATAAAAACAATAATACCGAAAATACGCTTAACAACAAGGTACAGGTGCAAATCGGTGCAAACAATATTGTTGTAAACAATAAAGCTGCTGCCATTGATGTACCTGCTTACATACAGAAGGAATCAAGCTCAACTATGATTCCTTTAAGAGCTGTAAGCCAGGGAATTATAGGCAATGAGGATTGTGTGGAATGGAACGCTGAAAGTAAAACTGCCGTAATAAGCTATAACAATAATGTAATTGAATTTACTGCAGGCTCCAATACAGCTTATATTAACGGCAATGCCTTTAATATGGCTAACGGTGTAAAGGCTGAAATAACAAACAGCAGAATGTTTGTACCTTTCAGAGCATTAGGCGAGGCTTTTGGTGCAAAGGTGAGCTGGGACAGCGAAAGCAAAACTGCATATTTTAATTAATTTAAACAGTATATTTTTAAGAGGGTATATTTAATGAAAAGACTATTTTTAACCTTAGCAATTATATTAACAATGTCAACAGCCGTCTATGCAGGCTCCAGAAATACAATTAAGGAAACAGGCACAGTAAAGACTGCAGGTCAGGCAGTTTCTGCAAGCCTTATTATAGAACCTAACAATGAGGTTGCAACAGGTGCCTATATTGAGATTGAATTTGAAAATGCAGCTGTATTTTCCGCTAATGTTATTAATGGCACAGGCAATTCCGAAGAAATCGGCTATAACGGCAGAGGGACAGGTTATCAGTATAAAGGCTACAAGAATTATAAATGGAATGGAAAAGACGGCTTTTATGACGCCATGACAGACAGAATTATATCACAGGTTCCCTATAAAATCACAAGGCTTGATAATTATAATATAAGAGTTGACTTGTGTAATATTCCAAGTGAATACGCTGACAGATCTCTTGCCAAATTTAACAATTCCGCCGACGAACCCTATTACTCTATTCCTTTACCTGTTTATGTAAAGGAAAACGGTCCTGTCAGACTTAAAATAACAGGCAAGACAAACGACCGTTCATTAAGCTACGGCAATTACATATTTAATGAAGGTAATATAAACACAGAAACAACCGAAGCTGTTACAAAAGAAAACACTACAGAAATTACTACAGAGGAAAAGACCCTTGTTTATAATAAGGTGGAGGTTTCCATAGGCAGTCCGGTTATGACAGTAAACGGAATAAAGCAGATAATTGACGCAGCTCCCTATATACAGGCCGGTACAGGCTCAACACTTATTCCCTTAAGGGCAGTAAGTATTGCTCTTGCTGACGGCTATAGCGGTAATGGCAGTGTAAATATTATATCCTGGGACGGTGATACAAAAACTGCCGTTATTAATTACAGGGGTAAAAGTATTTCCTTTAAGGCAGGCTCTGATGTAATGATTGTAAACGGTGATGAAAAATTAATTGAAGGCGGTATTTGTGCCGAAATAAGTAACGGCAGAATGTTCGTGCCTTTCAGAGCACTGGGAGAAGAGCTTGGTGCAGAAGTAAACTGGATAGGAGAAACCAAAACTGCGGTATTTAACTAAATTAAGCTGATTAAAGGGGTGCTGAATACAGCACCCCTTTTAGGCAGTCAAAAAACTAATTTTTAACTGACCGAAATTGAATTATTCTATAATTATTCTTTAACTATACTTATATTATTCCACACCTCGTCATTTTTTTCAACAGTTATATCCCCCTGCCAGCTGTCATTTTGTGCCTGATATATAGCCTGTTTTTTATCATTTGTATATTGCTCTCTTATCTGAGGTTCAATACTTTCAATTGAGCTGTTCACAATATCAGCAATTTCAAAAATATGATATCCGTCAGTATCCTCAACAAGGAAACAATCCCCTTTATTGTGAGAATATATCTGCTGCAATGTATTTTCCGTATAAAGGCTTGAATCAAGCTCAACAGCATCTGAACTGATTTCAGGCGAAATTTCTGAAAGAGCCTCATCAAAGGATGTGCCGTTTTTTATACTGTTAAAGACAGAATTTATTTTATCCCTGTTTTCTGTACCCTCAATATCGGGCTGAAGAAAAATTTCCTTTATTTTATAGCTTGTAAACTCAGCCTTATGCTCCTCATAATATTGAGTAAGATACTCTTTAAACTCAGCCTCATTTATGGCATAGCTGTCTGTTACATATGCATATACCTTATTCTGCAATGCAACCTCTTCCATAATTTTATAAATCTTGTCCCTGTTAAGGTCAAGATTTTTAAGATCCTCCTGCTTAAAATCATTAAGAAGCTCCTCAGTCTGAGCCTCAGCCTTTTTTTCATCATCCTCAGTCAGTGTAATGCCAAGCTCCTTAGTCTGTTTTACGGCAGTTTTAACCATGACAAGGGTATTGACAGCGTTTTGTTTTGCAATCTCCTCGGCACTTACACCGTCAAAATCAGCCTCCCAGATATCACTGCCCCCCTGATTTTCAAAATTCTTTTTTTGCTCCATAAGGTAAACAAGATATTCACCACGGCTTATTTTGTCTTTACCTATTTTTACCACATAATCCTTTGAACCCATACAGCCTGTAAGCACCAATGCCAGTATAAATATTATTAATTTTTTCATAAGACATCTCCACCTTTGTATAATCTCTTTAAGTATAATATATTCCCCGGTTTAATTCAATAATTTTGTTCAATATGTAACATAAATGATAGATTATTAAATGAAATTTATTAAATTTGTTTACATTTACTTTACAAATTATATTAAATATATTAAAATTAATTTATAAATAATAAGGAGGTATACTTATGAATGCAGTTAAAAAACTGTCAGCTTTTGCAGTATCTTTGGTAATGTGTATAAGTACTGTGACTGCAAAGGCTTATTCAGCAACGGTTATTACCAAAAATATTACATGGACAATGTCATCAAACAGTGACAGAACAACTCATTCCGCTGATTTTGAATGGAATAATCTTGTTATTTGCGCTAACGGTGAAAAAACCGTTAATTTTGACGGTACATATTTAAAGCTTCAAGGCTCCGCAAACAAGGTATCCTTTAAAGCAGCAGGTCCCTGCACAATTACATTAAAACTTAAAAGCAACAATACCTCAACGGACCGTTATGCAGTTGTAACTGACAGCAGCGGAAATAAGCTGGGCAGCGATATAACTGCTCCTATGTCGGGAGAAAATACGGAAAGCGTAAGCTACAGCGGATATGGCGAGGAAATTACAATTACTCCCAAGGGGGGAGGTATAAGTATTAAGTCAATTGGTGTTGCTTATAATAATATTAACAATATTAAGGGGGATATTGACGGTGACGGCAATGTAAACAAATATGATGCTGCTTTGCTGCTAAGATATTTAACAGGCAGTGAAATCATAAAAGATGAAGTTAAACTGTCTGCTGCCAACGGAAATAATGACGGCATAATTGATGTGAGGGATGCAGGCTGGATTTTGAATAATATTTATGAGCCTACAAGCGAAACTACAACAGTTCAGGTCATAGACACCTCCGACGGTATTGAAGTTACGGATTACAGTGAACTGGCAGCAGCTCTTTCCGATTCCGGAGTTAAAGTCTATGTAATGAATGACATTGATATGGAGGAAAGAATTCAGCTGAAGGGAAATCAGTCTGTTATTGGTGTTCCCGATGAAAACGGTGTTTTTCCCGTCCTTAATTTTGAAAATATGGCAGGCAGGGATATTGTTAACGAATCATCTTCTGACAGTGATGTAGGCTTAAGAATAAACAGTGCCGATAATGTGGTTAAAAACCTTGTTATTGAAAAGGCTCATGATAACGGTATACAGATTAAGGGTACGGGAGCAAAAGGCAACCTTATTGAAAACTGTATTGTAAGATATAACAATGACAGCGGTATTCAGGTTACGGGAGGCGCCTGTGCAAATACACTGAAATGTGTTTACAGCTACAGAAACTGCGATGTATTTACATTGGGAGGCAATGCCGACGGTTTTGCCATAAAGCTGAGTGCAGGGCCTGTATCAACTGCTGACACTGCCGTTATTGATGCAAACAAGAATGTTTGTATTGACTGCTATGCATGGGAAAATGCAGACGACGGATGGGACAGCTATGATTATCCCGAAGAGAAACAAAACTTTACAGACGGCAGCCATTGGACTTACAGAATTGATTATACAAACTGTATGTGCTGGAGCAACGGCTCTGCCGCAAACTGCTTTGGCTATACTGATTATATAAATGGTTTGCCTCTTGATGAAAATTTACCTTTTATAATGAGATATAAGGCAGTATATCCTGATAAGTATGATGATTTTGTCACTCAGTATAACAACGGTACATTGTGTTCCAAAACATCATCTTCAGATACATATTACGGTAAACTTGATACAATATTCGGAACAATTCCTACTGCCAAGGGAGCTTTAAATGCATCATCCATTGCAAGCTCTGATTACTGGCAGGGCAATCCTAACGGATTTAAGCTTGGAAGTGTTACTACAGAATCAAATTCCGAAAGATATATGACTAACTGTATAGCCTTTGACCATGGAGCTAACGGCTTTGACCAGAATAATTCGGCAGCAAAAATATGGGCTGATAGCTGTATTTCTTTCGGCAATAAAATTAACTATCATCTTGCAAAGTATACAGCCTATAAGTGGACCAATGTATTTGGCTGGTCAGGAGCATCGGGAAACAATAAGCCCGCCGCATCAAGCGGTGTGACTATTGCAATAAATGACGGTTCAGCTAAGGAAGATGATATAAGGGCTGCCGCCTTAAGACTTATTAATTATGCAGACAGCAACAGGGTAATTGCTTCAAATATTTTCAGTACTGTATTTTAAATTATAATATTCAGATTTCCATAAAAATATTTTGAAAGTACTGTGTCATAAAAACATTTGTCCTTGAATTGTGGAATTCACTATTGACATTGTACCGTATTTTGTATTATAATACAATTTATACGAAAAAACAAAATGAGTTTATTTCCCTTTGTTTTCAGTATAATTATAAAGCCTTTTATTATGACAGGCATTATTTTCCTTGCAAAATAAACCCTGCCCCCAATAAATTAAAAGGTAATATTTATCAGACAGCTTTGATAATACATAAAGTTGTTTTATGACTGTTTTAAAATAATGGAGGATGAAAGAAATGGAAAGAGTTTACAATTTCTCAGCAGGTCCGTCAATGCTTCCTATTGAAGTACTTGAACAGGCTCAGAAGGATATGCTTAACTTTAATGGTTCAGGTATGTCTGTTATGGAAATGAGTCACCGTTCAAAGTGGTTTGATGACATTATTAAAGAGGCTGAGGCAGATTTAAGAGAGCTTATGCACATACCTGAAAATTACAAAGTTATGTTTTTACAGGGCGGCGGCTCGACTCAGTTTGCCATGATTCCTTTAAACCTTATGGTTAAGGGTACCTGCGATTTGGTAAACACAGGACAGTGGTCTAAGAAGGCAATGCAGGAGGCTAAGAAATTCGGTACAGTTAATGTGGTGGCTTCCTCAGAGGATAAGGTGTTTAACTATATCCCTGCTTTGGATAAGTCCAAGTTTAATCCTGATGCTGACTATTTCTATATTACATATAACAATACAATTTATGGTACAAGATATACCGAGTTACCTGACACAGGCAATGTTCCTCTTGTAGCTGACCTTTCAAGCATGATTATGTCAGAGGAAATTGATATTACAAAGTTTGGTCTTGTTTTTGCAGGTGCTCAGAAGAATATCGGTCCTGCAGGTGTTACTGTAGCGGCTGTGAGAGAGGACTTAATAGGTAAGGCTAAGGCTGACTGTCCTACAATGCTTGATTATAAGGTACATGCCGATGCTTCTTCTCTTTATAACACACCTCCTTGCTACGCTATTTATATAGCAGGTCTTGTTTTCAAGTGGCTAAAGAAAATGGGCGGTGTTAAGGAAATGCAGAAAGTTAATGAAGAAAAGGCTGCTATTCTTTATGACTTCCTTGATAACTCCATGATGTTCAGAGGAACTGTTGTTCCTAAGGACAGAAGTTTAATGAATGTTCCTTTTGTAACTGATGATGATGACCTTAATGCTAAGTTTATTAAGGAAGCCACTGCAAACGGTTTTGTAAATCTTAAGGGACACAGAACTGTAGGCGGTATGAGAGCAAGTATTTACAATGCAATGCCTGTTGAAGGTGTTAAGTCTCTTGTTGAGTTTATGAAGAAGTTTGAAACAGAAAACAAGTAATTAGTGTAATATAAGGTCGGCTTTAACAGCCGGCCTTGTTTAAATTAAAAAATGAAAGGTGATAATAAAATGTATAATGTATTAACTTTAAATAAGATTTCTAAAGCAGGTCTTGCAAAGCTTACCGATAACTACAATATATCCGATGAAATGGCTAATCCTGATGCTATTTTATTAAGAAGCTTTAAGATGCACGATATGGAGCTTCCTGACAGCTTAAAGGCTGTTGCAAGATGCGGTGCAGGTGTAAACAACATTCCTTTAGACAAGTGTGCCGATAAGGGTATTGTTGTTTTCAATACTCCGGGAGCTAATGCCAATGCAGTTAAGGAGCTTGTTTTGACAGGACTTTTATTAACAAGCAGAAATATTACAGGTGCTTACAAGTGGGCACAGAGCCTTGCAGGTGAAGAAGGCATTGCCGCTAAGGTTGAAAAGGGCAAGGCTGACTTTGCAGGTCCTGAAATTACGGGAAAGACATTAGGTGTAGTTGGTCTTGGCGCAATTGGTGTGCTTGTTGCCAACGCTGCTGCCGCTCTTGGCATGAAGGTTATAGGTTATGACCCTTATTTCTCAATTAAGAATGCACTTGCCCTTGACAGCAGTGTTAAATTTACTCCTAATCTTGATGATATTTATGCTGAAGCTGATTATATTACAGTTCATGTTCCTGCAACTAATGAAACTACCAATATGATTAATGCTGAAAGCCTTGCTAAGTGTAAGGACGGCGTAAGAATCCTTAACTTTGCAAGAAATGAGCTTGTTGATGCCGATGCGGTTAAGGCAGGCCTTGAAAGCGGTAAGGTAAGCTACTATGCAACAGACTTCCCTAATGAAAAAACTGTGGGAGTTGAAGGCATTATTACTCTTCCTCATTTGGGTGCATCTACTCCTGAAGCTGAGGATAACTGTGCTGCTATGGCTGCTGAGGAAATGATGGAATACCTTGAAAAGGGTAATATTATTAATTCTGTTAATTATCCTGCTGTTTCTGCTCCTATGATTGCAGGCTGTGAAAGAATTTGTGTTCTTTCAAAGGCTGATGCTATGGACGCTGTTAAGAATGCTATAAGCGGTGCCTGCCAGTTTAATGCTAAGACAAGAGGTAACTATGGTTATACAATAGCTGATGTTAAGAGTGCTGATACGGCTAAGGTTGAGGCCGTTGACGGTGTTCTTGGTATAAGAGTTATAAAATAAAAAAACAGCATAGGGGACAGTCCCCTATGCTGTTTTTTTTGAGCAACAATGGGGACTGTCCCCTATGTCGAAAAGGTGGTTATAATATGGCTAGACACAATAGGATTAAAAGCAGCACAAATATTTATCATGTTATATGGCGGGGAGTAGGTCAGCAGAATATTTTTATTGAGGATTATGACTATAAAAAGTTTTTGTGGATTCTTTCAGATTGTAAAAAATCCTTTGATATGAAAATATACGCCTACTGTCTTATGACAAATCATATTCACCTGCTTATAAGGGTTGAAAACATAAGTGAAGCTATGGGGCGTTTAGGAGGAAATTATGCCCAATGGTTTAACACCAAATATGGAAGAGTAGGACATCTTTTTCAGGACAGATTTTTAAGTGAGCCTGTTGAGGATGACCGGTATTTACTTACTGCAATCAGATATATTCATCAGAATCCCGTTAAGGCATATATGGCGGAGAAGGTGGATGACTATAAGTGGTCCAGTTTTAAACATTATATTTATAACAGCGATTTAGTTGATAAAGACTTAATAATGGGAATGATGAGCAAAAAACAGTTTATTGAATTTAATTCCGAAGTAAATGAGGACAAATGTTTAGATATATCCGAAAGAATTGTAAGGGTTACAGATGAAGAGGCTGCTAAAATTATACTTAAAAATTTGAATTCCACAAATTTATTTGATTTGAATAAATTACCTGATAATTTGAAGTGTAAGGTTATAAAAAAATGTTTAAAGTCGGGAGTATCAAAAAATCAAATAATAAAACTTACGAAAATTAAAAGGTATACTTTAGAGAAAGCAATAACAGCATAGGGGACTGTCCCCTATGCTGTTTTTTTTACGGACAATTTATCTTGCTTAATACACAAATGCAGGCATTTGCTATTACCCCTCAGTCACTTCGTGACAGCTCCCCTATAGGGGCGCCAAGAAATTTAACAGCATGGGGGACTGTCCCCTATGTTGTTGAGCAATCTGAATAAAGGCTCCGGAAAATCCGAAGCCTTTATTTTATCATTATAAAATTATTTTATGGCTATTTCTTATTATAATAAGCTGTTTTAGTTGTTCCATCCCATGAAACATCAGCCTTTAAAGCCTCACCAACAGCTCTGAACGGTACAAACATTCTGTTATCCCTGATTTCAGCCTTAACATTATTATCCATAGGAACATCTGCACCATTAATTGTAACAATATTGCTATTTGCGGTAAACACAGCAGTAATGTTATTTTTCTTTATTACAGCCTGCTTAGTATCAGCATTCCACAATATCATATCACTGCTGTCAGCCTTTTCAACATTACCTCCGCTAATAGCAATAGCCACAAATCTCAACGGAACTAATGTTGAATTAGATTCCGCCTGAATATACGGAGCTGTGTCCATAGTATAAGTCTGACCATTTATAACAATGTCCTTACTGCCGATAGATACCTCAACATAAGGAAGAATCTCATTATCTTTAACTGAGTCAGAATCAGCACTTGTTTCTGTTTCAGGCTCAGTATTTTCGGTATTTAAATAATTTGTTACCTTAAGACTTGAAGCACCTGCACCGCTGCTGCCTGTAGAATTTGTTTTTACAGGGGCTGATGTCGTTGCTTCTGTAGATGTTTCTACAGGAGCTGTTATTGCTTCTGTAGATGTTTCTGCAGCGGCCGTTGTTACCTCTGTAGATGTTTCTGCATGAGCTGTTGTTACTTCTGTAGATGTTTCTGTAGGTATTTCAGGAGAAGTCTTAAGCTTATTTAAAGCATCATTTATATAACTGTTCCAATATTCACAAGAAACATTTGTATCAAATACACCGCTGTCATTTCTGCCATAGCCTGTAAATACACCGCTGTTATCTATAATGAATTCTACAGCATTATCATTATCAGTAATATACATAGATGAAGGAGCCGTAATAGCATTTGCAAAGCCTAAATCAGAGTTCTTGATCATCTCAGCTAAATCTGCAGCAATAGCAAAACCGCCTAACTTAGAATGATGAGTCTTTTCTCCTGCAGCAAATAATCTGTAAGCAAGACTTGATTCACCGTTAACTCCGTCAGCCTTGTAAGCATTTTCATACATTTCCTTAGTCCAGCTGTAAAGGTCAAAACAAAGTATACCATTTTCCTCTGCAACCTGCTTAACAGCAGTTACATACTCATCATTATCACCATGATGTGACCTGATTGTACCGTCAGCATTAAAGTACCTTCTTGAAACAGGAGTAACCATAACGGGAGTAGCTCCCGCTGCCTTAGCTGCGTCTGCATACTGCTGTAAGTACCACTTAAATGAACCGTCACCTGCACCGTCAGAAGAAGGGGCAGTATATGGATAAACACCATTTTCATCAGGAGTGCCTACAGCAACATATCTGTCCTTATAGCTTTCAGAACTGTCATTGTGACCAAACTGAATAAATAAGTAGTCACCTGCCATCATCTGATCCTTAATCTTATCAAGGTACTTATCACTTCCGTCATCCTTAGTGCCGTCCATAAATGTTCTTGAACTTCTGCCTCCCTCGGCATAGTCCATTACTTCATAATTATCATTTACAAATCTGCCGAGAAATTCACCCCAGGAGCCTTCAGCTCTGTTAGCACCTGAATTATTGATAGCACCTGCTGAATAATCCTTTACAGTAGAATCACCTGCTAAGAATATAACAGCCTTTCCGTTTGGTCTTTCTGTATCAACAGAGCCGGAACCTAATGTAATTTCCTTTTCTGTGATTACAGACTTGGAATTACCTACATTACCTAAAATTGTACAAGGAGTAACCGTAACCTTTAAAAAACTGCCAATCATATCATTGGTTATCTTAACACCCTTATTTGCAGCAGCAGTAGTTGACTTAATAACAGTTTCATTTCCATCCTTAACTAAAGCATAAGTAATCTTTGATGCATCATTATCATCATTAACACCTAAGGAATACTTAACTGTAAACGTATTGCCCGTAGCAGGCAGCAATACATCACCGTCAGTAGAGAAATACGGGTCTGCGGTAAATTCAACCGGCAATGTATCCTCTGTATAGTATGAAGGAGTCCATCCGCCGAAATATGCCTTGGCATCTATAGCCTTAGCCTGGTCATCTGTCATAACACCTGTTACTCTGCCTGTTGTATCAACAGGAGTACCGTCAGCAAGCATAGTACCATATTCCTTAAATTTAGCGACGTCAGGAGCTACACCTGACATTGAAGTCCAGCCCTCAGCCGTAATAGCATCAGCATTTTCTAAAGCAGTATTTAAGAAAGTAATATCCGCACCTGCATCCCAAGGTCTGCCGAAGTAACCTGATGCATGCTCCATACCCTCCTTGTTTGTTACGGTACATGCTCTGAATAAATAACCCATATAGCCATCAATGTCATTTGAACGGCCTGCCGTAATATATCCGCCCGTACCTGTGTCGCTGTAACCGCAGAAACGTAATTCACAGCCGTCAAATACAGCATTACCTGATCCAAATATATAATCAGTATTACCCTCAATCATACAATTCTTATAATATGTATGAGTATCATTACCCATATAAAGAGTATCCTGAGAACCAATCATCTTACAATTCTTAAACTCTGACTGATCAGCCTCAACTATAAGTGCCGTACTTCTTTCAGTAGCAGCCTTACTTGTTACATCCAAGGCATAGTTTCTTTCAGGGAGGGCACCTGTTGCAGATACACCGTCGGTAATTTCTTCATCAGTAATATATTTATTAAATGAAGCTTCAAATGTAATGTTTTCAGCCTTAAAGCCTTTGGCTGTATTTTTAACATAAGTACCAACGCCCCACTTGGCAGCCTCCGTGTCCTTAGAATATTTATCAAAAGCATTTTCTATATTAAAATATCCTGTGCTGTCAACAGAATAGTATCTGTATCCTATACCATAATACCATGTTAACTTAACCTCACCATTACCGCTTGGAACAAAGGTAACATAAGGAGTTTCAACCATAAGCTGTTCTCTGTAAATACCCGGAGCTATGTGAACAGTCACTCTTTCATCCTCAGTCTGAGGATTCATAACCTTAGCTGCCTCCAAAGCCTCACCTATGGTTTCAAAGTTATTTACCTGACCCTCACATCCCACATAAATATCTCTTACAGAAGTATCAACTGACGGAACAACAGGAGTAAGAGAAACAAATAAAATATCCTTAACCGTATCCTTATTATTTACTACAATGTGACCTGATGTCTTATATCCGTCAGCAACAGCCTGAACTGCATAAGAGCCTGCTCTTAATTTAACAGTATAGGTTCCGTCTGAATTTACAGTACCTGCATAAGAATAATTGTCATCAACATTTACAAAAGCAATTTCAGTAACATCTGCACCGCCTGTAAGTTTGCCCGTAACATTATAAAGTTCCTTTAAGGCAACCTCTATATTCTGAGTAACAGGAACAGAGCTGTTAACTGAACCGCCTTTAACAACTTCATAATCATTAACACCTTCAAGGCTTACACTATAATTAACATCAGGCTCAAGAACAGCCTCAAAACTTAAATCCTCATTTAATGACGCTGTAACTGTATCCGCCATGGAATCGGCATCAGGAATTAATTTTATAACAAGCTTTGATAAGTCATAAGCTTCGTTAAAACCTGTAACGCTGCCGCTTAATTTATAAGTTTCCTTAATTTCAACATCCATATTTACAGACTTGCTTCCTGCCTTTAAGTCATCATTTGTAATTTCAACCTTCCTGCTTTCATTAGTAAAGCCATAGCCCGTTGCTCCCGTTAATGACGCTGTATAAGTATAGCCGGGAGTTAAAAGGGCTGCGGCAGAATTGCCTGTAACCTCTGCCTTAATAACATCTCCCGAAGAGTCATTTTTAAAGCTTACTCCAAAGCCCTCTACAGGAAGTGAATTAGTATTAACTTCTGCAGTAACAGGAACAGACGGAGTCTTAACAATCCTGTTAACCACAGGCTTACCGCCTGCTGCATTAAACCATACCTTATATGAGCCGTTATACTTTGCAATAAATTTAACTATATCCTGTACTCCCTTAGGCAAGATAATTTCCTCAGTCTGAGTACCCTCTGTGCCCATATATGTCAAATTAACCATATCATCGCTTGAATTTGAACAGCCGGTATAAACCTTTATTTCAGTACCTGCAGTTACATTGTCAATAAGGAAAAATCTTCTGTTTTCACCGCCTGTGCCGTTTGAATACCACATACCGTTTGCGGCATATCCATCTGAATATACGGCTGAAGCCTTTGCATTATCTCCATAGTTTCTTACACCGTCATAATACAAACGGTCATCTTTAATGGTTGAAAGAGATAATCCTCCCCCTAAATCAAAAGTACCTGCATTAAATTTACCTGTACCCAATCCTACAGCTTCAAAATTATCTAGGAAATCCTTTGTAATATAATTAGTGTAAAGAGATGTATCACTTTCTTCTACACCGCCGAAATCCCAGACACTTATAACATTTCCGCCGATACTGCTTCCTGTTTCAACAATATCTGCTCCTCCCCCTGAAGCAACACCTTCCGAGTCTATTGAACCTGACCCTGCATTAGCCGCTATTAAGTTTGTACACATTGCCGATACCAGCATAACAAATGATAATACCCGGCTTAAGGTCTTTTTTGAACTTATTTTCATATAATTCCTCCTTATATTTATTACGTGAAAATCAGCTTATTCACATTTATTTCATTATATCCCATTTCAAATTTATAATCAACAGTTTAACCCTTTAATTGAAAATTTTATCAGGTTATACAAAATTTTTTTTATTTTTTGTGCAAAATATTACAAATAAAAAAATAAGATTTTAAGCCATAGTGCACGGACACAGCTTTTTTCAAAAATATACAATATAAATATTTTTTTATATTACAATAAACAACAGCATAGGGGACAGTCCCCTATGCTGTTGAGTTACAAATAAAAAAGGGAGCGGTTTCCCGTTCCCTTAATATAAGAAAAAACATTGAAAAGATTTTAAACTTAAATTTCAGGCTCAATAAGACCATAAGCGCCGTCCTTACGCTTATAAACCACATTAATTTCATCAGTTTCAGCATTTCTGAAAACAAAGAAATTATGTCCCATCATTTCCATTTCCATACAAGCCTCTTCAGCATCCATAGGCTTAACAAAAAATCTCTTGGACTTAACAATATTTATTGAATCATCCTCTGTGTATTCATCCTCATCAAGAGCAATGGCATTCAGCTCATCAGCAAAAGCAGGACTTTTCTTTGCTCTGTCATGGAGCTTATTTTTATATTTCACCATTTGTCTTTCAAGAATATCCACAGCCTCATCAACAGCCGCCATAAAATCATCCTCTGTTACTTCAGCCTTAATAATTCTCTTATTAGGAAGGCTTACTGTAACATCAATTTTTTTATCAAGCTTAGTTTCTGTCAAAACTACATTAGCCTCTGACTCTTGAGGAAAGAGTTTGGCTATTCTGTTAAGCTTTGCAGTAATCTTATTACTGAAATTGTCAGTTACTTCAAAATTCTTACCAATAAATGAATAACGCATAACACCAACTCCTTTGTAATAAATAGAAGAATAATCTTCTTACTATTTATATTCTCCATAAAAAGGAAATATCCTTTATTAAATTAATATTTTTTTTAAATATAGGTTTAAATTTTTTTTATAATAAATTTTCACAAAATTGTAAAATCCTCTTGTTAAGCCAATTACAGTTAATTTTTTAGCTTAATTGTATTTTGTGGATAACTTTGTTTTGTATACCTGTAATTGTTAAAAACTATATAATAACATTTGTGGATAAGTGGGAAAACTTTGTTAATAACCTATTTATGCTAATTTGTGAAGTGGGTAATTTTAAAAGTTATCCACATTCATGCTAAAATGTCCACAGCTTAATTTTTTTATTATTTTACATAATTTTACATTAGCTTAACAATTTTGTAAAAATTGTACAAAAATATTGTAAAAATTAATTCACAACTCCCCTATAACTTATTAAAACTTAACTATAATGCCTGCAGCTGCCGCCAATGCAATATAAAATATAGGGTGTTTATTAAATTTAACAAAGGCAATATACAAAACAATGCCGAATAATATA
Organism: Clostridia bacterium; assembly: GCA_030524425.1. Classification (GTDB taxonomy): domain Bacteria; phylum Bacillota; class Clostridia; order Lachnospirales; family CAG-274; genus Gallispira. Next base: position 49,357 of record JAUNGN010000002.1, on the reverse strand, counting down.
GACTTAAATTTAAATAAATCCATAAAAGCACCGCTTTCTTTAAATAAAGGAATATTAAAAAGCGCCTCCTTCATTACAAGAAAACCTGCTGCCGCAATAAGTCCCATTGAAGCAGGCCTTATACCTGAGAAAACCTTATCCACAACAGGACTGTTTTTAAATTTATTAAAAATTGAAGCCACAATAATAATTATAATAACAGATGGTGCAACAAGACCCAATGTAGAACATATACCTCCAAATATACCCCCTGTTGTAAAACCCACATAAGTAGACATATTAACTCCCATAGGTCCCGGTGTAGATTCGGAAACTGCCACCATATTCATTAAATCCTGTATTGAATACCACTCCGGATATTTATATGACAAATTCTGCAAAAAGGGGAGGGTTGCCAGACCGCCTCCAATAGCAAATAAACCTATCTTAAAAAATTCATATATTAAATGCAAATATATCATTTGTTTTTACCTCCTGCCATTTTTTCAGCAACAGTTCTGTAAATAAAACCAAACAGCCCTGCAGAAATTACAACTACAACAGGACTTATATCCCATATTGCAGATAAAAGGAATACAACTAAAAATATACCTATTCCGGTTTTATTTGTAATTGCACTTTTCCAAAGCTTAACCGTTGCACTTATTATAAGCACACATACACAAATTCTGATACCTCCAAATGCATATGTCACAACAGGCAAATCAGTTATATACTGCAAAATTGTTGCAATAAGTGAAATAATAACAATTGAGGGAGTAACAAAGCCTAATGTAGCTACTATACCTCCCGGTATACCCTTTAACTTATGACCTATAAATGTAGAAGTATTTACGGCTATTACACCGGGAGTACACTGACCTATTGCATAGTAATCAATAAGCTCCTCCTTTGTACACCAGCCTCTGTTTGTAACAAGCTCCCTTTCAAGTATAGGCAGCATTGCATAACCTCCGCCGAAGCACACACTTCCCATTTTAACAAATAATAAATAAAGCTTTAATAATTCTTTCAATTCTATCTCCCCCTTACAATATGTTATATTTTTACAGAAAAACACATTTAGTATAACACTATCAAAAAAAAGTGTCAAGATTCAGACCTTTATTTAAATTTAAAAACACAAATAAAAAATATCGTAAATTTTTTGTTGCCACAGACAGATTTTTGATATAATATATAATAAGAAAGAAAATCAAAACAGCTTACAATAATACTCTTATTGTTAAAACATAATTAAGGAGATATAAATATGGATTATAAAATTTTAGGCGAAGTGGGGGAGGTTATTGGTAAAGAAAATAACCGCCTTATAGTAAAAATGCAGAGAACAGAAGCCTGTGCAAAATGCAGAGCCTGCTCTGCCGGTATGAAAAAAGAAGATATGATAATAAAAGCAGAAAATATGTGCAATGCCGTTGTCGGCAATAAAGTTGACGTTGTTCTTGACAATGCAGACTTTATGAAAGCAACACTTATAATGTACGGTATTCCCTTTATTGCCTTTATGGCAGGCATTTTCGGAGGTTACTACGGTGCAGTTAACTTTGGCATTAAAAACAGTGAGCTTACAGGTATAGCTGCAGGCCTTTTTCTTGTGGTAATTACATACCTTATTATTCACACTCAGGAAGATAGGTTTAAAAGGGGTAATTATGTGCCAAAGGCTGTAAAAGTTTTAAAATAAAAAGAGGCTTTATATTGAAGATTTAAATTCAATATAAAGCCTTTTTACTACTTGTTAAGAGATTTATCCTTATTTACAATATTTTCAACAGCTTTTACAATACCTGAAGTAAACTTATATTCCTCAAGAGTACAAAGACCCTCAATGGTAGTACCTCCCGGAGAACAAACCTTATCCACAAGAGCCTGAGGATGCTCCCCGCTTTTAATAAACATATTGGCACTGCCTGCAACAGCAGCGGCAGCAATTTCAAGAGCCTGCTTTTTATTCATACCCATTTTCTGAGCACCTCTTGCAAGAGCATCTATAAACATATAAACATAAGCCGGAGAACAGCCTGCAATAGCACTAAAAACAGGAAATTGGGATTCTGCTACCTCTGCAGCAAAACCAATTGAAGAAAATAAATCCTTAATAAGGTCTAAATCCTCGTCAGATGCCGTTTCATTTTTACATACCGATGTTGCAGACATTAATATTTCTGCATTAATATTAGGCATTATTCTCACAATTTTTAAATCAAAGCCAAACATATCTCTTATACTTTCAGTAGTAAGGCCTGCAGCCATAGACACTATAAGAGGCATATTTTCTTTAACGCTGAACTTAATTTCATCAATAACACCTTTAAACATAACAGGCTTTACAGCCATAAAGAGCACATCACATTTACTGACAATCTCCTCGGAGCTTTCACAGGGAACTATACCAAGCTCAGACACCATACCGGAAAGAGCAGTTTTGTTTTTTCTGCTTACAGCTATATTTTCAGCCTTTACCTTACCGCTTTTAATAAAGCCTCTTATAATGGCTCCTCCCATATTTCCTGCACCTATAAATCCTAACTTCATACCTTAATAATCCTCCTTAGCTTAATGAAAGCATTGTGTTAAGGGACATAACAGCCTCCCTGGCAGTTTTCTCATCTACTGTAATCTGCTTTCTGTAATCACCCTTTAAAATTTCCTCAAGGGTTTCACAAAGATTTTCAAGAGAAGTTTTATTCATATTTGTACATATACTTCCCGTATCAAGAATCTTAATATCCCTGTCAGTAAACCTTTCTCTTAATCTCCTGACCAAATTAAATTCAGTACCAACAATCCACTTAGACCCTGCATCACTATTTTCAACAGCCTTAATCAAATATGTTGTGGAGCCTGCACCGTCACACATTTTAACAACCTCATGAGGACATTCGGGATGAACAATAATTTTGGCATGGGGATTTGCCTTTCTTGCCTCTTCAACCTTTTGGGGAGTAATTTTGTGATGAACATGGCAATATCCGTTCCAAAGTATCATTTTAACCTGAGAAGGTTCACAGCTATAAATTAATTTTTCCGTATTTTGGTCGTAAAGAGCCATATATTTTTCGTCAACACCTAAAGAAACTGCAGTATTCTTGCCTAAATTCTGATCAGGTAGAAAAAGAATTTTATCCTTTACGCCAAGGCCCCATTTAACAACCTTTTCAGCATTGCCCGATGTAACTGCAGTACCCTCATGAACACCGCAGAAGGCCTTAACTTCAGCTTTTGAATTAATATATGTAATAGGGCAAATACTGTCACCCAGCTCCCCGGTAATAATATCCCATGCCTTTTCAGCACTTTCTCTGTCCGCCATATCAGCCATAGGACAGCCTGATGTTGGAGCAGGCAGGAATACTCTCTGATAATCCTCTGAAAGTATATCCGCAGTTTCTGCCATAAAATGAACACCACAGAAAACAATATATTTTGCCTTTTTATTTTCTTCGGCTATCTGAGCCAGCTTTAAGCTGTCACCAACTGCATCTGCAAGCTGAACAATTTCATCTCTCTGATAATGATGGGCAAGAATTAACAAATCCTCCCCTAACTGATTTTTTATTTCCTTAATTCTGTTTATCATTTTTTAATTGCCTCCTTGCTTAAAAAGCTAATATCCAGCGGCTTAACTCCGTTTGTAAGTGAACCTGCCGATATAATATTTACTCCGCAGCCCTTAAAGCTTCCAATTGTATCAAGAGTAATTCCGCCTGATGCTTCCGTAACAATATGAGATGGTACAAGCTTTTGAAGCTCCTTAATTTCATCAGGAGTTCTGTTATCAAACATAATAACATCAGCTCCTGCATTAACTGCCTCAATAACCTGTTCTCTTGTTTCGGTTTCAACCTCTACTTTAACCATATGACCAAGCTGTGATTTTACCTTATTTACTGCTTTGGTAATTCCTCCTGCAAAGGCAATATGATTATCCTTAAGCATAACACCGTCATAAAGTGCATAACGGTGATTGTAACAGCCTCCGCAGGTAACAGCATATTTTTCAAACATTCTAAGTCCCGGATGAGTCTTTCTTGTATCAACTATCTTAATGGATGAATCATCAAGAGCAGTGACAAGCCTGTTACCCATAGTTGCAATACCGCTCATAAGCTGCATTAAATTAAGCACAACTCTTTCTGCAGTCAGCAAAGTGGATGCCTTACCCTCAGCCTTAGCTATATGCTCACCCCTTTTAACAATATCTCCATCCTTTTTATAAAGGGTAATACTGTAATCATCGCTGAAAAAAGAATAAGTCAAATCAATAATATCCGTACCGCAAACAATTCCGTCATCCTTAGCCAGAAAATATCCTTCACCTCTTATATCCTCATCAAACACAAGGCTTGTGGATAAATCCCCCGTGCCGACATCTTCCTTTAAAAAAACTTCAATTAATTCTTTAGCAATCAGCTTATTCATTTTGTATCCTCCTTTACGGAAACAATTATAATTGTAGAAATTTTAACATAAAATGAGGATTTTTTCAATAGGGAAGTATAAACATTAATTTATATTAATAAATTTTTATATGGACGTGCAATAAATTTTAAAATCTGCATAGATTATATTGTATTTAATTTTGGAGGTAACTTATTTATGGGTTGCAACAATAACAATAGTTTTTTATGGATCATCGTTATTTTATTATTCTGCTGCTGCGGTAACAACGGCATAGGCAATTTATTTGGCTGCGGTAATGATTGTTCATGGATTATCATTTTAGTTATTCTTTTCTGCTGCTGCGGCAACGGCAACTTTGGTCTTTGCGACTCTAAGTGCTAATTTTTAATTTGCGGGGGATAATTCCCCCGCTGCACTTTTTTTAACTGCAAAATATTCTTATCAAATTCCCTTTAATCTTATATTGAATTTAAGCATATTGATATTTATTTTTATTTTTAATAAAAAATATAACCGTAATAACAACCGTAAGCAATTCAGCAGCTGACACTGTAAGCCATATACCGTTAAGACCCAATATTAAAGGAAGTATAAAAACAACCGTAACCTGAAATAAAAGTGTTCTTAAAAATGAAATTGCGGCAGAAATCACACTATTATTAAGTGCCGTAAAAAAGGCTGAACCAAAGACATTAAAACCGCTTACTAAAAATGATAATGAATACAATCTGAATCCATGCTTAGTCATTTCATATAAATCAAAATTATAGCCTACAAAAATTTTTGACAATGGTGAAGATAATAAAATTGCTGTAAATGTTAAAACAAAGCCAAATCCTCCTACTATCATAAGACTCTTTTTTAATAAATTTTTAAGCTCATCATAATTTGCGGCACCGTAATGATAACCAATAATAGGAGCACTTCCTATTGAATAGCCTATATATATTGCCATAAATATAAAATTAACATACATAATTACTCCATAAGCTGCAACACCATCTTCTCCCGCTATTTTCATAAGCTGAAAATTATACAGTATATTTACTACAGATGAAGAAAGATTAGTCATAAGCTCAGATGAACCGTTTGTACAAGCCTTTAATAGTATTTTAAAGCTTATATTGGTCCTTGTAAGCTGAAGTATACTGTCATTTTTCCTTATAAAGTAAAAAATGGGAACAATACCGCCTATGAACTGACTGGCGGCAGTAGCAATGGCAGCACCGGCAATACCCCATTTAAACACTGCTATAAAAAGTGTGTCAAGTATTATATTGGTTAAGCCTGCCAAAACAGTCATACCAAGACCTATTTGAGGTTTTTCCGCAGTAACAAAAAAGCTCTGGAACAGATTCTGGAGCATAAAGGCTGTTTCTGCTCCCATTAAAATTCTGCCGTATAACACACAATCCTCCAGCATATTTTCCGTAGCTCCTATTCCTATTGCAATAGGACGAATATATATTAAACCTATAACAGTGAAAAACAGACCCCCTATAATAGTTGCCATTACTATCATTGTAAAATACTGATTTGCTTTTTTTCTGTTGCCTTCGCCAAGAGTTTTGGATACAATGGCACTTCCTCCAGTACCAAGCATAAATCCTATAACACTCATACCCATTGTTACGGGCATAATAAGATTTACTGCTGCAAATGCCGTTTTTCCAACAAAGTTAGATACAAATACTCCGTCTACCACACTGTATATTGATGTAAATATCATCATTATAATTGACGGCAATACAAATCTCAATAGCTTTTTATATGAAAAATGCTCCGATAACTGTATTCTCATTTATAATTACCTCCAAGTCTGTATTTTGCATATTCTGCAATTACAGGTGCAAGCTCTTTTATTTCCAGACCTGTTGTATTTATGCACAAGTCATAGCCTTCCTTATTACCCCACTTAATATCGGTAAGCAGTTCCTGATGCCTTGCTCTTCCTTTATCCACCTGCTTTATTTTTTTTATTAATTCTTTTTCACTTAATAATTCTTTATCATCTCCATACTTACGGCATCTCTCTATTTTAGATTTTATATCTGCATATACAAATAAATTTAAGGGATTATATTTTCTTAATATAATATTGGCACTTCTTCCAACAATAATGCAATTACTTTTTGATGCAATATCTTTAATAACCTTCTGCTGTTCAACAAGAATTTTTGTCATATTATGCTGTGCCATAACCGTGCCGTATGAAAATGTACGCCCGAATTTTAAAGGATAATTGTTTAATAATCCGTTTTCAAGAATTTTTTCAATATACCCTTCATTTAATTCCCTATTTTCAGCTATAGCATTTATTATTTCTCTGTCATAATAGGCATAGCCTAAAATATCTGCCAGTCTTTTTCCGAATTCACGTCCTCCGCTTCCAAATTCACGGCTTATTGTAATAATTTTCATTTTATATCTCCTCCCGAATAAAAAAAATGCGTCCGGTTATTCATAATAACCGGGCGCACCCGACATCTTCCTCGACCATATCATTGCGATGATATATCCTCCGATGACTTATTTACTATTTTGTTTACTTCTTTTCCAAATAATTCGGCATGCTTTTTCATAAGCTTTAAAAAAACACATCTTTCCTCATTACTTAAACTTGCAAAGGAGTTTTTCTCTGCCTCCATTAAGGGAACAACAATTTTTTCCGCAAGCTCTTTTCCTCTTTTTGTCAAAATAATTTGTTTGTTTTTCTTGTTGTCAAGCTCATGTAAAAGCTGAATAAATCCCTGTCCCTCCAGACTTTTAAGAGAAGAATTAACAGTTTGTCTGCTGTATGACCATACTTCACAAAGCTCCTTTTGTGTATATGCCTCATTGTTTTCCCATACGGAATATAGTATCCATAAGGAAGTATTTGACAAATTACAGCTTTTAGCGTAGCTGTGATAAGCTTCGTCAATTGTTTTATAAATCTTGTTAAACTCTGTCATTTGCTCACTAATATTATTATCCATATTTCAACCTCCCTCTAAAATCCGTTTTCGGACAAAGCTTATTATACTATGATTTCGGATTATTGTCAAGAATTAATTATGGTACAAAAAAAAGGACTGAAAACACAGTCCTTTTTATATCTGACAAATTTAATTATTCAAATTTATTCTGAAAGCTTAGCAGCATTAACCTTTACACCGGGACCCATGGTAGTTGTAAGAACAACTGACTTTAAGTAAGTACCCTTAGCAGCAGATGGCTTAGCCTTGATAATAGCACTCATAAGAGTCTGGAAGTTTTCCTGAAGCTTTTCAGCACCGAAAGAAACCTTACCTACAGGTACATGGATAATATTTGTCTTATCAAGTCTGTATTCAATTTTACCTGCCTTAATTTCCTCAATAGCCTTAGCTACATCCATAGTTACAGTACCTGCCTTTGGGTTAGGCATTAAGCCCTTAGGACCTAAAACTCTACCAATTCTACCAACAAGACCCATCATATCAGGAGTTGCTACAACTACGTCAAAGTCAAACCAGTTTTCCTGCTGAATCTTAGCAACTAAATCCTCAGCACCTACATAATCTGCACCTGCAGCCTGAGCCTCATCAGCCTTAGCATTCTTGGCAAATACAAGAACTCTTACAGTCTTACCTGTACCATGAGGGAGAACAACAGCACCTCTAACCTGCTGGTCAGCATGACGGCTGTCTACACCTAAACGGATATGAGCTTCAACAGTTTCATCAAACTTAGCTGTGCTAACCTGTGGAATTAAAGCACAAGCCTCACTTACATCATATAAATTAGCCTTATTAATAAGCTTACTCTTTTCGAGATATTTCTTTCCTCTTTTCACAATAGTTCCTCCTTAAGTGGTAATATCGGGAGTATTCCCTCCCACGCAATTAACAATTAGTCCTCAACAACAATACCCATACTTCTTGCAGTACCGGCAACCATACTGATAGCAGCATCAATACTAGCTGCAGTTAAATCCTGCATCTTTAATTCTGCAATCTTCTGAACCTCAGCTCTTGAAATAGTAGCAACCTTAGTCTTGTTAGGAACACCTGAACCTGACTCAATCTTACAAGCCTTCTTTAAAAGAACGGCTGCAGGAGGAGTCTTAGTAATAAATGTAAAGCTCTTGTCCTGATATACTGTAATAACAACCGGAATAATAAGACCTGCGTCCTTAGCAGTTCTTTCATTGAACTCCTTACAGAAGCCCATAATATTAACACCATGCTGACCTAAAGCAGGACCAACCGGTGGTGCTGGTGTAGCCTTACCAGCAGCAATCTGTAACTTAATAAAACCTTCAACCTTTTTTGCCATTTTAAGGCACCTCCTATAATGTGGTAATTAGCGGGATAATGGGATTTTCCCTCCCACTGAGGATATTATCCTCAATTTAAACATCAGTTTACTTTACTAATGGCTGAACCTGTGTAAAGTCCAGTTCCATTGGAGTCTCACGACCAAATAAGGAAATTGCAACCGTAACTGTCTTTTTTGTTATGTTAATTTCCTTAACTGTACCGACATTTTCTGCAAAAGCACCTGCTGTAACAACAACACTGTCACCAACTGCAATATCAATATCAGTAATATCGACGCTTTCAAGACCCATAGCCATAACCTCTGCATCTGTAAGAGGAACAGGCTTACTTCCGGGGCCTACGAAGCTAGTAACACCTCTGGTGTTTCTGACAACGTACCATGTATCGTCATTCATTATCATTTTAAGAAGTACATAGCCGGGAAATTTCTTTCTCTGCACTGTCTTCTTAACACCATTTTTGATTTCAACTGCCTCTTCCATAGGTACTGAAATTTCCTGAATGTATTCTTCCAGACCTCCGTTTTCGACAAGCTTTTCAATATTGGTTTTAACTTTGTTTTCATAGCCTGAATAAGTATGGATTACATACCATCTGAGCTGATTTGAAAGTTCCTCTGACATTGTTATAACCTCACTTCATTAACCTAATAAACTTACCAATGCGTTGTAACCAAATTCTACAATATAGTCAAATCCTATAACAATAGCACCAAAAATTAATGAAATTGCAATAACTGAGAGGGTTTCCTTAATGATTTCATCCTTGCTTGGCCAAATAATACGCTTAAATTCAGCAACATGTACCTTAACCCAAGCGGAAAAATCAAATTTCTTTTTTTCCATTCTGACTTCCCCTTTCGTGAGGTAAAATGCAATAAAAACAATATTTCTTTTGTTTTATAAGCAAATCGGATTACTTAGTTTCTCTGTGTAAAGTATGTGTTTTACAAAACTTGCAATACTTCTTAGTTTCCATTCTGTCAGGATGTACTTTCTTGTCCTTCATAGTGTCATAATTTCTCTGCTTACACTCTGTACAAGCCAATGTAATTCTTGTTCTCAAGACTTCCACCTCTTTCTTGAATAATTAAATTTTGTTTTTAAATTTGTCTTATCTGAATCGGAAAGATAAATCCGACAACACAAAAAGTGCTGCTTTTGCTTTGGCAAAAGTTCGGGTGTGTGTAAAATTCCACACAAAAAAAAGACGATACGCGTCTTTATCATAGTACCATATATATGAATGATTGTCAAGGGAAATTTTATTTTTTTTGCAGAATTAAAAATAATATTTATTAGTATAAACAATATCAAGGCCTGTATTTTATTTAATCCTAAAAAAAATGAACCGAAGTAAAAAACTCCGGCCCACCTTTTGTGTATGCTATAAATACTTTGTAACAAATTAATTATTTAGAAGCTAAATAGTCATTAATATCCTTTAATAAAGCTTCCGTATCCATACCATGAACCATGCATGCCTCTTCAAGAGTTTCTCCCTGAGAAGAAGGGCAGCCTATGCAATGCATACCTGCATTCATGAGAATAGGTATAATACCTCTGTCAATTAAAATTAAATCACCGATAATTATATCCTTAGTAACTGTCTGTGCCATAATATATTCTCCTTTATATTTAATTAAAAATCATTTTTAATAACCTTCATTTTATTAACAGGATAATATCTGAAAACTGCCTTACCCTGCATTAAGGACTTAGGAACAAATTTATTATTCCAAACTCTTGAATCGGCAGAATTGTTTCTGTTATCTCCCATCATAAAATAACAGTCTTCATCAAATAAACCGTCTCCGTCCTTATCGTAAAGAGCCTGATCCTTAATAAATTCCCTATAATCATATATATTATCACCCTTTTCAGGGACATTATAAACAGCATTGTCAGTGCTCATTTTGCCATTAATAAAGCTGTCCTCCAGGGCTTCGGTGCTGTCGTTAATATAAATTTGATTATCACTTATTTTAACTTTGTCTCCGGGCATACCTATGACTCTTTTAATATATAGTGTATCCGTACTGTCAGGAAATTTAAAAACCGCTATATCATATCTTTCCGGATCCTGCAAATAATATTCAACTCTGTTGGCTATTATTCTGTCACCTGTCATAATAGTGGTTTCCATAGATGCTGAAGGTATAACAGCATTAACAATAATAAATTTAGTTATAAAAAAAGCAAATATTATTGCAAAAGCAAAGGTCATTATCCAGCTCATAATTTCTTTAATAATGCTTGGCTTTTCCTTTTCCTCATCCATATTATTTTCATACTTATCATTATTCATACACTATTTTTCCTCCAATCTCACGGATTATACTTATAATACAACAATTGGGAGAGTATGTCAATAAAGTGTTTATGAATTATTAATTAATTTCATATTTAATTTAAAATATTCCATAAAGCAAAAAAATTCACTCAGTGAGTGAATTTTTTGCTTTAAGGCGACACCCAGATTTGAACTGGGGATCGCGGAGTTGCAGTCCGATGCCTTAGCCACTTGGCTATGTCGCCCTATTTAAACACTTCTGAAAAAACAGAAGAATGACTCGTAGGGGAATCGAACCCCTGTTTCAGCCGTGAGAGGGCCGCGTCTTAGCCGCTTGACCAACGAGCCGTAAAAAAAATAAAACTCCCCGAGTAGGGCTCGAACCTACGACCCATCGGTTAACAGCCGATTGCTCTACCACTGAGCTATCGAGGATTAGTGTCAGTTGTCACCAACAAATATATTCTATCACAGCTAAATATATTTGTCAAGGAAAATTTTATATTTTTACTATAAAACTTAAAAGAGAGCCCCGAATAAATCGAAACCCTCCTTTATAAACTGCCCGGAACCGGAATCGAACCGGTACGGGATTTAACTCCCGCAGGATTTTAAGTCCTGTGCGTCTGCCAGTTCCGCCACCCGGGCAAATACATTGCCGGGAAACAATGTATAAAAATGGGAACAACAGGGCTCGAACCTGTGACCCCCTGCTTGTAAGGCAGATGCTCTCCCAGCTGAGCTATGCTCCCATATATGGCGACTCGGAAGGGGCTCGAACCCTCGACCTCTGGCGTGACAGGCCAGCGCTCTAACCAGCTGAGCTACCGAGCCATATATATTAATATATTGGGTACTTACTTATTAAGTACCAGCGACAAATAATAGTATACAGTAAATGTTTACATTTGTCAAGCATTTTTTTTATTTTTTTTTAATTAAATAAATTAAATAAAAATATCATCCATTACATAATAAAAGTGGCTTGGAAACACCTGATTTGTCTTTATAATATCATAAAGCTTTAAAGCCATACCACAATTGGAAATATTAATCGTTTCACAATATTCAATTATTTTTTCATTTCTTTTCAGTATACCAATAAGAGAAGAATTATATTCATCCTTCAGCATACTGATGCACAGCTTAAAGTCTTCCACATACATAAGACTGAAATCATTAATGAAATTCAAATTAACCACCCTTTGCTTATTATATTGTATCAAAAAAATATGTCATTATCAATTAAAAAATTTCGACATTACTACTATATATAGTGGTTATTATTAAGTACTGATACTATATATGCTATTTTTAAAGCATGGGGAATTATCCCCCATGCTTTAAATTCAGTCTTATTATTCTTCCTTGTCATCAGAATCTACATATTCCTCGTCAATCTTATCCATACCTATAACCGTAACACCGTCATTGAGCTGAACAAGCTTAACACCCTGTGCAATTCTTCCTACTGTTGAAATATCCTTAACCTTAATTCTTATAACAACACCTTCACTTGTTACCATAATAAGCTCTTCACTGTCCTTAACAATGGCAAGGCTTCTTACGGCACCTGTCTTTTCGGTTATTTTATAGGTTTTAAGACCCTTACCGCCTCTTGACTGTATTCTGTAATTTTCGGGAACAGTGCACTTGCCAAAGCCATAATCCGTAACAAGAAGTACCTTGCTGTCCTCTGAAACAGCATCAGCGCCTATAACAAAGTCATCATCACTAAGATTAATAGCCTTAACACCTGTGGCAGTTCTGCCCATAGGACGCACATCTCTATCCTTAAATCTTATACTTATGCCATTTCTTGTAGCAATAAATACATCCTCATTGCCCGTTGTAATAAATATTGAAATAAGCTCATCATTATCCTTTAAATTAAGTGCAATAAGTCCTCCTCGCCTTATATTATTATAAAATCCGGCAGAAGTTTTCTTAATAATACCCTGCTTTGTAACCATAACAAGATATTCATTTTCATTAAAGCTCTTAGCAGGTATAACAGCGGAAATACTTTCATCCTTATCAAGCTCCAGAAGATTAACAATAGGTGTACCCTTTGCATTCCTGCCTGCTTCAGGTATTTCCCATGTTTTCTTTCTGTAAACCTTACCCTTATTTGTAAAGAATAAAATATAGCTGTGATTTGAGCTTACAAACAGCCTTTGAACACAATCCTCATCACGCATCTGAAGTCCTATAATACCTTTACCTCCTCTATGCTGAGATTTATAGGTATCAAGAGGAATTCTCTTAACATAATTAAGATGTGTCATTGTTATTACTGACATATCATCGGAAATAATATCCTCCATATCAATTTCGCCCATATCGTCAACAAGCCTTGTGCGTCTTTCATCACCATATTTTCTCTTGGTTTCAAGCATTTCATTTTTAATAACTTCAAAAAGCTTATTTTCATCTGCAAGAATAGCCTTCCATTCCTCGGTAAGTCCGGTAAGCTCTGCATATTCATTTTCAAGCTTTTCTCTTTCCATACCTACAAGACTTCTGAATCTCATTTCGCATATGGCATTAACCTGAATATCAGTAAAGCCGAAACGCTCAATAAGCCTTGTCTTAGCCTCAGCAGTAGTACGGGAGCCTCTTAAAATTGAAATAACCTCATCTATATTATCAAGAGCTCTTATAAATCCTTCTAAAATATGCATTCTTTCAAGAGCCTTTTTAAGGTCGAACTTAGTTCTTCTTGTTACAACCTCTTCCTGGAATTTAAGATAATGCTCAAGCATTTCCTTAATATTAAGAACCTTAGGAATTCCGTCAACAATAGCAAGGAAATTAATGCTGTAATTTTCCTGAAGCTGAGAATATTTATAAAGATTATTAAGCACAATTTCGGCAGATGCATCCTTTTTAACCTCAATTAAAATGTGAATGCCGTTTCTGTCATTTGTGCTGTCCTGAATACCTGAAATTCCTTCAATTCTCTTATCCTTAACAAGCTCTGCAATTCCTTCAATCATTCTTGACTTATTAACCTGATAAGGAATTTCAGTAATAAGTATTTCTTCCCTGCCGTTAGGCTTTGTTATAATTTCAGCCTGTGCTCTTAATTTAAGCTTACCTCTTCCTGTTCTGTAGGCACTTAAAATACCTGCCTTGCCAAGTATATTGCCTCCTGTTGGAAAATCGGGACCCTTAATAATACTGCAAAGCTCGTCAATATCGGTATCTCTTTTTTCTAAAATTCTGTTATCTATTATTTTAACAAGTCCGTCTATAATTTCCGAAAGATTATGAGGAGGTATATTAGTTGCCATACCAACTGCAATACCGCTTGAACCGTTAACAAGAAGATTTGGTATTCTTGACGGCAAAACAGTAGGCTCAAGAAAATCACCGTCATAATTAGGTATAAAATCAACCGTATCCTTATCAATATCAGCAAGCATTTCAAGACTTATTTTTGCAAGCCTTGCTTCCGTATATCTGGCGGCCGCAGCGGGGTATCCGTCAATTGAACCAAAATTTCCGTGTCCGTCTACAAGAGGATACCTCATTGAGAAATCCTGAGCTAATCTTACAAGAGCATCATATATTGCCGCATCACCGTGAGGATGATACTTACCCATTGTATCACCTGTAATTCTGGCTGATTTTTTATGAGCCTTATTAGGCGCAAGACCCATTTCATTCATTGAATATAATATCCTTCTGTGAACAGGCTTTAAACCATCTCTTACATCGGGCAGGGCTCTGGCAACAATAACACTCATTGCATAGTCAATATAAGAAGATTTCATAGTCTGTGAAATTTCCGCAGTGACTATTTTATCATATTGTGTTTTATTATTTTCGTCCATAATATATTACCTCTAATTTTTATCAATCCTTTTATTTATCTCATTTTCGATGTAATTACAAACCTCTCTGAATTTAAAATCAATATCTGAATTTATTATTCTTATTACTTTTAGGTTTAAGGATTTGAAATAATCTGTTCTTTCTTTGTCATAAATAATTTGACGGTCTGAATAATGCTGACTACCATCAAGCTCTATTATAATTCCTGCTTTGCTGCAATAAAAATCAACTATATAATTACCTATTGGTTTTTGTCTGTTGAATCTTATTTTATAATCTTTTAAAAATAAATACCAAAGCTTTCTTTCCCAAGGTGTAGAATTTTTACGCAAATTTCGTGCAAATTTTTTATTTTCACTTTTATATTTCAGCATTAAATCACCTTTATATTAAAATTTTAAAACCCTCAGTCAGCCTATGGCTGACAGCTCCCTTAAAAAGGGAGCCAAGAAGGTATTCTTTTTAGTTCAGCTGTTAATAAAATAAATTTTTCCTGCCATACCTTTCAAGGGAGCCAAGAAGGTATTCTTTTTAATTCAGCTGTTAATAAAATAAATTTTTCCTGCCTCCCTTTTAAGGGAGGTGTCTGCGGAGCAGACGGAAGGTTTTGGGTTTCTTGGGTTTTCGGGTTTTTTTCACCCTTTTTTTTCAGCATTTAAAACCCTCAGTCAGCCTATGGCTGACAGCTCCCTTAAAAAGGGAGCCAAGAAGCCATTCTTTTAATTCAGCTTTCAATAAAATAAATTTTCCTGCTATACCCTTTAAGGGAGCCAAGAAGGTATTCTTTTTAATTCAGCTGTTAATAAAATAATTTTTTTCCTGCCTCCCTTTTAAGGGAGGTGTCTGCGGAGCAGACGGAAGGTTTTCGGGTTTTTGGGTTTTATATTTTATACATCCAATGTTGCATATTTTGCTTCCTGCTGAATAAACTCACGTCTTGGCTCAACATTGTCACCCATAAGTTTATCAAATATTTCATCTGCAAGTCTTGCATCCTCAATGGTAACTTTAATCAAAATACGCTTTTCGGGATCCATGGTAGTTTCCCAAAGCTGAGAAGCATCCATTTCACCAAGACCCTTATATCTCTGAATAGGCTTCATGCCTTCTGCACCCATTTCAGCAATAGCATTATCCCTTTCTTCATCAGAATAAGCATATACTATTTTCTTACCCTTTTCCAATTTATAAAGAGGGGGCTGTGCAAGATATACATATCCCTTTTCAATAAGCTGAGGCATAAATCTGAATATAAAGGTTAAAAGAAGAGTTGTAATATGAGCACCGTCAACATCGGCATCTGTCATAAGTACAATTTTGTGATATCTCAGCTTTTCAATATTAAAATCCTCATGAATACCTGTGCCAAAGGCAGTAATCATGGACTTTATTTCCTCATTTCCTAAAATTCTGTCAAGTCTTGCCTTTTCTACATTTAAAATTTTACCTCTCAAAGGAAGTATAGCCTGAGTTTTTGCATCTCTTGCCTTAACGGCAGACCCTCCCGCAGAATTACCCTCTACAATATAAATTTCGCAGTTTGTGGGATCCTTTTCTGAGCAATCCGTTAATTTACCCGGTAATTTACCGCTTTCCAAAACATCCTTACGTCTTACAAGCTCTCTTGCCTTTTTGGCAGCTTCCCTTGCACGTGATGCAAGAAGTGACTTTTCAAGTATTAATTTACCTACATTAGGATTTTCCTCAAGGAAATAAGTAAGATTTTCCGAAAGAACATTTGCTACTGCCGGAGAGGCATCGCTTGTACCAAGCTTACCCTTTGTCTGTCCCTCAAACTGGGGGTCCTCAATCTTAACACTGACAATAGATGTCATACCTTCTCTTATATCTTCACCTGAAAGATTTTTGTCACTTGCCTTTAAAAGTCCAAATTTCCTGCCATAATCATTAATGGTTTTTGTAAGGGCAGTTCTGAATCCCTGAATATGTGTACCGCCGTCAATGGTATTTATATTATTTACATAAGAATAATTAACTTCATTAAAGCTGTCACTATGCTGAAATGCCACTTCTACCGCAATATTATTATAAATTCCTTCACAATAGAATATTTCTTCGTACATAGGTGTTTTAGATGAATTAATATTTTCAACAAATTCCTTAATACCACCCATATAATGATAAACAAATTCAAGATTTTCTTCGGGTCTTAAATCTGTAAGTGTTATTTTAAGTCCCTTTGTAAGAAAGGCTGTTTCCTGCAAATGATGCCTTAAAGTTTCAATATCAAAAATTGTTTCCTCAAAAATTTCGGCATCAGGCTTAAATCTTATATAAGTACCTGTTTCTTCCGGAGAGCAGGTACCTGTAATTTTAAGAGGATGAATTACATTTCCTCTTTCATATCTTTGTTCATAAATCTGACCCTCGTGATAAATATCTACCACAAGCCATTCACTCAGAGCATTAACAACTGATGCACCTACACCGTGAAGACCTCCTGATACCTTATAACCGCCTCCGCCGAATTTACCTCCTGCATGAAGTATTGTAAATACAACCTCAACAGCAGGAATGCCCTTTTGAGGATGTATGCCTACAGGTATACCTCTGCCGTTATCTCTGACTGAAACAGTGTTATCCTCATGCACCGTTATTTCTATATGACTGCAAAAACCTGCAAGAGCCTCATCAACTGAATTATCTACAATTTCATAAACACAATGATGCAGACCTCTTGCTGAGGTTGAACCGATATACATACCGGGACGTTTTCTGACAGCCTCAAGACCCTCTAATATTTGTATTTGATTTTCGTTATATTCCTGCTGTGACATTTTTTTAACTCCTTCGTAGGGGTACAGTACCCTTAATTCTAAATCCATTATAACATAATTTAAAGGAAAATGAAAGGATTTTATTTAATAAGTTGCCTAGGCGTCAGCCAAGGCAGTTATATTCTTTGGACCAGCAAAGAGCTTTGCGGAATTTTACTTTATTAACAGCTGAACTAAAAAGATTACCTTCTTGGCTCCCTTTTTAAGGGAGCTGTCTGCCACAGGCTGACTGAGGGTTTTTTATTCTAAATATAAATATATATATAATGTTAAACTCTTTAAACCTTAAAAACCCTAAACACGAAAACCTTAAAACCTTCCGTCTGTTCCGCAGACACCTCCCTTAAAAGGGAGGCAGGAAATTTTACTTTATTAACAGCTGAACTAAAAAGATTACCTTCTTGGCTCCCTTTTTAAGGGAGCTGTCAGCCACAGGCTGACTGAGGGTTTTTTATTCTAAATATATATAATATTAAAAACTGAAAAACCTTAAATCCTAAAACCCGAAAACCTTAAAACCCTCCGTCTGCTCCGCAGACACCTCCCTTAAAAGGGAGGCAGGAAATTTTACTTTATTAACAGCTGAACTAAAAAGATTACCTTCTTGGCTCCCTTTTTAAGGGAGCTGTCAGCCACAGGCTGACTGAGGGTTTTTTATTCTAAATATATATAATATTAAAAACTGAAAAACCTTAAATCCTAAAACCCGAAAACCTTAAAACCCTCCGTCTGCTCCGCAGACACCTCCCTTAAAAGGGAGGCAAGTAATTTTATATTTTTAACAGCTGAACTAAAAGATTACCTTCTTGACTCCCTTAAGCGCAGTAAATTTTAACTTTCTGTAATATTATCTATTATTTACAGCCCTTTAATTTTACTCCGTAACCATTCCGTTTTTTACATAAAAAAACTTAACATCTCCCACATTTTCCTTTATATCCTCAATGCCCGTAGACGTAATAATTGTCTGAACTCCCTTAATTGAATGAAGAATATACAATTGCCTGCTTCTGTCAAGCTCCGACAGCACATCATCAAGAAGTAAAACAGGCTTATAACCTGTTTTGTTTTTAACTATTTCAACTTCTGCAAGCTTTAAGGAAAGACAAATTGTTCTTTGCTGACCCTGTGATCCGAAATCTCTGGCATTAATTCCATTTATGTTAAATATTAAATCGTCCTTGTGAATACCTGCAGATGTAGTGCCGTAATAAATATCCTTATCTCTTGATGCTTCCAGTTTTTTTAAAAAATTTTCCCCGTCAACATTGGGCACATACCTTACTTCAAGACATTCCTTACATGATGTAATATCACTGTGAACCTTATTTGCCCTGCAGTTTAAATCCTCAATAAATATTTTTCTGTCCTTTATTATTCTGGAGCCGTACTGGGCAAGCTCCGTATCATAAGCTTCAAGAGTCAGCTTATCCGGATTTTTCTTTAAAAGAAGATTCCTGTCCTTTAAAATTCTGTAATATCTGCTTAAATTATTTGCATATAATCTGCTTAACTGACAAAGTTCAATATCAATATACTTTCTTCTGTTGGAAGGACCCTCCTTAACAAGCATTAAATCTTCCGGAGAAAATAATATAATATTTACTGTACCAAAAAGCTCATTAACATTCTTTACAGGTAAATTATTAATTGCTATACCCTTTTTGTTATTTGGCTTAATATGTATATTAATTTTGTCCTTATAGCTGTCTTTAATTACCGTAAGCTGAATATGGGCACCGTCACAGCCAAAACGTATAAGCTCTTTTGAAATATGAGTACGCTGGCTTCTGCCTGTTGCACACATATACATTGACTCAAGTATATTTGTTTTTCCCTGGGCATTATCTCCGTAAAATACATTGACATCAGGTGATAAATCTATATTTAATTTTTTTATATTTCTGTAATCCAGTAATGAAATGTTTTTTATTATCATAATTTTGTTCAATCAAACAATTATTTTACTTCAAAAACAAACTCCTGTCCATTATCATAAAGCTCACCGCTTACGGCAATAATATCACCTGCAACGCATTTTTTACCTCTCATTGTGCAAATTTCACCGTTGACCTTAACAAGTCCGTCTTGAATAATAATCTTTGCATCAGACCCCTGACCCACAACATTGGCAAGCTTTAATGCCTGCTGTAATTTTATAAAATCCGTATGAATTTTGATATATTCCATATTTACCGCTCCTTTTTTAACCTCTTGGATTAATAGGTAAAACTAAATATTTAAAGCTGTCACCGGTTACGCCTGTGGCAATACACGGAGATTTATTTGTATTAAAATGCAGCTTTACATATTCCTCATCAACTGCATTAAGAACATCTATTAAATATCTTGCATTAAAACGTATGACAAGATCCTCTCCTTTTTCAATGTTAATGGCAACATCCTCATTAAGAGTACCTATAGATGTATTTGTATTTATATTCATAAATCTGTCACCTATGGTAAGAGTTATTTCAGTCTTTTTATTATTATCTGAAATAATTGTAGCTCTTGAAAGAGCTGTAAGAAGTTCCTCCGTATTTACCGTAAGCTCAAGAGGAGATTCACTTGAAAATAAATTTTCATAATTAAGGTAATCACCGTCAAGAAGTCTTGACACAACCGTACACTTATCAAAAATAAACATAATATGCATTGACGAAAATATTATTTTGACCCTTACTTCATCATCATCCGGCAAAAGACGGCATATTTCATTAAGTGTCTTGGCAGGGACAACAAGTTCCGTATAGCTTGAATATTCTACAGGTGACTTTCTCCAGCTTACTCTGTAGCCGTCTATTGCAACAATATGTAATTCGTTTTCATCAAATTTTAAAAGTTCGCCTGTAAGTATTGGCCTGTTATCTTCAACAGCAACCGAAAATATGGTTTGTTTAATCATATTTTTTAAGGATAAAGAACCAATTTCAGTTTCACCTATATTTCTGTTTAAGGCTTCAGGCTTTGGAAACTGCTCACCGTCAAGGCCTTTAATTTTAAATACTGACTTGCCTGATGTAATTGTAGAGTTAAAATTATCATCAACCTTAATGCTGACATATTCTGTAGGCAGATTTCTTATAATATCAGAGAAAAGTTTTGCATCAATTGCAACGCTTCCCTTTTCATAAACCTCTGATTCTATATTTGATGTTTCTATACTGAGCTTTAAATCATTGCCTATAAGTCTGAAGCCCTCTCTGTCAGCTACCAGTAAAATACAGGAAAGTATTTCCATTGTTGAGCGTGTGGTAACTGCTTTTAAAACAATATTTATGGCATTAATCAAATTGTTTTTATTACATTCTATATGCATAATATATCTCCTTAATAAAAAATATATATATATATTATAATATATAAAATTGTTGTTGTAGTAGGGGCTGTGAATTTGTTGAAAAGTCAATTAAACAGTGATAAATACAGTAAAAAAATATTAACATACCCTGTGTAAAAACAGAAAACTTATTTACAGAAATTCACAGCAGCAAAAATACCTGATTTAAGTATTAACAAAATTTATTTTTTATAAACATTTATAAACACATAATTATTAACTTGTCCACAAAATATGTGGATAAAAATAAAATACATTAAATAGGAAGAAATTTTTTAATTTCCCACTATTCTTTTTTCAATACTCTTAATTTCGGCAACTCTTTCATCATTGCTTTCCATTAGCTTGCAAACCTTGTCACAGCCGTTCATAACTGTTGAGTGGTCTCTTCCGCCGAATTTTTCTCCTATTTCCTCAAGGCTGTCCTCAAGAAGCTTTCTGCAGAGATACATGGCAATATGTCTGTAGGTTGTAAGAGGCTTTGTCCTTCTTTTTGACAAAAGCTCCTCAACGGAAACCTTATAAAAATCCGCCACAGTTTCCTGTATGTATGAAACAGTTATATTAGCCTTATTATCCTTTATAACATCTTTCATAACCTCTTCTGCAAGCTCCATATCTATAACTCTGTTATTAAATTTGGCATAAATAACAATTTTGTTTAAAGCTCCCTCCATTTCTCTTATGTTGGAGGTAATTGTATAGGCTATGTATTGTAAAATTTCATTTGGAATTTTAATATTCTTGCTTTCAGCTTTTTTTGCAAGTATGGCTGTTCTGGTTTCAAAATCAGGTGCTTTAATATCAAATATAAGACCTTTTGACATTCTTGATATAAGTCTGTCTGTAAGAGTCTGTATTTCGGAAGGCTTTCTGTCGGAGCACATTACAATTTGCTTTTTAGCGTCAAAGAGGGCATTAAATGTATGAAAAAATTCCTCCTGTGCCGCTTCCTTGCCTGAAAGAAACTGAACATCATCAATAAGCAAAAGGTCAAGCTGTCTGTATCTTTCCTTAAACTCAATTGTTTTTTTATCTCTTATTGCTTCTACAAGCTCTGTCGTAAACTTTTCACATGAAACATAAAGAACCTTTGCATCAGGATTACATGCCGTAACGTGATTGCCTATAGCGTGCATAAGGTGGGTTTTTCCAAGACCTACTCCTCCGTAAAGGAAAAGGGGGTTATACATATCATCCTCACCGGGATTGTCGGCAACGGCAACGGCTGCCGCATAGGCTATATTATTTGATGAACCTACAATATAATTGTTAAATAAATAATTTGTTATAAGTCCGTTTTCTCTTTGAACAGAGGCTATGGATTCAACAGGCTCTTCCTTAGTTTTAGTATCTGAAATTTCATCATCAAATACAAAGGACATAGGTCTGCTGAAAACCTCGGTAAGTGCTTTATTTATTTTATCTGAATATTTCTTCTTTATTATATCCTTATAAGCTACAACAGACATATTTATTGAGCCTACAAAAAGGCTGTCAGTATATTTTACAGGAATTATGGGAGAAATAAAGGTGTCAAATGTAATTTCATTCATTTCCTGCTTAAGCAGGTCGGTTATTTTCTGCCAATATATTTCAATATTTGACATATAATAAATTCTCCTTTCTTTTAGTATTTAATTTATATACATATATAATATATTTAAAAAAATTATCAACTATTGTGGATAATTGTAAATACAGTTATTTTAAGCTGAAAAATGTGTATAATTAACAGGTTATCTGCATACTTTTCCGCAAAATGTTGATAAGTTATATTAAATTGTGCTTAGGCGAACATTATTATTATAACATAAATCAGGAATTTTTTCTACTTATTTAAATATAAATATTTTATAATTTTATATATTAAGAAGTCTTTCAGCGTTTCTGAACATTATATTTTCAATTTCATTATCCTTTAAATCCTCAAACAGAACTGCTTCAATATACATCTTAGGATTACAGATAGGAAAATCAGTACCAAAAAGTATTTTTTCAGAGCCTGCCGAGCTTACAAGATTTTTAAGCATGCCAAACCTGAAAAGGCCTGTTCCGCTTAAGTCTAAATTATAGTTATCGTATTTATTTAATAATTCTATATGCTTATTATAATGTTCTTTCTGATGAGGATGTGCAGCAACAAATTGTATATTTTTAAATGTTTTTACAGCTTCCTCAAGTAATTTCATATCAACAGATAAATCAGTATGAAGAGATACAATCATATTAAGAGAATCAATTTCTTCGTAAATTGGGTGAATGTCAGAATCATAATAATTTTTCCATCCGTTAAAATAAGGAACAAGTTCTCCTACAAGTTTTACACCTTTATTTGCCATATAACTAAGCTCCGTTATGGATTCATCAATATAATGAGGGTGAATATGAATACCGGGAATATAAAATTCTCCCCATTTTTCTCTTATTTTCAAAGCCTCTCTGTTTAATTTTTTTATATCATTAAAGCTTTCTGTTTTATAAATAACAGAACCGCAAATTTGATTTATTCCCGATTTTTCAAGTATTTCTTTAAAATTATCACAGCTTACTGTATTGTTATAAAAGCAGGTATTATTTTTTTTGTATATAAAGGGATGAGTGTGAAAGTCTATTATTTTCATTTTCTTTTATCCTCCGTGAATATATAATAAGTTTAACAGATTTATTAACTTATGTAAATATATATTGAAAAATATGGTCAAAAATGGTATAATCATAGAGTAAAATTGGGTAAAATTTAAGTAATAAGGAGATATATATTATGGATTTTATTAAAGGTATTTCTGAGGCTATAGCAAAGGCTGCAGATTTGGATATAAATGATGTTAAAGATTCTATTGAAATTCCAAAGCAGGGTATGGGAGATTATGCTTTTCCCTGTTTTAAGCTTGCTAAAATATTGAGAAAATCTCCTCAAATGATAGCTTCAGATATAGCGGAGAAAATTGAAAAACCTTCCTTTACAGCTGATATTCAGGCAGTTAATGCATATATTAATTTTTATGTGGATAAGTCTGTATTTGCAGAAAATGTTTTAAGCAATATTAATAAAAAGGGCAGGGAATATATTAATTCGGATTTAGGTAATGGAAAGACTATTGTTATTGACTATTCTTCACCTAATATTGCCAAGCCTTTTCATATAGGTCATTTAAGGTCAACTGCTATAGGAAACAGTTTATATAAAATATATAAGGCACTTGGCTATAAAGTAGTAGGTATAAATCATTTAGGTGACTGGGGTACTCAGTTTGGAAAATTAATTGTAGCTTATAAGCTTTGGGGCGATAAAGAAGCAGTAGAAAGAGATGATATAAAAGAGCTTTCAAGAATATATGTAAAATTTCATGAAGAAGCTGAAAATAAACCTGAATTAAATGATGAAGCCAGAACATGGCTTGTTAAAATGCAGGAGGGTGATGATGAAGCCTTAAGTCTTTGGAAATGGTTTTGTGAAATCAGTATGAAGGAATTTAACAGAATTTATAACAGGCTTGGAATTACCTTTGACAGCTATGCAGGTGAAAGCTTTTATAACGATAAAATGGAGGCAGTAGTTGAAGAAATTAAAGAAAAAAATCTGCTTACCGAAAGTCAGGGTGCTCAGATTGTTGATTTAGAGGAATATAAAATGCCTCCATGCCTTATTTTAAGAAGTGACGGAGGAACTCTTTATCCTACAAGAGATATTTCAGCAGCAATATACAGAAAAAATACTTATGATTTTGATAAGTGTATATACGTAACTGCTCTTGACCAAAATCTTCATTTTGCACAGTGGTTTAAGGTAATTGAGTTAATGGGTTATGATTGGGCTAAGGATTTGGTACACACTCCTTTTGGTCTTGTGAGTTTAGGTGACGGAAAACTCAGTACAAGAAAGGGTCATGTAGTTCTTATGGAAGATATTCTTAATATGTCTGTTGAAAAGACTAAGAATATTATTGAGGAAAAAAATCCTAATCTTGAAAATAAGGATAAAGTAGCAGAGGAAGTTGGAATTGGTGCTATAATTTTTGATGATTTATTCAACAGCAGAATTAAAAATGTTGTATTTGACTTTGACAGAATGCTTAACTTTGATGGTGAAACAGGACCTTATGCACAGTATACTCATGCAAGAGCTTCAAGCATTATTAAAAAAGCAGGAATTGAAAAAATTGAAGATAATATAGATTACAGTATTCTTTGTGATGATACAAGCTTTAATGTGTGTAAAGCAATTAATGATTTTCCTGATAAAATTAAAGAAGCGGCTGAAAAAAATGAACCATATATTGTTGCAAGACAGATTATAGAAGTTTGTAAGGCATTTAATAAATTTTATAATGAAAATAACATTATGAACAGTGAAGAAGATGTAAAAATGGCAAGACTTGCAATAGTATTTGCTGTTAGGGACATATTGGCAGCAGGATTGGATTTGCTTGGTATTAAGGCTCCGGAGCAAATGTAATTTAATAAAATTTAGTTTAAAATTATATATTTAAAATAGTAAAAATGTTACACAAAAATTCGACTTATTTTTGTGTAATATTTTTTTGTTTTAATGTTTCACGTGAAACAATTTTGTGTTATACTATTATTAATGTGTAATAAGGATAAGATGTTTCACGTGAAACAATTAATAGAAAGGAAGTTATATATGGGTAAGGTTATTGCTATAGCTAACCAAAAGGGCGGAGTAGGTAAAACAACTACTACAATTAATTTGGCAGCTTATTTGGCAGAAATGGACAGAAGTGTACTGGTTATTGATTCTGACCCCCAGGGTAATACAACTACAGGACTTGGTATTGATAAAAACAATGTAAGAGGTACTTTTTATGATGTATTGACAGGAAATATGGAATTTGATGACGTTGTAGAAAGTACAAGCTATGACGATTTTAAAATAGATGTGCTGGCAACTGATATTCAGCTTTCAGGTGCAGAAATAGAACTTATTAATTTTGACAGAAGAGAATACATACTTAAGAATATAGTTGATGATAATAATTTGAGAGAAAAATATAATTATATTCTTATTGACTGTCCTCCTTCATTAAACATTCTTACATTAAATGCTATGACTTGTGCAAATTCCGTACTTATACCTCTTCAATGTGAATTTTTAGCATTAGAAGGACTTAGTCAGTTTTTACATACCTACAATTTAGTCAAGGAAAAACTAAATCCTATTATTGAAATTGAAGGAGTAGTATTTACTATGTATGATGCGAGAACTAATTTATCTATGCAGGTAGTTGAGGAGGTTACCAATTATTTAGGTTCAAATTTATTTAAGTGTATAGTGCCAAGAACAGTAAGATTAAGTGAAGCACCCAGTCATGGTTTACCAATTAATCTTTATGACAGAAAAAATAAAGGTGCAGAAGCATATGAATTACTTGCAGAAGGTATTATAGCTAAGGAGGAATAAGGTTATGGCAACACCAAAGAAGGGCTTAGGTATGGGTTTAGGTGCTTTAATGTCATCTAATGATATAGAAGCATCAGGCAATAAAATACATGAAGTTGATATAAATAAAATAAATCCCAATAAAAATCAGCCAAGAACTAATTTTGATGAAAATTCTTTAAGAGAATTAGCAGATTCAATTGAAGAAATAGGCATTATTCAGCCATTGGTTGTAAAGAAATCAGGAGAGTTTTATGAAATAGTTGCAGGTGAAAGAAGATGGAGAGCAGCAAGAATGGCTGCCTTAAGAAAGGTACCTGTTATTATTAAGGAATATGATGATTTAAAAACTCTTGAAGCTGCTCTTATAGAAAATGTGCAGAGAGAAGACTTAAATCCAATGGAAGAAGCTTATACATATGTTAAATTCAGTGAAGAATTTAATTTAAGTCAGGATGAAATAGCAAAAAAAGTTGGAAAAAGCCGTTCAGCAGTTGCAAATGCCATGAGATTGGTTAATCTTGATTTGAGAGTTCAAACTTTTGTTAAGGAAGGTAAAATTTCTAACGGTCATGGAAGAACATTACTCGGTATAGAAGATAAAGAACTGCAGTTTGATTTAGCGGAAAAAATAATTGATGACGGCTTAAGTGTAAGACAAACTGAAGAACTTGTTAAGACAGCCATTGAAAATATAAATAAACCAAAGGAAGAAACAAATACTGCCGAAAAGGTTAGTGTTAATTCTGAAGTTGCAAGAGAATGTCTTAGAATTTCAAATGAATTAAAATCTATATTTGGTACTAAGGTTAATATTAAGAACAATAAAAATAAGGGTAACGGAAAAATAGAAATAGAATATTCTTCTATTGATGATTTAGATAGAATAGTAGGCATGATAAAGGAAAAAATGATATATTAAATACATCAGCATAGGTAAATTGCCTATGCTGAATTTTTAATGTTTCACGTGAAACAATTGGAGGGTTAATTGTGTACAAAATAATATTTTGTGATTTAGACGGTACTTTATTGGATGATAACAAGGAAATTCCTTCTGTAAATATGGAATATATAAATAAGGCAATAAACAAAAATTGCAAATTTGTAATATGCAGTGGTCGTTCCAATATGAGTATAGATTATTTTAACAGAATTTTTGGATTTAATAAGATAAAAAATTATGCAATAGCATTTAATGGTGCTTATGTTTACAGAACTGATACAAATGAAAAATTAATAGAGCATTTAGTTCCGGGTGATTTAGCTCTTAAGGCTATAAAGCTTTGCAGAAATTTCAATGTAGATATTATGGCATACAGAGATGAACTTTTATGGTATGATAAACCTACGGAAAGAATAAATATGTATGCTAAAAGAAATATGGTAAATACTAATATTGTGAGCAATATTGAAGAAATAGCTGAACAGCCTGTATCTAAGGTAATTATAATAGGAGATAATGAAGAACTTAAAAAAGTTGAAGCAGAAGTATTTAATCAGAAAATGGATAAATTAATGACTACTTTTTTTTCAGCCGTAAATTTATATGAATTTAATCCTCTTGGCATTGACAAGGGAAGGGGAATTGAAGAGCTTTCTAAAATATTAAATGTTAATATGGAAGATACTATTGCAATAGGAGATAACTATAATGACCTGTCAATGATAATTTCAGCAGGTATAGGTGTATGCTGTATTAATGGTGAAAACGGTGTTAAAAAATATGCTGATTACATTACGGAAAATAGTAATAATGAAGGTGCAGTAGCGGAAGTTATTAAAAAATTTGTGTTATAAATATTAATCAACACTTCATAAAAAAATACTTGCATTTACTTTGAAATGTGTTATAATTATAGAGTAAATATAAATAAGTAAATAATACCTTTGAGAAAGACTAAGCTAATGTAGATATTAAGAGAGTTATCGGGTGGTGCGAGATAACTGTTGAAGTTAGCCCTCCACCTTTCAAGCATAGCAGGTATTTTTGATGAAAATCAGAAGGGTAAGCCCTCTACAGCTTACAGAGAGGTAACTTGTTTTAAACAGGTTACAATTTGGGTGGCAACACGGTATATTCGTCCCATGGTTTAAACTATGGGATTTTTTTTATTATTATTTTAACGGAGGAATAGAAATGATTGATATTAAGTTTTTAAGAGAAAATTCTGATGCAGTAAAGGAAAATATTAAAAAGAAGTTTCAGGACCATAAGATTGAGCTGGTTGATAAAGTTATTGAACTTGATAAAAGGGCAAGAGCAGCACAGCAGGAGGCCGATAGTTTAAGAGCCGAAAGAAAAAAGCTTTCAAAACAAATAGGTGCATTAATGGGTCAGGGTAAAAAGGATGAGGCTGAGGCTGTTAAAGCCGAAGTAAACAGTCAGGGTGAAAGACTTACTGTTTTAGAAGAACAGGAGCAGTCACTTCAAAAGGAAATAACTGAAATAATGATGGTTATTCCCAATATAATTGATCCAAGTGTGCCTATCGGCAAGGATGACAGTGAAAATGTTGAAGTTGAAAAATATGGTGAACCTGTAGTACCTGATTTTGAAATACCTTATCATACTGATATTATGAAAAGATTTAACGGTATAGATCTTGATTCTGCAGGAAAGGTGGCAGGTAATGGTTTTTATTATTTAATGGGTGATATTGCAAGACTGCATTCTGCTGTTACTGCTTATGCAAGAGATTTTATGATAGACAGAGGCTTTACTTACTGTATTCCTCCTTATATGATTAGAAGTAATGTAGTGACAGGAGTTATGTCATTTGCCGAAATGGATTCAATGATGTATAAAATCGAGGGTGAGGACTTGTTTTTAATAGGTACAAGCGAGCATTCAATGATTGGTAAATTTATTGATACTATTTTAAAGGATGAAGATTTGCCTCAGACATTAACAAGCTTTTCACCTTGCTTCAGAAAGGAAAAAGGTGCTCATGGTATAGAGGAAAGAGGCGTTTACAGAATTCACCAGTTTGAAAAGCAGGAAATGATTGTAGTTTGTCAGCCTGAGGATAGTCCTATGTGGTTTAATAAGCTTTGGCAGAATACTGTAGATTTCTTTAGAACTCTTGATATTCCCGTAAGAACTCTTGAGTGCTGTTCAGGCGATTTAGCTGATTTAAAGGTTAAGTCTATTGATGTTGAAGCATGGTCACCAAGACAGAAAAAGTATTTTGAGGTAGGAAGCTGTTCTAATTTAGGCGATGCACAGGCAAGAAGATTAAAAATAAGAGTACATGGTGAAAAGGGTAAATATTTTGCTCATACACTTAATAATACCTGCGTTGCACCTCCAAGAATGTTAATTGCTTTCCTTGAAAATAATTTGAATGAAGATGGTTCAGTTAATATTCCTAAGGCATTGCAGCCATATATGGGCGGCAAAACTATAATTACACCTTCTAAATAAGGAGGTTTAATATAATGAGTAGAATGGATGAGCTGATAAAAAACATAAATCACCTTGCTCATAAGGCTAAAACTATCGGTCTTACGGCTGAGGAGGAAAAAATAAGAGCTGAATTAAGAAAGGAATATATAAAGCTTTTTAAAGAAGGTTTTAAGAAAAATTATCTTGATAATATGTATACTCTTGATGAAAATGGCAATGAAGTTAAAATTCAGAGAAAGAAAAATAATTAGGAGGGTACATTTTGAATTTTGATAAATATAATACCGTAAAAACTCTTTTGATTATAGTTTTTGCTGTGGCTGTATATACTGCTTTTCAGAATATAGATGTAATTTTACGTTATATTGGTATATTATTCAGTATTTCCGTACCTTTTATTATCGGCGGTGTTATTGCTTTTGTTTTAAATATACCTATGAAAGCAATTGAAAAAATGCTTTTTGAAGATAAAAAAATTATAAAAAAAGAAATTAAAAAGTCTGTATCAAGGCCTGTAAGCTTAATAATATCAATAATATTAGTTATTATAGTTATTTCAGCTGTTATAAATATAGTAGTGCCTCAGCTTGTAAAGACATTTTACAGTATAGGCAATAATATTTATGCCTTTGTCCCCGATGCCATAGAATTTTTTCAGTCTGTAATAAAAAGTGATGAGGCCGTAAATATTATTGAAAGGCTTGTAAATATTGATTGGAAAACAATATTAAATTATGTAGGTAATTTTTTAAAAAGCGGAGGAAGTATGCTGAATTCTACAATTGGTGTAGTTTCTACTATATTCAGTACCACTGTAAATATTATAATAGGCTTTATATTTGCTCTTTATATTCTTTTGCAGAAAGAAAAATTGTCAGTGCAGGCTATAAAAATAATGTTTTCCGTAATTCCTGAAAAAATTGGAGAAAAAGTATTGGATGTGGCAAAATTAAGCTATAAAACCTTTTCAAATTTTGTAACAGGTCAGTGTCTTGAAGCCTGTATACTGGGAACAATGTTTTTTATAGTTCTGTCAATATTACGTATGCCATACAGCTTATTGATAGGTGTACTTATAGCCTTTACAGCCTTAATACCTATTGTGGGAGCTTTTATAGGATGTATTATTTCAGCACTTTTAATACTGATGATTAATCCTTTGCAATCACTTATATTTATTGCTGTTTTTCTTATAATTCAGCAAATAGAAGGAAACTTAATTTATCCCCATGTGGTAGGAAATTCCGTAGGCTTGCCTTCCATATGGGTATTGGTTGCAGTTACAATAGGCGGCAATTTATTTGGTATAACAGGTATGCTTTTGTTTATTCCTCTTTCTTCAGTGCTATACACATTGTTTAGAAAATGGGTTAATAAAAGAATTGTTAAAAATTGCATAAATATAGATAAATATATTAACTAATAGTTGTTTTTAGATACCTTTTGTCAAAAAGGTATCTTTTTTTTATAAAAATATAAGAAAATTTGTTCTAAATATTGACAAACAAATGTTCTAATGTTATTATATATATAGGTAAAAAATAGCTTAATTTATAAATTATATATAGTATTATGGAGAGGTGAATATATTGACCAAAAATGAAAGAAGTAAAATTAAAAATATGCTCTATGTATGGGGCAGCTATAAATATATAATTTCTGTTGAAAAAAGTGAACTGGAAGATATAAAAATAATGTATCGCAATATGACGGATATTAAATCGGTATGCATTGATGGCATGCCTAAAAGCAACAGAATAAGACGGCCCGTCGAGGAGGCCTTTGAAAAAAATGTAAGGCTTTGCGAAGGCAGAATTGAAAAACTTAACAGACTTATAAAGTCCAATATGGAAAGCAAAAAGAAAATTGATGATATTGTAGATGGATTTTCATATGTAGAACAATATATTTTAAGGGCAAGGTATGTTAAAAATATTTCATGGGATCTTATGCCTGTTAATTTACCCTTTGAAATGTGCAAAAGACATTGTCAAAGGTGGCATAATGCTGCTCTTGAAAAAATCTATCAGGAACTTAAAAAACAGGGAGAATTTGATTTATGATATTAAGTTTATTAAAATAAAATTGCCCTGTTTATAACAAAAAATAATTAATTCAATGTATTTAGTGTACAAAATTATGTACTTTTTTTTATTGAATGTTGGTAAAGTTTACTTTTTATTAAAGAATTTGTTTAATATTACCTATTTTAAAGCTTTTTCATTATAAAAATTGTATTAAAATGCAGTGAAATTTATAAATTTAAACAAAAGATTAATTTAAATTGGCGAATTGCATAAAAATATTTTTGTTAATTTGTGTAAATATAATATAGAGAGTTTTATGAAAATAGTTTATTATAATATCAAGATGTGAGGACACAACAGTCCAAAATAAGGAGGAATAAAATAATGGCAGAACTTAAGTTAAAGAATATTGTTAAGAAGTATCCTAACGGATTTGTAGCTGTAAAAAATTTTAATCTTGATATTGCCGATAAGGAATTCATCATTTTCGTTGGTCCTTCCGGATGCGGTAAGTCTACTACACTTAGAATGATTGCAGGTCTTGAGGATATTTCAAGCGGTGAGTTATGGATTGGTGATAAGCTTTGTAATACTGTTGACCCTAAGAACAGAGATATTGCAATGGTTTTCCAGAACTATGCTCTTTATCCGCACATGACTGTTTATGATAATATGGCATTTGCTCTTAAGCTTAGAAAGGTTCCTAAGGCTGAAATTGATAAAAAGGTAAGAGAAGCTGCTAAGATTCTTGATATTGATCATTTATTGGACAGAAAGCCTAAGGCTCTTTCAGGTGGTCAGAGACAGAGAGTTGCAATGGGTCGTGCTATTGTGCGTTCTCCTAAGGTATTCCTTATGGATGAGCCTCTTTCTAACCTTGATGCTAAGTTAAGAGTACAGATGAGAAGTGAGATTTCAAAGCTTCATCAGAGATTACAGACTACTTTTATTTACGTTACACATGACCAGACAGAGGCTATGACTCTTGGTACTCGTATCGTAGTTTTAAAAGACGGTGTTATTCAGCAGGTTGATACTCCTCAGAATCTTTACAACAAGCCTGAAAACTTATTCGTAGCAGGTTTCATCGGTTCTCCTCAGATGAACTTTATTAACGCTGCTGTAGCTAAAAACGGCTCTGATGTAACAGTAAACTTTGGCGAATATGCTATTAAGTTACCTGAGCATAAGACTAAGGCTTTAATTGATGGCGGATATGTAGGTAAGGAAGTTATTATCGGTATCAGACCTGAAGATGTACATGATGAGGATATATTCTTAAGTACTTCTGCTGAAAGTATTGTTAATGCCAATGTTGAAGTTACTGAGTTGCTTGGTGCTGAAACTAACTTATTCTTGGTTATTGCAGGTCAGAATGTTACTGCAAGAGTTGATTCAAGAAGTACTGCTAAGGTTGGCGACAATATTAAGGTTGCATTGGATGTAAATAGAATTCATGTATTTGACAAGGCTACAGAATTAACTATTTGTAATTAATTAGGTTTAAATTTCCCCCTCTCTGCTGAGAGGGGTTTTTAATTGTATGGTTTATCTATACTATATTTATAAATTTATATTAAATCCAAAAGCAAATATTTTTGCCCTCCGTCACACCTTAAAAGAATAACGGAATCATTTTCCTTCCAGCTTTTATTGGCATATCTTTGAGGAAAAATAATAAAATCTTTATTAAGTATCATTTTTTGTTCTGTTTCTATTTTAAAATTTACATTATCAATTATTCTGCCTGTTACAACAGCAACAGGCTTTTCCTGTTCTATTGCTGCTTTGGCAATATCTTTAATTAATGCGGGAATATCATTCATTTAAAATTCCTCCTCTTACGTCCAGCTCCATAATGTGTTCTTTATCCCTGAAGATATGTTTGCAGCTATAAACCTTCATTTCTTCATTTATAATAAAATCACCAATGTCTAAATTTACATAAACTGATGCACCAGCCCTTATATAAAGATTATCAAAGGTAGTTATTATAAGCCTTCTGTTTTTATGCTTATATTTATTTAAAAGATATTTTGCAGTTGTATTTCCGTCTGTTTCTTCATCAATATGGCTGAAATATTGTAAAATACCCCATTCTTTAATACTTTTGTCATCCTGAGCCATATATTCATTATGTATATGAATATATTTGGTGTCTTTTTTATGGAGCAGCTTTATTTTATTGTATACATTTTTGTCTATTGTTGTTTTATATACGAAGTCAATTACACTTTCCTTATCTATTAACAGATTGGTTTTTAGGTTATTTGTATTTCTTAAATTAATTTTGCCGTAATCATCATATAATACAAAGTCATTTCCGCTGTTAAGCATTGTTATTTCCATTGCAGTATATATAATGTCAAAAAGAGAAGAGTTATCCTCAATTCTCATAGGGATTGTGTATAAAGTATCTTCAATTATGCCTGTTTTAATATTATAATCATCGCAAATCATTTTAATAACTTCACTTGCTTTTTTGTTTGTATAGGTATAGGTATCCTTGTTTTTAAGATATCTGAGCTGATCATAGCAGGTAACTGAAATTATACCCTCTTTAGTTCTGCTTTTGCTGAAAACATATCCATAAAACATATTTTTGTTATTAACCTTAAGGCTTACGGCATTGCCCTCCTTAAAATCTATTGAGCCTTCCTTTAATACCTTGAATTTAAGCTCTCCCATACTCCATCTTTCAGTATATAATGTTATTTCTTCGCAAAGAGTCGGGGAAAATATTCCTTTAACACCTTCTATAAGAAGTTCTGTCATTTCTTCACCTCCAATCTTTATTATAGGATTTTAATATTAATTTACTGTAAATTAATTAAAGCTGAAATTATTGCCTTTAATTATTTCCTCCATAGCATATCTCATAGCATCCATAAGATGATTAAACTTATCACAGGGAACGTTGGTTCTTCTGCCGTTTTTATCAGTTTCCCAGCTATAGTTGCTTATTTCTTTCAGAAATCCTCGGCATTTACATGATATAATAATTTCAAAGCCCTGAATATAATCAATTCCGTTATTGATACTGTCTTTTCCCTTTCTGCAGCTTCTTATATTGCTGATTCCCAGACTTATAAGTCTGTCTATGCTTTTAGGTTCTGAGCAGTCTGCTCTTATTCTTTCTTTTTGATAGCCTTTTTTAACAATTTCAGTATAAATTTCTTCATTACTCATTCCCTTTTTATATATTTCATCAAATACATATAATTTTTTGTTTTCCTCATCACAAAGACCGCAAAAAAGAGCAGTTTCGTCATTTGTATATCCGAAGTCAAGGCCAAATACGGATTTTAGAGTATATTTATGCCTTATAGTATTGATGTCAAAATCCTCTTCTCTCCAGTTTTCATATATCAGACCTTCTGTAATGCCCCAGTTGCCAAGACCTGCAACCTGATATCTTCTGGGATTTGATTTTTTCATGTTTTCAAAAACCTTTAAGTCGGCTTCATCAAGCCATTCGTTGCAAAGGTAATTTGTGGTTTTGGCAAGAATATCCTTATCCTCAGTATCAAAGAATCTTTTT
The DNA here is from genome assembly GCA_030524425.1 of Clostridia bacterium. Taxonomy (GTDB): domain Bacteria; phylum Bacillota; class Clostridia; order Lachnospirales; family CAG-274; genus Gallispira. The sequence continues at coordinate 13,995 of JAUNGN010000002.1, read as the reverse complement.
TTTATCCAGTGTCTTTCATTCCATGGATTTAAGGTAATTGTAATTTGTTTAAAAAGCCCCTCAGGCACAGTTCCTCTTATACTTTCATCAAGCATATTAAAATCATTTTCATCATTAATTTCGTAGGCCTCTTCAAGCCACATCCAGCAAAGACAGCCTACATCTACTGTAATTGATGTTATTTTTAAAGGGTCATCAAGTCCTCTGAAATAAATTTTTTGTCCTGTCACAAGGTAAGTAATTTCAAGAGGACTTGTCTTGCATAAAAAGTATTTATCAAGCTGAAGTCTTTTTATTGCCCAGCAAAGCTCTGTATAACAGCTGTCTTTCAGTGTATTATATACCTTTCTTACCACAAGTAAATTTGCCATGGGATATTGTATAAGCCTTACAATAAAATTAAGGGCAGAAGTTTTGCTTTTTTTGCTGGCTCTTGAGCCTTTGCAGACTCTGTATCTGCCCTTAAATTTCCAAAAATCATCATATCCTTCTCCTATAAAGTCTTTCATATAATGAGTTGTGGGCTTACAGGCATTTTTTTTATCGTTATATTCCTTTACAAGGTTTGTAAGTTCATCATAGTTTATTTTAATCACCGCCCTTTTTAATATCTATTGAAGCTATAACAAAGGCTCTTTCCTCCTGACTCATATTTAAAATAAGAGAGGGCGGCCAGTGAAAATTATGTATACAGTAGCAGGTAAGATTACTGTACAGGTCACCCTCTCTTATTAATTTTTTGCTTCTTCAATACTCTCCTTTAAGCTGTTAAATCCGTTTTTTTCCTGTACAAGTTTTGCAAGTGCGGAATATTCTCCCGGTGTATTTACAATTTGCTTTAAAAGCTCTTCGGGAGTTTTTGTGTTGTAGCTGTCCTGGAGATCAGCATTATAAAGGTTTGGATATACAACAGAGGCAGTAATAAGCTTTTCAAGGTACTTTTTCATATTTAGTTTGAGTTTACCCTTTTCATTTTCCATTGCTTCTTCTCTTATTTCTTCTTCCTCTGAAGTTTCAAGAGGTCTTAATTTCCACTTTATGATATTGCCGTTTTCATCTTTTATGTCCTTGCATACTTCTGAAAAATAACATTCCTTTTCCTTTCTGTTTTTCTTAAAAAATAAATCGTAAGCTGTCATTTTATTCCTCCTTTTTATTTCATTAATATTCCCTTTAAATAAACTGTTGTCTTTTGACTTCCAAAGTCAATTTGTTCATAGCTTTGGGCACTTTGCAAATTCACAGGAACGGCAATTTGAGTATTGGTGTCAATTATTCTTACAAAGTTACCGCTTATAGTACCTATTACATATGTGTCCTCAGCTCTTATAACATATCTGTCATCCTTGTATTTTTCAAAAAAACAGTTTTTAATTGATGAATAAACAAACTGACATTCAAATACTATTGGTGCGGCGCTGTCCACAGAGTTTAAATTATAGGGTAAATAAAAATAGCAGGAATTAATTTCAATTTTGTCATTGCCTATGGAAATTAAATTTGAATTGCCTGTATTTCCGTTTATTTCAAATCCTATATTGTCTATTAAAACTTCGCTTCCCGTTATTCTTAGAATATTAGGCTTTATACTGTTATCTCCTTCATGTATTTTTGTAAAAAATTTCCCCATTCCCGTTATATGCAGGCTTTTATTTATTGTCCAGATATTTTCCAAATAATAATCACCGTCAAGAAGAACGATTTTCCCCTTATTGTCAGCCTTTGAAACTGCAGCATTTAATATTGAAGTACAGTCAGCCTGAGTACACTTGTAGTCTGCACAGTTTTTTAACGGATTTGTGGAATTATATGCCGCTATTATTATTTCACCTGAATAGCCTCCTGCTTTAGCTTCATCAATTCCGTCTGCCAGTTTGCTGAAATTATTGTTAAAAACATTTATATCATAGTAATCGTTTTCACTTGGATAAGTTAAATTATAATTATTGTTCATGTAAATCCTCCTTTATAAATTTGTGTGTAAATTCCTTAAGCTCAGAATGGGTATATTTACCCGCATTGCTATGAGATGTATAAAGTATACTGCAGCTTACTGCAATATTAAGGGGAACAGTTTTGTCAAGCATTTCACTTACTGAATTTAAATACATTTTATTTGACAGTGGTATTCTCAGTGTAAGGGTAAGGGTATTAATGTCAAAGTTTAATGTATATTCACCGTTAGGTATAAGACTGTTTAATGCTTCAATTAATGAATAATGTGTACCTATTAAAATTGATTTTATTCTGAATTTTCTGTACTCCATACTTTCACCGTCAGATGCAGTTATTCCAAGATTTGATTCTGTTCTTTTAATACCGTAGTCTGTTGCTGTTTCAAGGAAAAGTTCCTTTTGTATTTTGTTTTTGTAATTTTGAAGTTCTTTTATTTCGTAATCCTCACTTGTGCATATCTCTCTTATTTCTCTGTATTCCTGCATAAATGGAGGTAAGTAATTTATAAGCATTTTATTTCACCTCCAGAGATGAAATTTCTGCAAGACTGTTTGAGGGTACGTTTATATAGCTTCCTCCGTTTATTGTAAGAAGGGATATGTTATTAATGCCTGAAATATTAAGTATTTCCACTAAAAGCTGGGCTGAATAAATTTTAATGCTTTCATTTTCCCATTTTTTATTTACATTGTTTATGTAGGATTTGAGCTTTTCCATAATGGTTGATTTTATTCCCTCAATTGTGTAATCTTCATTAAGGCTTAAAGTTACACTGACAGAGATATTAAAAGCTTCTGCGGCCTTTACCGTTACTATATGTCCGATGGGAGCTATGCCTGCACCCAGTCCCTCCTGTTCCTTTGGGTCAAGCTTTTCTTTTATACTTTTTAAAAGTTCTTCTGAAGGTGCAGAAAGGTCGGGGGTAGTAATGTATACATTTACATAGCCTCCCTTGCTTCCTCTTTCAGCCTTTGCCATACCTACACCTTCCATTTCTTTAACCCATGTTTTATAGCTTGAGGCATTACCTCCAAAAGCCTCGCTTTGTACTTCCTCAAAATATCTTTGCCTGAAATCCTCGGTACTTTCTTCATCTTCTCCGGGTATTATTACTTCTGTTAATTCTGCAGTTGACAAACCCTGTATGTAGTCAATGGGAACAAGAGTTCCTAAATGCTTATTTCCTTCTGAGCCTGCTGTTTCACATTGGAGCTTGTATTCATTGTCGTTTATTTTTTCGGTTACCTTAAAATTTATTTTATCTATATTAAATCTTGTGCCTATAGGTATTTCTATGTTAAATATTCCTCTGCATACTGAAAAGGTGGCATCATAAGGCTTGATACCTGTTTCTTTTGCTCTTAGTATAAGATATTCTCTTGGTGCCGTATCGGCAAAGGAAGCCTCCAGTACATTTTCAAGAGAGATATATATTTGTGCAAGCTCTGCACATGCAGGTGCAACAGCGTCAAAAATAACAGAACCCTGTCTTTTGTCCACATTTGAGGAAATTCTTGACAAGGCTCTCTTTAAAATATATTCATAAGTCATTTCTTCAAACAAGATAACACCTCCTCATATTTCCTGTTTAATATCAATTGTTCCATATATGGTAACAACACTGAATTCAAGTATTATTTTGCTTTTGCCTGTACTTACAGCAAAGTTTTCAATTCTCCTTATCCTGCTGTCCTGTTTAAATGCCTCTTCAAGTCTTAATTTTATCATAGCTGCCACATAGCTTACAGACTTGCCGTATAAATCCTTAAGCTTTATACCATAGCTTTTATCATATATCACATAGGTATTGTTCTCAGTCATTATAAGTTTGTATATAGCCTGTTCCATAGCCTTATTCTGACTGCAGAGTCCCTCTATATTAAGGGACTCCATGTTCATTTTATATGTATCAGAGGTTTCCTCGCTTACAGAATAGCCGGTATTAAGTATTTTAACCTCAGGTGTCATTTTATCAGCTCCTTACAGCATACCATTAAGCTGCTCAAATTCTTCAACCAGCTTAAAGTCTTCAAAGGTAAAGGTCATTTCCTCATCGAGGAAGGAGCCTTCAGCATCAAATTTTGCAAGTATACCTCCATCAAGGTTGCAGTCAATTAATACAACAGACTGTCTGCCTGCGGCGCTTGCAGGGTCTTCATTTATAATTTGTATATCAAAGTAAACATCCTCACCCGTGTTTTTGTAATCTCTTAAAAGACGTCTGAATACACTTGTATTGTAGTGAAATTTTGCTTTCCCCTTTCCAATCCAGCCGCTGGATTTGTTGCCTTTTGCGGTTCTTCCTAAAATCGGAACCTGTACCTTATTTTTTTCCATTGATGCCTCAAGATTTATAGCCTGCATAAAATTGTACCGGTTGTTATTTATTGTTACATAGCATTCTGCAAGCTTGGCACTTAAGGAATCCTTTGCATTCATTATTGAATTTGCCATTTTGTTACCTCCTTATTCTATAGTTACTGTCATATACAGTTGAGTCATGGCATTAGCAGGTGTAATGCAGTCAGTTATTACAACACTTCTTTTGCTTTCTCCCCTTTTTACGGTAATATTGTTTTCATCAAAATCATCAATTGCCCTTATATCCTTAAGAGTCTGATGATGTTTTACAATATCACACCACAGAGAGTTTCTGCCGGCCGAATCATTAGGCACCTTGCCTAAATAGTAGCTGTTAAAAATTTCAGCAGTATCCATTGCAATCTGGTCACAAAGTCTTACCGTCTGATTGTCTTTAAAATCTTCTCCCTTTTCTGCAGTTGTGGTTGTCAGTGCGTTAATATCAAGGAGAACTCTTGCTTCACCGTTTACATTATGAAATTTAAAAACACCGTTTTTAACTGAAGATTCCAATGATGCCTGAGTTTCTCTGCATACAAGTGTATATTCACCGTTATATATTGTATTTGTAAGAGATTTGTTTATGGCACAGGAGCCTATTGCACCTGTTACCCATGGAATAATATGATGATAATCATCTTCATCTACAATGGCTGAAACATAAACATTTCCTTCATAATCTCCTTTTGCAGAAGATGTTACACATTGAAATTTCTTACCGACTTCATCTCTCATTCTTTTTGTATATTCAATAAGAAGCTCTTCAAAGGGAATGCTGTCATATACAATACCTACTGCATTAAAGCTGCGGCTTTCAAGAAGCTTTAGAAACGTGGATATATTATCACCTGTTACACTGCCGTTTTTGCCGTTTGTCAGGTATGTACCTGCAGTGTTTGTAAGGTCAGCACTTGTTTTCCATGAAACATAGCTGTTGTTTTTTAATTCAATTGCACTTGAAACTGTCTGAGAAAAAACAAGAGTTTTATCCAGATACAGGTTTACATCCTTTTTTTGATTGTTATCCACATTTGTTGATATTGATACCATGAGGCTGTTGCCTCTTGAGCCCCATTTGTTGGCTGTACAGTAGTCACAGCTTGCTCTGCTTTGATCTGTCTGACAGATATTGTAAAGCAGCAGTTTCTTAGCATTTTTAAATACCTCTCTAATATCAATGAGTCTGTAATTTGTGTATTCATATCCAAGTATAGCTTTTGAATTGTTTATAAAATCCTCCTTTGTTATTTCCGTTATTCCGGAATCTGCCCAGTCAAGAACACATCCCAGGGCTACTACTCCTCTCTCTCCGAATACGTTTACTCCCATATCAGAGGACACAAAGTTAATGTAGCTTCCCGGCAGTATTTTGTTTTGTGTTACAAAGTTTCCTCCGCCTAACATATTTATTCACCCCCCTTATTCAGAAAATTTTGTATAATTTCCTTTGTTTCATCAATTGAGTAGCTTTCTCCGTCTTTTAAAAAGGCATTAATTATATCAACATATTCCTTAAATGTATCGGATTTTTTTAACTGCTCCTTTGTAAATTTATTTTCATCCATTTAAATTCCCCCTTATATTATCCGATTTTAACTTTATCCTTATATTCTCCCATAAGCTCTTTTTCTTCATTATTTTCAATATAATAAAAAAAGTCGTATCCTGCCTTAAATATACAGCAGTCACTATCTGTTTCCATTGACATTTGGCATGCTCTTATGGGAAAACCATCTAAATTTACATAATTTATAATGTCAAAAAGACTAAGCATTGTATCATTACAGTTTTCTCTTTGTTTATTATTGTAATAGTGTATTTCAATTTCGGCAGTCATTCTGTATCTGCTGCCTCTGTAAATACCGCTGTCAGCCTTTTTGCATATTATGGAAAAGCAAGGCGATTCATAGCCCTGCTTTACCTTTTCAGTGTATATTTTTATATTCCCGAATTTACTTTTTATATCATCAGCAATTGCTGATATTATTTTATTAATCATTTATGCCCACTCCTTATTGTTATCCAGTAATATTTCAGTGTGGCTTTTGTAAACAGCTCCCATTGAGCTGTTTACAAATACCATTGTCTGTCCCTGATGAGTTACTTCTATTTTGCTTCCTGCCTTAACCTCAATTTTTGAAGGTAAAAATAGCTTTATGTTTTGTTTGAGCTTTAAAAAATCTTCTTTTTCTTCTCCCGGACTGAGTCTGTTAAAAATCCTGTCTGTTGAAAAGGAAATTCTGCATTTTATATTTTTGTGTTTAAGTTCTTCTTTGTGTTTGGTCACACTGCCTTCAGTAAATTCCTTGTATTCATATATATTACAGGTGTCGCAGTAAAGTCTTTCAATATCTTTTGTGATATTTACCATTTTATTTTTCTAAAGCCAATTAATTGACTGTCCTTATTGCTTAATCTTTTAATAAGCTCTTCAAAGAGCACATCTCTGCTTATACCGTTAGTATAGCTTATAGAAATATCTCCCTCTGTTATGCTTTCTATAGCTCCGCCCAGATTATAGTTTTCAAGCTCGTTCATTGAGTTTTTTATTTTCAGGAAGCTGCCGCAGCTCATATCAACTGCCGTATTGTAAAGTTCAAGGGGAATGTGTTTTATATTGCAGAAATTACATATATATTCCTCGCTTTCGTTTATACAATAATCAATAGAATCTGCATCTTCATCAGAAACAGTGTAGCCTAAGCTTTTAAGTCTTAAGGCAACATCATCACTGTTTATCATAGTCTGCCCTTTGATATTATTCTGGCAATAGGAATAGATCTGTGATTAATATATTTAGGCTCAGCACTGCCGTCATTTACAAGTGACCAGTTGCTGCCGTCCTTTAGCTCCTCATTAGTTGGGGAAAGAGTAGCCTGATTGGTCTTTGTATAGCTGATACCAAAGGGTGCAAAGCATTTTCTTTGTCTTGCATATAAAGTATCCTGACCTCCCTTTACTGACGGGTTCCTGTCCATTTCATAAGGAACTTTGGCGCCTATGTTTTCATAGTCAAAAGCACCTTCACCGAGAATATATGTGGTGTATACACTTTTACCGTCTTTATCTTCACTTACAGGCATGGAATCATCAATTAATACAGTACGTCCGTTCCAGCTTGCAAGAGTCAGATCTCTTTGAATACCCTTTGCATCTGTTTGCTTAAGGTATGTAAGAAGATTTAAATTTTCTAGGTTTGTTGCAACTTCAGAGTGCATAATTGCAAGAGTAAACTTGTTTTTGTTGTCACCTCCCGCTTTTTGTATTGCCTTATTTAATGTAGCAGGTTCTACCATACCATCACCATCCGATGTAATGTCATAGGTATGTTCATTTACAAAGGCAAGGTTTTCATCACCTGTCATATTGTATATACCTTCAAGTATGGCAAGTAATGTATCCTGGTCTACTTCGTCAAAGTATTCTGCTACCTGAGCTGCCACACTGTCCATAAAGCCGGCACCTCCCGTAATGTCCTCAGCAAAGTCTGATTCTACCCATGCCTTTGCTCTTCCCACTACTACAACACCTCTTTCATAGGTATTTGTTTTTGTTGCCGTAATGTCTGTCTGACCGTCGTAATTAAGTACGTCACCGTCCAGCAAGCCAAACATTGGCAATATTGCATAGGCTGTGCCTGACTGTGAGCTGAAAGCGTTTCTTATTTCACTGCTGCCTCTTAATGCACGGCTTTTAATAAGTTCATTTTTCTTTAACTGTGGTATTTTATCCACATATATGCCAAAGGCTTGCGGATTAAAAGTTTTACTGTCGAATTTTGCCATTTATATTTCCTCCTTTTGTTTTTTTCATATATATTAAGCCCGCCCGCCGTCCCCTTAATTTTAAGCAAATAATTATTTGTCTGTTATTTTATAATTATTCTTTATTTTCTAAATAAGCACACAGTTCATCGTAATTCATATCCTTGGGATTTATCTCCCTGTCTTCGCTGTTTCCTATCCTTACACCTTTAAAAGAAATTTCTTCACCGGTATTAAAAAGGTATTTTGTATCTTCATTTTCAGCAAGATTTTTAAGCTGTTCCTCAGCACCTGACAGCTCTCCCTTGTCATTAAGACTTATTTCCTCCATGTTAAGCATTGCTTTTACGGCTTTATTGGTTTTTGCACCTGATTTTGATATAGCTCTTTCAATGGCATTTTCAAGCTTAATGTTATAAATTTCGTTTTTATGACTGTCCTTCAGTTTGGTTGTTTCCCTGTTGAAGAGATTTACTGCCTCGCCGGCAATTTCCGCGCTTATTCCCATTTCCATTAGTCTTTTCTTCATATTGTTTCTCCTTTGATTTTTTTATTCTTTTTAATTCCTTAACACTGTCTTCTACCCATGGATGCTTTGCAATTACCGTTTCCTCACTTATTACATTAAGGGATTTAATACAGTTATCTATAAGCTCACTTTCGTTAATGAGAATGTTTTTATTAAATATAATTTTTACATCTTCATTAAAAAAATTGCCTTTTCCCGTGTTGCACAAATGGGAATTTATAAACCATATAATATTTTCAACAGCATCTCTGTATTCGTTTTCCATGCCTATTGAGTCAATATCTATGTCGGAATACATACTCAGTATATTCATCATATTTGGATTTCCGTTGAGCTTTTCACTTTTGGCATCATATCCCATGCCGTTTTCAATTATTGCTTTTTTAAATATTTCAATAAGACTTTTGTAATTTTCGCTGTTTACATTTATGCTGAGTGTTTCTACCCCTCCGTCTGTGCCGTCAATTGTCCTTACCTTTACTGCTCCGTAGGTGGCTAAGTTTTCTCTGAATTCACCAAGATTTTCTCCGTCGTAGTTTTTAAGAACAAGTATTGTATTTCTCGGATCTTCCTCCATTGCGTTTTGAAAGTTGCTTATTATTAGGTTAAGACCGTCCTGCAGTGTTTTTACATTTTTAATAAGAGGGGTTTCCTCATTATATTTAAAAGGTATAAGGGGAATTTTTGACCAGCTAAGCCTGTTGTTTTTGTAATAGAAGTAAGGTGTTTTCCATTTAATTCCGTCAGGTATGAGTCTTCCTTTATCAATTTCGTATCTTCTTATACCAATATTGTCAAAGACTTCAGCCTTTTCTTTTATTTTTCTGTTTTCTCCTTCATATTCTATACTTTCATAAAATCTTATTGCATAATCCAGCTTGGTATGTTCTGCATCGGACCAGCCGGCTGCCACCTCCCATGGGTTTAATTTTTTAAAGTTAATATTCCCTTCCTCATCATAGTAAATATATATCCAGCCTATTCCGCAGTTAATGCTGTCCTGACACACATTTCTCAGTAATTTTACGAATTTACTGTTAAAAATATTTTTAAGTAAATTTGAATATTCTCTGTCCGCATCAATGGTAAAGCTTTTCCCCAATAAATAATTAACCTTTTGAGTAACAAGCTTTTTATATTGGTTATCTACAATTCTGTTGTTAGGCAGATTGTTAATTTCTATGATTGTGCCGTCCTCACCTATACAGCTTCTCTTTCTTTTCAATATGTCATGTGCTCCTTTGTAGTAGGCATCCCCTAAAAGCATTTCATATCTTTTTTTTGAACATCTGAATTCCTTTATTGTATTTAATATAAACCGGTCACTTCTTATTATATTTTCTCCGCCTTTTTTTATAAGAAAGTTTATTTTAGGCATTTGTGAATTGGGATATTGAAAATCAAACATCAATTTCACCTCCTTTCTGTGTTCAATAGGAGCATAGCATATATAAAGTGACAAAGTGTGACATTTATAAATTATTTTTTATTTTAATTATGCTTAAGTTAATTTTTATTCTTTAATATAGAAGAAACACTGTTTACTGTTTCAAAAAAATTTCGTAATATTTCGTAAACATTTTACCTTATTACTTAAATATCTCAAATATTACAGTCAATTTACAGTTACCCGAAACCCCTTGATTTTCTTCTCAAAAGGTGATATATTATGTATCAAGCAAGACACCTGGTGGTCGATAAACAAATGTTACAGTAATATTACATTTAAAAAAATTTGTTGACTAGTCGAGTGTGTAATGCTATAATACTTTTGTAAATGAGGCAAAATATGCTAAGCCTCTACACATTTATTTTTCATAAGGAGGAAAAAACAATGAAAAGAAAAATTGCACTTGTGTTAGCTGCAGCTATGACAGTTGCTATGCTTCCAATGAACGCAATGGCTAATTCTACAAACACATTAAGTAAGTCTAATACTACACTTAGTGATGATGAAGTATTACTTACTAATATTGATGACCGTAGCATTGATGTTGTATTCAGCAACTATGATTCTTCTAGCGAGAAGGTTAACGATAATGTAATTTCTGCAGCTTCTGCTATTACATTACAGGTTAGACCTACTTCTGAGGTTAAGCAGGGTGATTCAATCATCTTAAAGGTTGAAAACGGTAAGTTTAATGAAAACTTATGTGAATCAGCTCCATTCATCTTCAGAACTGAGAAGACTAAGACTACTTACGATGCACTTGTTGCTGACGGCAGAGACCCTGTTGATGTTCTTAAGGAATATGTAGGTGGCGAGAACTCTAGAAAGCTTCCTTACGGCTTCAAGTATATCAACGCTAACGAAATCGAAGTTTTATTATACCCAATCAATGATGATAAGGTTAATCAGAACAACTCTGATGTAACTCAGGGTACTCCTTACTATGACATCGCTCTTCCTATCGTTACTGATGGCAGTGAAGAGGGTGCTGTTACAGTAAGCATTGATGATAATGATTCTACTATTTCAGCTACATCTCATACAGTAGCAACTGTTACAGATTCTGACGGTTCTACTACTGCTTCTGTAGTTTCTTCTGATGTAAACACAACTTCTGATGAAATTTACAGTGTTCCTGATATTACTATTAAGGAAGATTTAGCTGGTACATTTGATGGTCAGACTATTAAGGTTAAGCTTAACGGTAACTATGAGTGGTCTGACAACAGCGATGGAGATATTGTTGCCGGTGTTAACTGCAATAAGTTTGTTAGTGTTGGTAAGTACAGCAGCGACAACAAGAATGGCTGGAAGATTGATAAGAGAACTTTAGAGTTCACATTACCTGATAAGAGCGAGTCTCCATTTGTTACTTCTAAGACATCTTCTATCATTATTAAGGGCTTCAAGGCTGAGGCTAAGGATGATGATACTTACGGTGACATTAATGTAACTATTTCAGGTGATTCTGGTATCACTACTCAGACTATTAAGGTTGGTGAGAGACAGGATTACGGCTTTATGTTAAAGGCTCTTGAAGAACCTACAACTATCTTTGCTGGTAGAACTCCATTTGATGCAGATGCAGACACAGATGATTTTGAGACTGCTGAGTTCGAATTTGGTGAGACTACTCCTGGTACTTGGTTAACTGGCAGAAAGCTTGAATTCTCTGTTCCTGAGGGTGTTAAGATTGTTGGTTACGAGATTACTAAGACTAAGTACATGGATAAGTTCAGCACTGGTAAGATTGTTGATGATGGTACTACTTTAAGATTTGATTCTATCTCTTCTCAGAGCATGAACATTAACGAAAATGAGTCTTCATACTTCGATATTAAGTTAACATTATCTACTTCTATCGATTTCTCTGGTGATGTAACTGTTTCTGTATCTGGTGCCGGTTTAGATGCTGATACATTATCTGATTTAGTTGTTGCTAAGGTTGTTACTCCTGTAACAGTTGAGGCTGCTACTACTAAGTCTAACATTGGTTACAAGGCTGTTGAGACTGCTGATATCAAGATTACTGAGAACACTTACGGTGCTCTTGAAGATGGCAAGTCTGTAGAGATTACTCTTGATGATACTTATTCAGCTGATTTAGCATTTGATGATGCTGATACAGATATTAAGGTTGACGGTGAGCTTGAGGTTAAGACTTTCAAGGTAAAGAATGGTAAGATTTCATTCACTATCGATTCTGAGTCTTATTCTGCACCTTCTACAATCACTATTACAGGTGTTGCAGTTGGTACAACTAGATCTATCCCTTACGGCAGCTACAGCATTACTGTAGGCGGTGACGCAATTGTTAACAACTATCAGGAAAATGTAGATCAGAAGTCTACAATTACTGCAGAAGAGGGCAACCTTCCTACTAAGAAGAACGGTTCATTTGAAGATGATTACGAACAGTATGCTGATTTCGACTTATTCGAGGAAGACGGTTTTGAATTCAAGAACTACTTAGAGGTAGTTACTGATACAACTACTCTTGATGGTGTTGTTGAAGTTACTATTGGTGAGAAGTCTATCAAGATGGACGGCAAGACTGTAGATATGGACGTTGCTGCTTATATCCAGACTTCATCTAACTCTACTATGGTTCCATTAAGATTCGTTACTTTAGCTCTTGGTGTTGACCAGGCTAACGCAAACGATGCTGATAACTCTAGCAAGATTGCTTGGGATGCTAATACTAAGACTGCAACTATCTTCTATGCTGCAGGTTCTGGTCAGAAGATTATTCAGTTCCAGGCTGGCAGTGCAACAATGACTGTTGATGGTGTTGGTATCACTATGGACAACGGCGTTGTAGCTGAAATCGTTGACGGCAGAATGTTCGTTCCTTTCAGAGCTTTAGGTCAGGCACTTGGTGTACCTGTATCTTGGGATGCTGAAACTAGAACAGCTATCTACAATGGTCAGTTAGCAAAGTCAGCTGTTGATACAGTAGACGTTGAAGAAACTGAGGCTACTACTGTAGCTGAGGAAACTACTGAGGCTACTACTGCAGAAGCAACTACTGAAGCTGCTACAGAGGCTGAGTAATAATTAATCTCAATAGAGTTTTAAATATTATTTCAAATAAATAGGGGGTTCTCTTTGAGAACCCTCTTATTTTATTTAATTGAAACAGGAGGAAGTATGTCAATACGCAATTTTATATATCATTTTATAACCATTACAAGTCATAGACATAAGGTCATATATCATTGCTTTAAAGCAGGTATAGGCTTTCAGGGTTTATTTCATGATTTATCAAAATACAGTCCGACAGAATTTATTGAGGGTATAAGATATTATCAGGGAAGAAGAAGTCCAAATGAAGCAGCAAGAGAAGAAAATAGGTATTCCCTTGCATGGATGCATCATAAAGGCAGAAATAAGCATCATTTTGAATACTGGACTGATTATTCCGTGGAAACTCATCAGCTTGAACCTGTTCCAATGCCTGTAAAATATGTTGTGGAAATGTTTTGCGACAGAGTGGCTGCAAGCAAGATATATGGCAAGGATAAATATAATGACAGTTATGCTTTAAATTATTATAACAATAAGAAAAAGGTAAGACGGATTCATCCCGACACAGCCAAATTAATTGAATATTTACTTACTATGCTTTCGGAAAAAGGCGAAGACTATACCTTTGCATTTATCAGAAAATTAATAAAGGAGAGTAAAAAATAATGATACCCAAGGATCCTGTAATTCTCTTAAGCTTTGTAAATACTCAGCTTAGGGATAATTACAGAAGTTTAAGTGAATTTTGTAATCAGTACAATGTAATGGAGGAAGAAATAACTTCTAAGCTTGAAGAAATTAATTATACTTACTCTGATAGTGTTAATCAATTTATTTAATAAAAAAAATAATTAAAAATTAAAAAAGTTGTTGACAGGAATAGGAACTTGTGATATACTAACTTTTGT
>JAUNGN010000067.1 GCA_030524425.1 Clostridia bacterium | reverse complement strand
CAGTCCGAAAACCGCTACGCTGTATAAAGTCTAACTTTTGGGGGTCACCTCATTAAACCTGAGTCTTTTTTTATTTAGCTATAACCTTTAGTTTAAAGTGCATAACTTTTATGAAATTCTCAAAGAGAAAGATTTAGTCTATACTTAAATTACAAAATACAAAACAGACATAAGGAGGAACGTCTAATGAAAAAATTAATTTTAGGAACAATGATTGCTTCAACATTATTTTCTGTACGTACTTTTGCAGGTGAAATAAATGTTGACGGACAGAGGGTTGATACAAATGTTGATATAACTGACGGAAAGGCTGTGGTTTCTGCAAGGGATTTGCTCGAGGCAATGAATTATGCCGTAAATTGGGACAGTGAAACCAAAACAATTAATGCACAGAATAACAGTAATGTAACTCTTGACAACAAAGGCGATTTGGAAGATGCAAAGCCTATATTCGGTCTTGGTGATTATTTCAAGGCAGACACATTTACAGGTGATGTATACCTTAACAACATTGCTAATGAGGGCGAAGTTTCAATAGCAAATGTCACCTTTGACGAGGGCTGTATAAACGACTGGCACGTTCATGATCACGTACAGATTTTAATGGGTACTATGGGCAGAGGATATGCTCAGATGGAAGGACAGGAGGCAGAGGAAATAAATGTAGGCGATGTTGTTGTTATTCCCGCAGGCACAAAGCATTGGCACGGCGCTGCAAAGGACAGCCAGTTTACACATATTTCAGTATCCGGTCCTGTTGCCGAGGGTATGGAGGCTTTTGGTACAAACTGGCTTGAACCTGTTGATAAGGCAGAGTATGACAAACTCTCATAAATGGAGGAATGAATATGCAGTACAGGATGTTGGGAAGAGATTTAAGGGTTTCGTCTGTAGGTCTTGGCTGTATGGGTATGAGCCATGCCTATGGGAAGCCTGTTGACATAAAAGAAGCAGAAAGGCTTATTGCAGGTGCCATAGATTTGGGATATACATTTTTTGATACGGCTGAGGTTTACGGTACTCCTGAAAATCCTCATCATAATGAGGAAATGCTTGGAAAATTGTTAAAGCCCTACAGAAACAATGTTGTTATTGCAACAAAGTTTGGCATTGGCTTTGATATGACAAGCGCACAAACAAATAAACCCCTTATACCAAATTCAAGACCTGATGTAATAAGAAAATCTGTAGAGGGTTCTCTTAAAAGACTTGGAACAGATCATATCGACCTTTACTATCAGCACAGAAATGACCCTGATGTGCCTATTGAAGAGGTTGCAGGAGTTATGTCTGACTTAATAGCCGAGGGAAAAATAACTCACTGGGGACTTTCGGAGGCAAATGAGGATAATATAAGAAGGGCAAATGCAGTCTGTCTCGTTACGGCAATACAAAACAGATACTCAATGATGGCAAGGCATTATGAAAGCCTGTTTCCTGTTTTGAAGGAACTTAATATCGGTTTTGTTGCCTTTTCACCTTTGGCAAACGGTTTTTTATCCGCTAAATATGATAAAAGCTCAGTGTTTGAAAAGGATACCGATTACAGAAGCATTATGCCTCAGTTTAATTCTGACAGCTATGATAAAAACAAAGAGCTTTTAGGGCTGATAAATGAAATGGCGGAGAAAAAGAAATGTACTCCCGCACAGCTTTCTCTTGCATGGATGCTTTGCAAAGAACCCTTTATTGTGCCTATTCCCGGAACAAGAAAGACGGACAGATTAACTGAAAATGCAGGCTCAGCTGATATTGTTTTGTCAGAGAGTGAAATAAAAATAATTGATACGGCTCTTGATAATATGGAAATGTCGGAAGTATTCGGCGGAAGTAAAATTTTAAAGGAATAGAGGAATATTATGGAATATGTGACTTTAAATAACGGAATAAGAATGCCTATGCTTGGCTTTGGGGTTTATCAGATAACAGACCCTAAGGAGTGTGAGCAGGCTGTTGTTGATGCACTTCATACAGGCTACAGGCTTATTGATACAGCTGCATCTTATGGCAATGAGGAGGCAGTTGGCAGGGGTATACGCCGTTCGGGTGTGCCAAGAGAGGAAATATTTGTTACAACAAAGCTGTGGGTTTCAAACACAAATTACAGTGAAGCTAAAATGGGTTTCAGAAGGTCCCTTGACAGGCTGGGGCTTGACTATATAGATTTGTATTTAATTCACCAGTGTGTAAACGATTATTATGGCGCTTGGAGAGCTATGACGGAGTTATACAAGGTTGGTGCGGTAAGGGCAATAGGCGTATGTAACTGTTTTCCCGAAAGACTTGCCGACCTAATCTGTTTTAATGAAATACCTCCTGCGGTAAATCAAATTGAATGCAATGTTTTTTACCAGAGAGAAAAGGATTTGCAGTATATGAACAAAAGAGGGGTTCATATGGAGGGCTGGGCGCCCTTTGCGGAAGGACATAACGATATATTCAATAATGAAACACTTAAAGCTATTGCAGGCAAATATCACAAAAGTGTTGCTCAAATATTATTAAGGCATCAAATTCAAAGAGGTATAATAGTTATTCCAAAATCAACAAAAAAGGAAAGAATTGAGGAAAACTTTAATGTGTTTGATTTTGAAATTTCAAAAGAGGATATGAGCCTTATATCAGAACTTGACACAGGTGAAAGCACATTTTTTGATTTGAGAACACCTGAAATGGTTGAAGCAATAGCGACATTAAAAAGAAATGTTTAAAAAGATATTGAATAAACAAAATATAAGCCGATTGAAATAGGTCGGCTTATATTTTAAAGAGTGTTTTTAGTTAAAGCGGCGAAGTTTATTTCTTACTTCCCTGAATTGCTCGGGTATTTCCTCAATACTCATATTTCGTGGGACTGATGTGGAGCCCTTGACTTTGGCGGTCTGATAATACCAGCATTTAAAATTAATTGTATTGAGGGTGTCCTGAAGCTCTGCAATTTGATTTTCGATTATTTCTTTTTGTTTAAGGAACAGCTGCAATCTCTCATCAATGGTTTTATCACCTTCCATTGCCATATAAATAAAGTCTTTTATATCTTTCAGGGGCATACCTGTCTTTTTAAGGCAGTTTATAACCTGAAGCCATTCGTAGTCGCACTCTTTAAACATTCTTATGCCGCTGCTTGAGCGTTCAACAAAGGGTAAAAGACCCTCTTTATCATAATAGAGGGCACTGAAAAAGCATTGACTTTTTTGAATAAATAATTACAATATAAACAA
>JAUNGN010000066.1 GCA_030524425.1 Clostridia bacterium | reverse complement strand
GATATTTCTATTATATCAAATATAGATGGTGTAGTCTACTTTTTCAGTGCCCTCTATTTGAAAAGCGGGGATTTTAGTTATGCAGCAATAAAAATAAACCACTTGCTTGCATATTCTGAACGGTAATAGCTGAGCGTTGAAAGCAATACAAAAGCAAATTGCACTCACTAAAAATTAATATTATGTTATTGCAGGTATTATTAGGAATGAAAGGGGAAGAATATATTTAAAATTATTACATTAATAATATTGTATGGACAAAAAGGAGAACTTTATATGAAATTAACATTACAGGGTTTAAAGGATTCAAAGGCTTGGGAGGATATTGGCATTAGTCTCCCCGGGTACAATATAGAAAATGTGGCAGCAAATACTAAGAATTCACCTGTGTGGGTTCATTTTGGTGCAGGCAATATCTTTAGAATTTTTATTGGGGGTATAGCTGACAGGCTTATTGAAGCAGGTGAAACGGATAAGGGTATTATCTGTGCAGAAACCTTTGACTTTGATGTAATTGATAAGATTTATAAGCCTTATGATAATCTTGTTTTAGCAGTAACTTTAAAATCTGACGGTTCAACAGACAAAGAAGTTTTAGCTTCCATTACAGAAGCAGTTAAGGCTGATACTGATATTATTGAAGATTGGAACAGATTAAGAGAGATTTTTGTGAATCCTAAGCTGCAAATGATTTCATTTACTATTACTGAAAAGGGTTATGCTCTTAGTGGTCCTGATGGCAAGTTTTTTCCTTTTATTCAGGCAGATATTAACAATGGTCCCTATAAAGCAAAGTCTGCTGCTGCAGTTGTATGTGCATTGCTTAATGAAAGATATAAATCGGGTAAAATACCTGTTGCTGTTGTTTCTATGGACAATTGCTCTCACAATGGTGAAAAGCTTAGGTCAGCGGTTTTGACTATGGCTAAAGAATGGCTTAATAAAGGTTATGTTGAGAGCGGATTTATAGACTATATTTCTGATGAAAATACAGTTTCCTTTCCTTGGTCTATGATAGATAAAATTACACCAAGACCTGCCGAGTCTGTTGCAAAAGAATTAGAGGATGCGGGTGTTGAAGATATGGAGCCTGTTATAACATCTAAAAATACTTATATTGCACCTTTTGTAAATGCAGAAGGTCCCCAGTATCTTGTTATTGAGGATAAGTTTCCTAATGGCAGACCTCCCCTTGAAAAAGCAGGAGTATATATGACAGACAGAGATACTGTGAATAAAGTTGAAAGAATGAAGGTTACGACCTGTCTTAATCCTTTGCATACTGCTTTGGCTGTTTATGGCTGTGTGCTTGGTTATACTTTAATTGCTGATGAAATGAGAGATAAGGAATTGAGAAAGCTTGTTGAAATAATTGGTATTGCAGAGGGAATGCCTGTTGTTACTGACCCCGGAATTCTTTCACCTGTTGATTTTGTCGATGAGGTGCTAAATGTAAGAGTGCCAAACCCATTTATGCCTGACACTCCTCAGAGAATAGCAACAGATACTTCTCAAAAAGTTGGAATACGATATGGTGAAACTATTAAGGCCTATGTAGAGAAAAACGGAAGTGCAGAGAATCTTACAGGTATTCCTCTTGCTATTGCCGGCTGGTGCAGATATTTAATTGGCGTTGATGATGAAGGCAATAAATTTGAATTGTCTTCTGACCCGATGATTTCTGAATTAAGCAGGGAATTAACGGGTATTGAAGTTGGAAGGGCTGAAAGCTACAAGGGACAGCTTAAACCAATTCTTTCAAATTCAAATATATTTGGAATTGACCTTTATAAGGCAGGTGTAGGAGAGAGGATTGAATGTATGTTTAAGGAGCTTATTGCAGGTAAAGGGGCGGTAAGAAGAACTTTAGAGAAATATACTGCTTAATATTTTTTTATTTATTTAAGACTTTTAAAAGCTTATATAACAGTAAAAGCTCCGAAGATAATTTTTCGGAGCTTTTTATAAATTACCATATACCTAAAATGTGCTGCATTGCAAGACTTACACAAGCTATTCCTATCCAGCAGCAGAAGCCCATAAATATAGGTTTACCTCCTGTTTTAATAAGCTTTACAATGTTTGTGTTAAGTCCGATTGCAGACATAGCCATAACAATAAAGAATTTACTTAAAGTTTTGAAAATGCTGAAAACATTTGCATCTGCATTAAAGAAGGCGGTTGCAATAGTTGTTATTATTGATGCAGCCACAAACCACAGTATAAAAAACGGAAAAATCTTTTTAAGACTTACTGAGCTGCCGCTGTTTTTTTCCTTTTTTGTTCGTACAAATGCAAGTACAAGAGTAATGGGAATTATAGCAAGAGTTCTTGTAAGTTTAACTATAGCCGCACTGTCAAGTACATTCTTTGCTCCTGTCATTCCTTCCCAGGCAGAAGCAGCAGCGGTAACTGATGAAGTATCATTAACGGCAGTACCTGCAAAAAGAGCGAATCCGCTGTCTGTCAAGCCAAGCATTTTGCCTATTGCAGGGAATATGAGTGCTGCAATAACATTAAAAAGAAAAATAACTGAAATTGCCTGAGCAACTTCTTCATCCTCTGCACCAATTACGGGCGCTGTTGCAGCAATGGCTGAACCTCCGCATATTGATGAACCAACACCTACAAGCGTTGAAATCTTTGAAGGTATATGTAATATCTTGCAAAGAATAAATGCTATTATTAAAGATGTTGCAATGGTTGACACAATTATAGGAAGTGATTGTGAGCCGACTTTTGCTATTGTGCTGAGGTTAAGTCCAAAGCCTAAAAGAATGACGGCATATTGCAAAATCTTTTTTGATGTAAATGTAATACCTGCCTGTAAGTTACCCTTGTCTTTAATAAAAAGAGTTATTACCATACCTGCAAGTATTGCAAATACAGGCCCGCCTATTACCTCAAATTTCTTGCCTAGAAACCAGCATGGTATTGAAATTATAAGGCAAAGTAAAATTCCTTTTAAATTCTTTTTTAAAAAATCCAATTAAGTGTTCCCCCTTAAACGTATAGTTATTTATTATAATACCATAAAATGACAATAAAGTAAAATATTTTTACAATAATTTATTTATATCTATGAAGAACAACCGGAAAATTTATGTATTTATTATGATGAATCAGGTAATAAGCATAGACTAAAGTGTATCCATGCTATATATAACTATAAATTCTCTATGATTTCCTTAATTTGCGGTCTCAGGGATTGACTTATCGGAATTATTTCTCCATTAACAAGCTCAATGCTTTTATAATTATACTCTTTAATAT
>JAUNGN010000065.1 GCA_030524425.1 Clostridia bacterium | reverse complement strand
GCAGTCCGAAAACCGCTACGCTGTATAAAGTCTAACTTTTGGGGGTCACCTCATTGTGCAATAGCCGTTTTACATATTTAAGGATATAAATTAACTATTTTTTGTGACATATACTTGAATTGGCACAACCTGAGCAGCCGCATCCGCAGCCGCCGCCATTCTTTTTCTTTTTAATCAGGCTTCTGATAATCAAAACAATTATCAGAAGCAATATAATACCAACAATAAATGTTGACAAATTCATATAAAAGCCTCCTTAAGCCTCAATGCTTAACTTACTTTTAAAACTTGTGCTCTCCTTATATGGTCTGAACAGCATATAAAGTGCAAATGCTATAATAACAAGAGAAACAATTAAACCTATAATATTTACATTGCCTGTAAGTGCTGAACCAATCTGGTAAATTACAAGTGCCGCAAGATAAGCAAATACACACTGATAACCAATAGCAAATACAGTCCACTTAGGTGAGTTCATTTCCCTCTTAATAGCACCCATTGCCGCAAAACAAGGTGCACAAAGAAGATTGAATACTAAAAATGCGTAACCTGCAACAGGAGTATAAGCACTCTGTAATGTACCCCAAATTTCAGCACCATCTTCAGCTACTTCAGCAAAGCCGTATAATACACCAAAAGTACCTACAACATTTTCCTTAGCAATTAAGCCTGTTACACAAGCAACCGTTGCCTTCCAGTCACCAAAGCCGAGAGGTCTGAATATCCATGCAAAGAGATTACCGATATTAGCAAGTAAGCTCTGCTCCATATCAACAGCACCAAAGCCCTCTTCGCCAAAGCCATAACCTGAAAGGAACCAAACCAAAATAGTTGCAAGTAATATAATAGTACCCGCTTTCTTAATGAAAGACCAGCCTCTTTCCCACATACTTCTTAAAACATTGCCTGCAGTCGGCCAATGATATGCAGGAAGCTCCATAACAAAAGGAGCAGGATCACCGGCAAACATTTTAGTTTTCTTTAAAATAATACCTGAAAGAATAATAGCAGCAATACCAACAAAATAAGCACTTGGTGATACCCACCATGCACCGCCTAATAAGGCTCCTGAAATAAGAGCAATAATCGGTAACTTTGCACCGCATGGAATGAAGGTAGTTGTCATTATTGTCATCTTTCTGTCTCTGTCATTTTCAATAGTTCTTGATGCCATAACACCGGGAACACCACATCCTGTACCTATTAACATAGGAATAAATGACTTACCTGAAAGTCCAAACTTTCTGAAAATTCTGTCCATAATAAAGGCAACTCTTGCCATATATCCGCAAGCCTCCAAGAAAGCAAGGAATATAAAAAGTACAAGCATCTGCGGAACAAAACCAAGTACGGCACCAACACCTGCAACAATACCGTCAAGTATAAGTGCAGATAACCACTCGGCACAATTAATATTCTCCAAAAAATTACCTATTAATACAGGAATACCATCAACCCACCAGCCATATTCAGCAGGATCGGGCTCTTCAACAGCTTCCGCCTCAGCAACTGCATCGTCTGTAATTTCAATAGTTTCAACAGGAGTACCCTCTTCATCATTAATTTCAACAGTTGCTTCTCCCGCTTCCATAGCTTCAAGAATAGCACTTGCTCTGTCAAATTTACCTGCCGCTTCCTCATACTCAGCGGCGCCCTTGTTAAGGAAGAAGAAGCCATCACCGAAAAGACAATCATTAGTCCAGTCAGTTACCCATGCACCAACAGTAGTTACTGATACATAATAAACAATAAACATAACTGCAGCAAAAATAGGCAAAGCTAAAAATCTGTTAGTCACGACTTTATCAATTTTATCAGAAACTGTAAGACCGCCCTTATTCTTCTTTGTATAAGAACCTTTGAGAATTGAAGCAATATAAATATATCTTTCGTTTGTAATTATGCTCTCGCTATCATCATCAAGCTCACTCTCAACACCTGAAATAACTTTTTCAATATCCTTAGCAGATGATGAGTCAAGATTAATCTGAGACATAACTTTGTCATCACGTTCAAAAACCTTAATAGCAAACCATCTTTCCTGATCTGCTGAAACTTTTCCTTTTAAGGCTTCTTCGATATGAGCAATTGCATGCTCTGTTTCACCGCCAAAGGTATGCATAGGAACAGTCTTGGTTCCTTTTGCCGCCTTAACCGCCTCATCGGCAGCTTCCTTAACACCTGTACCCTTCAAAGCGGAAATTTCAACAACCTTGCATCCAAGCTGTCTTGAAAGTTCAGCAACATTAATCTTGTCGCCTGTTTTCTTTACAACATCCATCATGTTAATTGCAATGACAACAGGAATACCAAGCTCAGTAAGCTGGGTTGTTAAATATAAATTTCTTTCAAGGTTAGTACCGTCTACAATATTTAAAATTGCATCAGGCTTTTCGTTAATAAGGTAAGTTCTTGCAACAACCTCCTCAAGGGTATATGGAGATAAGGAATAAATACCCGGCAAGTCCATAATTGTTACATCCTTATTAAACTTAAGCTTACCTTCCTTCTTTTCAACCGTAACACCGGGCCAGTTACCAACAAACTGGTTTGAACCTGTCAAGGCATTAAATAAAGTTGTTTTACCGCAATTGGGATTTCCCGCAAGTGCTATTTTAATGCTCATTTTATGTATCCTCCTTTTAATTTTAGCAGTTTTCAACCTGAATCATTTCGGCATCAGCTTTTCTTATTGAAAGTTCATAATCTCTTACAGTCACCTCTACAGGATCTCCCAAAGGTGCAACCTTACGAACATAAATTTCAACTCCCTTGGTAATTCCCATATCCATAATTCTCCTCTTAACAGCACCTTCGCCGGTCAGCTTAAGCACTTTTAGAGTTTCGCCGATTTTAGCTTCCTTTAAAGTTTTCATATTAGCCTCCTAAACTAAAATTTTACTAGCCATTTCCTTGCTCACAGCAACTCTTGACTCTTTTATATTTACTATTAAGTTACCACCCATGGCAGCAACTATACTTACACTTCCACCGACAACAAAACCTAAGCTTTCAAGAAACTTTTTGGTATCTTCCTTGCCGCCAACCTTTTTAATAATGTTTTCTTCTCCAACAGGACATAGTGTTAAAGGCATCATAATTACCCCTTTCTGCAATTAGATAAACCTAATCTAATTAGCGAAAACTAACCATTTCTGCAATAAATAATGTTAGCAAGAGCTAACACCTTTTCTTATAAGTTAGATATCACTACTTAAGTTAGTTATTCCTATCTTAATTAGTTGTCACTAACCATAAATTAGGATACACCAATTTTTTACTTTTGTCAATAGTATTTTAATAAAATCGTAATTTTTTTTGTTGAGGTACAATAGATAGGTAACAAAAGAAATAAAAAAGTAAGGTTCAACTT
>JAUNGN010000001.1 GCA_030524425.1 Clostridia bacterium | reverse complement strand
GGATAAGCTGTCAGGAGTGAAAGAAGATTCAAGTAGCAGGATATAAAGCGGTTAAAGTTGTGATTTATATTCAGTAATTTAAAGTTAATAATCCTCGATAGCTCAGTGGTAGAGCAATCGGCTGTTAACCGATGGGTCGTAGGTTCGAGCCCTACTCGGGGAGTTCTTCAAAAAAGAAGTTATTATCGTGCTTACAGTCGATAATTTTAATATGGCCCGTTGGTCAAGAGGTTAAGACACGGCCCTTTCACGGCTGAGACACGAGTTCGATTCTCGTACGGGTCATCAAATCTTTTTAAGATTATATGGTGAATATTTCGGGGTGTAGCGTAGCTTGGCTAGCGCGCCTGATTTGGGATCAGGAGGTCGCAGGTTCGAATCCTGTCACCCCGATTTTTTACTTAAGGCTTTTAAGTAAATTGATTACCGATAGTTTGCTGTCGGTTTTTATTAATGTATGTGTACCAGTAGCTCAGCTGGATAGAGCAACGGCCTTCTAAGCCGTGGGTCGGGGGTTCGAATCCCTTCTGGTACACTTTTTTTAATATGTTGTATGCTTGCACATTATGGTGGGTATGGCGCAGTTGGTTAGCGCGCCAGATTGTGGCTCTGGAGGCCATGGGTTCGAATCCCATTATCCACCCTTAGCGGTTGCATGTGCAACCGCTTGTTTATTTATATTTGGGCCACTAGCTCAGTCGGCTAGAGCACTTGACTTTTAATCAAGGGGTCTCGGGTTCGAATCCCGAGTGGCTCAGTTTTCTGAAAGTCCGTATTTGCGGGCTTTTTATTTTATATAAAATAATTAAATTCTGAAACATTATTAAAGCACATAGCTATTAATATATAACAATTATTTAATTCTATGATAATATGTATTAATATGGTTTGTTTTAATCATAAAGATTATATTTGTTGGTTTGCTATAAATTTTATACCAAAATATAAGTTAAAAAAGTTAAATTACCTCTTGTATAAAATTAGAATTGGGTATATTATTAATATAAACTTATAAATGAAAGGAAATATAAATATGGCTAAAAAGGTAATTGCTGTTTTATTCGGCGGTCAGTCATCTGAGCATGATGTATCAAAGGTAAGTGCAGCTGCTATTATATCAAAAATAAATCAGGATAAGTATACAATTATTCCTATATACATAACTAAGGAGGGTCATTGGTTGCTGTATGACGGACCTGTTGAAAACATACAGAATGATACATGGGAGAAATACGCAACATCTGCTATTTTAAGCCCCGATGCTACTAACAAGGGTATTTTCAGAATTGTAGGTGAAAAGCTTAAGCTTATTCCAATTGACCTGATTTTTCCCGTTCTGCATGGTGCAAATGGTGAAGACGGTACTATTCAGGGACTTTTTGAGCTTGCTAAAATTCCTTATGTAGGCTGCGGTGTTCTGTCTTCAGCTGTTAGTATGAATAAGGCGTATACTAAGATTGTGGTTGAAAAGCTTGGTATATGTCAGGCTAAGTATGCAGTTGTTTACAGAGCTGATGTTGAAAACAATATTGAGGAAGCCATTGAGAAAATTGAAGAGGCCTGTGGTTATCCTTGCTTTGTAAAGCCTGCCTGTGCAGGTTCAAGTGTGGGTATTACAAAGGCACACAACAGAGATGAGCTTGTTGATGGTTTATGGGTTGCGGCCAAAGAGGACAGAACTATTGTTGTTGAGGAAAACATAACGGGCTATGAGCTTGAATGTGCCGTACTTGGCAATACTGATGTTAAGGCATCTGCTGTAGGTCAGGTTCTTGCCGCAGCTGAATTTTATGACTATGATGCAAAGTATAATAACAAGGAGTCAAAGACTGTAATTCCTGCCCCCATTCCAAAGGATAAAACAGAGGAAATAAGAGAAAATGCCGTTAAGATATTTAAGGCTCTTGATGGCAGAGGTCTATCAAGGGTTGATTTCTTTATGGAAGAGGGTACCGGCAGAATAGTATTTAATGAGATAAATACTCTCCCCGGCTTTACTCCTATCAGTATGTACCCTATGTTATTTAATGAAGCAGGAATTACTACAGAAGAGCTTGTTGATAAGATTATTGATTTAGGCTTTAGCAGAAACGAGGACTGATTATGGATAACAGACCTATTGGTGTCTTTGACTCAGGTGTAGGCGGACTTACTGTTGTTAAGCAGATTATAAAGGTTTTGCCTCAGGAAAATTTAGTGTATTTCGGTGATACTGCAAGAGTACCTTATGGGGCTAAAAGCAAGTCAACTGTCACTAAGTTTTCGGAACAGATTATAAGATTTTTGAAAACTAAAGATGTCAAGGCTATTGTTATCGCCTGCAATACTGTCAGCTCAAACTGCTATGAAAGTCTTTCAGAAACCTTTCCGGAGCTTCCTATTATTGAGGTTGTTACTCCGGGAGTGGAAAGCTGTCTTGAGGCTACTAAAAATAAAAGAGTCGGACTTATTGCAACACAGGGTACAGTTACATCAGGGGCATATGAAAGACGTCTTAAAAATGCTGACAGCGAAATTCAGGTTTTTAAAAAGGCTTGTCCTCTTTTTGTTCCTCTTGCTGAGGAAGGCTGGACTAATAATGAAGTGGCGAAGCTTACGGTTAAGGAATATTTAAGTGACCTTATTGAAAATGATGTGGATTCCGTAATTTTAGGATGCACACATTATCCTCTTCTAAAAGCCTGTATAGGTGAATTTGTGGGAGAAAGGGTGACTATTGTAGATCCTGCTAAGGCTACGGCATTTAAGCTTAAAAATTTTCTTAAGTCTAATGATATGCTTACAGATAATGCCGGTGAGGGCGTAAGAGAATTTTATGTCAGTGATGAATATGCAAATTTTGATAAAATTTGTAAGCAGGTTTTAAAATATACCTGTAAGGCTGAAAAGGTGGATATTGAAAAGTATTAGCCATAAAAGTGAATATTTTTTTCTACATATATGCAAACAGGAGAATTTTATGACAGAATTATTTACATTAATAAAAAATAAGCGAAAAGGTTACTTTTGGGCAGCAAATATACTGACAATACTAATTTGTTACGGCTTTTCTCTTTTTAATTGTGCAATAGGTGTTGACGATGAAAATATAGTCCGTTCTCTTGAATGGAGATTATTTGAAACCGGCAGATTCGGATTGAATGTTATAAATTTATTTTTTAATTTAGAAACCTTTTTGCCGGGCTTTTATATGATTTTATGCTTGCTGCTTATGGTATTGGCAAATCATATTGTTACCTGTAAATTAAAGTTGATTTCGGAAAACAGTTTTAATGAAGTGTCATCGTCGCTGTTTTCTGTTGTGCTGTTTTCATTTCCTAATTTTGCATATAAGTTTATTTTTGAACAAAATTTACTTCAAATTGGTTTGGTTTATCTGTCATCGGTAATTGTTTTTTGTATTTCAATATGATTTGCTGTATAAAGGTGATAAAAAATCGGTATATTTTATTACTGTAATATTGCTTATGTGTTTTATTCTTTTTAAGTTACAGGACTAAACAAAATATTTTTAAAGGTTTTTTCGTGTATTTTGCTTATATTTATGGTGTATAATAATTGCTTAGAAGTAAATAAAATAATGTACGGTGACTATTTAAGGGGAAAGCTTGATGAGATAAAAGCTTATGATATATATAATGATATAAAGAGCATAACTGATAGTGCTGAGGATAAACCTACGGTATTTATCGGAGCCTCGGAAAGCTATAAACTTCCCTTTGATATTAAATATGGTATTGAGTCAATTTTTGTTCACGATATATTAACTAATAATTATCTTGCAAGGGAAACAATAAACTTTAGGATTTATCCGTATTTTAGAATGTTAGGGTTACCTTTGGCTGAGGCTGATGATGTTTTGTATACAAAATGCCTTGCAATGGCTAATGATATGCCATCATACCCCAAGGATGGATATATTAAAGAAAATAATGAAGCCATTGTTGTTAAATTGGGTGATATTGAAGAAATTGTTCCTGTTACAGATATTTCGTTAGGCAGTGGTAATATAAGAGCAAAAATGGATACATTTAATTTAAGTGATAATATACTGAATGTTTCGGGTTGGGCAATACTTGAAAATGCACCTGTTAACAGAGTTAAGAAAAAGCTTTTGATTACAAAGAGGGATACAGGAGAAAAGTATATATATAACTGCGGCAATGTGTCCAGACGTGATGTAGTAAATAAGCTGGGATTATATGATGATTTTGAATACTGCGGATATTTTGGATATATTAATACAGAAAAATTTGAAAATGGGAATTATACTGTTCAGCTGATTTTGGATTTATATGGACAATTATATTCAACCGATATATTCGAAAATATGGAAATAAATATTAAATAAAATTTTCTTGACATTGCTTTTTATTAGTGTTATTATGATGTTAATTAAATCTTTGACGAGGACAGTAGCTTTTGATTAAGAAAGCACTGATTGATTTACTAATACAGGCTTGAGATAAAATTTTTTGTTTCAATGAAAAAGCTCGCAGGCATAGCTATAAGCCTATGTTAAGAGGTTTTGAAGCAGAAACGGAGAATTTTAGCCAAAGCTGTGAAAGATAAATTAATCTGTGTTTTCGGACCATTCAGAGAGGAATGCATTTGCTGGGAGCATTCTATGGCGGCAAAACGTGAAAACCACCTCTGAGTAGCTCTAATAAAGCTCGGCTGACTCCGTTAACGGTTATAAAGAGGCAGTATTTTATACTGCAATTAGGGTGGAACCACGGTAACTCGTCCCTTATGGGACTTGTTGCCGTTTTTTTATTGTATTTTATTTTAAAAGGAGTGTAGGAAATGGTAAATATTACTTTAAAGGATGGCAGTGTTAAATCCTACGAAGCAGGTACTTCTATTCTTGATATTGCTAAGGATTTAAGCGAGGGTTTGGCGAGAAATGCCTGTTGTGGCATGATTAACGGTGAGGTTGTGGATTTAAGAGAAGGTGTTACAGAGGACTGTGAGGTTGAAATCTGTACATTTGACTCTCCTGAGGGAAAGAGAGCTTTCAGACATACTGCATCTCATATATTAGCTCAGGCTGTTAAGAGATTATATCCTGAAGCTAAGCTTGCCATTGGTCCTTCAACTGATGACGGTTTTTACTATGACTTTGATGATATGGCTTTCAATCCTGAAGATTTTGAAAAGATTGAAAAGGAAATGAAGAAGATTGTTAAGGAAAATCTTCCTATTGAAAGATTTGAGCTTCCAAGAGCTGAGGCTGTTAAGCTTATGGAAGAAAAGGGCGAGCCATATAAGGTAGAGCTTATTAATGACCTCCCTGAGGATGCTGTTATTTCTTTCTATAAGCAGGGTGAATTTACTGACCTTTGTGCAGGTCCTCACCTTATGTCAACTAAGTACTGCAAGGCTGTTAAGATTATGAGTGTTGCAGGTGCTTATTGGAGAGGAAGCGAAAAGAACAAGATGCTTGCCCGTTTATATGCAACAGCTTATACTAAGGCAAGTGACCTTGAAGCATACCTTAATATGCTTGAAGAGGCTAAAAAGAGAGATCACAGAAAGTTAGGAAAGGAATTGGGTTTATTCTGTATTCTTGATGAGGGTCCGGGCTTCCCGTTCTTCTTGCCAAAGGGTATGGTATTAAAGAATACACTGCTTGATTACTGGAGAGAAATACACAAGAAGGCAGGCTATGTTGAAATTCAGACTCCTATGATGCTTAACAGACAGCTTTGGGAGCGTTCAGGTCATTGGGATCACTATAAGGAAAATATGTATACAACTAAGATTGATGATGTTGACTTTGCAATTAAGCCAATGAACTGTCCCGGCGGTATGCTTGTTTATATGCAGGAGCCTCATTCATACAGAGATTTGCCTATTAGAGCAGGTGAAATAGGTCTTGTGCACAGACACGAAAAGAGCGGTGCTTTACATGGACTTATGAGAGTCAGATGTTTCTCACAGGACGATGCCCATATATTTATGACTCCTGACCAGATTAAGGAGGAAATTAAGGGTGTAGTAGCTCTTATTGATCAGGTTTATACTTTATTTGGCTTTAACTATCACATTGAGCTTTCTACCCGTCCTGAGGACTCTATGGGTTCAGATGAGGATTGGGAAAGAGCTACAGCAGGCTTAAAGGGTGCTCTTGACGAATTAGGCAGAGATTATGTTATTAATGAGGGTGACGGTGCATTCTATGGTCCTAAGATTGACTTCCATCTTGAGGACTCTTTGGGCAGAACATGGCAGTGCGGTACTATTCAGCTTGATATGCAGCTGCCTGAAAGATTCCAGCTTGAATATACTGACAAGGATGGCGAAAAGAAGCGTCCTGTTATGATTCACAGAGTTTGCTTTGGCTCTATTGAAAGATTTATAGGTATTTTAATTGAGCATTTTGCAGGTCACTTCCCAACGTGGTTAGCTCCTGTTCAGGTTAAGGTACTTCCTATTTCAGATAAGTATGCTGATTATGCAAAGAAGGTTGAGGCTGCTTTTGAAGATGCAGGTGTAAGAGTTGAAACTGACCACAGAGCAGAAAAGATTGGATATAAGATCAGAGAGGCAAGAAATGAAAGAGTTCCTTATATTGTTGTAGTAGGTGAAAAGGAAGCAGAGGATAATACTCTTTCAGTAAGATGTAAGGGTGAGGATTTAGGCTCTTATAAGCTTGATGATTTTATTGCTGAAATTAAGGAAGAAATTAAGAATAAGACTAAGAGATGGTAAATTATTGTTTAATTGACCAAAATGCAGTTTTACGACCAGCCTCGGAGAAAGTGAATTCTATCAAACAACTTTGCTCCGCAAAGCAAGTCCCGTATTCTTTGGGTTTGCAAACCTGCGGATTTTAGTCTGCGACGCAAAACCCTCAGTCACTGCGTGACAGCTCCCTTAAAAGGGAGCCAAGCAGGCATTCTTTTTAGTACAGCAGTTGGCAAAAGAACAGTTACTTGGCGCCCCTGCAGGGGAGCTGGCCGGCTCTTTGAGCCGGACTGAGGGGTTATAGCAAATGCTCGCATTTGCGTCTAAAACTAAATTAACCAGCCCTATAAACATTAATTTACTAAACGGAGGAATAAAATGTCAGAAAACAAAATTTTTGAAGCCCAGCCAAATCTTATGTCCTACATTCCGGGATTAAGGGTTGTAGATGCCACGTTAAGAGATGGCGGACTTGTTAATGATTTTAAATTTACAGATGAATTTGTTAAGGATTTATACCTTGCGAATATTAAAGCCGGTGTAGACTATATGGAATTTGGCTACAAGGCATCAAAGGAAATATTTGACGAAACAAAATTCGGTAAATGGAAGTTCTGTGTTGACAAGGATGTAAGGGAAATTGTAGGCAGTAATGATACGCCTTTAAAGCTTGCCGTTATGCTTGATGTAGGAAGAACTGATAAAAACGATGTCCTTCCCAAGGAAGAAAGTCCTTTTGACCTTATAAGAATAGCTACTTATATTCATCAAATTCCGGCAGCTATTGATTTAATTGAGGACGCAAAGGCTAAAGGATATGAGGTTTCAGTAAATATTATGGCAGTATCAAAGGTAAGAGAGGATCAGCTTGTTGAAGGTCTTGAAATGCTTGCTAAGAGCAGTACTGACATAATATACCTTGTAGACAGCTTTGGTTCATTCTATCCCGAAGAAATTGAAGTTCTTACAAGAAGATATGTAGAGATAGGAAAGAAGTACAGCAAGAAAATAGGTTTCCATGGACATAATAATCAGCAGCTTGCCTTTGCAAATACTATTACTGCAATGAAAAACGGTGCTACATATGTTGATGCAACAATGAGCGGTATGGGCAGAGGTGCAGGCAACTGTTTTATGGAGCTTTTGCTTGGTCTTTTAAGAAATCCTAAGTATAATGTTGTGCCTACAATGGATTTTGTTGAAAAGCATATTCTTAAATTAAAGGCTGAGGGTGCTGTTTGGGGCTATGATTTTCCATACCTTATGACCGGTATTTTAAATTGTCATCCCCGTTCGGCTATTAAGTTTACACAGGAAAAGCGAACTGATTATAAAAACTTTTATCACGAAATTCTTGAAATGGATTAATATAATGAAAGCCCGTCAGTATGAACTGACGGGCTTTCATTATAATTTTGATATTTATTCAGACCTTATGATATACGATACCGATACTTTACTGCGATATTTATTCTGATCTTATAGCATCCAGTGCAGATACCTTAATTGCACTGTTTGCAGGATAATATCCTGAGGCTACTCCCACAAATACGGAAAATACAACTGCACTTACGGCAAGCCATACAGGTATTACGCTTACTCTGTCCGTATTTACAAACAATACGGTATAAAGCGTATTCCAGTCTATGATTTCTGTTTCTGTTGACACAAGATTTATTATCGCAGATACAACAAAGCTTACTAATGAGCCTAAAATTCCGCCTATAAGACCGATAAAGCCTGCTTCCAATAAAAACATTGTGCGAATATTTCCGACAAGACAGCCCAGTGCCTTCATTACTCCGATTTCTCTTTTTCTTTCCGAAATAGCCATAATCATTGTATTCATAATACCTAAGGCTGCAACAAAAAGAGATACTATACCTAAGCCTGCAAACATAAGCTGTTTTTGTCTGACTTCTTTTTCCATAGGTTCTCTTATACTTTCAAGTGAGCTGGTATAAAAGCCCATATCTTTTATTTTGTTTTCGACTTCTTTTACATTTTTTATGTCATTTACTTTAACGGCTGCATTATCATAGCTTTGCTGACCTTTTTGAGGAATATTATTTAACAAATTGTATTCCTTAATCAATTTTTTTATATCTTCTGAATTTACAAGAAGTCCGTCTGAGGTTTCACTGCCCTTGCTGTAATCCTCTTCCAGAATACCTACTATTTTAAATTTTTTTGTTACTGCTTTATCACTTGAGTTAGGATCAGGATCTCCCAGGGTTATTTCAAATGCAGTATTAAGAACATCTACATAAGGGTCAGGAATATCTTCGCTTTCATTGTTATCACCATATATATATGACCAATAGTCAATATAATTGCTGCCTGAAGGGCGCTGTGTATCGTATAGGCTGTAAGCAAAGTATTTACCTGCCAGTGCTTCTATAGTATTGCCGTCTGAACTGCTATGTATATTTCTTCCCTCGGTAATTTCATATCCAAAGGTATCTATAGCATCTTTTTTTATTCCCATAATATTTGTATAATCTGTTTTAAAACGCCCGCTTTCACCTGCCGAAACAGAGGTCATAATATCGTTCATTCTCATTTTAGGGTTTACGCCTGTTACATTTTCCAGGCTCTCTAAAGATTCAACGGTTTTTTCTGTTATCTTTATGTCATCACGGGAATTGTAAACATTTATTATCTGCAGGTCTCCCATTTCAGCAAGCATACTTTCCTGTGAGATTTTCATTGCAATACCAAAGGAAATCATTATTACTACAGAGCAGCAGCCTACAATAACACCTAAGACAGTTAATATTGTTCTGGACTTATGCCGAAATAAATTATTTATACATATTTTAATTAAATCATTTATCTTCATCCTCTGCCTCCCAATTTACTTTAACTGTTTCGGATAATTTTTTCTTTTTTCTTTTTCTGAGTATTATGAATATAATTAAAATTAATATTGCAGCACCAATTACAGACAATACAATTTTCCAAATACTGTGAGAAGAAGTTTCCTCTTCGGGGAATTCTTCAGGCTGCTCCATATTGTCCACATAGTCCTCAACATTCATTGTGCATGGGAATTCTAAGGTTTTTTGTTCAAGATTAGCATCTTCGTAAGAAACCTTTATTGTAAAATTAGCCTCTCCGGGAACTTCGGGAACAACAACAAATGTTATGGTTCCGCTTTTTCCCGATTCAAAATTGCCTAAATTCTGAACTGACGTAAGGGCTGTAATATTACCTGTTATTTCAGCTTTTACATTTGAAAGATCGCCTTTTCCCTTATTTACATAGTTCAGATTCACTGTCTGCTCAATGCCGACTGTAGCAGAAGGCAGAGGATCGAGAGTTATTTCCAGCTTATCGGGCTTGTATACGGGTATTGAAACATTTTGTGAGGAAGATATCTGCTTTCTTTCACTGTTTTCAACATATTCATAGCTAAAGTTTATTGTAAGTTTAACAGAGCCTGTTTCGGCAGAAGGCAGAACTTGCATACCTATTGACTGACTCTTAACGCCCAGGGCAGGAATTTTTTCGTAATAGTATGTGTTGGAGGCAGAGTGTATGGAAAGTCCCGCATCGGTTTCAATACTCATGACAATGTTTTCAATGGGTGTTGTTTTACTTGTGTTTTTAAATGAAACATCAAAGTTAAATGTACTGCCGTTTGCTATAGGTACACCTCCGTAATTATATTGGTTTACAATTATATTTGGTGTAGCGTTATTAAAGGTTGTTTCACTTTCAGGCTCCGTAGGAAGTATTATCTTTATTGTTTCACTTCCCTGAGCAGTATTTTTGCTGTTTTCATATTTATATGTAAGTTCACCGTTAAGTACCTGTGTTGTAGAAGAAAGCTTATCACCTGTTTTTCCCTTCAGCGTAATTTCCTTACTTGCCCCTGCTTTTAAGCTGCCTATGTTTACGGAAGCTGTTTTATCTGTAAGTATAATTCCGTCTCCCGGCTCCCAGTTTAATACACCTGCATTTAAATTGGTTGAGCCAATATTGTTTATTGTAACTTTTATTGAAAACTTTTCATTGCTTTTTAAAGGATTGTCTATATTTTCCGTAACAATATGGAGTAATGGCTCTGCTCCTTCATCATTGGGCTGTGTGGGAATTATAAGTTTTGTACTTTCCTTAGCCTGCAAATCATCGTTTTCGGATTTATAATTATATTTAAGCTCCGCAGTAATTTCCTGTGCAGAGGAGGAGATATATTTTTTTGTTTTTAGCCTTATACTTGTAGTTGTTTCTTCCTTTGGTTTTAAATCATTTAAGCTTATTACTGCGCTGTCATCCATAAGTATAATTTCATCGGAAGGTGAAATTGAAAGCTGAGGCAGGGTAATTGAGGTACTTCCCGTATTTTTTATTGTTATGGGAAGTATAAACTCCTGGTTTCCCTCTATAGGAGTTTTAATGCTTCCTCTTGATATTTGTACAATGGGAGCAGAGGTTTTTGCCGTAGCCTTCATCGGTATAAATATTCTGTCGTTATAGCTTCCTGAAATCAGACCGTTAGAACCTGATTCATAGTTATAATTTAAGTTTATGTCAATTTCTTCTGAGGCTGATTGTATATAGTCTGATGCCTTTAGCTTAAGGCTTATGTTTCTGCTTGTACCTGCTTCAATGTCAGGCATCTGAATATTTCCCGTTCCTTCAAGAGAGTCTATGGAGTCAGGCAGGGAAATTGTCATTACAGGTCTTTTCATTTTAGCACTGCCTCTGTTTTTAACAGTCAGGTATAATGTAAATTCCTCATTGGCTTTAACCGGTGTTTCAATATTGCTTCTTCCTATTTCAACATAGGGCTGACGGTTTGTTTCACTGTTTATATTTTCGTTGCTATTGTCTTTTTCACTGCATTCGTTTATATTAAGAGTAATTTTTTCTGATGTAAGATTTAAGTCCTTATATTTTACCTTAAAGCTTATGCTGCTGCCCGTACCTGAATAGGTGACGTTTTTAAAATTAATTGTATATTTAAGATTTTCTCCTGCTGATGAAGTTATCTCAACACTGTCTGCATCAGGAGAACCAAAACTGCCGTCGGTTCCTGATATTTCTATATTATCTGGTGAAGAAATTTCATCTGTTTTTATATTGTCGTCTTTCATATCAATGGATATATTTGCAACTTCACCTAATTCAATACGGCTGATTATCATATTTACATTATCTTTAATTGTATATTCATCCGCTTTTGGATTACAGCTTTTTGCCGCAAGCACTGCCGTAATACTGTTGAATATAAGTGCTGCTGCAATTATAAGACTTAAAATTCTATTGTTCATATTTATGTACCTGTTCCTTTCTTGTATCACTTATAATTTCACCGTCAGCTAATGTAATAACTCTTGTGGCGTATTCTGCCAATTCAGGCTCGTGGGTGACTAAAATTATTGTCTGATTGTATTTTTCTGCAAAGTTTTTAATCATTTCCATAACCTCAATGGTAGTTTTTGTATCAAGGTTTCCCGTAGGCTCATCAGCAAATACAATTTTAGGCTTTGTAATAAATGCTCTTGCAATACCAACTCTTTGCTGCTGTCCTCCCGACATTTGATTTGGATAATGGTTAAGTCTGTTGCTTAATCCTACAATTTCCAAAATGCTTTTTGCGCTTTGCTCACGTGTTTTTTTATCTATGCCCTTAAATACTAAGGGTAAGGCGGTGTTTTCAAGAGCAGTCATTGTCTGCATCAGGTTATAGGATTGAAATATAAAGCCTAAATATTTCTGCCTGAATACAGCCAAATCGTTTTCCGACAGCTTTGATATTGGAATATTGCCTATTAAAACCTCTCCCGATGTAGGACTTTCAAGACCTGCAAGCTGGTTTAAAAGAGTACTTTTTCCCGAACCTGATGTACCGAAAATACAGCATATTTCGCCGGGCATTATTTCAAAGCTTATATCCTTTAAGGCAATGACCGTATCCTCTCCTGCCGGATATTCTTTTCGTAAATTTTTAACCCTGATTAAAGGTTTTCCTTTCCCGTTCATAATATATCCCTTCTGTTTTTTGTATTAACTGTCTATTGATTATAATACAGTATACAAGGCGGTTTGTCAATGGTTATTCTAATTAAATTTTAATCATTTTATAATTAAATATTAATATAAATTAATATTATCATAAAGAATTGCCGTTTTCAACAGATAAGGGCTTTTAAATATATTTGTAATGTTAATGTCACAATTTAAATAAAAATCAGGTATAAAAGTTTATAAATCTGTTGCCTAAAATATTTAAGTGTGTTATAATAATTATAATTAAATTTATATATTAAGGAGGAATATGTTATGGCTTTAGTTACAACAAAGGAAATGTTTAAAAAGGCTTTTGAGGGTAAGTATGCAATAGGTGCTTTTAACATTAACAATATGGAAATTGTACAGGGTGTTATGAGAGGTGCTGCTGCAAAGAATTCTGCCGTTATCATGCAGTGCTCCAAGTCTGCATTAAAGTATGCAGGTCCTAAGTGCTTATTAGGTATGGTTGAGGCTCTTGTTGATGAAACAGGTGTTGATGTTGCTTTACACCTCGACCATGGTCCTGACCTTGAAACTGTTAAGCTTTGTGTTGAAAACGGATTTACTTCTGTTATGTTTGACGGTTCTCACTTTGACTATGAGGAAAATGTTGCCAAGACTAAGGAAGTTGTTGATTATGCACATGCTCATGGCGTAGTGGTTGAGGCTGAGCTTGGTAAGCTTGCAGGTGTTGAGGATGATGTTAATGTAGATGCTGCCAATGCTACATATACTGATCCGGATCAGGCTGTTGACTTTGTTACAAGAACCGGTGTAGATTCTTTAGCTATTGCTATTGGTACAAGCCATGGTGCTTACAAGTTTAAGGGCGAGGCTAAGCTTGATTTTGACAGACTTGCAACAATTACTGCTAAGCTTGAGGCTGCAGGCTTTAAGGATTATCCAATTGTTTTACATGGTGCATCAAGTGTAGACCCTGCTGTTATTGAGCTTTGCAATAAGTACGGCGGTGAGATTAAGGGTGCCAGCGGTATTCCTGTTGAAATGCTTAGAAAGGCTTCAAGTATGGCTGTTTGTAAGATTAATATGGATACTGATATCAGACTTGCTATGACTGCAGGTATAAGAAAGTCATTTGCAGAAAAGCCTGAGGCTTTTGATCCAAGAGGATATCTTGGTGTTGCAAGAGATATGGTTCAGGAGTTAGTTGAGTACAAGATTGAAAAGGTATTGGGTTCTGTTGATTCAATGAAGTAAATCCGCTTAGATTTTTTTGGCTGTTTTTTACAAAAAATAGCTTGCATATTTTTATATATTGTGTTATCATTGTTCTTAAATATAAGTTTATAAAGTTAATAAACTTTTTGGTAACGTAGCCGCAAAAGCGATTGTGAAAGTTTTTTCTTAGCAATCGTTTTTGTGTTATTTAGAATATTTTAGACAAAGGAGATTAAGAAAATGGCATACTATTTTAAAGAACCATCACATACTTTTAGCGAATACTTGTTGGTACCGGGCTACTCTTCAGAAGAATGTATTCCTGCAAGAGCGAGCCTTGTTACACCTTTAGTAAAGTACAGAAAGGGAGAGGAAGAGTGTCCTCTTAAGATGAATATTCCTTTAGTATCTGCAATTATGCAGTCTGTATCAGATGACAATATGGCTATTGCACTTGCTAAGGAGGGTGGTGTGTCATTTATATATGGCTCACAGACTGTTGAACAGCAGGCTGAGATGGTAAAGAGAGTAAAGAGCTACAAGGCAGGTTTTGTTAAAAGTGATTCTAATATAAGACCTGATCAGACTCTTGCTGATATTATTGCATTAAAGGAGCAGACAGGACATTCAACTGTTGCTGTTACTGAGGACGGTACAGCTACAGGCAAGCTTCTCGGTATTGTAACAAGCAGGGATTACAGAGTAAGCAGAATGGATCCGCAAACTAAGGTTTCTGAGTTTATGACTCCTATTGAAAATATGATTTATGCTAAGGAGGGCACTACTCTTAAGGAAGCCAATGACATTATATGGGATAAGAAGTTAAATGCTCTCCCTATTGTAGATGACCAGCAGAGACTTGTTGCTTATGTATTCAGAAAGGATTATGAGAGCCACAAGGAAAATACTATGGAGCTTCTTGATGCTCACAAGAGATATATTGTTGGAGCCGGTATTAACACAAGAGATTTTGCAGAGAGAGTGCCTGCCTTGGTTGAAGCCGGTGCCGATGTTTTATGTATTGACTCATCAGAGGGCTTTACAGCTTGGCAGAAGAATACTATTGACTGGATAAGACAGCACTATGGCAATACTGTTAAGGTTGGTGCAGGTAATGTAGTTGACAGAGAAGGCTTCAGATTCCTTGCTGAAGCAGGAGCAGATTTTATTAAAATCGGTATTGGCGGCGGCTCTATCTGTATTACAAGAGAGACAAAGGGTATAGGCAGAGGTCAGGCTACATCTGTTATTGAGGTTGCTGCTGCAAGAGATGAGTATTTTAAGGAGACAGGTATTTATATTCCTATTTGTTCAGACGGCGGTATTGTTCATGATTATCATATTACCTTAGCTCTTGCTATGGGTTGTGATTTCTGCATGCTTGGCAGATACTTCTCAAGATTTGAAGAGAGTCCTACAAACAAGGTTATTGTAAACGGTAATTATATGAAGGAATACTGGGGCGAAGGTTCAGCAAGAGCAAGAAACTGGCAAAGATATGATATGGGCGGTGCAAGCAAGCTTTCATTTGAAGAGGGTGTTGACTCTTATGTTCCTTATGCAGGCTACTTACACGACAATCTTGCAATTACACTTTCCAAGATTCGTTCAACCATGTGTAACTGCGGTTCATTGTCTATTCCAGAATTACAGGAAAAGGCAAGAATTACTCTTGTATCTTCAACAA
The DNA here is from genome assembly GCA_030524425.1 of Clostridia bacterium. GTDB lineage: Bacteria > Bacillota > Clostridia > Lachnospirales > CAG-274 > Gallispira. The sequence goes on along the minus strand of JAUNGN010000001.1, from coordinate 163,256 downwards.
GTATTGTTGAGGGCGGTGCACATGATGTTGTGCTTAAGGATCAGAATGCAGTTCCTGTAAAGTAAATAAGTTTATAAATAAAAACGGAAATTTTAAGTAATATGCTTAAAGTTTCCGTTTTTTTATTATCTTTCTTTAATTGATTTTTTTTCTATTATGTTTACAAGCTCATAAAGAATATCTTTTTGAAAATTATTCATTTTTCGTATTTTTAAAATTAAGGAAAGCTCCTGAACAGATAAGGTAATATTATTATTTTTGTTGTAGTCTAAAAGAAAATCTATTGATACATTAAGAGTTGTGGCTATATTTTTAATTGTTTCAAAATCAGGCTGACGGTTATTTTTTATATAACCGTTTAAAGTTGTGGGTGCCATATTTAATGCTGCTGCAAAATCCTTTTGAGAAATTTCCTTTTCATCCAGCAATTCTTTTAATTTATCTCCAAAAGCCATTTAATCACATCCTTAAAATTTATTATACTATAAATAAATAATTAGCCTGTTTAAATACTCGAAATGAGAATTTAATATTGACAATACTCTTTATGAGTAGTATAATCGTTTTAAGAATATTTTATTGGGAGGGATTTAGATGAGTAAAAAAGTGGTTAGGTTATTAAGTTTTTTAAGCAGTATTACATTAAGTATACCCTTATCTGTAGTAAATGTATCTGCTGATGAGAGCGGGCAGTTTATAATCAGTAAAGACAGCGTTGCATCTGAAGCAGCCGCGGAGTTAAATGGGGAAGTATCTTTTAATGATGTAAATCCTAAAGAATATACTTATCAGCTTAGTGAAAGCTATGCCTACAGGATACCTGATGTAAACCAAGGTGAGGCAATAAAAGCTAATGGCGAGTATAATTCAATAAGAATTATACCAAAGCTTGGAGTAGACAGGGATTCATATATTTACATAAAAATAAATAACGGTTATTTTGATGAAGAAATCCTTAGTGAATGTAAATTCGGAACTGCTAAGACAAAAATAACATATGATATGATGTATGATGATGGCAGACATTTGAGAGATATTTTGATAGAGTATATAGGAAATGAAGCCAGCAGAGCCTTGCCTTATAAGCTGGAATATGTAAATTCAACAACGCTTAAAGCAACCCTGTTTCCTATAGGGGATGAATATGCAGGTATAAATAATGATGATGTTACAATAGGAATACCTCTATATGATATTATGCTGCCTGCAGTTGCGGGAAGCGAGAAAAATAAAGTAACAATAGATATTGATGGCAATAATACAACAATTGAGAGCTGTAATGATATATATTATGCCAATAATAATGGGTATGTTTTGCCTGATTCAGAATATTTCAAAATTGATACACAGTATGCTGAGAGAGAAATAAGTGTTGAACCTAATCAGCCCATAACTTATGACGGTGAGTGTAATTCCATTATTATAAAACCTATGGACGGTGTTGAAAAGGGAGATTCTGTTTTATTAAAAATAAAAAACGGTCACTTTGCTGAAAGTATGCTTGGTGAATGTGAATTCAGAACTTATATGACAAATACAACATATGATGAAATATGTAATGATGCCAGACCGCCGCATATTGTTTTAAAAGAGTATATATGGGCTGAAGGCAGCAGAGAACTTCCGTATAAGCTTGAATATGTTGATGATAAAACATTAAAAGTTCATCTTTTTCCAATAGACGATATCTATGTAAATCAAAATGATGACAGCGTTACCCATGGTATACCGATTTATAAAATAGCATTGCCTGCTGTTGCGGGAGAAGATGCCGGTTATACTCAGATTGCCGTTAATAATAATGGTTCTTCTATTAAGAATGCAGGTTGGTATACAATAGCAAGGATAAATTCTGAAGCGGACTATGAATCTGAGTTTACTGTTACAAATCAGGTTAAGGTTAACAGCGGCAGCAATGTGTTATATGAGGATAAGCCGATAGCATTAAAAATAAAACCTTCAATTGGTATAGGAAAAGATGAAAGTATATTAATAAATATTAAAAACGGATATTTTGATGAAGCTTTATTTAACAGCTGTGAGTTTAAGACAAATTATACAGCACTTACATATGATATGTTGTTAGAGCAGCTTAATGCCGGCAGACCCTTAAATGATATATTACATCAATACATCGGTTTTGAAGACAGCAGTCAATTGCCGTACAAGCTGGAGTATGTTGACAGAGATACCATAAAAGTATTGCTGTTTCCAATAAATGATGCAGATGTTGGTGCGGCTGATACAGTAACAAAAACAAATCCGATTTATAGCATATTGCTTCCTGCTGTTGCGGGAGAATATAACGGAGATATAACCATAGCCGTTGATGGCAATGGCTCATCTATACAGACTGCCGGGTGGTATAAAATTGCTGATGTAATCGGAGGGTTAGAAAGTATTGTTACCATTCCTGTTATAAACGGTAATTTGTACTTAGATGCACTAACAAATACAATAACAGGGGCTGACAGCACAATAACAGCTGCCGACATACCGGAAGCTGTATCAGGCATAAATATAACAGGTATTGATGCTAAAGCTTTCAGCAGCTGCAGCAGCCTTACGGAAGTAGTAATACCTTCAAGTATAACCAACATTGGCAGCGGTGCATTTATGAACGTGGCATCAGGCTGTAAAATTTACAACAATTCAAGTGTTGACTTAATTGAAAATGCAGATTACAGGGCAGGAGAAACAACCGTTATTTCAGGCGGAGATATTGTATATGGTGATGTGAACGGTGACGGCAAGGTTACTACAGCTGATGCTCTTGTGGTTGCAAGGCTTGCAATCGGTAAAATTCAAAACGATGAGCTTTACTCTATGTGTGATTACAATAAGGACGGTAAAATAACAACAGCTGACGCTCTTGTATTGGCGAGATATGCTATAGGAAAAATAAGCTCATTGTAATAATGAGCTGACTTTAATATTTTTAAATATAGGAGGACAATTTTGTGAAGCTAAAAAAAATTGTAAGTACTGTTTTAGCAAGTATTTTAATATTAAATATTAATTGCTTTGCTGATATTGGTAATAAACAGTGTATTAATGAATATGAAGAAATTGTATCAGGCACTTCTGTTGAGATTGAAACTAATTTAGCTGAGTTAAAAAGTGAAGAAATAGGCTGTCCTGTTGATGGAGGGAATATTTATATTGATATATCAACAGGTTTTGTTACAAGATGTGATTCATGTGTTAAAGCTGTAAAAATACCAAATAGCTTTAATGGTGTTGATATTGTTGGTATAAGTGACTCAGCTTTCTATAACTCAGCAGCTACATCTTTGGAAATCCCTAATAGTGTTAAGTACATTGGCAACAAAGCTTTTATGAATTGTTCTAAATTAACAACCGTTAATATATCTGCAAGTGTTGATAGTATTGGGGAAAGTGTCTTTGTTGGATGCGAAAAACTGGAAACTATTTCTGTTGACGAGGATAATAATATATATTGCAGTGATTTGGGTGTGCTTTATAGCAAAGATATGACAGTGTTGATATGTTTTCCTGCAGGCAATGAGGGTGAATGGTCTTCACATTCATACAGTTCAAGTTCATATGGCTCAAGAATTTTTGTCGTTCCAAAAACTGTAAAACATATAGCTGATATGGCGTTTTATGGCTGCAAAAAGCTTAATAAAATAAGTTCATATTATGCAGAATATATAGGTGACAGTGCTTTTGCAGAGTGTGATGCGTTACGAGAAGTGGTTATTGAAAGTGTTGACAACATAAATGAAAAAGCCTTTTATAATTGTGATTATTTGGAAAGTGTCAGATTAAAAACGGGTATAAAATATATAGGTGATTATGCTTTTGCAAATTGTTGGAATTTAACTGATATTGATATACCATATACTGTAACCAAAATAGGTGCATATGCCTTTAAAGGTTGTACTTCTATAAAAAATCTAACATTACCGGATCATCTTGAATATATAGGTGATAATGCCTTTGATGGATGTATTAATTTTATGGGAGATGGAGATAAAGACAGCTACTTAACAATACCATATACAGTTAGCTATATAGGACTTTGGGCTTTTAAGGATTGCTCCGGTTTGGAATATGTGGAAGTACCTTATAGCGTTAACAGTATGGCAAGTGATAGGTTTCCTGCATTTAAAGATTGTAATAATTTAAAGACAGTATACTGTTATAAAGAAACTGCAGCAGATAACAAATCTATGTACCCTGCAACAACAGAAATAGAGTATATTGACGATTATTTAGAATATTTGGACATACCATACAGTGAAGAAAATGGAACATATTATTACAATCCGTTAAGAGGAGAAATAATAAATTTTATAGAATCAGACCCATATTATAGTTCAAGTAAGTTTGACTTAAATATACCCGAAACTATTAATGGAACAAACATTAAAGCTATAGGTGGATTGGCTTTTTTTAGCACAAAAAGTGTTCAAAAAATAATATTGCCTGAAAGTATTTTAAGTATTAATGATAATGCTTTTGAATATTGCGAAAGTCTTACTGAAATTAATATACCTAAAAGCGTTACATTTATTGGTAAGGATGTGTTTTTAGATTGTAATATGCTTAAAACCGTATATGTTTATAAGAATTCATATGCAGATAATAAATCTTTATATCCTGATAATATTGAAATTATATATATAGATAATACAGAAAACATTATTCCAGTCCCTGTTACAAACGGTAATCTGTACTTAGATGCATTAACAAATACAATAACAGGAGCTGACAGTGCAATAACAGCTGCCCACATACCGGAAGCTGTATCAGGTATAAATATAACAGGTATTGATGCTAAAGCTTTCAGCAGCTGCAGCAGCCTTACGGAAGTAGTAATACCTTCAAGTATAACCAACATTGGCAGCGGTGCATTTATGAACGTGGCATCAGGCTGTAAAATTTACAACAATTCAAGTGTTGACTTAATTGAAAATGCAGATTACAGGGCAGGAGAAACAACCGTTATTTCAGGCGGAGATATTGTATATGGTGATGTGAACGGTGACGGCAAGGTTACTACAGCTGATGCTCTTGTGGTTGCAAGGCTTGCAATCGGTAAAATTCAAAACGATGAGCTTTACTCTATGTGTGATTACAATAAGGACGGTAAAATAACAACAGCTGACGCTCTTGTATTGGCGAGATATGCTATAGGAAAAATAAGCTCATTGTAATAATGAGCTGACTTTAATATTTTTAAATATAGGAGGACAATTTTGTGAAGCTAAAAAAAATTGTATGTTTGGAGCTGTCGCTTTTTATAGTGGCTTCGGGTTTAAATATAGCTTCTGCAATGGGACCTTCTGACGAAGCGCAGGACGTCTCATTAGAGGTATTGGAGCAGGAAGATGACATTATGACGGATGATGTGGTTTTATCTGAAGCGGCTGTGGGTGCAGATATTGCAACTCTTGCGGCTGCGGCTGATACGGCGTATTTAGCTTATGCTGTTGAGGGCGGTAATATTTATTACGACCCTAATACAGGGGAAATAAAGGATTGCGATGAAAGTGTTACAAGCGCAGTAATTCCTAGTGAAATTTATGGGGTTAAAATAACAAGCATAGATTATCGTGCGTTTTATAAATGCAGCAGTTTAACAAGCATAACAATCCCCGACAGCGTAACAAGCATAGGAAATTATGCGTTTGGAAATTGTAGCAGCTTGACAAGCATAACAATCCCCGACAGTGTAACGAGCATAGGAAGTGGAGCGTTTGAATCTTGCAGCAGTTTAATAAGCATAACAATCCCCGACAGTGTAACGAGCATAGGAAGTGGAGCGTTTGAATCTTGCAGCAGTTTAATAAGCATAACAATCCCCGACAGTGTAACGAGCATTAATTCTTGTGCATTTAAAAATTGCAGTAACTTAATAAGTATAACAATACCAAACAGTATAATCAGCATTTATGGTGGGGCATTTTATGGTTGTAGTGCACTTGAAAACTTAATAATACCTGATAGTGTTAAAATTTTAGGTTGGTATAGTGTATATGGTGGAACTTTTGAAGGATGTAACAGTTTACAAAGCATTAAACTTCCTAATGGAATAAAGACAATAGGCTTACATGCATTTAAGGATTGCAGTAGTTTAGAAAATCTAAAAATTCCTGATAGTGTGACAGAAATTAAGGGCGGTGCTTTCTATAATTGTAGTAGTTTAAAAAGTATAGAATTTCCTAATGGAGAATTTACACTTGAATTATCTGCAATTATCAAAACTTATGAATATGGTACATCTTACGCTGCTGAGGTTGATTTTGGAACATTTGAAGGGTGCAAAAGCCTGACAAGTGTTGAAATACCTGATGGTACATCAAAAATAGGAGTAAAGGCATTTAAAGATTGTAGTAGCTTAAGCAATATAAATATTCCCAATAGTGTAACGGAAATAGGCGGCGGAGCGTTTTACGGTTGCAACAATTTGACAAATGTAGTTATACCTGCAAGTGTTATTAATATTGATGGATATTATTACAGTTATGTAACAAATCAATTTTGTGGTTTGTTTGAAAGTTGCATTAATTTAAAAAGCGTTAACTTCTTAAATGATATAACAAAAATTGGTAAATACTCATTTTCTAATTGCACAAACTTAGAAAGTATAAATTTACCAATAAATCTTAATATAATTGAATATGGATTGTTTAATAATTGTAGCAAATTATCAGATGTTGTAATACCTGAGCAGGTTATAAATATAGATAATTATGCATTTAAAGGATGTAGTAGTTTAAAAAACATACGAATACCAGATAAAATAACAAGTTTAGGTGATTATGTTTTTGATGGTTGCAGTAATTTGATTAATATAACTTTACCACAAAGTGCAACAGAGTTAGGAAGAGGTGCATTCTGTAATTGTTATAATTTGGAACAAGTTAATATAATTAATGATAATATTAAAATTGATTATGGAAGAGTAACAGAATATGTCAGAAATGAAGAAAATTCGAAACATCCTGCACAAATAGGTATTAATGATGATTTTGGTGGTTTGTTTGAAAATTGTTACAAATTAAAAAAAGTAATGATTCCAAATTATGTAAAGAAAATAGGAAATGGTGACTTTAAAAATTGTATGAATTTAGAAGAAATAGAGATACCAAGTGGTGTTACAGCAATTGGATATTATGCTTTTGCAGGTTGCTCAAATTTAAAAAAGTTGGTAGTTCCAAGTACTGTTATATATGTAAGTAAAGGTGCATTTTATGGTTGTGATAGCATAGAACATCTAAGCACAGGAACATCTGAAATATTTGGAACAAGTGGCTTTCACAACTCTTCAGGTTCTTTTCTTAATTATGATAGTTATAAATTAGGCACATTGAAAAAATTGCAAAAAGTTGAATTTCTTGAAGGTGTTACGACAATACCCTCTCAAGCATTAGAAGGATGTGATAATTTAATTAATGTGCAGATATCAAATACAGTAACAAAGATAGGTTATTCAGCATTTGAAAGTTGTGATAGTTTAAAAAGTATTGAATTACCAGAAAGTGTTACTTTCATTGGGAGCAATGCTTTTGCTTGGTGTAATAATTTACTAGAGTTTAATATGCCTGATAGTGTTACAGAAATAGGGGGCGGTGTTTTCACTGGGTGCAAAATGCTTAAATCTATAAAATTATCAAGTAATATAGATACCCTGAAATCAAGTGGTTTTTTAGTATCCTATAATAATGGTTTTATTTATCCCGGGATGTTTGGCTTTTGCAGAAGTTTAAAGGAAATAGAAATTCCTAATAAGATTTCCACTTTGGACGGTAATTTATTTATAGATTGTGAAAGCTTAGAAAAAATTAATATTCCGACCAGTGTTACATCTATAAAGAATGGTGTGTTTTCGGGATGTACTTCTCTAAAGAGCATAATGATACCAGATAATGTAAAAGATATAGGAAGCAAAGTGTTTAGTGATTGTAAGAATCTAACTATATATTGTAAACAAGGTTCCTACGCTGAAACTTATGCAAAAGAAAATAATATACCTTACTCAACAGAGGGTTATGTTGAATATACATTAACCGAGGATGACTTGCCTGCAGATGTGGGTGACAGCATAAGGTTTGAAAAAAAGGTATATGATTTTGACGGTGAATTATATGTTGGAGATATACCCTATGAATTTGAGGTCAGGGCTCTTGTTAAGTATGAGTCAATGCTTGATAATATTGAGATTACTTGCAGTGATAAAAGCGTGCTTGATGTTTCCAAAATTAATTATAAGGGAGATTATATAAGCATGGGTGATATGCTTGGTTATAATTATCAGGCAAGGTATCAAACAACTACATTTAAAAACGGCGAGGTTATTTTAACGGCAACGCTACCTAACGGTGACAGCAGTTCCTGCCTTGTCAGGGTTAAATGCTATGATATGGGCTATGATGTAAACAATGATTTTACAAATCCAAATTATTTTGAAACAAGAGTAACCTGTGAAAACAGCATAACTTATGATGACAACGGCTTTAGCAAAAGTAGTCTGCCTGTGACAATAAGCTATGGAAACAGAAGAAGGATTGACCATATATATACAGATGAGGAAATTGCCAACTGTACTGTCCAAAATTTAAAGATAGATGTTACCTTATCAGCAGGATTATCTTTCAGCAGTGATAATGTTAATGATAAGACAAGAACATTTGAAATCGGAAACTTAGGCCTTAACGAAGGCGATACCCTGCAGCTTGAGGTTTATCCGACTTCATATGTTTCAAAGCAACTCAGTATAAATGTCAATTTTAAGGCTGACAACATAGAGGTTGATAACAAAGGTGTTATTGTTGTGAATTCGGACAAAATCCTTGATTATAATGTCTCGGCAAGTACACAGGAATATGTCAACACATTATCACCCGAAGCAAGGGTGCAGTTTTACCTTGATGAATATTATGCGCAAGTGGCAGCTTATGATAAAACAACAGAGGGTGAGCTAAACAAGATTTACAAGCAAAGCCTTGCTTCAAACAGTGATGATATATATGCCAATATAAAAGATACGCTTGACAGTAATTTGGTTATAACTTATGATATGCTGCAAAGCAATGAAATTACCGAAGCTACAAGAAGAGCCTTATATCAATATATTACAGAAGGAACTGATGAACTGATTGGTATAGGCGAAATAGACATAACTGAAAATGATGTTAAAATAGGTGCATCACTGGTCAATGACATCAGAAAATCTATAATAAGCGAAACAGTTACCGAATCTGTAAGCTTTAAAAATGCAAGCGGCAAAATTGTATATTATGATGTTACATTTAATTTGTCTGGTATTAACGGGCTTAATCTTAGTGCGTTTGTGTGCAATAACTTTAAGTTGGTAAACAAATCAACGGATGTAATAACAACAACGGCAACCGCAGCTGCAAGCAATAACGAAAAGGTGGCGGCAGTTATGGAAGCTTATGTAAAGCAGCTTCAGAATATTGGTATAGATGTTGTAAATCAGGGTATAGCTTCGGCTATAGATTTCTACTCTGACACCTTGGGCATAAACAAATATTTAAAAAGTGCTTGCCTTAAAAAGCTTGAATCCGCTTTGCCTCTGTTGAAAAATAGAAACCTCGGCGAAATTTATACATTTGCACAATGTATTTCAAAGGATTTTGATATACTTAAAAATATCGATCCAAATGACCTTGATAATTGTATGTCATCGATAAAATCAATATTAAATACGGATTTTACTGGAAATACAATATCCAATCAGGTCATTAATCAATCCTTTACACAGGTTAAAAAAGCAAGAAATAATCTTATTGAAGCATTTACTTATTATATGGGTTATGGAACAATGCCTGAAAATTTTGTACAAAAGGTATTGAAGAATTTCTTTACACAATGCCCTGTTGATGTGTATGTATATGACAGCAGCGGAAACGAATTGGGCTCAGTTGTTGATGGTGTTATAAAATGTGATTCGGATATAATAAGCATATCAACGGTAGGTGAAAGTAAAATAGTAAGTTTGCTTCAGAATGAAGAAATTAAGTTTAAGATTGTTGCAACCGATTTTGGCAGTTTAAATGTAACTGTAGAAGATTATAGTGACGAGGGTGCGGTTATTGGCAGAACCAATTATTATGATATTCCTTTAAAGATTGAGGATGAATTTACAACAGAACTGATAGCCGCAGATACTGAAAACATTATAATATATTCAAGTAATACAGAATATCAGTATAATGAAAAATTATCGTCTGACAATGACGGTGGTGTAAATATTGACACCGAAAATTTAAATGGAAAGGTTTTTGGTACAGGAAGATATGTAAAGGGTGATTATGTGACACTTAGTGCTGTACCGGATGAGGGGTATCTCTTCGCAGGTTGGTATAATGGCGATGAGTTTATAAGCGGAAATGTTACATATAATCTTACAGCCAAAGAGGATTTGACATTGGTTGCCAAATTTTCGGGAATTGTAGATAATACGGTTGTAGTCGGTGATGTAAATGGCGACGGCAATGTAACAACAGCGGATGCCCTTGTAGTTGCAAGACTTGCAATAGGTAAAATTCAAAATGAGGAGCTTTCTTCTGTGTGTGACTTCAACAATGACGGCAAGATTACAACAGTTGATGCCCTTATATTGGCAAGATATGCAATAGGTAAAATAAGTGAATTATAATAATAAGAAGTGAGGACAAAACTATGATTAAAAAATTAATTTCAATTTTATGTGTTTTAAGCTTAAGCTTAGGCTTAATTAATGTTTCAAATGTATTTGCAGCTGACGCTGTTTTAAGTGCTAACGTTACCGGTAATACTTGCAAGGTGGGCGACAGCGTCGCTGTTAGCTTTGATCTTTCAGACAATCCCGGATTTGGTGCATTACAGTTTGATATTACATATAATACAAATGCATTAAAATATGTAAGCTATGAAATAGGAAGCGTTAAAGGTGATTATGCAGATGTTACCGTTACAGAAGAAAAGCTTACATACGGTGGACTTGCCTTTATGAGCAATGTTGAGGGAAATGGTACAGTGCTTACAATTACGTTTGAAGCTATTGCTGATGGCAAATCTGATATTGAGATAAGCAATATGGATTTTGCTGCTATTGATGATAATGCTGCTCTTGGTCAAACACCATTGAATATTTCAGGACAATCAACAAGTATTACAGTAATTAGAGATACTTCATCCGGCACAACTGAAACAAGCACAGAAGCAACAACAAAGGCATCTGTTGTAACAACAGAAAAGCAGACAGAAGCAACAACAAAGGCTGCTGTTGCAACTACTGAAAGTCAGACAGAAACTACAACAAAGAAAGTATCAAGCGGAGGCAGCAGCGGAGCAGGTGCATCAAGTGTTAAGGTTAGCGGATACACTTCAAAAACAGCTACTACAGAATCAGCAACAGAGATAACTACAAAGGCTGTAAAGTCTGAACCAAAGACAGAAACAACTACAGATACGGTTGTATCTGTTAATGATGTTAAGGTTACTATAGGAAGTAAAACTGTTGTAATTGGTGATGAAAGCTATAATGCAGATGCTGCTCCTTATATTCAGGCTTCATCTAATTCAACTCTTGTGCCATTAAGATTTGTGGCTCTTGCTATAGCAGGCGGTGATGTTGATGATGCTGATAACAGTGACAGTATTGTATGGAATAGTGCTGCAAAAACGGCAACAATTATATTTGACGGTAAAAAAATAGAATTTACTGCAAATAGTGAAAATATGGTAATTGACGGAAAGACACAGCTTATGGAAAACGGTGTTAAGGCTGAAATTACTGACGGCAGAATGTTTGTTCCTTTCAGGGCTTTAGGTAATGCCCTTGGTGTAAGTGTTCAATGGGATGCAAGTACAAAAACTGCTGTTTATAAAATCAAATAATTATATTTAGTAACAAATCCTTCTCCTGCGAGATAAAATAAAAGTAGGAGGAGGTTTTTTTATGTTAGGAGAGAGAGCATTAAAACTTAAGGAAAATGGATATAACTGTGCAAAGTGCATATTGAAGGCTTGTGAGGAGGAGTACGGAATTGAAATATCCGAGGACTGTTTAAATGCCTGTAATGGCTTGTACAATGGTCTTGGAGTCGGAAGATGCTGCGGTGTTATATTGGCCTGTATTATGGCTATAGGTATAATGTGTGATAATGTACCCTTTTACAGGCTTGAAATGGTAGAGAGGTTTAATTCGGAGTTTAATTCCCTTAACTGCTGTAAATTAAAAAAGGGAGATAACTGTGATAGAATAATTCAAATATCCTGCAATATATTAGATGATATAATTGACAAAGGCAGAAAAAAATAATAGACTAGATATATGGCAAAAATATTGCTTTTGTATATGTAAGATAAGTTTATGGAGGAAAACAAAATGGATATAAATGAAATTTTAAGCAAGGTAGACCACACCCTTTTAAAGCAAACTGCCGTGTGGGAGGAGATTAAGTCAATATGCGATGACGGAATTAAGTACAAAACCGCAAGCGTATGTATTCCATCAAGCTTTGTTAAAAGAGCAAAGGATTATGCCGGGGATAAGGTTAAAATTTGTACTGTAATTGGTTTCCCTAACGGCTATTCAACTACTGCGGTAAAGATATTTGAAACTAAGGATGCAGTTAATAACGGTGCTGATGAAATAGATATGGTAATAAATATTGGTGAGCTTAAGGCTAAAAACTATAATACGGTTCTTGAGGAAATAAGAGAAATTAAGTCCGCCTGTGAAGATAAAATACTTAAGGTAATTATAGAAACCTGTATGCTTACCAAAGATGAAAAAATTAAAATGTGTCAGCTTGTTACTGAGGCTAAGGCTGACTTTATAAAGACAAGCACAGGCTTTGGAGGGGAGGGGGCTGTCTTTGATGATATTAGGCTTTTTGCCGAAAATGTAGGAAGTGATGTTAAAATTAAAGCTGCAGGCGGTATTACCTCAATAGCTGATGCTGAAAAATTTATTGAGCTTGGTGCAGACAGGCTGGGTACAAGCAGAATTGTAAAAATAGCTAAGGAGGAAAAACTGTGTTAACAAATATTTTGATTGGTATACTTATTATTCTTGTGGTTATATTGCTTGTTATGGTTTCTAAAAAGGGCGGTATCAGTACAGGAGATATTAAGAATATTATAGATAAAAGCAACGATGAAAGTGCAAGAAGAATTAATGAAGGAATAAACAGCAATAACAAGCTTTTTAATGATATGGTCAGTGAAAAAATTTCAATCATTGACACAAATCTTTCTAAAAGTCAGGAGGCTTTGAGAAGGTCCGTTGCAGGCTCTATTTCCAGGCAGGAGGAGAGGTTAAAGACTTTTTCTGTTGAAAATGAACAAAAGCTTGAAAATATAAGGTCTGCTGTTGAAAAGAGCCTTTCAAATATTCAGAATGATAATAACAAAAAGCTTGATGAAATGCGTAATGTAGTTGATGAAAAACTTCAAAAATCCCTTGAGGACAAAATGAATAAGTCCTTTGCCCTTGTAAGTGAAAGACTTGAACAGGTATATAAGGGCCTTGGAGAAATGCAGAATCTTGCCAGTGGTGTCGGGGATTTAAAAAAAGTTTTGTCAAATGTTAAAACAAGAGGTATTCTGGGTGAGGTACAGCTTAGTGCTATTTTACAGGAAATACTGTCACCGGAGCAGTATGGAGAGAATGTTGAGGTTGTGCCTGAAAGCAATAAAAGAGTTGAGTTTGCCATAAAATTGCCGGGAAATGATGAGGGTACAGTATATCTTCCTATTGACAGCAAGTTTCCCTGTGACAGATATCAGGCACTTTTAGATGCTTATGATATGGGGGACAGGGAGGTTATTGCCGCTGCTGTCAAAGCTCTTATGGCTGTAATTGAAAGTGAAGCAAAGGATATAAGCATAAAATACATAGCACCGCCATATACAACAAATTTTGCAATTATGTTTTTGCCTTTTGAGGGGTTATACTCAGAGGTTGTCAACAGAGGTATGATTGAGGTATTGCAGTCTAAGTATAAGGTAAATGTTGCAGGTCCGAGTACTATGGCTGCACTTCTTAACAGCCTGCAAATGGGCTTTAAGACCCTGGCGATACAAAAGAGAAGTGTTGAAGTATGGAATACTCTTGCTGCTGTTAAAACTGAATTTGGCAAGTTTGCCGACGCCCTGGATAAGACTAAAAAGCACCTTGAAATGGCAAGTGATGATCTTGAAAGGCTTGTTACTACAAGGACAAGGGCTATGAGGAGAAAGTTGAGCAGTGTAGAGGCTTTGAGTGACAGTGCTGAGGCTGATAAAATACTGGAGGTTAGTGATGAAGAATAGATTGGTATGCGAATGCTGCGATATATGGGTTGATGATATTAAAAAGGCTCTTGAAAATGGTGCTGATAGTTTTGAGGATTTAGAGAGAAGTATGCGTCTTGGTGTACTTTGCAGTGCCTGCATAGGTGACAGTAAGAAGGTTATAGAGGAGTTAAAATCGGAATTGGGAATATAGGGGCTCAATCTTTCCTCAGAAATTAATAGTATTTAAAAATCTGAAAGGATTGCCGCCTTTTATAGGGGCAATCCTTTATTAATAAATTAAGAAAGTTTAAATATTTTTATGAGAAGTTAATCAATAGCGTAAGTAATACTTGAGCTTTGAACTCCTGTATAGTTTTGACACCATGTTTTAGCACTTGAAGCAGTTCGTGTTGCATAGCTGTAGTTAGAGGACGGACGCCAGCTTGTTGCTCCTGTTTTTAAGTCCGTAACACTTGAGCTGACAACGGAGCCTGAGTCTGTGAAACCGCCGACCCCCTTATCATCTACAACTGCACCGGCATGATTTCCTTTGTCAAAATAATTCTTTTCGGAATAAATATTACATCCTGTATAAGGCGTGTAGCCTAACTGGAAGTCATATACAAAGTTATTGTAAGCGTGGAAATATCCATATCTCATAAGTCCCGGTGCTCTTGTAATAACATTATAGAAATAATTATTTGCAATAGTCATTCTTGGGTATCCCTCATAGGGTTCTCCCCCTGTGTCCTGAGGATAGCCTAAAATAAGACCATATTTATGTCCCTTGAAAATACAGCCTGTAACTGAAACAAAATCAGCATTAAGACCTACATACATATGCTTGTCAACGTCACTTTCGTGAAGTGTTGTGTCTGTTGAAAGGTCATGTCCTTCAAATGTACAATGGTCAATCCAGAAATTTACACCGTTTGAGATATACATTTGTATATCATCATTTTCATTTTTTTCGGCATCGTGAGTAAACTTTATGTTTTTGAATATAATATTTCCTGAGTTTGATATACATCTGAAATGTATGTTGTTTAATGTGTTTGAAGAGAATGAGCCTATAAAGGTTTTATTCTGTCCAACATTAATTTTGGTTAAATCTGACTTTGAAATACTGCTGTTTATTACAATAGTATAAGGAGTTGAGCCTGATGCATAGCTGTTTAAAGAATTGAAGTCATTAACAACTACAACATCACCCAATACACCGCCTGTTACGGAAGCCTTTAAATTGCTGTTCATATCCTTGGCTGAGCCTGCAAAGCCTTCGCATCCGTAGGAGTTAAACCTGAAGGTTTGCTGAGAGCTTTCAGAATTGGAATTTAAAACATAGTTACTGCCTGACAATGTTAAAACTAAATTTGTATTTGCACAATTTACAAGCTGATAATTTAATGCAATTGAATTGTTATCATATGATAAAGGTGATATTTTCCAATATTGTGCATTATTATCCAAAGCTCCTGTTGTTACTATGTTTGTACCGCTTGAAGCAGTGTTTGAAGACGGTGCAAGAACATAGCCCGTTGCTTTATTTACAATTCTGTAATAATCAGTGCCCATTTTAATTATTTTCCATTTGTTATAATCGGAGCTTTCGGAAGAAGCTGTAACAGATGAGTTGCTGGATGATGAACCTGTTAGGTATTTTCCGTCACTAGTACATACAAATTGCATCAGCTGATCAGAATATCCGCTATTGTCTATGCCAATGGTGGTATCAGATGTTGAACCTCCTGATGATGGCCAGCTTGCATTTTCAAAGTACCAAAGCTGATTATCTGTCATATTGCAGTCATATTGAATAACATTTGCACCTGATTCTGTGCTGAAGTTAAGAACATCAAGACACCTTGCAAAGCTTGAAGCGCTTGTTAAAATAGCATAGGAACCGTCATTGTTAGCTTCAAGCTTAAAGTTTTGTGCAGAAAGACCGTTTGAGCTCCAAAGCCTGATGTTGGCAAGGTTGTCGGAATTTCCGTCTGTGACGTCAAGGGCCTTTCCTCCTGTCATGTCTACTGCTGATTTAAGCCTTATTGTACCGTCACTGTTTGTGTTAATTATCCATTTCTGACCAAGTGAACCTGTTCCCTGTGCCTGACATACATTTGCGCCGTCGGCTGAAGAGTCATCTTCAACCTGCAGATATAAACCGCTGTTTTTATTCTTAATATAATAGATATTACCGTTTTCGGGTTCGACTGCAGCGGCATTTGTTAAAATTGGTAGGGCTGACATTGTTGTAATTATAATTACTGCGGCTGTCAGCCATAATAGAATGTTTTTTAAGTGCTTTGTCATTATTTTTTCCTCCTCATATTATTTGGTATTGTATAATTTTCACTTTTAGTATACCGTCATTGTATATTTTTTACAATATAGAATAATATACAATTATTTATTTCGTTATTTTGCTGTTATTTTATAATATTTTAATATATTTAACATTTGTTGTTTTATTAAAATTAAACAATTGTAATATAAAATATATGGAATTATTAAAATAATTCGTTTTATTTCGTCAAATGTTATACAACGGGTCTGTATGGGAATTTGGTAAATATGGCGATAGCTTAAAAGTTTTGGTATAATAATTACCTCTTGTAAAACCCTTTAATATGTTGTAAAATTAACATATATAAGTAAAAAAATAAGGAGAAATTACTATGAAATCGATAGAAACAGCAAAGGTTATATCAATTAATTTTATAACTGATTTAATTTGTGATTTGAAGTTAAGTTGTCCTGAAATTGTAAGGGAGGCAAAGGCGGGACAGTTTGTTGAGGTATATCCCGACAACGGTGTAAATCTCTTGTCAAGACCCATAAGTATATGTGAAATAAATAAGGAAGAGGGTAGTTTAAGACTTGTTTTTCAGATTGCAGGCAAGGGTACAAAGCTTTTTTCTGAATTAAAGAAAGATGATGAAATAAGACTTTTAGGACCTTGCGGTAATGGCTATACTTTATGTGAGGGCAGGTCTGTTTTAGTTGGCGGCGGTATTGGAGTGCCTCCCCTTCTTGAAACCTGCAGGCAGCTAAAGGGCGAAAAAATTGTTGTACTTGGATTCAGAAGCGGTTCTTTCCTTGCGGAGGAGTTTGAAAAGCTGGGTGCTAAGGTTTATGTTGCCACTGATGACGGTTCCGTTGGTTTTAAGGGAAATGTAGTTGATTTATTAAGGGAAGAAGGGATTAAGGGAGATATGATTTACTCATGCGGTCCCAAGATTATGCTTAAATTTCTTTCCATGTATGCTGATGAAAACAATATCCCCTGTCAGGTATCCATGGAAGAAAGAATGGCTTGCGGTATCGGTGCCTGTGTAGGCTGTGTTGTTCAGATTAAGGATGGCGACGGCTGGACTTACAAAAAGGTTTGCAAGGACGGTCCTGTTTTTGACAGCAAGGAGGTGTGCTGGTAATGAATACTAAGGTTAATATATGTGGTGTTGAGCTTAAGAATCCTGTTATGACTGCATCAGGCACATTTGGAAGCGGAAGAGAGTATTCGGAATTTGTTGACTTGAACAAGCTGGGGGCAGTCGTTGTTAAAGGTGTTGCAGACAAGCCATGGAATGGCAATCCTGCACCAAGAATAGCAGAGGTTTACGGAGGTATGCTTAACTCGGTAGGTTTGCAAAATCCTGGTGTGGACTATTTTATTGAAAATGATATTCCGTTTTTAAGACAGTTTGACACTAAAATTATTGTAAATGTATGCGGACATTCCATTGAAGAATATACTAATGTTGTTAAGAAGCTTCAGGGACAGGACGTGGATTTATTGGAGCTTAATATTTCCTGTCCTAATGTAAGCGAGGGCGGTATGGCATTTGGTACAGATCCCCTAATGGTTGAAAAGGTTGTCAATGAGGTTAAAAAAGCTGCCGATAAGCCTTTAATTGTAAAGTTAAGCCCTAATGTAACGGACATTACCGAAATAGCAAGGGCTGCCGTCAGCGGAGGTGCCGACGGGCTCAGCCTTATTAATACACTTACGGGTATGAAGATTGATATTTATAAAAGACAGCCGATTTTGTACAGAAAAATCGGAGGTATGAGCGGTCCTGCGGTTAAGCCTGTTGCAGTAAGAATGGTATATCAGGTCTGCAAGGCTGTTGATGTGCCTGTCATTGGTATGGGAGGCATATCAAATGCTGAGGATGCTATTGAGTTTATAATGGCAGGAGCTACAGGCGTTTCTATTGGTACTGCAAACTTTATTAACCCAAGAGCAACAATTGAAACTGTTGAGGGTATCGAGGAGTATATGAGAAAGTATGATGTTAAGGATTTAAAAGAAATCCGGGGAATAATAGATTAGGAGTGGTATTATGAAGAAGATATTCAGTGTTATTTTAATGGTTGTTATTGCATTTTCAATTATGTCAGGCTGTAACAAGGAGAATACTGACAGCTCTGAGGAAATTAAGGCATATACTCTTGAGCTGCAAAGTAAGGCTGATGATTTGGCACCTTATGTTACTGAGGCTCTTTCAAAGGGTTATATTGACAGTACTGTATCAGATGAATTTAACTCAATAAAGGACAGACTTAAGGAAATTGCTGAAAATCCTGTTGACAATGATGAAATAAGGGCTGAACTTGATGATATCAGGGAAAGGCTGACAGCAATGTCATCACAGTGTGCTGCACCAAATGAAGTTGTGGATTCATTAATAAATGTTGAGGAAATTGGTGAGGCAACTACATTAAAAACCGAAGAAGTTACTGAAAAAGCAGCTGAGAATACAAAAAAGCCTTTAAGTGAAGATATATCTAAGCTTATTGAGGATTATACTTTATTGCAGAATGAAGCATCACAGAATGTGGACAAGGGCAAAATAAGTGAGGAGGAGTATATAACTTTATTGCAGACAGGCACTGAGCTTGCCGGATTAAAGGAAGAAATGGAGCAAAATGGTGAAAGTGACCTGCTTAATAAAAAAATAGCTGACTGCAAGAGCAGTATATATGATTTTGCTGTCAGTATGGGTTCTGAGCTTAAGGATAGATTTGAATAATAAGCAGGTAAATACCTAAATTAAAAATATATACTAAAAATAAAAAACGGCTGTGCACCTCAAATCAGTGTCAAAGCCGTTTTTTTAATTATTTACTTAAACAAAGTTCTGAATCTTTCCATAGCGGCAATAGTATTTTCCTTATTGTTAAAGGCTGTAAGCCTGAAATAATTATCGCCGTTCTTGCCAAAGCCTGCACCCGGAGTACCAACTACCTGTATTTCATTAAGCATCTTATCAAAGAAGTCCCAGCTATACATATTAAATGGGCACTCAAACCATATATACGGAGAGTTTACGCCGCCAAAGTACTTAACACCAAGCTCGTCCATAGTGTCTGCAATAATTTTTGCATTTTCTCTGTAAGTGTCAATCATAGCCTTTGCTTCTGCCATACCTTCTACACTGAATACAGCAGCGGCAGCCTTCTGAACAATGTAAGGAACACCGTTAAATTTGGTAGTCTGTCTTCTGTTCCACATCTTGTTAAGGTACATCTCGGTATTGTCACTTGCTTTAAACTTAAGTGCTTTTGGTACTACAGTGTAACCGCATCTTGTACCTGTAAAGCCTGCAGTTTTTGAAAGAGAGCAGAACTCAATACAGCACTCCTTAGCACCCTCAATTGCAAATATACTTCTTGGTAAAGTTTCATCGGTAATAAAGCATTCATATGCTGAGTCGAAAAGGATAATGGCATTATTAGCCTTAGCATAATCAACCCATTCCTTTAACTGTTCCTTGTTATATGCGGCACCTGTGGGGTTGTTAGGGGAGCAGAGATAAATAATATCCGCATGAACACCTGGGTCAGGCATAGCAAGGAAATTATTTTCAGGTGTTGAATCCATGTAAATAATGTTTCTGCCGTTCATTGTGTTAGTATCAACGTATACAGGATAAACAGGGTCAGGAACAAGTACTGTGTTATCTACTGCAAAAAGGTCTGTTATATTGCCTGTATCAGACTTTGCACCGTCAGAAACAAAAATTTCATCAGCCTCAATTTCAACACCGTTTCTTGCGTAATAATCCTTAATTGCATTTCTTAAGAAGTCATAACCCTGTTCAGGACCATATCCCTTAAATGTAGCAGAGTCAGCCATTTCATCAACAGCTTCGTGCAGGGACTTAATAACTGATTTGCTTAACGGTAATGTAACATCACCGATACCAAGTCTTATTACGCTTTTATCAGGATTTTCAGCTACAAAATTATTTACTCTTTTAGCAATTTCAGAGAAAAGATAACTTTCCTTAAGGTTTAAATAGTTTTCATTTAATTTCGCCATTTTAAATCTCCTTTACTAATACTAAATTAATTTTTCTTTAAAAGTTCATTTACTGCCGCAAGCTTAACGCATACGCAGAATATGTCCATTGCCTTCTCCAGCTCCTCAACCGTAGGATATGAGGGAGCGATTCTTATATTACTGTCCTTAGGGTCCTTTCCGTAAGGATAGGCACAGCCTGCATTTGTAAGTATAAGACCGCATTCCTTTGCTAATCTTACAGTTTCCTTTGCACAGTTTGGAAGTGTGTCAACGGCTATGAAATAACCGCCGTAAGGCTTTGCCCATGTAAGTAAATCACTGCTGCCGAATTCTTCTTCAAGCTTGTTTAATACTACATCAAACTTTTCCTTAAGCATAGCACCAAGTTTTTTCATATGAAGCATCATACCTTGAGGGGTTTTGAAAAATTCGTAGGTTCTGAGCTGGTTAATTTTATTATAACCTATTGTCATAACACCAAAACGTTTTTTTATTTCTTCAATAGCTTTGTCACCTGAGGCAATTAATGCAACACCTGAACCGGGGAAGGTAATCTTTGATGTTGAAAAGAAATAAAGAATTCTGTCATCATTGCCGTATTTTTCAGCAATGTCAAATATATTGGCAAGCTTGATTTCCTTGTAAACATGGTGAACACCGTAGGCATTATCCCATATAATGGTAAAGTCCCTGGCAGCGGTTTCCATTTTAGCAAGTCTTTCAACTACCTCGTCGCTGTAGCAGATACCGCCGGGGTTGGAATAAAGAGGAACACATATAATACCTTTAATGCTGTCATCCTCTTTAGCAAGCTTTTCAACCATATCCATATCGGGACCGTTGTTGTTCATGGGAATATTAATCATTTCAAAGCCAAATTCCTCGCATATTGCAAAGTGTCTGTCATAGCCGGGCACAGGACATAGGAATTTCACTTTTTCAAGCTTGCACCATGGAGTTTGTCCAAGTTTTCCGAATATGTAGTATCTGGCAATAGCATCATATATTAAATTAAGAGAGGAATTTCCTCCGATAATGATATTATCCTCTTTAATATCAAGAAGCTGTGAAAAAAGCTGTCTGCATTCTTTAATACCGGTCAGAATACCATAATTTCTGACATCATTACCTTCACAATTAATATAGTTATCTATAGGCAATGTAAGTATTTCATTTGACAAATCAAGCTGTGCCGCAGCAGGTTTACCTCTTGACATATCAAGACTCAAATTGCAAGCCTTAAGCTTGTCGTATTCAGAAATGAGATTTTTTTGTGCTTTAAGTAAATCATCTCTGTTTGATTGGCTTGATAAAGACATATAATCACTCCTTTAATTGAAAACTTATGTTTTTAACACAAAGCTTTTGTTCATATTAAAGGTATTATACCTTTTTTGTAATATATATGTCAAGGGATTCTGCAAGATTAATAAACAAAAATTTCAAAAAATTTTCGTTGTAAATAATAGATTATTGTATAAAACTTATTTTTTTATTTATGCTGCAGCATAAATATATATTTTGCACAAAAATAATTTTATTGTTATATAAAAATTAAGCAAAATATAAAAAATGAAGAAAATCTTAAAAAAACACTTGCATTTTAATTAAGATAGGTCTATAATGCAGTCATACACAACAAAGGCGTTGGAGCGAAAGCTCTGACGCCTGTTTTTTTTACTAAATTTTTATTTATTATAGGAGGGGTTAAAATGACTGAACAGGCTTTTAACGCATTAGACACTATATGGCTCATGCTCGGTGCCGTATTAGTATTTTGGATGCAGGCAGGTTTCGCAATGGTAGAAACAGGCTTCACCAGAGCAAAAAACGCAGGTAATATTATTATGAAGAACTTAATGGACTTTGCAATAGGTTCAATTGTGTTTTGGATTCTTGGTTATGGAATCATGTTTGGTGATTCCGGCAGTATATTCGGCGGTATTCATTTATTTGCCGAAAGTACAGGCAATGATACAGGCTCAATACCTTTCTGGATGCACTTTATGTTTAACACTGTATTCTGTGCAACATCTGCTACTATTGTTTCAGGTGCCATGGCTGAAAGAACAAAGTTTTCTTCTTACTTAATTTATTCAGCTGTAATCAGTGCTATTGTTTATCCTATTGAAGGTCACTGGATTTGGGGCGGCGGCTGGTTATCAACTCTTGAAATCGGTTCATGGACCGGCGGTTTCCATGATTACGCAGGTTCAACTTGTGTACACATGGTTGGCGGTATTTCAGCCTTTATCGGTGCTGCAATTCTTGGTCCTCGTATTGGTAAGTATGATGAAAACGGCAAGCCAAAGGCTATACCGGGTCATAGCTTAACTCTTGGTGCTTTAGGTGTATTTATCCTTTGGATGGGCTGGTTTGGTTTCAACCCTGCATCAAGTTATGGCTTAAGCAGCTTTGAGCAGGGCATGGATGTATCTAATGTATTTATGACAACAAACATTGCTGCTGCTGTTGCAACAACTGTTACTATGATATTTACATGGATTAAGTACGGCAAGCCTGATGTTTCAATGACATTAAACGGTTCTCTTGCAGGTCTTGTAGCAATTACAGCAGGATGTTCTGCTGTAGATCCTTGGGCTGCTGCCATTATTGGTCTTTTTGCAGGTATTATTATTGTAGTAGCTGTTGAATTTGTAGATAAGATTCATGTTGACGATCCTGTTGGTGCTGTTGCAGTTCACGGTGTATGCGGTGCTTTCGGTACTCTTTGTGTTGGTCTTTTCGGCAGAGAAGGCGGTTTATTTGTAACAGGTGATCCAAGCAGATTCTTTGTACAGTTAGTTGGTGTACTTGCTGTTGGTATATTTGTTGCTGTAGTAATGACAGTTGTATTCTATGCTATCAAGGCAACTGTTGGTCTTAGAGTTACTCAGGAAGAAGAGATTATTGGTCTTGATGCTCTTGAGCATGGTTTGGTTTCAGGCTCTTATGCGGACTTTATGCCGTCAGTAAACGTATCAGGCATGAAGTCAGGCAAGGTAACAGGTACTGTTCCTGCTGATGTTGCTGTTCCTGTTCAGGTTGTTACTGATGAGGCTGCTCCGACATCTGAGGACGGAAAGATGAGTAAGGTTGAAATTATCTGTAAAATGGATAGATTTGAACTTCTTAAGAAGAAGCTTGAGGATTGCGGTATTACAGGTATGACAGTTGTAAACTGTATGGGCTGTGGTGTACAGAAGGGTAATACTAAGTATTACCGTGGTGCTGAGGTAGAAACTAACCTGCTTCCTAAGATTAAGGTCGAGGTTGTTGTTTCAAAGGTTCCTGTAAGTGATGTAATTAAGGCTGCTAAGGAAGCTCTTTACACCGGTAATATCGGCGATGGCAAGATTTTCGTTTACGGCGTAGATTATGTTGTTAAGGTAAGAACAGGTGAAACTAACTATGCTGCTCTTCAGGGTGTAGACCAGTTCTAAACAATTTAATATATAATTTTAATATTCAGGCTGCTGCATAATATTTATTGTGCGGCAGTCTTTTTTTATTTCTGTCAGTATTTGTGGAATTAAAGTGATTGTTGCGTATTTAAATAAATGTTAAAATATATTATATAAAAAGTTAAATACTATATTTTACCGGTAAATAATGTATTAATATTTAAGTAATAAACTGTTTGTATTTTTTTAAGGGAGGAATACTTAACATGAAATTTAACAAAAGAGCAGCAGCCTCTGCGCTGGCTGTAATGATGGCAATTGGAAGTACTAATTTATCAGCATTTGCTGCAGATATGGAAACTGCTGCAGAAAATGAAACTGTTGTTGAAGAAGAAACCGCAGCGGAAAGCTCAGATGCTGAGGAAGAAGAAACTGCTGCAGAAGAAGAAATTGCTGAGGAAACAGGCGGGGAGTCAGAGGATGACACAGCTCATGCAGATGACATTATTTACGGCTGTCTTTATTTTAATGAAAATACTCAGATGATTACAGGCTACTATGATGACGGAACCCATGGTGAAGTACTTGTAATACCTGCAGAAATTAACGGAATACCTGTTCTCGGAATAGCTGACGGTGCTTTTATGTATGCCGATTATTTTTATACACTTGATATTGAAGAAGGTGTGCAGACAATAGGAAGAGAAGCTTTTAAATATTGTGATAAATTAGGCACAGTAAATATACCTTCCACAATAACTGAAATAAAGTATAAGGCTTTTTATACAGAAGGAATGGTATGTGAATTAAACTTTGCCGAAAATTCACAGCTTGCAGTTATTGGTGATTACGCCTTTGCCTATGGAGGTTATAGGTCCATAACAATTCCCGCAAGTGTTACAACAATCGGTGAGTGCGCCTTTGGCGGCTGCGAGAGCTTAAGAAAATGCGTTTTTGAGGGAAATGCGCCTGAAAATATGGCTGAATCAGCATTTGATGCCTATATTGAGGATTCCTTGGTTATATATTTTTATGAGGGAAAGACAGGCTTTACTACTCCTTATTGGTTAGGCTATAGCTGTAAGATGATAAGCACAAGTGATTACAGCCTTATTGTAGATGAAAGCACAGGCAGAATTACAGGCTATACAGATAACATTGAGCCTGTGTATTCAGGCAGATTCCTTCAGAATCCGTTGGATTTGGTTATTCCGAGTGTTATTAACGGTATTGAGATAACAGGCATTGATGAAGAAGCATTAATGGGCTGGGAAAGACTCGGAAGTGTAACAATAGAAGACGGTATTGAATATATCGGCGTATCAGCTTTTCAGGAGTGCGGTAATCTTGAAACCGTATATATACCTGACAGCTTAACTTATATTGATGAGTATGCCTTTTATGATGCAAAGTTTCTTGATAAGCTTGTATTTGGTGAAAATCCGCAGCTTGCCGTAATTAACTATATGGCATTTGCAGGCTGTTGCTTTGAGGAAGTAACAATACCTGCAAGCGTAACCAATATCCATGAAAAGGCATTTAGAAACTGTAAGTATCTTGAAAAGGTATATTTTGAGGGAGATGCACCTCAGAATCTGGAAGAGGATGAAAATGCTTTTAGTAACTGCAGTTCTTATTTAGTGCTTTACTATTATGAGGGCAAAACAGGCTATAGCAGTCCAACATGGATTGGTCATAAGTGTCAGATGATAAGCCCTAGAACAAGTGATTACAGTCTTATTTTAGACAAGGGCACAGGCAGAATTACAGGCTACATAGACAATTTAGAGCCTGCATATGATGATAACGGAGTTCTTCAAAATCCGCAGGATTTGGTTATTCCAAGCGTTATTGACGGCACTGAGGTAACAGGTATTGATAAGGAAGCCTTTTCGGAATGGGAAAGACTTGGAAGCATAACAATAGAAAATGGTGTTGAATATATTGGTATGTATGCCTTTGAAAAGTGTGTAAATGTAAAATCAGTATTTATTCCAAATACTGTAACTTATATTGATGAGTATGCATTTTATGATGAATCATCTCTTGAAGAGGTTACAATTGAAGAAAATTCAAACTTAGCTGTAATCAGCTGGATGGCATTTGCATACACCGGAATCAGCGAAATGATAATACCTGAAAGTGTGACTAATATTCACGAAAAAGCCTTTAGAGGATGTGAAAATCTGTTGAAGGTATATTTTGAGGGCAATGCACCTCAGAATCTTGTGGAGGATGAGAACGCATTTTCATGGTGCAGTCCTGACCTTGTATTATATTTCTATGAGGGCAAAACAGGATTTACCACACCTACATTTATCTATAAAAAGTGCGTTATGATAAAAACAACTCCTGAAACTAAAACATGGAATTTCAGCGATGCTTCATTAAGCGGTCTTGGAACAATTACATCAAATACAGCTTTTGATGATGTTACTATTTTAGCTGACACTACACATCCTGTTCAGGTAAAGGAGAATGCAAGAACATTGGACGGCGTAACATATGATTACTGCCTTTCTCTCAGAGGCAAGGGAAGTACTGATTACAGAGCAGTTAAGATTGACGTTACAAGAGATTGTACAATTAGTATTGCAGCCGCATCAAATGATGCTTCAAGAAGTCTTAAGGTTGTTAAGGCAGACGGCACGGTATTAGGCACTATTCCTGCAGGTGAAGAGCTTAGTATCGGCAGTGTTGAGTATACAGGAAGAGTAGACAGCTTATATGTATATTCAGAAAAGGATAATGTTAATATATACTCTATAGACGTACAGTATAACTAAAATTTATAATGCCCATTTAAGAATTGTAATATAGAAATGACTGTATAGTCTGAGGCGGTATTTTCGAATTGAAAATACCGCCTTTTTCCGTAAAAAGAGCTTCAAAAGGTCTTTTAAATATAAATGAAAATTTATATTTACTTTCATAGGCTAAAGTGTTATAATTTCATTATTAATATGCTTGAGGTGAAACAATGATAGATAAAATTGCAAATGATAATGAAATAAAAGATTTGTTTGAAGCAATACTTACATTGGAGAGTATGGAGGATTGTTACAAATTTTTTGAAGACATATGCACAATTAAGGAAATGCAGTCAATAGCTCAGAGGCTTGCCGTAGCAAAGATGCTTAAGGCAGGGGAAACCTATCAGGCTATTGTCAATGCTACAGGTGCGTCAACTGCTACAATCAGCAGGGTAAACCGCTGTCTTAATTACGGTGACGGCGGCTACAATATTGTATTAAAGCGATTGGAGAGTAAATAATGAGTATACAGGATAAGTTAAACAGTTTAAACGATATGCAAAGACAGGCGGTCCTCACTACTGAAGGGCCACTTTTATTGCTTGCAGGTGCAGGCTCAGGCAAAACAAGGGTTCTTACTCACAGAATAGCCTATTTAATAGAGCAGGGTGTAAGGCCGTTTAATATTCTTGCCATTACCTTTACCAATAAGGCGGCAAGAGAAATGAAAGAAAGAGTTTCTGCTATTACCCCTCAGGGTGACGAAGTATGGGTAAGCACATTTCATTCAACCTGTGTGAGAATATTAAGAAGAGAAATTGACAAAATAGGCTATAGCAGTAAATTTTCAATATATGATGCCGATGACAGTGAAAGACTCATAAAGGATATATTAAAGGAGCATAATATAAGTGACAAGGTTTACCCCGTTAAAATGATTATGTCAGTAATCGGCGGGCAAAAGGACCAAATGCTTGGACCTGTTGATTACATGAAGTCAGTTGAAAAGGATTTCAGAATGAGAAAGGTTGCCGATGTTTATGCAATTTATCAGGAAAGGCTTAAAGAAAATAATGCTCTTGATTTTGACGACCTTATTTTTAAAACCGTTGAACTTTTTAGAAAAAGACCGGATATTTTGGACAAGTACCGGGAACGTTTCAAATACATAATGGTTGATGAATATCAGGATACTAACGGTTCTCAGTATCAGCTGGTTAAGCTTCTCGCTTCCAAATATAATAATCTTTGTGTTGTTGGTGATGATGACCAGAGTATATATGGCTGGAGAGGTGCGGATATTAAGAATATTCTTGATTTTGAAAAGGATTTTAATAATACTGTGGTTATTAAGCTTGAGCAGAATTACCGTTCAACAGGTTTAATACTTGAGTCGGCAAATGCCGTTATTAAAAACAACAGAACAAGAAAGGCTAAGGCACTTTGGACAGAAGCCGGAGAGGGTGCAAAGCTTAAGTTTCATAATGCATCAGGTGACAGAGAAGAAGCCAAATATATTTGCGACACTATTGACAAGGGAATTATGGAGGGTAAAAAATACAGTGATTTTGCTGTTCTTTACAGAAATAATGCACTTTCAAGAATTATAGAGGAACAGCTTGTAAAGACAGGTATTCCTTACAGGCTTTTTGGCGGCACACGTTTTTACGACAGAAGGGAAATAAGGGATATTATGTGCTATTTAAAGGTGCTTAACAATCCTAATGACGATATTGCCATAAAGAGAATTATAAATGTACCTAAGCGTTCAATAGGTGATACTACAGTTGCAAAAGTAGCTGAATATGCTGCTGAAAATCATTTAAGCTTTTATATGGCGCTTTGCGGCTGTGAAAACATAGATTCCTTAAGCAGCAGGGCAAAGACTTCTCTTCAAAAATTTATTTCTTTGTTAAATGATTTCAGTATTGATGCGGAGGAATTGTCTGTACCTGATTTGATTGAAAAAATAATTGATGAAACAGGATATAAGGCGGAGCTTGAAGCTGTCAATACAGATGAATCATTGGGCAGGCTTGAAAACATAGTGGAGCTTGTTAATAAGGCTGCGGAGTTTGAGGAAAATAATGAGGGAGCAGAGCTTGCACAGTTCCTTGAAGAGGTTGCCCTTGTGGCTGATGTTGACGGATTTACCGAGGGCGATGACACAGCAGTGCTTATGACGCTGCATTCATCTAAGGGTCTTGAGTTTGATACTGTATTTATTGCAGGCTTTGAGGAAAGCATTTTTCCCGGATTCAGAGCCATGCAGGACGGAACAGGTATGGAAATGGAGGAGGAAAGACGCCTTTGCTATGTAGGAATAACAAGAGCAAAGAAAGAGCTTTACTTAACTGCTGCCAAAAACAGGCTTCAGCATGGACAGAGAGTTTATAATATGCCGTCAAGGTTTTTAAAGGAGATTCCGTCTAAATTCATTGAAAGGACAGAGGACGGTTTAACTGTGAGAAAGGCAGACACAGGCTTTGGCTTTGAAAAACCCCTTCATTTTAACAATCCTGCCAAAAGACCTTTAAATCCGTATAAAATGCCTGAGCCTAAAAATGTATCTCTTGACTTTACTGTCGGGGATAAGGTCAGACACATTAAATTCGGCATAGGTGAAGTAATTGATATGACGCCTGCAGGTGCGGATTATGAAATTACTGTAGATTTTAAAAATGTCGGTACAAAAAAGTTAATGAGTAAGTTTGCTAATTTAAAGAAAATTTAAACAGTAATAAGGAGATAATATGAATAATGTAATTTTGATTGGTATGCCGGGAGCAGGTAAAAGTACGGTCGGTGTTGTACTTGCTAAAAGCCTTGGCTATAGATTCATTGATTCTGATTTGGTTATACAGGAAAAAGAAGGTAAACTTTTGCAGGAAATTATTTCTGAAGCAGGTGATGACGGCTTCAGGGATATAGAAAATAAAGTAAATGTGTCTATTGACGTTATTCGGGCTGTTATTGCAACAGGGGGAAGTGCAGTATACGGCAGAGAGGCTATGGAACATTTTAAGAAAATCGGCACAGTAGTCTATCTTAAGCATAGCTATGAGGAAATTGCACACAGACTTGGGGACCTTAATAAGCGGGGAGTTACAATTAAAGAAGGACAAACCTTAAGGGATTTGTATAACGAGAGAATTCCCCTATATGAAAAATATGCAGATGTGGAGGTAGACTGTACCAAAAAGCAAATCAGGGATATTGTAAATGAAATAAAGGTACGGATGTTTTATTGATTGGAAATTAAGAGAACTCAAATGTCTGCACCTAAAGTGCTGACAAGCTTTTATTTCAAGGCTGCCGGCTTTTCGGCAGCCTTAAGGGTGCTGTATTTCAGCACCCTTAAAAAAATTAATGACAGCCATGATTACCGCAGGTATGTCCTTCACCATGTTCATGATTATGGTGATTACACATTGTGTCAGGGTCATAATTCAATGTACCTGCAAGGAAGGATTCCACCTGAGCATCTGCATCGCCTCTTGCACCGGGAAAAAGCTTAATGCCTGCCTCGGCAAGGGCGTTTCTTGCTCCTCCGCCTATACCTCCGCAAATAAGTGTGTCAATTCCCCTGCCTGACAGAAATCCTGCCAAAGCACCATGCCCCTGACCATTTGTGCTGACAATTTCGGATTTTATAACTTTACCGTTTTCAGCTTCATAAATCTTAAACTGTTCGGTATGACCGAAATGCTGAAATACCTGACCATTTTCGTAAGTTACTGCAATTTTCATAATGTTATTCTCCTTTTTGATTAATCTGTTATTACATTGTTCATTACACAGCTCGTAATCTCCGCCCTCAATAGTCAAATTAATTCCCTCAACTATAAATCGGGCAATTTTTTTCCTTGCCTCAGCATATATAGCCTGAATTGTAGCTCTGCTGACATCCATGTGCATAGCGCAATCATTTTGATTTAACCCCATATAATCAATAAGCCTGATACATTCGTATTCTTCAACGCTCATTGCTATATTTGCAGTACTGTCACAGTCGCTGACAAAACAGCAGCTTTTAGGCATTTTACAAACTCTGCGTTTTTTACTCCATCTGGGCATTACATCACCTCTGTTATTGGCATATACCAATTATAGTTTAATTGTAGCACTTATATTGGCATATGTCAATATATATTTTTACCACAAAAAACCTCTTTATGCTTTTATTTAACCATAAAAAAAATCCCCATAAGGGATTAATTAAAAATTTTTTAAAAATAAAAAATGTTTGTCACTTTTTGTCACTTTAATTATTATATAATTATCTTACACAAGGGTTAAGGGATTTATACCTAACAGTATTAGGTATGAAGTACATTTATACACAAAAGTATAAATACAACCTTTTGTGTACGTTTACATATTACTATAAATTCAATGATTTGTCAATAGGGCTTTTCATAAAAAATTTATATGTAACTTAATTATATACTATGTTACACAAGGAGGTACAAAAAAATGAAGGTAACAAAACCAATAAGAAATAAGGAAGATATTAACAAATTAAAATTATATTTTATTAAAAGAAAGGAATACAGAAATTATCTTTTGCTCATAATCGGCTTTAATACTGCATTGAGAATAATTGATATTCTTAATCTTAAGTTTGGCGATTTATATGATTATGAACGGGGATGCTTTAAAAATCATATTACGTTAAGGGAGAAAAAAACCGGTAAGTATCAGGAGATATACATTAATGATGTAATAAGGGATGCCTTTAAGCTGTATAACGGCATGAAAAAATGCCCCGATGATTATATATTTGCAAATAAACAGGGCGAGCCTATAAGCAGAGTTCAGGCATACAGAATAATTAAGGGTGCAAGCGAAGATATCAATATTGAGCCTGTAAGCTGTCATTCTCTCAGAAAGACCTTTGGCTATTATGCATGGAAACATGGTGCGGAGCCTGCTTTGCTTATGCAGGTATATAACCACAGCAGTTATGAAATTACTAAAAGATATCTTGGCATTACACAGGATGATAAGGACAAGCTGTTTGACGAAGTAAGGATTTAAAGTGGTGAATTATTGTGAATAAAGAAGAAAAAGTCTGGGAAATGAGTGAAGAGGAAATTAGGAGAATTATAGGCAGGATTAACCGAAAGTACTCAAGGAAGGGTGTTATTTATCATATACTTTTTTTGGTATTATTGTTAAGTATGCTTTACCCTGCCTATATAATAAAGGGCGGGTTTTCCATACAGCTGTTTGTTTTGGATAGTATATTGTTCCTTTGTGTGTTTATATATGCTATGAAAGAAATTATAAGTCTGGTGCGAAGCAGGAATTCTCTTTTTTATTACAAGGAAGATTATATTTGCGGTGTAACTCTTTCAACTGTCTTTAAAAAGGGAGAATATGTTGAAATAAAATGTGATAAAGTTAGAGATTTTAAATATACCACAGATTATGCTGAATTTGTAGTTGACGATAAAGTATATAGATTTATGTATAATTATTCGGGAAATTTTTTATTTAAAAATTATGCAAAGCAGATTGTAAAGGTTAAGCCGTAAATTTTAAGGGGAACCGGGGCGAATCAGAATTTTTTGTACTGATTTGCCTCGGTTCCTTTTGTATTTAAGCATAAAAAAAAGAAGCACTCATGTGCTTCTTATACGGAGTAGGAGAGATTTGAACTCTCGCGCCGCGCAAACGACCTACTCCCTTAGCAGGGGAGCCCCTTCAGCCACTTGGGTACTACTCCAAATACTTACATTGCGTTGTCATTCACAACGCTTAATTAGTATATCATACAAATTATGGTGTGTCAAGACTTTTTTTCATAAAATTACAAAGAAAGTTAAGCCGATAAATAGGCTTAAAAGCCAGCCGCAAATCACGTCCAAAGGATAGTGTACTCCCGTCATTACCCTTGAAAGTCCCGTAAAGAAAGCAAATACAATTAAATATGGAACAAGGGGCGGATAAACAATTAAATAGCATAAGGATATAATCATTGAGCTGCAGGCATGATTGCTGGGAAATGAACCGCTGTTTTCATGCTTAACAAGCTTTGAAACGTCATCTCTCAGGAAAGGTCTTGGCATATTTAAATAATTTCTTATTGTTGTGTTAAAGAAAAGGGTGAAGGCGGGAACGGCTATTATTTCAAACGCTCCCTCTCCGCCGTGAATTAACAATTCTATTATGCCCCAAATATATATGATTATAAATGCGGGCTTTGAAAAATTCGATATAAATATTGCCAGCCCTCTTGCCTGCTTATTTTTTACCGTAAAAAAATATATTTTGTCAAAAATAAGCTTATTCATTCCATACACCGTCAAATACAAAGGTTGCAGGACCTGTCATATATACATGATTATCCTTTTCGCTCCATTCAATGGTAAGTGTACCGCCTAAAAGCCTGACATCAACGGGAACTCTCGGACACCTGCCCTGTAAGTTTGCAGCAACTACAGTTGCACAGGTACCTGTTCCGCATGCCCATGTTTCTCCTGTGCCTCTTTCCCATACTCTCATGCTGAGGTGAGTTTCATCAATAAATTCAACAAATTCAACATTGGTTTTTCTTGGAAAAGCAGGGTTAGTTTCAAGACTTGGGCCGTAATAATCAACACCGAAATCCTTAACAGGTGTGTCAATAAACGTAACTGCATGAGGATTGCCCATTGATACACATGTAAATTCAAAGTCCTTGCCCTGTGAATTAAGCTTTAAGTCCATAACGGCATTAATGCCCTTAACCTTTGATTCTGATGTTTCAGCATTAACAGGAACTTCAGAAGGCTCTAAAATAGGCTCTCCCATATCTACTGTAAGCATTTCAGCTTCACCCTGTTCATTTAAGTGTACTTCAATAACCTTAATACCTGCAAGGGTTTCAAGTCTTATAGGGTTTTTCTTTACAATGCCTCTGTCGTAAACATAGCGTCCTACACATCTTGACGCATTTCCGCACATTTCCGCCTCAGAGCCGTCAGGATTAAACATTCTCATTTTGCAGTCATTTTCGGGACTGTCGGGAGGGCATATAAGTACAAGTCCGTCAGAACCTATGCCGAAATGTCTGTCACTTACAGCCTGAGATGTCTTTGCGGGGTCTGCTACTCTTTCTTCAAAACAGTTTACATAAACATAATCGTTGCCGCAGCCGTGCATTTTTGTAAATTTCATTTTATCACTCTCCTGTTTTTTTATTTCTTTTCTTTTTATATTAAGATAACATAAAATGCCGTCTTGTGCAAGAGGTAACTTAGTTTAAACTGATATTTGCATAGCCTTCGGGTACTTTGCCGTTAAATATGGTATTTACAAGCAGCAGCTTTCTTTTGACACAAAGGTTTTTGCCGAAAACAGGGTTTACGACAGTTACATTACATTCAATATTCAGCCATACCTGATAGGACACCTGATTTACACCGGCAGATGCCAATTCTGTTTCGTAGTCTGCTTTGGCATCGCCCATTGAGGAGATTTGTATGGGAATTGTGAAGCCAAGCCTTGAAAACAGGGGCACACCGCTGAACATACCTGCAGGCACCTGTATCTCGTGATATGAAAGGAGATTCATATTTTCGGAAAGCTGTGCGGCAATTTTGTTTGTCACACTGTTAATAAGTATGGAATTTAAGTTTATATGGCTTAAATCTGCGCCCGATATTTCTTCGGTAAAATCTCCTGTTTTTATATTCATTTCTTCTATTACCTTATCTGTTGCATTATTTATTTCATTGTTTATTCGGGTTATGGCATACTTGTTGCAAATATCCGTTACAACGGGCAGTACAAAATGGCTGAAGGCTAAAGCTGTCAGAACTGTAATTAAAAGTAAAAAAATGAAAAATATTGTAAATTTTTTTTTAATAAAATCACCTTCTTAATTATAATTTATGAAAATTTCTCTTTATATATAGATTAAAATTTGTTATAATAATATGAGGTATAATATAAATATATTTATAATTGTTGTTTATGAATATTATTTTTAAGGAGGAAAAACTATGAATCCACCTGATAGAAATATGGGGGAAGACTTAGGCGGAACCAAAATTTTGACAGATATTCCCAACTACAAAAAGCATATTGAAGAAGAAAAGAAAAAAAGTGCCTGCAGCCATGAAGCTGCAAGTGATGTGGAAAAAGGTATATCTAAAGGCAGACAGCCAAAGGCAGGAGGCAAAAACGGCACCGCTGATGCACATACCCGTCAGTATAAAGAAGAACATAAAGACCGCAAAAAAAACGGAGCAAATTCACTACATAATAATAAGCCCGGCAAAAGAAAAAAGAAAGAAAGGTCTAAACCCTTTACTGCCTTTTTAACTGCTGTGCTTATGATTGCCATTATGCTTGGCTTTGCTGTTTGCGGAGGTCTTGTAGGCGGTTATGTGGGCATTATTAACAGTATCCCGGAGCTTGGTATAGTAAGCATTAAGCCCGGAACATATACATCTATTATTTACGACAGCAATAATAATGAGGTAAGTAAGCTCCATGGAGGCGAAAACAGAGAGTATGTAACTCTTGACCAAATACCTGAGTATATGCAGCAGGCTGTTGTTGCAATTGAGGACGAGAGATTTTATGAGCACAATGGTGTAGACCTTCAGGGTCTTATGAGAGCAGTCTACTCAACGGCTACACATCAGCAGATGCAGGGCGGTTCAACCATTACACAGCAGCTTATAAAAAATAATGTTACCAAGGTAACAAGAAACACTCCCAAGACAAAAATTAAGGAGCAGTATCTTGCCCTTAAATATGAAAAGGAGTTAAAACAGGCATACGGCTCTAAGGAGGAGGCTAAGAATTATATTCTTGAGCTTTATTTAAATACCATTGGTCTGGGTCATGGCTACAGCGGTGTTAAAACTGCTGCAGAGGGATATTTCGGAAAAGAGCCCGGTGAGCTTACTCTTGCCGAATGTGCCTGCCTTGCAGGTATTACAAATAATCCAAGTCTGTATTCTCCAAGAACACAGCCTGAAAACAACAGACGAAGACAAACAATTATTCTTAATTATATGCTTGCTCAGGGCAGAATTACTCAGGCAGAATATGATCAGGCTATAAGTGAGGATATATATGCCAATATAAGAAAAACCGATTCTGCCAATGAAAAAAATCTTACTTCTGATTCGGTTATCCACAGCTACTATGAAGATGCTCTTGTAAGCCAGCTTTCAAAGGATTTGCAAAACAAGTATAACTGGTCTGTTGAAGAAGCAAACAATGTAATTTACAACGGAGGTCTGCAGATTTATTCGAATTTAGATCAAAATATTCAGAAAATTGTAGATGACGAGTTTAATAATGACAAAAATTTCCCTTATGTATATTACTGTATAGATATTGATTACAGAGTATCTGTTGAGGACAAAACTACAGGGGAACAAACTCATTCACAGTATAACCGGTTTGCTCGCTCAAGAGAGGGTGCTGAGGCTTGGGTAGCGGATAAGAGGGCTGAAATTCAGGCAGGATTATCTGAAAATCAGGAAATAGCGGCGGAAAATGCATATTATAATGCTCAGCCCCAGGCTGCAATGGTTATTATAGACTATCATACAGGTGAGGTAAAAGCTATTGCCGGAGGAAGAGGCGAAAAGACTGTAAACAGAGCTTTTAACAGGGCTACTGATGCTACAAGACAGCCGGGTTCAGTATTCAAGGTGCTTGCTGCCTATGCTCCTGCTGTTGATTTAGGCAAGGTGACAAATGCTACAACCATTGTTGATGAGCCTTATGAAACCGCTGACGGATATGCCCCTAAGAACTGGTGGGGCAACAGCTACAGAGGTGCCGTTAATGCCAGAACAGGTATTAAAAATTCTATGAATATTGTTGCGGTTAAAATAATGGTGGAAACGGGTATTGATTTGTGCTACAATTATCTTCTTAACTTTGGCTTTACAACTCTTGA
This sequence comes from Clostridia bacterium, assembly GCA_030524425.1. Lineage (GTDB taxonomy): Bacteria > Bacillota > Clostridia > Lachnospirales > CAG-274 > Gallispira. The sequence continues at coordinate 126,614 of JAUNGN010000001.1, read as the reverse complement.
GAATGATAACCATGCGGCTACTGCCCTGGGCGGACTTACAAACGGTGTTACTCAGCTGGAGGTTGCGGCGGCATACGGCACAATTGCTAATCAGGGTCAGTATATTAAACCCTGCCTATATAATAAGGTTTTAGACCATGACGGCAATCTTCTTCTTGAAAATACTAAGGAAACCAAACAGGTATTAAAGTCATCAACAGGCTATATATTAACTGAAATGATGACAGATACAATTAAATCAGGTACAGGTACAAAGGCAAGCCTTGGAGATATGCCTGTTGCAGGTAAAACAGGTACAACCACAGACTCAAAGGATTTAACCTTTGTAGGCTACACACCATATTACGTGGGCAGTATATGGCTTGGCTATGACAGGTATGACAGTACAGTTAAAAATATGAATAATGTTAATCAGTCACAGCATATTGTTATTTGGCGTGACATAATGACTAAAATTCATCAGAATCTTGAGGTTAAGGAATTTGAAATGCCCGATACCGTTGTTAAGGCTGCAGTTTGTAAGATTTCAGGCAAGCTTGCAAGGTCAGGCTGTCCTTCCGTTACTGATTACTTTGACAAGGAAGCTCTTGGAGATACCTACTGTACAAGTCACAAGGGATACAGCGGTGTAGTGTTCTCAAGCGGAAGCTCCTATGGATACAACAGCTCAAGGGGAAGCAGCTCGGGCAATACATCATCTGCCGGTGAAAGCAGTACAACAAACAGTTCAGAAGAATCAGGCGGAGATAATAGTGTAAATTCAGAAGACACTAATAATTCTTCAGCAGATACAGGAACAGGAAGTACAGGTGAACCCGCTGGGGCAGAGGCTCCGGCAGCGGAACCCCCTGCAGCAGAAGCTCCTGCGGCAGAAGCTCCCCCGGCAGAAGCTCCTGCAGAGGGACAATAAATAAACCGTTTTGGCGGCAATGTACAGCTTTGTGCAATGCCGCTTTTTTTAATTGCAATTGGCTGAAAAATGAAATAAAGAATGTTTGCATAAATGTGTGTTATAATATTATTAGTACAATTTGATGAAATTTTATCAATAATCGGGAAATTAAGAAAATGTTCTGCTTTTTTTAAAAAATATATGTGGATTTTTAATGAGATTTAGGCTATAATTATATAGTAGCAGTTAATGCAAAACTGCTTATCTGCTGAGTTGGGAATATATACTGATTTTAGGTGATTGTATGAACAGGGAGAGCACAAAGGCACTTGCTTTATTTACTCAAATAGCCGTATCTATGATTGTGCCCATATTTCTTTGCTTTTTTGCAGGATATGCCATTGACAGGGTATTTGGCATAAATGGTATTTTTCTTATTATATTTACAATAATAGGCGTAATGGCAGGTTTTAGAAGTGTATACGTGCTTGTAAAGGATTTTTATAAGGACAAGGATACCTATATAGATATGAATAAAATTAAAGCTGACCTTCAAAAGGAAGCACAGGAGGATAATAATGACAAATGATGTTATAAAAACAAGAAACGGTCTTATACTTACTACAATAGTATTGGGAATAGTATGTATAGCGGCGGGAATGTTTTTTGTCAGCAGCCTTTTGCCATGGATTTTAGGAGTTGCAATAGGAGTGCTTATGTGTGTATTCAGAGTGTTTTCAATGACTAAGAGTATTGAAAAAGCTGTTGATATGTCGCCTGAGGATGCAAAGAACTATGCAAAGTCACAGTATATGTTAAGATATATTATTACTTTTGCTGTGGCGGTTGCAGCCTGTTATATGGGGTTTGCTAACCCTGTTGGTGTGATTGTAGGGCTTGTATTATTACAGCCTGCAGTATATATTTATAATTTTATAGACAAAAGAACCAATAAAAATTAGGGGTTTGTCTGTAATTAATTAAGAAAGGAGGAAATGCTGCTTTGGGACTTCATTTATTAGAGGTTACAAGTGTATTGGGGCATCTCATTGGCTGGAATGATACTCCTGCCGAAGGTCTTGATGCCAATGCCAGAATAATCGAAAGGCTTAACATAGGCGGTACAGAGGTATGGATAACGGAAACCGTTGTAAATACCTGGATTTTTATGGCAGTGCTTATACTTATAGCCGCTATACTCAGAGTTAAAATGAAGAATTACAAGTACAAGCCAAGCGGTTTACAAAATGTTGTGGAAATGGCAATTGAATATATGGATTCCTTTGTTAAGGGTTCCATGACAGAAAAGTATGCTTATTTCGGCAACTGGTTTTTCGGTATTTTTGTACTTATATTAGTCAGCAATTTAAGCGGCTTGTTGGGATTCAGAGCGCCTACAGCGGATTTGTGCACAACATTAGCCATTACACTGACTACATTCTTCTTAATCCACTTTATGGGTATCAAAACCGGTAAGGGTGGTTACTTTAAGAGCTATCTTGAACCGTTGCCTTTGCTGCTGCCAATTAATATTATCAGTGAATTAGCTACGCCTATTTCATTAAGCTTCCGTTTGTTCGGTAATATTCTTGGCGGTATGATAATTATGTCGATGGTTTATATGGCTTTGGGTGCTTTACCCGGCGTTTTGAAAATTTTCAATATTGGTGTACCGGCAGTATTACACGTTTACTTCGACGTATTCGCCGGCTGTATTCAGACAGTAATATTTGTTATGCTGTCAATGACATTTATTAAGGATAAAATTCCTGAGTAATTTATCAAAAAAATTTTTATTTATTTTCAAGGAGGATTAAAAAAATGGATGATCCAAGAGCTTTTGTATTAGGATGTTCTGCAATAGGTGCAGGTTTGGCAATGATAGCAGGTATCGGCCCCGGTGTCGGCCAGGGTTTCGCTGCAGGCAAGGGTGCTGAGGCAGTAGGCCGTCAGCCTGAGGCAAGAGGTACAGTTACTTCTACAATGCTTTTAGGCTGTGCCGTAGCCGAGTCTACAGGTATCTATGGTCTTGTTGTTGCTATGATTTTATTATTTGCAAATCCATTGGTTGGCAAGATCGTTGAGGGTTAATTTTTGCATTTAAAAAATTTGCCTGAAAGGAGGTCACAAGGTGGATGGCTATGTTATAATGCTGGACCAGCAAACCTTGATTCAGGTTGCTATCCAGATAATTAATACTTGTATATTATGCTTTGCATTGTCAAAGCTTCTCTATAAGCCTGTCACTAATTTCCTTAACGCCAGAAAGGAAAAAATTGCTGATCAGATTGATACTGCTGAGGCTAAGCTTTCCGAGGCAGAGGCTTTAAAGGCTGAGTATGAGAATAAATTAAGGAATATTGAAGCCGAAAAGAACACAATTCTTGAAGAAGCCAGATTACAGGCTAACAAGAACGGTCAGCAGATTATTTCTGAGGCTAAAACTGAGGCTGAAAATATTCACTCTAGAGCTATGACTGATATTAAGAGAGAAGAAGAAAAGGCTAAAGACGAAATCAAGAAGCAGATTATTGAGGTTTCTTCTATGGTATCCGGCAAGTTTATTGCCGCTAAGATGACAGAGGAAGAACAGGATAAGCTTGTTGATGAAACTATATCTGATTTGGAGGGTGTTGAATGGCAGGGTTAATCTCTAAAAGATATGCAGAGGCTCTCTTTCAGTTGGCTTTAGAACAAAACTGTGTTGATAAATACAGTGATGAAATTAAATTAATGTACGATACTCTCACAAGTGACAGTGAGATTTTAAGGGTGCTTAATCACCCGCAAATCAGTTCAGATAAAAAGCTTGATATTTTAATAACGGCATTTAAAGACAGCGTTGATGAAAATATTATTGGACTTTTATCAATTGTTTTCAGAAAAAACAGAGAAAAAGAACTGACAGATATTTTGAATACATTTCTCAATAAGGTTCTTGACTATAAGGGTATTATTACTGCCACTGTTGAAAGTGCAGTTACGCTTAAAGAAAACAAGCTTAATGAGATTAAAGAAAAATTATCCAGTAAATTGAATAAGCAGGTTGAAATTGAAGCAAAGGTAGTGCCTGAGCTGATTGGCGGCTTGAAAATAACTGTAGGAGGTCGTGTTATTGACAATACGGTTAAGAGTCAGCTTGATGCAATAAAAAAGACATTACTTGATGCCAGGCTTGCGTAGTAAAGGAGTGTAACCTAATAATGAATATCAGACCTGAAGAAATCAGTTCCGTTATTAAGGAACAAATAAAGGGCTATACAACCAAGCTCGATGTGTCTGAGGTTGGTACGGTTATACAGGTAGGCGACGGTATTGCCAGAGTTTACGGACTTGATAATGCCATGAGCGGTGAGCTTTTGGAGTTCGAAAATGGTGTAATGGGTATGGCTCAGAACCTTGAGGAGGATAATGTAGGTGTCGTTATTCTCGGTTCGGATATGGGTATTAAGGAGGGTTCCTCTGTTAAATTAACAGGCAAGGTTGCCTCTGTTCCTGTTGGTGATGCTATGATAGGCAGAGTTGTGGATGCTTTAGGTAATCCTATTGATGAAAAGGGACCTATTGTAACTGACAAGTCAAGACCTATTGAAAGAGTTGCTCCCGGTGTAATCACAAGAAAGGCTGTTAATGTACCTTTACAGACAGGCATTAAGGCTATTGATGCCATGGTGCCTATCGGACGTGGTCAGAGAGAGCTTGTTATCGGTGACCGTCAGACAGGTAAGACTGCTATCTGTGTTGATACTATTATCAATCAGAAGGGCAAAGATTGTTTATGTATTTATGTAGCTATTGGTCAGAAGGCGTCTACAGTAGCAAGAATCGTTAAGAGTCTTGAGGATGCCGGAGCAATGGATTATACTACAGTTGTGTCTGCAACTGCTTCCGAGTCTTCAACATTGCAGTATATTGCACCTTATGCAGGTGTTGCTATTGGTGAGGAGTGGATGGAAAACGGTAAGGACGTACTTATTGTTTATGATGATTTATCTAAACATGCCGTAGCTTACAGAGCAATGTCATTACTTCTTAAAAGACCGCCGGGACGTGAAGCTTACCCGGGTGATGTATTCTACCTTCATTCAAGATTACTTGAGCGTTCTGCAAGAATTGATGATAAGTTTGGCGGCGGTTCAATTACTGCTTTACCTATTATTGAAACTCAGGCAGGTGACGTTTCGGCATATATTCCGACTAATGTAATTTCTATTACAGACGGTCAGATTTTCCTGGAGAGTGAGCTTTTTAACTCAGGTGTACGTCCTGCTATTAATGCGGGTCTTTCCGTATCAAGAGTTGGCGGTTCTGCTCAGATTAAGGCTATGAAGAAGATTGCCGGTCCTATCAGAACTGAGCTTGCACAGTACAGAGAGCTTGAAAGCTTTTCACAGTTCGGCTCAGACCTTGATAAGGATACCCTTGAAAGACTTAATCATGGTAAGGTTATTGTTGAAATACTTAAGCAGCCGCAGTATAAGACTCTTACTGTTGAAAAAGAGGTTATTATTCTTTATGCTGTTACTAAGAAGTATCTTGATGATATTGCCGTTGACAGAATTCTTGAGTTCGAAACACAGTTCTTTGAATATGTTGAAAAGTACCATAACGGTATTCTTACATCTATTGCTGAAACCAAGGTTCTCAGTGATAAGGCTGAAAAGGAGCTTATAACTGCTATCGAAAATTTCAAGAAGGAATTTAAGTAATGGAGAGGTGATATTATGGCATCAATGCGTGATATAAAACGCAGAATTAAAAGTGTCAATAGCACCCAGCAGATTACAAAGGCTATGAATTTGGTTGCCAGCTCAAAGCTTAACAGAGCAAAGAGCAGATTTAACGATACAAAGCCGTTTTTTGAAGCTACAAAGAGGGTTATTGCTAATGTAGTTAAGGGAAGTAAGGGCGTTTCCAGTGTGTTTATGCAGGAAAGGAAAGTGTCCGGCAAGACTTTGGTTGTTGTTATTGCAGGTGACAGAGGTCTTTGTGGCGGCTATAATTCCAATGTATGTAAGGCAGCTATGGAAATTGTATCACAGAAGGAGTCCTCTGCCGTTATTACGGCAGGTAACAAGGCAAGGGAATTTTTCAAACATAAAGGGGTTGAAATTGCTGATTCCTTCAGAGATATCTCTGAAAAGCCCGGCTATGTTGATGCCTTTATACTTGGTGCTAAGATAATTGATATGTATGAAAAGGGTGAAGCAGACGAAGTTTACTTTGTTTATACAGAGTTTATTACAACTCTTACAAGTGAGCCAAAGGTTATTAAGCTTCTTCCTCTTGACCCTAAGGATTTTGAAAATGACAATGAGCCTCACAGTGCTACATTAACTATTTATGAGCCTGATGAGGAAGCTGTTTTAAATTATGTTATTCCTAAGTATATTAATACTGTAATTTACGGCGGTATGGTTGAATCAGCAGTGTGTGAACTTAGTTCAAGAATGACTGCTATGGATTCTGCGACAGAAAATGCCACTGAAATGATAGAGCATCTTAATCTTGTATATAACAGAGTAAGACAGGGTGCAATCACTCAGGAAATTACCGAAATTGTAAGCGGCAGCAATGCTTTGGAATAGGAGGAGTGAAATAATGGCACAAAATAATGTCGGCAAGATAATTCAGATTATCGGTGCCGTTTTGGATATTAAATTCTCCAGTGATAATTTACCGGCTCTTAACAATGCTATTGAAATTAACAATAATGGCAAAAAGATTGTTGCAGAGGTTGCACAGCACCTTGGCGATGATGTTGTTAAGTGTATTGCAATGAGCTCTACCGATGGTTTAAAGAGAGGTATGGATGCTGTTGATACAGGTGCGCCTATAAGCGTTCCTGTCGGTAAGGCAACACTTGGCAGAATGTTTAATGTAACAGGTGATCCTATTGATGGTAAGGAAGCTCCCGTTACTGAAGAAAAGTGGTCTATCCACAGAGAGGCGCCCAGCTTTGCAGAGCAGAATAATTCTGCTGAAATTCTTGAAACAGGTATTAAGGCTATTGACCTTCTTTGCCCATATTCTAAGGGCGGTAAAATTGGTCTTTTCGGAGGTGCAGGTGTTGGTAAGACAGTTCTTATTATGGAGCTTATTACTAACATTGCAACTGAGCATCAGGGCTATTCCGTATTCAGCGGTGTTGGTGAAAGAACAAGAGAGGGTAATGACCTCTATTATGAGATGCAGGAATCAGGCGTATTAAAGCAGACTGCTTTGGTATTCGGTCAGATGAACGAGCCTCCCGGAGCAAGAATGAGAATTGCTCTTACAGGTCTTACTATGGCTGAATATTTTAGAGATAAGGCAAAGCAGGACGTGCTTTTATTCATTGATAACATATTCAGATTTGTTCAGGCAGGTTCAGAGGTTTCAGCCCTTCTTGGACGTATGCCTTCAGCCGTAGGTTATCAGCCAACACTTGCTACAGAGCTTGGTGCTTTGCAGGAGAGAATTACATCAACAAAAAATGGTTCTATTACATCTGTTCAGGCTGTTTACGTTCCTGCAGATGACTTGACAGACCCGGCTCCGGCAACAACATTTGCCCACCTTGATGCAACAACGGTACTTTCAAGAAGTATTGTTGAGCTTGGTATTTATCCTGCTATTGATCCTCTTGAGTCAACTTCAAGAATTCTTGATCCACAGGTTGTGGGTGAAGAGCATTATGAGGTTGCAAGACGTGTTCAGGCTATATTACAGAAGTATAAAGAATTACAGGATATTATTGCTATCCTTGGTATGGATGAATTGTCAGAAGATGATAAGCTTGTTGTTAACAGAGCAAGAAAGGTACAGAGATTCTTATCTCAGCCATTCCATGTTGCTGAAAACTTTACAGGTTATCCCGGTCAGTATGTTCCTGTTGCTGATACTATCAGAGGCTTTAAGGAAATTCTTGACGGCAAGCATGATGATATTCCTGAAGGATATTTCCTTAACTGCGGTAAGATTGAAGACGCTGTTGAAAAGTATCGCAATGCCAATAAGTAATAAGGGGTGATATTATGGCAAATAAATTATCCCTTAAGATAATTACACCTTCAAGAAATATGTTTGAGGGTGATGTTGATATGGTAATTATGAGGACTATGAGCGGTGATGTAGGTATTCTCCATGGTCATCAGCCTATGGTTACTATTCTGGATTATGGTGTTCTTACTATTAAAAATGATGGTGAGGAAAGGCTTGCGGCTGTATTGGGCGGATTTGCCGAAATCAGTGCTGACGGTATGTCTATTCTTACTGATGCTGCTGAATGGTCTAACGAAATTGATGTTGTAAGAGCAAAGGAAGCAAAGGAAAGAGCTGAGGCAAGACTTAAAAATACTCAGGCAAATATTGATATAAAACGTGCTGAGCTTGCTCTTAAGAGAGCTTTAGTCAGACTTGATTTGGGTGCTAATAAGTAATTATAAAATAAGAGGATGTTGATAATTAATAGTTATACAACATCCTCTTATTTATTATTTTAAAAGTCATATTGTTATAACAGTTCAGTCAATAATGAATCTGTTAATAACTTAAGCAGGTTTTAAAGGCTTAACAGAGGGTTAAAAGGGTATTAATTAAGTTTTTATATATTTTTTAATGTTTTTTGTCAATAGCATAAACAATAAAAATAAGCTTATAAGCAGGAAATTGTTATAGATATATTCCTAAAAAACGGTTAAACTAATATGGGGTGAAATTATGCGCAAAAAAATATATTGTTTAATACTTAAGTCAGACAAAAGAAGTATTAATTATATTTATGACATATTTATAAGTTTTATTTCGGCTTTAAGCATATTACCCCTTATGTTTAAACGGGAAGTGCCGAGTTTTTATGAAATTGAGAGAGTGACGGTTACTATACTTGCCGTTGATTATTTAATGCGTCTTTTTGTGAGTGATTATATAATTGGAAAAAAGGGCTTAAGTTTTATAATTTATCCTTTTACAATAGGTGCAATTGTTGACCTTATTTCTCTGCTGCCCTTTGGCAGAATTTTCAGGGTTTTCAGAATTTTTAAAATGCTTAGATATATGGATTTTTTTCTTTATGTTATAGATGTTTATAAAAAGGTAAGGCATATTTTGTTTACTGTACTGCTTATGGCTATGAGTTATATTTTTATTACGGCTCTTTTTATGTTTTGTGCTGAGGGCAATAATTTTAACAGCTTTTTTGATGCCTTATACTGGGCAACTACTGCTCTTACTACTGTGGGGTATGGGGATATATATCCTAAAACTATGCTTGGAAGGCTTATAAGTATGATTACATCTGTATTTGGTATAGCTGTTATTGCTTTGCCGTCAGGCATTATTACAGCTAACATTGTACGTGAGTTGTATAAGAAATAAATATTGAAAAAATGAAAATACAGGTGTATACTGTATTTATTTAAAGGGATTTTAATATTATTGAAATATAAAATCTTAATTAAAATATAGATATACACAGTATTGTGAAAATCCGAAAACAAAAAACCGTCAGAGGTAATACAATGAAAACTTTAATTATAAACGGCTCTCCGAGAAAAAACGGAGATACAATGTATTTTATAAATAAAATTAAGGAAAGTATAGAATGTGATGTTGCAAGTGCATACCATATGGATTTTTCTCCTTGTATTGACTGCAGGGAGTGTACAAAGGGGGAGTGTATATACAAAGATGAAATGACGAAACTTTTAAATAATATTGACAATTATGATAATATCATTGTTGCTACTCCTCTTTATTATAATCAGCCTACAGGAGTGCTTATGGCTATGATGTCAAGGACACAGATGTTTTTTTTGAGGGGTAAAAAGCTTAAGGAGAAAAAGGGCTATGTTATAGTTGTGGGAGGCGGTGATTCAGTTATAAATTCAGCTGATGCGGAAAAGACTGTAAGAATAATGCTTATGGGGCTTAATGTGAAAGTTAAGGGGTATGTAAGGTGTTTACATACGTCAAGTGTTAAGCCTTGTAACGATACCGGGGCGAAGGAGGAACTTAACAATATAATTAATGAATTGTCGGAGGGTATGGATTTTGATATTTAAAGAGGTGTTTTTGTGAAAGGTAAAAAATATATTATTTATTGTATAATCTTTATATGTATATTGGGTATTGGAACAGCCGGTATTTGTACATATAATGATTACTCTCAGAAAAAGCAGGAGGAACGTGAAGCCAGGAACGAAGCTCTTAAGGAAAGTCTGGCGGAGTTAAATAAACGTCTTGAAAAAATTGATTATACGAAAATAAATGATAAGAAAGCTGAGGAAACTACGGGCTCTAAAAAATCAGCGGGGAAATCTGCCGTCAAAAACAGTGAAAAGGCAACGGAAAAAACAACAACTAAGTCAAATTTAAAAACAGCAAAAAAGTTTGATAATTCTTCGGAAAAAAGTAATTCAGAGAGCAGTAATAAAAAAACAAAGAGCAGGGATCAGCTGCAAAAGGAGTACGATGAATTAAATGAAAATCCTCCTGAACTTTTGTTTGTGTGTAAGTCCTGCGGAGGAGTTGATTACAACACCTGTTCCGTATGTTATTCGGGTAAAACAATAAATCCCGATTTTTCCGATGAGCTTAAAGAATGGTCTGATAAAAAGGAAGAAATTCTGATTCAGCTTGGCTGGGATAAGGATAATGCGGAGCAGCAATGCCTTGATGAAGAAATTGCCGTTAAGGAAAAATATAATTTGTCTGATGATGAAAACAATGGCAGTCCGTCAGGCGGTAATAATATTGGAAATAGCTATAATTATGGTTATGATACATACGGCGGCAGTCTATACTATAGCTATGGCAGCGGCAATATTAACAATACCACTAAACAAAAGCCGAAGGAAATGTGTACACGGTGCTATGGTTCAGGGAAATGCCATACCTGTAACGGAAAAGGCTGGTATAGAAGCTCTTTAACAAATGATAACATTGCCTGTCCCAACTGTAACAAAACAGGTATATGTGCAGGATGCAATGGTCTTGGAGAAAGATAATAGTTAAATCAGTTAAAAAATAGGGACTGTCAACTGACAGTCCCATCTTTTGTAAAATTATCCAAAATGCCGTCCCCAGTTTTTTGACACCTAGCCTAGCTAGGTGGGTGTCCGCAGATCAGTTATCTGCCTTCCGCTGCCCAAAGGGAATTAGCTTGCGGCCTGACATAAACTGAACAATATAGGATTCCCGTTCAAAAAATGTAGGTTCAAAAATAAAAGGTCGCGGACATTTCAGACAAGTATATATATAAAATCATTTCACAGAGATAAAAGACAGATTTTATTTCTCCCTGCAAAATGATTATACAATATTGTCTGTTGTTTTTCAAGAGGTTATTCATTATTTTTTACATTTCATTTACATTACAAAAAATTTAAAATTTGCTAAAAAATAATTTGTGTTTTGGGATAAAATATATTATACTATAATTATAAAATCCAAACATTGTATTTGAATTAAGACAATAAAAATTTAAATTTAGAAGCAATATTGCCCTTAGATACAGCTGTTTGAATTCATAAATTATCAGATAATAATTTTGTCAAAAAATGAAAAATTATAGTTGACAAAGCAGTGTATAAATGATAAAATTTTAAGGATATAAATAAAAGAAGGAGAGAGGAATTATGTTTAAGCTTAAGCAAATTACAACTTATAACTGCTTGTTTCATATTCTTTCTCGTTTTATTTCCTTTTTCGGTTTTATTCAGCAATAAGGGTTTTATTTTAATTCCTTTATTGCTTTTTTTTCGCAAAAGTGCTGAGAGATTTTGCAAAGGAGGTATCTTATGTATAACAGAAAAGACCTGTTGGGCTTAAGGGATTTAAGTGCTGACGAAATTATGACTATACTTAATACTGCTAAGGAAATGAAAGAAAAAATCGACAATCCCGATTTAAGAACGGATATTCTTTCAAAAAGCAGTATTGTGACTCTTTTCTATGAAAACAGTACCAGAACAAAAATGTCCTTTATGCTTGCAGGTGAGTATCAGGGAGCTATTGTTAAGGACTTAGGTGTTGCAACAAGCAGTGTTTCAAAGGGCGAAAGTCTTATTGACACAGGTGTGACTCTTGACCAGATGGGTACTAATGTAATGATTATAAGACACCAGATGACAGGTGCTGCACATATTTTAGCAAAGAATGTAAAAGCTAGTGTTATAAATGCAGGTGACGGCTCTAATGAGCACCCTACACAGGCACTTCTTGACCTTTATACCATTATGGAGAGAAAGGGCAGCTTTGAGGGCTTAAAGGTTGTTATTTTAGGCGATATTTCTCACTCAAGAGTTGCAAGAAGCAATGCTTTTGGCTTAACTAAGCTTGGTGCAAAGGTTACTCTTGCAGGACCTTCCACATTGGTAAGCAATTCCATGAAGAGTTTAGGCGTTCAGGTAAGTACGGATATACCTTCAGCAATTAAGGATGCCGATGTTGTTATGGGACTTAGAATACAGTTTGAAAGACAGAAAAATATGCCTTTCCCTAACCTTAGAGAATACTCAAATCTTTTTGGTGTAAATGATGAAATATTAAAGTATGCCAAAACGGATGTGCTTGTTATGCATCCGGGACCTGTAAACAGAGGTGTTGAATTAAGTACGGAGGTTATTGACGGCAAGCATTCCGTTATTAATGTTCAGGTTAAGAACGGTGTTGCCGTAAGAATGGCTGTATTAAAACTTTTAACTGAGGCTAACAGAAAGTAAGGGAGGGTATTTATGAGCAGTATTTTAATTAAAAAGGGCAGGTTGGTTGACCCTAAAAATAATGTGGATGCCGTTAAGGATATACTTGTAGCTGACGGCAGGGTTGCTAAAATTGATGACAATATAAATGACAGTGCCGATAAGGTTATAAATGCAGAAGGTCTTGCTGTTATGCCCGGGTTAATTGACCTTCATGTTCACTTCAGAGAACCGGGCTATGAAAATAAGGAAACTATTGCAACAGGCTCAAGAGCTGCTGCAATGGGCGGCTTTACAACAGTTTGTACAATGCCTAATACAAATCCTGTGACAGACAATGCAATAATGATTGAATATGCATTAAATCCCAAGAGAGATGCAGTTATAAATGTACTTCCCATAGGTGCCATTACCAAGGGACAGAAAAGTGAGGAGCTTGCAGACATCGGTCAGATGGCGGCAGCAGGTGCCTGTGCTCTTTCAGAGGACGGCAAATCAGTTGCTGACCCTGCTTTGATGAAAAACGCAATGAGATATTCAAAGATGTTTAATCTTCCTATATTTGACCATTGCGAAGAAATAAGGCTTGCAAAAGGCTCAATGAATGCAGGTGACAGAGCATCAATTCTTGGCTTAAAGGGTATAGGTGATGATTCAGAGGAAATTATAGTATCAAGAGATATTATACTTGCTAAGGCAACAGGTGCAAAGCTGCACATTTGCCACATCAGTACCGAGGGCAGTGTTGAACAGGTTAAAAACGCAAAGGCTATGGGGCTTCCCGTAACGGCAGAGGCAGCACCTCACCACTTTACACTTTGTGATGAAGATATTACGGACTATGATTCTAACTTTAAAATGAATCCTCCTTTAAGAAGCCGTAAGGATATGGAAATTATAAGACAGGCTTTAAAGGATAATATTATAGAAGTAATTGCTACTGACCACGCACCACATCATATTGATGATAAAAACTGTGAATTTGAAAAGGCGGCAAATGGTATAATCGGTCTTGAAACAAGCTTTGCTCTTTCATATACGGAGCTTGTTGAAAGCGGTCTGATTTCATTTAGTGATATGGTTGCTAAAATGACAGCTAATCCTGCTGCGGTTTTGGGCTGCGGCAAGGGTCAGTTAAGTGTTGGTTCTGTGGCTGATATAGCTATTGCAGACATAGACAACAAATATACCATTGATGTAAACACAATGGTTTCAAAGGCTAAAAATACTCCTTTCGGCGGCAGAGAGGTTAAGGGTAAAATTCTTTACACCATCTGCGGAGGAGAGGTTGTTGTAGATAATGGTAAATTAACTAAGCAGGAGGACGGGAAATGATTATTGATAAGCTCATTGAAAGAATTAAGGCTACAGGCAACCCTACAGTTGTAGGTCTTGACCCAAGACTTAATTACATTCCAAATTTTATTACAGAAAAATATTTTACAAAGTACGGCAATACTCCAAAGGCTGCTGCCAAGTCAATGTATAAATTTAACAAGTGTATTATTGATGCGGTGTTTGACATAGTGCCTGCCGTAAAGCCTCAGATTGCAATGTATGAAAGATACGGCATTGAAGGCTTAAAGGCTTATGATAAGACTTGCAAATATGCTAAAAGCAAGGGTCTTATTGTAATAGGTGATATTAAAAGAAGTGATATAGCTTCAACTGCTGAGGCTTATTCAGACGGTCATATTGGCAAGGTTGACATTAACGGCAGTGTTTATGACAGCTTTGCCCAGGACTTTATCACTCTTAACCCATATTTGGGTTCTGACTCAATTACTCCTTTCTTAAAGGATTGTGAGGCTTATGAAAAGGGATTGTTTGTACTTGCAAAGACCTCTAACCCTAACAGCGGTGAAATTCAGGACTTAATGGCTGAGGGTACTCCTATATATGAAAAGGTTGGTGCTCTTATTGAAAAGTGGGGCGAAAGCACAATAGGTCAGTATGGCTTTAGCTCCGTAGGTGCTGTAGTCGGTGCTACTCACCCTGAACAGGCAAAGAGATTGAGAGAGGTTATGCCTCACACATTCTTCCTTGTACCGGGCTACGGCGCACAGGGAGGAAAGGCAGAGGATTTGGCAGTGTGCTTTAATGAGGAAGGCTTGGGTGCCATTGTAAATTCCTCAAGAGGTATTATTGCTGCTCATATGAAGGAGGAGTACAAGTCCTGCTATGCAGATGAGAGAAACTTTGCTCAGGCTGCAAGACAGGCTTGTATAGATATGAAAAATGATTTAAGGAGATGTATTTAACCATGAATAAAACCATAAAAGCTGAGTTAATACTTGAAAATGGCGTTAAATTTAAGGGTAATGCATTTGGTTACATCAAGGAAACTGTAGGTGAGGTTGTATTTACAACAGGTATGACAGGCTATCAGGAAACTTTAACTGACCCTTCATTTGCAGGTCAGATTGTAACAATGACTTATCCTCTTATTGGTAACTATGGTATTAACCTTGAGGATATGGAAAGCAGAAAGCCTTTCTTAAAGGGCTTTATTGTAAGAGAAAAGTGCGATGTTCCTAACAATTGGAGATGTGAAATGGATCTTGAGGACTTTTTATATCAGAATAAGATTATGGGTCTTGAGGGTATTGACACAAGAGCTCTTACAAGAGTTTTAAGAGATAACGGTACTATGAGAGGTATTATTACTACAAGAGTTGATGACCTTACTCCAAGCCAGATTAAGCAGAAGTTTGATACTTATACCAATGCTTATGCCGTTAAGGAAACTACTATTGATGCTCCTTATACTATTAGCGGCTCAAGCACCCATCTTGCAGTTTTAGACTGCGGTATAAAGCAGGGTATTATAAGGGATTTAGCTAAGAGGGGCTGTAAGTTAAGTGTATTCCCTGCTTTTACATCAGCAGAGGATATTCTTGCCGTTAAGCCTGATGCAATTTTCTTAGGCAACGGTCCGGGAGACCCAAAGGATATTCCTACAGTTGTTGATACTGTTAAAAAGTTAATTGATACAGGTATTCCCGTACTTGGTATCTGTCTTGGACATCAGCTTATAAGCCTTGCTTTAGGCTGTAACACAAAGAGATTAAAGTTCGGTCATCACGGCGGAAATCACCCCGTTAAGGACTTAAAGACAGGCAGAGTTTACATTACAAGCCAAAACCATGAGTTTGTTGTATGTGACCTTTCCGAGGATGTTGAGGCTGCATTTATAAATGTAAATGACGGCAGTATTGAGGGTATAAGACACAAGACTAAGCCTATTTATTCAGTACAGTTCCACCCTGAGGCAAGTCCCGGACCTCTTGATACACAGGAATTATTTGACAGATTTTTAAAAATTATTGAGGAGGTGAAGACTCATGCCTAAGGACAATTCGATTAAAAAGGTTTTGGTTATTGGCTCAGGCCCTATTGTTATCGGTCAGGCGGCAGAGTTTGACTACTCCGGTACACAGGCTTGTCAGTCTATTAAGGAGGAGGGCATTGAGGTTGTTCTTGTAAACTCTAACCCTGCTACTATTATGACTGATCTTGGTATGGCTCACTATACTTATATTGAGCCTCTTACCATTGATTTCATAGAAAAGGTTATTGCTAAGGAAAGACCTGACAGCATTATTGCAGGTATGGGCGGTCAGACTGGCCTTAATTTAAGCTGTGAATTATATGACGCAGGCATTCTTGACAAGTATAATGTAAGAGTTATAGGTACTTCTATTGACTCTATTAAAGAGGGCGAGGACAGAGACAGCTTTAAGCAGTTGATGGAAAGAACCAATCAGCCTATTGTTGAAAGTGACATCGTAACTGATGTTGAGTCTGCCGTTGATTTTGCAAACAGAATAGGATACCCTGTTATTGTAAGACCTGCTTATACCCTTGGCGGTACAGGCGGCGGTATTGCTGCAAATGAGCTAGAGTTAAGAGAGATATGTACTCAGGGCTTACACCTTTCAAGAGTTGGGCAGGTACTTATTGAAAAGAGTATTGCCGGCTGGAAGGAAATTGAGTTTGAGGTAATGAGGGACGGTGCAGGTAACTGTATTACAGTATGTAGTATGGAAAACGTTGACCCTGTTGGTGTACATACAGGGGACAGTATTGTGGTTGCACCTGCACAGACTTTATCAGACAGAGAATATCAGATGTTAAGAAGCGCTGCCATTAACATCATTAATTCTATTGAAATAAAGGGCGGATGTAATGTACAGTTTGCATTAGATCCTAACAGCTATAATTATGCTGTAATTGAGATTAACCCAAGAGTTTCACGTTCTTCTGCTCTTGCATCCAAGGCAACGGGTTATCCTATTGCAAAGGTTGCCGCTAAAATTGCTTTAGGCTATAATCTTGATGAAATTAAAAATGCGGTAACAGGCAAGACTTTTGCCTGCTTTGAGCCTACTATTGACTATGTTGTATTAAAGTTCCCAAGATGGCCTTTTGACAAGTTCTTTGGTGCTAAGAGAACCCTTGGTACCAAGATGATGGCTACAGGTGAAATTATGTCAATTGGTAAGAGCTTTGAGGCTGCTTTATTAAAGGGTATCCGTTCTCTTGAAATAGGTCAGTACGGTCTTGAAAGAAAGAGCGCTAAGGGATTAAGCCTTGATGAATTAAAGAAGAGAGTTGTTAAGCCTGATGATGAAAGATTGTTCTACCTTGCTGAAATGTTAAGACGAGGCTACAAGGTTGAAAAGGTCTGCCAGATTACAGGTATGGACTTATTCTTCATCGCTAAGATTGCCAAGATTGTCGAAATGGAAGAAACTCTTAAGTCTATGAAGTTAGAGGATTTTACAGAGGAGAATTTAAGATACTTTAAGGAAAAGGGCTTCTCAGACAAGGCAATAAGTAAGTTTGTAGGCTGTATTCCTCCTAATATTTATGATTTAAGAAAGAAATGGGATATTATGCCTGTATTTAAGATGGTTGATACCTGTGCAGGTGAATTTGAGGCTGTTACCCCTTACTACTATTCAAGCTATGACAGTGAAACAGAGGTTGTTGTAAGTAACAGGAAGAAAGTAATGGTAATTGGTTCAGGTCCTATCAGAATTGGTCAGGGTATTGAGTTTGACTACTGTTCAGTTCATTCAATTATGGCTTTAAAGAAGGCAGGTATTGAAACAATTATTGTAAATAATAACCCTGAAACAGTATCAACGGATTTTGATACTGCTGACAAGCTTTACTTTGAGCCTCTTACGGAAGAGGATGTGTTAAATGTAGTTGAAACTGAAAGACCTGACGGTGTTATTCTTCAGTTCGGCGGTCAGACAGCTATTAAGCTTGCTAACTTCTTTGATGAAATGAATATTCCTATTTTAGGTACTCTTCCAAAGCATATTGATGAGGCTGAGGACAGAGAAAAGTTTGACGCCGTACTTGAAAAGCTTGGTATTGCAAGACCAAAGGGCAAGGGTGTATTTACTCTTAAGGAAGGTATTGAAACTGCTGAAGCTCTTGGATATCCTGTACTTGTTAGGCCCAGCTACGTTTTAGGCGGTCAGGGTATGGAAATTACTCACAACGAGGCTGAGCTTACTCTTTACCTTACAGAGGCATTTGAAAGAGACAGCAAGAATCCTGTTCTTATTGACAGATATTTAAGCGGAAGAGAAATTGAAGTAGATGCTATTTGTGACGGCACAGATGTATTTATTCCGGGTATTATGGAGCATCTTGAAAGAGCCGGTGTTCACTCAGGTGACAGTATTTCAATTTATCCCCCACAGCATATTTCTGATGACATTAAAGAGCAGATTTTGGATGTTACAAAGAAGCTTTCAATTGCTCTTAATGTAATCGGTATGGTAAATATTCAGTTTATTGAATTTAGGGGTGAGCTTAACATTATTGAGGTAAATCCACGTTCTTCAAGAACTGTACCTTATATTACAAAGGTAACAGGTGTGCCTGTTATTGATGTTGCGACAAGAGTTATGCTTGGTGAAAAGCTTGCTGATATGGGATATAAGACAGGTATTGGTGATGAACCTGATGTTGTTGCTGTTAAGGTGCCTGTATTCTCAACTGAAAAGCTTCCCCAGGTTGAGGTTAGCTTAGGACCTGAAATGAGATCAACAGGTGAAGTACTTGGTGTAGGCAAAAATCTTGAAAACTCGCTTTATAAGGGCTTTATTGCAGCAGGTATGACTGTACCTACGGCAGGAAGTACAATTCTTGCAACTATTTCAAGTAAGGATCACGAGGAGTTTGTAAAGATTGCCAAGAAATGCGTTGAGCTTGGCTGTAACTTCCTTGCAACTAAGGGCACAGCAAGAGTATTAAGCGAAAACGGTATTAAGTGTAAGGTTGTTAAGAAGATCAGCGAAGGCGTTCCTAATATTATTGACACAATCAGAAGCGGTGTTGTGGACCTTGCTGTGGATATTCCAAAGAAGGCGAATGATACTCATTCTGACGGCTTTAAAATTAGAAGAACTGCAGTTGAAAGTGACGTTACCCTTATTACTGCCATGGATACATTTGCCGCTATGGTTGATGTTATGGATAAGAAGATTGAAGAGGATAAGCTCGATATTTTTGATATAAACAGAGATATGAGAGAAAACTAATTATTATTTGGGCTGCTGCAAAATAATTTTGCAGCAGTGAGGCTGTCGAAAAAGTCGACAGCCTTGAAAGAAATGCTTGCACAAAATGCAAACATTTCTTTCAGTTAGCTAATGAAGCGACCAGCCGTGTTAATTTCACAGCAAAGACCGCTGTAAAATTAAGTCGCCGTCCTCGGCAGAAATGCGATTTCTGCCTGCGGATTAAAGTCTGCGACGCTAATTGCAAGTTAAGTATTCATATATTTCAATAATTTATATGGAATTTTAGTTTATTGACAGTCTGGCTGCTGCAAAATAATTTTGCAGCAGTTTTATTTTTGTACTTTTTTGGAAAATTAAATAGTTTGTTATAAGTATTTTTGTAAAATATTGGTGTTTGTCAGGATATTTAAAAAATATATATTTTCTATATTTTGTAAAATAATTAATTAACACAATAATTTCACATTTTTTACACATATATATATTTACTACTGGTAATTAAAACAAATTTGTGCTACAATGTTTTTAAAATCTTTTATTAAATTTTTGGAGGAGTTATACTATGGAATTTACAAAGAAAAATACATTGCAATTAAAGGGTATTGCTATAATTTTAATGCTTTTTCATCATTGTCTTTTAAGTCCTAATATGTATAAAGAATATGAAGTTATATTTTCAAGCTTATTTACAGAAGCAATGGTAAATCGCTTTGCAGCATTTGGAAAGCAATGTGTAAGTATATTTGCATTTCTTTCTGCTTATGGCTTATCAATATCATATAAAAAGGCTGTAGATGAAAATAATAAATTAAAGAGTTGGTATACAAAAAAGATTACCACTTTATATTCAGGTTATTGGTTTGTATTTGTTTTCTCAATTATTATTTGTGAATTAATTAATGGTTTACCCTCTAAAACATATAATGCTGACAGACTTTCAATCAAATGTCTTTATGTTTTGTTAGATTTTTTAGGAATACGTACTTTATTTAAATCTCCCGGAATTAATGGGGCATGGTGGTATATGACTGTAGCATTTATGATTGTTATTCTTGTACCTTTGCTTAAATTTATTTCATCAAGAATTAGTGCTATACCTCTTTTATTGCTTACAATATTGTTCCCAAGGGTATTGGGTATAGAATTTTTAGGCAATAACAGCTTTATGTCCTTTCTGGTTCCTATTATGTGTGGTGTAATATTTGCAGATAATAACTTAATGGCAGGTATAAAGAACTATAAATTGCCTTTTCTTAAAAATAAACCTATAAATAAATTTATTAAATTAATAATAATGACAATAATAATGTATTTTGTTTATAAATTTTATTTTTATTTAAATACTGAACTGTTTTATGACATTAAATATGGTATTATAGGCGTATATTTTGTCGTTTTTTGTAATGAGTTTATATCTGAGATACCTATAATTAGTGTAATATTAGAATTTCTTGGTAAACACTCTATGAATATTTTTTATGTACATATTTTCATAAGATCCCATTATGGAACTGATTTTATATACTCATTTAAAAACTTTATACTTATAATTATTGCACTATTATTGAGTTCTCTTGTTATTTCGCTTATAATTGAATTTATAAAAGAATTAATTCATTATAATAAACTTATAGAGAAATTCAGTTCAAGCAGATTCTTTATGTAACTCTAAGAGAGAGTAATGTAAATTGATATGTAATAATAAAAATAATAGACTCGAGGTAATAATATGAATGGCTGGCTTGTTATAAACGGATTTTTAAACAGCAATAAATTTAATGAAATATATGAATGGCTGAGAATTGCTTTTGAGGGAAAAGGGCACGTTATTAATGTGTATACTAATATTGAATTGGCAGATATTGATGAAATTAAGGACAAGCCTGATTTTGTGCTGTTTTGGGATAAGGATATTCCTCTTGCAAAAAGACTTGAAAAGATGGGATTAAGGCTTTTTAATTCGGCAAAGGCTATTGAAAATTGTGACAATAAAGCACTTACATATATTGAGCTTGAAGGCATGGTGAAAATGCCAGAAACTGTTATAGTGCCAATGACATACCGGAATATTGGTTACGGCAATACAGATTTTGTAAAAAAGGCTGCGGATAAGCTGGGTCTTCCGATGATAATTAAGGAGTGTTACGGCTCCTTTGGTCAGCAGGTATATTTAGCTGAAAGTGTTGATGAGGCTGTAAAAATTGTAGAAGAAACAAGAGAACCTCTTATTTTTCAGGAGTTTATATCTCAAAGCAGAGGCAGGGATATAAGAATAAATATGGTAGGGCAGGAAGCTGTTGCCTCTATGATCAGATATAATGAAAGTGACTTTAGAGCTAATATTACTAACGGCGGAAGTATGTATAATTATGAGCCTAATGATGATGAAATAAAAATTGCAAAAAAGGCTGCTGATATTCTTAATCTTGATTTTGGCGGTATAGATATTCTTTTTGGTGATGATGGTCCCTTAATTTGTGAAGTGAATTCAAATGCTCACTTTAAAAATATATATGAGTGTACCGGTGTTAATGTGGCAGAGTGTATTGTGGAGTATATTGAAAAATGTTTGGCTGGATAATTTATAATAAAGAGGATGCAAACAGAAATAAAAATTATATAGGATGGTATAGGGATAAATTCGGGAAAGAAAATATTGAGCTTAAGCTTGTATATACCGACGAAATTGATTATAACAATATGCCTGATTTTGCTGTAGTAAGGGCAATACGCCCCGATATTACAAAGAATCTTGAAAATAAGGGAGTTAAGTGCTTTAACAATTCTTGTGTTTCAGAAATTTGTAATGATAAGGCACTTACATATAAATATGTAAGTGAAAATGGCATTGAAATTTTACCCACATTTTATAGTATTGAAGAAATAAAGGAGTTTCCTGTTGTCATCAAGCCTAAAAACAGTCACGGAGGCGACAGAGTAAATATGGCGGAAAGCCGTGAAGAGCTTATGAAGCTGATGCCTCTTTATGAAGGTGATAATTATGTTATTCAGGCGGTTGCTTCTGACATAGGGAAGGATGTAAGAGTTTATGTAATAGGTAATGAAATTGTTACGGCGATGCTTAGAGAATCCGATACGGATTTCAGAAGTAATTTTTGTTTAGGAGGTCATGCTTCTGTATATAATTTAAGTGATGAAGAAATAAATAAGGTAAAAAGTGTTATTAAGCTTTTTAATTTTGACTTTGTGGGTATTGACTTTGTATTTAATAATGGTAAAATGATATTTAATGAAATAGAGGACGTTGTTGGCAGCAGAATGGTTTATAGCTATACCGATATTGATGTTGTGGAATTATATATTAAATATATTTTGCAAAAAATATAATTATATTTTACAGTAATGTGTTATAATGTTAGATAATGTTAAAGGGAGGTTGATATTGTGAAAATTGCTATGCTTACAAGCGGCGGTGACTGTCAGGGATTAAATGCAACTATGAGAGGTGTTGCAAAGACTCTTTATAATGAAATAGGTGATGTTACAATTTATGGCATATTAGACGGGTATAAGGGTCTTATTGACGGCAAATACAAGAAACTTAAAAAAGAGGATTTTTCAGGCATTTTAACTTTAGGCGGTACAATTCTCGGAACCTCAAGACAGCCGTTTAAGAAAATGAAGGTTATTGAAGAAAATGGTGTAGATAAGATTAAGGCTATGAAGGAAACCTATAAAAAGCTTGACATTGACTGTCTTGTTATTTTAGGAGGCAATGGCACTCATAAGACAGCTAATCTTCTCAGGGAAGAGGGACTTAATGTAGTTACCCTGCCTAAGACAATTGACAATGATTTGTGGGGAACTGATGTAACTTTTGGTTTTCAATCGGCTATTGATGTTGCTACAGATGTTATTGACAGAATTCATACAACTGCCACATCTCACGGAAGAATATTTGTTGTTGAAATTATGGGACATAAGGCCGGATGGCTTACTTTATGTTCAGGTATAGCGGGAGGTGCCGATATTATACTTATTCCTGAAATACCTTATGATATTAATAAGATTAAAGGTGAGATTGAAAAGAGATCTGCCGATAATAAGGGCTTTTCAATTATAGCTGTGGCTGAGGGTGCCGTTTCTCTTGAAGAAAGCAAAATGAACAAGAAAGAATTTAAAGCAAGCAGAGAAAATATGAAGCAGCCATCAATTGCTTACAGAATAGCCGATGAAATTATGGCAATTACAGACCATGAGGTAAGAGTTGCTGTGCCGGGTCATGTTCAGCGGGGCGGTGCTCCCAATCCTTATGACAGGGTGCTTTGCACACGTTTTGGTGCTTATGCCGCCTATCTTATTAAAGAAAAGAAATTTGGCAATATGGTAGGTATGAAGGATGGCAAAATAGTTGCCGTTCCTCTCGGAGAGGTTGCAGGAAGATTAAAGACGGTTCCTGCTGATAATCAGATGATTGCGGCAGCAAGAAAAGTTGGTATTTCTTTTGGGGACTAAGTAAAATCGGTAGAATAGGAAATGCGTAAATCTTAGGGGATTTGCGCATTTTTAGCGTATTAAAAGAGTTTATGTATCATATGACTTAAGCTTAAATAAAAATTTCTTTATTGCAATAATATCCGATATGATGTAAAATAAGGCTATACATATTGAAAAGGTGATAAAATGATAAAAAAGGCCGGAATTATTGGTTTGGGAGCTCTTGGCGGAATGTATGGAGAATTTCTTGCAAAAGCTATGGGCAGAGAAAATGTTTATATATTGGGGGATAAGGAGAGACTTTGCCGCTACAGGAAAGACGGAGTGTTTGTAAATGGCAGTAAAATTGACTTTAATTATGATATAAAGGATGAAAAGGTTGATTTGCTTATTGTTGCAAAAAAATTTCATCATCTTAAAAATGCGCTTGAAAATGTAAAATCCTTTATATCTGAAAGTACAATTATAATTTCACTGCTTAATGGTGTGAGCAGCGAAGAGGTAATCAGAAATACGCTGGAGTGCGGAAAAGTTTTATACTGTGTAGCCTATGGAATGGATGCCCAGAAGTATGGCAATAATATTAAATTTAAAAATTATGGAACTCTTGCAATAGGGGAGGAGTGCAATGATAAACCTTCAGACACCCTTATGGAATTAAAGTCATTTTTTGACAGCATAGGTTTGGTATATGAAATACCGGATTCCATGCTTAATAAGCTTTGGAGCAAGTTTATGCTTAATGTGGGAATTAATCAGGTTTGTGCTGCCTATGGTTTAAATTACGGGGATGTGCAGACTGAGGGAGAGTACAGAAATAAAATGATTGCCGCAATGGAAGAAGTTCTGGCTATAGGAGAAAAAATGGGGGTTCCGCTGCATTACGATGATATTACCTGCTGGCTTAATGTTATAGATAAACTATATGCTGAAAGCAGGCCTTCAATGGCACAGGATATATTAAACAAAAATAAGACTGAAGTTGAAATATTTGCCGATACGGTAATTGATTTGGGCAAAGAATATGGTATTGCAGTTCCAATAAATGAAGAACTTGGAGCAATTATTCACGAAAAGGAAAATAGCTATGAATTATAAAATAGTACTTGAATATGAGGGTACACGCTATAATGGCTGGCAAAGACAGGTATCGACGCCTAATACTATACAGGGCATAATTGAAGATGCTGTAAAATCTGTTACCGGTGAGAATGCTGAAGTAAACGGATCGGGCAGAACAGACGGGGGAACTCATGCGCTCGGACAGGTGGCAAACTTTAAGCTTTCTGGTAAATATGATGATATTATGGACAGACTTAATGAAGAGCTTCCTTCCGATATAAGGATATTAAGCTGTGAAGAAGCTGACGAAAGGTTTCACGCAAGGTTAAATGCCATAGGAAAAACATATTCCTACAAAATAGATACAGGTAAAAAAGTAAATGTTTTTACAAGAAGAACCGTAAACCATTTTTGCTGTAAATTAGATGTTGATAAGATGGAGCAGGCAGCAGTACTATTAACGGGTACTCACGATTTTAAATCCTTTTGTTCCAATAAAAGAACAAAAAAGTCAACCGTAAGAACAATTTACTCAATTGACATAGAAGAAAAGGGCAGTGAAATTACCTTTACCTACAGGGGTAACGGTTTCCTTTACAATATGGTAAGGATTTTAACGGGAACAATTATTGAAGTGGGTATGGGCAAAATTAAAGGGGAGGATATTGAAAACATAATTGAAGCTAAGGACAGGAGCAGAGCAGGTATGACAATGCCTCCAAGAGGACTTACTCTTGTCTGTGTGGAATATAAGGAGGATAAGTAAATGGAGAACTTTTATAAGAAAATCAGAAAAAGATGTGATGAAAGACCAAGACTAATGACAGCAATTATTGCAGTATTTTATTTTTGCATTGGCACAGGGTTTACGGGTATTAAGTATAATAGTAATTTTACTATGATTATTTCCTGTCTGCTTTGTCTTTATATGGCAACCCTTGTTTATGCTGTTGTTAAAGGAAATGTTATAAAGGCTGTTCTTAACTGTAGTCTCTTTTTTGCTTTAGGTGCATTGTTTAAATTTATGGCACTTATAAGTTTGCTTAAAATTGTTGACTTAGCTTTTGCCGCAGGATTATTTATTGTATTTTTTGGTATTGGTCTTTTTGCGGGCAATGTATGGTATGGCAAATATATTGATTAATTGTTGAAAATAGGCTTAATATGTGGTAATCTATATTTAACAGATAATTTACAGAGGTGAATATTATGGAAAAAATTAAGGTAATGAGTATTTTTGGTACTCGTCCCGAGGCAACTAAAATGGCGCCTCTTATTCAGGCTATGGATAAGTGCGGGGATATTGAACAGGTGGTTTGCGTAACTGCCCAGCACAGAGAAATGCTTGATCAGGTGCTTGAAATTTTTGATTTGCATCCTGATTATGATTTGGATATTATGACACAGCGTCAGACACTTACAAGTATTACTACTAAGGCTTTAACAGGCCTTGAAGAAGTAATGAGTGAGGCAAAACCTGACCTTGTGCTTGTACATGGAGATACAACAACTACATTTGCAGGTGCTCTTGCCGCTTTTTATGGAGGAATTAAGCTTGGTCATGTTGAAGCCGGCTTAAGAACATATGATAAAACTCAGCCATTTCCTGAGGAAATGAACAGAGTACTTACAGGTCATATGGCAGATTTGCACTTTGCGCCCACACCACTCGCTAAGGAACATCTTTTAAAGGAAAATATCAGCGGGGAAGGTATTTTTATTACGGGAAATACTGCTGTTGACTGCTTAAAGACTACTATTACCGATAATTTTAAATTTGACCTTGAAGAACTTAATAATATTGATTACAAAAACAAGAGAGTTATAACAATGACGGCTCACAGAAGAGAAAATCTTGGGGAGCCTCTTGAAAATATATGCAGAGCAGTTTTAAGGCTTGTTAATGACTATGACGATATTGAGGTAGTATATGCTGTACACTTTAATCCTGCAGTAAGAGAAGTTGCAGGCAGAATACTTGGCGGTCATGACCGTATTCATCTTGTAGACCCTCTTGATATTAAAAATATGCATAATCTCATGAATTTAAGCTATCTTGTTATGACGGACAGCGGCGGATTGCAGGAGGAGGTGCCTTCTATGGGCAAGCCTGTTCTTGTTTTAAGAAATGTTACCGAAAGACCTGAGGGTGTTGAAGCAGGTACATTAAGGCTTGCCGGGGTACATGAGAATGAAATTTATGCTCAGGCTAAAGAGCTTCTTGAGAATAAGGAAAGTTATGACAAAATGGTGGCTGCAAAAAATCCTTTTGGTGATGGCTATGCTGCTGAAAGAATTGTGGAAGCCATTCGTTATCACTTTGGACTAAGAAAGGACAGACCGGAGGATTATTAATGTAATACTTAAAATGTAAGTATTTTAAGGCTTGCTGACCATTTGTCAGCAGGCCTTTTTTGGAGGATTGTATGTATCAATTAAATTATAATTTTTTAACTTTTTGTCTTATATTTTATATTTATTGCTTTTTGGGCTGGTGCTTTGAAAGCTGCTATGTTTCATTAAAAAGCAAAAAATGGGTGAACAGAGGTTCTATGAAGGGACCATGGCTTCCTATATACGGAAGCGGTGCTGTAATTATTTTGTTTTCCGCAACACCTGTTATGCATAGTTATTTTCTTGTGTATATATTAAGCGGAGCGGCTGCTACGGTTCTTGAACTTGTAACAGGTATTGTGATGGAAAGATTGTTTAAAGTAAAGTATTGGGATTACAGCAATAATTTTTTGAACTATAAGGGTTATATTTGCTTTAAATCCAGTATAACATGGGGATTTATGGGTTTACTTGTTACTTATGTTATAAATGAACCTGTTGTTGAATTTATTAATTCTTTAAGTGACTTTGTGTCGGTTATACTTGTCTGCATTATTACTATTATATTTATATTTGATTTTGTTGTTTCTTTCAGAGAAGCTTATAATTTAAGAGAAGTGATTATGGATAATGAAAGGCTTATGAAGGAGCTTAATGAGCTTAAGGTAAATATTGCGGTAGCTGTTGGTGAAGTTGGAGAAAAGAAAGATGCTGTCATATCTGAAGTTAAGGATAAGATTGATACGGCTTTGTCATATACCGAAATTGATGACTATATTATAGAGAAATTTGAAGAACTTAAAAAGCTGAATATTGATGAATATGTGGAGTTGTGGAAAGAAAAAAGTGCTGCACTTAAGGATAGAATTTATAATCTTGATTTGAAGAAAATATCCATTTTGAAACGAAATCCTTCTGCCAAGTCAAGGAATGGATTTGAAAGAGAAATAAGAGAATTTGTGAGAAAAAGGAAGTAAACCCGGGTTTGAAAAGGTCGCCAGACTTAAGGTTCCTCTGATACGTTAAAGTATCAGCGGAACTTTTTTGATTGTAATAATGCTTTGCTATATCCTGTCATTGTTTGCATATATTTATCTCCTTATTGGTTGAAAATTGCGGGTGAATTTGGTACAATAATTAATTATATACTTTAAAATTAAACACAGTAAAAACTGTATTTATTAATATTATAATAACACAGTAATTACTGTGAGTCAAGCATAAATTACATTTTTTACTGTATTTTGTGTTTTCGTATTAATAAGGGGTGAGTTATGTTGGATAACAAAGAAATTTCTGCAAAAATAAAATTATTATGTAAGCAAAAAGGAATAACAGTAAAATATATGACAGAAAAGTTGAATATATCAAGAAATTTAATTTATGATTTAGAAAAAAATAATCAATATTTAAAGAGCAATACACTTGAAAAAATTGCCGTATTTTTTGATGTTTCGATGGACTATATAGTAGGAAGAACAGATAATCCCGATATTAATAAATAATCAGTGAAGTTAAATTATATTTATTAAGGATTGATTAATTTTATATATTCTGTTATAATGTATCAAATAAAAATAATTAGGACAGGGGATAATAAAATGTCAGATAAGATTATTGCAATTGATGCTATGGGCGGTGACAATGCTCCCGTTGAAACAGTTAAGGGTGTTGTTACTGCAAGCAAGGCAGTTAAGTACAAGCTTGCTTTAGTAGGAAAAGAGGATATCATTAAATCTGAATTGTCTAAATACGAATATGATAAGGATAAAATAATGGTTGTTAATGCAGCCGAAATTATAGAAAACTGTGAAACTCCGACAGAAGCTATTAAGCACAAAAAGGATTCTTCAATGGTTGTAGGTTTGAATATGGTTAAAGAAGGACAGGCTCTTGCCTTTGTTTCTGCAGGAAATACAGGGGCTCTCCTAACAGGTGCTACAATAATTGTGGGAAGAATAAAGGGGGTTAAGCGTCCTGCCTTGGGAACTATGCTGCCTACAGAGAAAAATCGTGTGCTTATGCTGGACTCAGGTGCTAATGTAGATGCAAAGCCTGAATATTTGGTACAGTATGCACAGATGGGTTCTGTTTACATGGAATTTGTAGAGGGCAGAAAAAATCCAAGGGTTGGTCTTGTTAATATTGGTACGGAAAGAGAAAAGGGCAATGCTGTTGTTAAGGAGGCATACGGACTTCTTGAGGAGGCAAAGAGCATTAACTTTGGCGGTAATACGGAAGCAAGGGACATTACTCTTGGTGATTTTGATGTAATTGTTTGTGATGCTTTTGTAGGCAATGTAATTTTGAAGGTAATGGAAGGTCTTGCCAACACTGTTCTAAGAATTCTTAAAAAGAGTCTTATGTCAAGTCTGAGAACCAAAATAGGCGCATTGCTTTCAAAGCCTGCATTTAAAAAGATGCAAAGTGATTTTTTTGAATATAATGATATTGCAGGAGCACCCTTTTTGGGATTAAAGGGTCTTGTTGTCAAGGCTCATGGAAGCTCAGGCTATAAGGATATAGTAGGTGCAGTCAAACAATGTGAGAGGTTTATTGACGGAGATATTGTAAACAAAATAGCTGAAAGACTTTAAACTACCCTGCTTTGTTGTAACTTGTCAGATTCAGTTACAAATTTTTTATTAAATTTTTAAAAATATACTTGTAAAATTTATGAATATCTAGTATATTATAATAAACAGGCAATTATAGGATTGTTTGAAAAATGTTAAGGAGGATTTTATAATGGAAGAAAAGATTATTGCTATTATTGCTGAAGAGTTAGGCAGAGATGAATCTGAAATCACTGTTGATACAACTTTTGAGGAGTTAGATGCTGATTCATTAGATTTATTCCAGGTTATCAATACTTTAGAAGAAGAATTTGATGTAGAGTTTGATAATGATGAGTCTGCTGACATTAAGTCTGTTGCTGATGTGGTTGCTTGCATTAAGGCTGCTCAGGAATAAGGTTAAGTATAGTTGTTATTGCCGCAGCTTTTGCTGCGGCATAAATTTTATAACAAAGAAAAAATAGATATATTAGCTTAATAGGTGTGGAGTATTAAGCTAAGGTATCTATTTGTGGAGGTACTGATGAATATTAATTATACTTTTAGTAATGAAAGGCTTATTTCCACGGCTCTTTCTCATAGCTCTTATGCTAATGAGCATAAAAATGAGGGTGTTGAGTGCAATGAAAGGCTGGAGTTCTTAGGAGATGCCATACTTGGCTTTGTAGTAGGTGAATATATTTATAAAAAATTCAGCCTTTGGCCGGAGGGCAAACTTACTAAGCTCAGAGCAAGCGTTGTTTGTGAAACTATGCTTAGCAAAAAGGGCAGGGAAATGGGCATTAACAATGCTTTGAAGCTGGGAAAGGGAGAAGAACACACAGGAGGCAGAGAGAGGAATTCTATTATTGCCGATGCTGTTGAATCTGTTATAGGTGCTGTTTATCTTGATGGCGGTATGGAACCGGCAAGAAAGTTTGTGCTTGATATGCTTACTAAAGAAATTGAGGAAATTTCAAGTACAGTTCATGTTTTAGATGCAAAGACTACTTTGCAGGAAATCATACAGAGAACCAGTCAGGAGCCTATAGAATACAGGATAATTGGTGAAAGCGGTCCTGCTCATTGCAAGTCCTTTAGTGTTGAAGTATGCCATAGGAACAAAGTCCTTGGCAGAGGGGAAGGACACAGCAAGAAAGAAGCTGAACAGAAGGCTGCTATGGAAGCAATAAATTTAATAAATGGAAATGCATAAAATAAGGGTGTTGTATAATGTTTAATTATCAACACCCTTTTATCATGCTTGTTTAGTAAGACTGCATCTTGCTTTTACAATTCAGCAAGTCGTTCAATAGCAACATATATTTGTGAAATCTGATACCATGTTGCTAAATTTACAACTCCTGTCTGAGGCAGGTTAAATATTTTTTGGAATGCCCTTACTGCCTCTGCTGTTGATTCTCCGTATATACCATCGACTTTCAGTTTAGGAATTGCTGAGTAGGTGTCTGAAATTGTATTGAGCTGATTTTGTATGGTTCTTACATCGTTTCCTGTTGACCCTATTAAAAGTTCCTCTCCCGGATAGCTTAAAGGGACTCCCTGTACTCTTTCTGCTGTATCTATAAAAATATCATCACCATAGAAATATCTTAAAATTTCAATAGCTGAATAGCCCTGCTGTGCAAGCTCTTCACTGCCCCATTGTGTCATCCAGCCGGGGCAGGTAACCTGTCTGCCGTCGCAGTACTGGGCAAATAAAGGCTGTCTTTCGCCTTCACGTCTTAGAAAGTTAGTAAACATTTCATCTACAATTGCACTTATATTTTCATATATTGTTCTTCCCTGACTGAATGACTGATCGTATCTGGTTGAATATGTTTATAAATGGTAAAAGGAATTGTATAAAAATTTAAAGCTTTTTAAAGTTGATTGCAGCTGATTTTCCGTCCCATACGACAGTATCAATAATTTCTTTTAGTGTATTACGAATAACAAGCATATCTTCGGGGATTTTTATTTCCTGTATTATGGCTCCCGATTTTATTTCAGCAATTACATTTTCAATACGCTCAATTTCAAATTTTTCTTTTTTATTTAATGTTTCCTGACGGTCTGTATGTTCAAGTTTAAGCTGAAGGCTTTTTATGTCTTTATCAAGTTCGTTAATCTGTTTTGACATATATTTTTGTACTGTTTCATCATATGATGCAATTTTCATAATCAGACTGCTTATTGCGAGCTGTTTTTTTGATATTTCAGTGCTTATGACCCTTTTTTCTTTTTCAATATCCTTTACAAAAGATGATTTATTATTAACGGCGTTTTTAACATTCTTTATAATATGGCAGTCATCATTTAATAGCTTTTCAATTCTGTTAATAATTTCAATGTCAAATTTATCGCCCCTGATATTTTTTATGTTACAGTTATGTCTTGCCGATACACTTTTATTTTCGCAGATATAGTAAAACCTTTTACCGTTGTATGCTCCGTTTTTATCCGGAGCAACATTGGAGGGGCGCATATAGTCACCGCAGTTACCGCAGTGCAGTATTCCTGACAATATGCCATGTACACCTATGGGCTTTCTTATTGTAAGTGAACGCCTTTGGTTTATTATATCCTGTGTTTTTATATAGTCACTTGAAGTAACAATAGGCTGATGATAACCAACATATATTAGCCATTCGTCAGATGACTTTTCTACAGCCTGCTTTTTATTACTCTTATTCACAATCATTTTATGACGCATATATACCGTAATGCCGTATTTGCCGTCAAATGAGGATTTAGGCATCATCATTTTACAGCCTAATTTCTCAAAATAACAGTAAGCCTGTTCATCAGCG
This sequence comes from Clostridia bacterium, assembly GCA_030524425.1. Lineage (GTDB taxonomy): Bacteria > Bacillota > Clostridia > Lachnospirales > CAG-274 > Gallispira. The sequence goes on along the minus strand of JAUNGN010000001.1, from coordinate 94,268 downwards.
GTACAATAACAGGGGTTAGTCAATATTCTTCTAAGGGATATGCATTTATACTCATAGCCTGTATGATTGTAAATTGAATGCTGTGAATAGTATGTTTCAATCTTTTTAATACTTTGCCATTCCAAGTATTTTTTAAATATGTCCTGTACCTGTTCGGCACGCTCTTTATTAACAACAAGTATATTATGCTTCTTTTTCCTGCCTGCCTGATCTATTTCCTCAATTGCCTGCTTTATGTATCCGTCAGGAGCTTTGCCGCCTAAAAACCGTCCTGTGGACGTTAGAGCGGTCATATTGTCAACAACACGCTCTCTAATGGTTTCACGTTCCATTTCGGCGAATACGGCCGATATGTACATCATAGCCTTGCTTGCAGGTGAAGATGTGTCAAACTGTTCCTTAACGGATATAAAATCAACATTTAATTTCTGAAGCTCCTTTACAAGGCATGAAAAATCTGCAACGCTTCGGCTGATTCTGTCAAGTCTGTAGCATATTATATGGCTGTAGCTGCCGTTTTCAATTTCTGCTAACATTCTTTGGAATTGGGGCCTTGCTAAATTCTTGCCGGAAAATCCGTCATCCTGATAAATAACAAGCTGATTGGACTCTGCTCCAAGTATTGATTTTGCATAGTTCTTACAGGTTTCAATTTGATTTGATATAGATTCACCTTTTTCAGTGCTTACACTTTTCCTTGCGTAAATTGCAATTTTAAGTTTATTCATTATATCACTCCTTTTAAAACTTATGTAAAAAGGGGTAAAAAAATAACATTTTGATAGGTGTCAAAGGTGTGATATAATAAGTTTGCGATTGATATTATACCACACTTTGGATATACCGAAGGTTATAGTATCTTTAAAGTCTCCTGTTGGCGCAGGAGGCTTTTTTTCATTTGAAGCAGATTATTTTTTTTAGTATTTCTGCTTTGTTTTATAAGGAATTTCTTAATTATCTTTATTTATGTCGAAAATAAACAGTGGTTTTATTTAATGCATAATAGTATAATATAGTTGAGGATTGAGAACCTTAAAGATATTCTCCTTAAGAGTGCAGGCTATTTTATAGCTTGTGCTCTTTTTCTTTGGTGAGATATATATTTTTTCTTTAAAATTAATAAAAAGGAAATCAGTGGAAATACAATAATGGGACAAATTTAGCAAAGTATGTAAGAAAATGGGAGAAAAAACATTAAAAGAGCTTGGTGAGCAATTAAAAAATGCAGAAACGGCAGAGAATAATAAGTAAGTTATAGCAAAGGAAAAGAAAAATATAAACATATGTAATCATACAAGCAGTATTTTTAATAAGTTTAAGTGAGGTGATGACTATGGCAAAAGAACCGGTTAAATACAATATTGTACTTGGAGCAAATTCAGATGAGGAGAATTTAGCAAAGGCTAAGGTTATATTTAACAAGCTTAAAGCCGGATTTATTTTGAAGGAAATTGAAAAATATCCCAAAGAAATACAGAAGGAAATTATTGAATATATGTGTAAAAATACAGCCTAACGGCTGTATGGCGGGACAAGCTATGTAAATACGGCTTCAATTAAAGGAATGCCTGACATAATGCCGAATATATCAAAATGCGTATTATTTCTTGAAAAGAGGGTTGTTGCTTGACGGGAACTCCCGGCGAGCATGTACTTAAAAGTTTGCAGAGTAAAAGAAATGTACGGAATGAGTTGTTAAAGCCGTTAAGGGTTAAATATAAAAATTAACGGAGTCAAATTACTCCGACAGAGACTGACGGGCAGCTATAGCAGACAGCATATCACCCAGTACTTGCAAATCGGCAGAAAGTATATTAAGATCATCTGCATCCAAACATTTGGCTAACTGACAGGCAATAGTTGATAATATATATAAATTCGTACAATTATTCATGATTAACCTCAATTAATGATTTATACATTATATGCAGATTGATAAGAAATATTTTATGAATATTTAATGATTGTGAATAGTTTATGGAATTTTATTAGGCAGTATATTTTAAGGGGGATTAATATGTATAAGGCAGGATTAAAAAAGTACATACCTTTAATGGAGCAGGATATAAAAAATTTAAAGGCTGTTGTTTTTATATAATTAAAAAGTCTTATATAATATGTACAATATAAATAATAATCTGTTTACCATTTATATACATAATCAGTTGAATTAGTGATTGTAAAATTATATCCTTTGTTTCTGTACCATTCGGTAAATACCCTGTTTAGTACGAAGGATTGTATTGCAAGTATATTTGCCCTAATTGCAGCGTCTGACCATGTAGAATAAATTTCAGATGATGCCACATTCTTAATATAATCCTTGTAAGGCACATAATATACTTGACCGCCGCCTGAAGGAACACCGTCCTTCACTACAATATATTCGGGAATTACTACTCTGTCAAGAACTACAAAGCCTGTTTCTTCGGGGACAGGCTTCACTTCATCCTCAGGCTCTTTTGCGGGATAATCTCCCCAAAGTACGGGCGGGGGAACATTAATAACTTCCTGACCGCTGCCGGGAGTCATAATAACCTTTTGTAATGCCACACTGTCTGCAAATACCTGTGCACCGTTAATTATAATATCCTTATAGCCATCTGCTGTTATTTTTATATTATAAGAAGAATAGGGCTGAGGTTCATTCTCTTCAAGAGAATATTCAACCGGCGGTGCCTCCAGTGCCATTTGTATTGTTTGCCCCGAATTATTGGTGTATACATCATATAAAACTTCCTCATTTGCCGATACAACAACTCTGCCGCCTACAACAGGAGCCGCCTGACTTTGGTCATACAGTTCCACCTGTAAATATCCTGTTGCCATTTTTACCTCCAAAAATTAAATTATAATTAATTCTATTCAAAAATCTTGATTAGTTTACTTAAATGTTGTATACTTAAAACATAAGCGAAAGGAGTTTATGTATGGACAGGTGGTTAGGAATTGACAGCAAATTTTATAAATATGGAACTTTACTTGCGGATTTGATTATACTAACTATATTGTGGATTATATGCAGTATACCTATTATTACAATAGGGGCATCTACTACGGCTTTGTACTATGTAACCACACGCCAGCTTTCAAACAGAGAGGGTTACGTAAGTAAGGACTTTTTTAAAAGTTTTAAGCAAAACTTTTTTGAAGCAACTGCCGTTACAATTATTGCAGGGTTGCTTTTGGCTGTTATATATATTAATCTTCGTTTTTTTAATCCCGATACAACTATTAACACAATTATATATTTAATTCAGTATGTTATATTATATGAAATTTTAATCTTTGTAATTTATGTTTTTCCCGTGCTTTCACGTTTTGAATTAAAGCTGGGTGCTTTAATAAGAACGTCAATATTTATGGCTAACAGGCATTTGCTTACAACCATTACCTGTGCAGTTTTATTTATTGCAATGGTTATGATTTTGAAAAACTGGGGAATACTTGTTATTCTTTGTGCAGGTGTTTATGCCATACTTACATCACTTATGTTTATGAAACTTTTCAGAAGGTATGTACCTGACATGGATAAAGATAAACCTGAAGACAGGGTTTAGTTATTTTTTATAGGGGAGATATTTATAAATGAACAGAGCAATTGGTTCAAAGGCAAATTTAAAGGATTTATCAAATCCTGATGTAGTGGAATTCAGATCTTATATTGAGGATATATGGAATTCGGATACAGTTAAAAGACTGGATAAGTTCGAGCAGCATCACAAAACATCAAGACTTCAGCATAGCTTGAATGTTTCTTATTACAGTTTTAAAATTGCCAAGAAGATAGGGGCTAATCCGCGTATGGCTGCAAGAGCAGGTCTTTTGCACGATTTGTATTGGTATGACTGGCATACTAAAAAGACGCCTCAGCTTCATGCATTTTTACACCCAAGGCTGGCAGTTAAAAATGCATCCAGATTGTCAGAAATATCTGACAGAGAGGCTGATGCCATATTAAAGCATATGTGGCCCTTGTACCCGGGTATACCTAAGTATAAGGAAAGCTATGCTGTTACTCTTGCCGATAAGTATGCGGCTACTCTTGAGGTTGCTACACAATGGAGTAAAACTATTGGCAGAGCTTCAGGAAGAACTGCAAGAAATTCATTTACAAGATTTAAGTCGGTATTCAGAAAGTAGTAAAAACCTCGGGTAATTCCGAGGTTTTTATTACTTTCTTATAAATATATTTTTTAGTATAATTAAAATAATAATTATTGAAATAATTTTAACATAAAGCTTATAATTATTTTTTATGCTTATTTTTATATAATTAATTATATCATTTGAAAGTACGTTAATATTATCATCTGCTTTGTCAAGTATGGAGTCAGGCTCAATATTAGCGGCAGATGATGTTTCAGTTGTGGTTTCCGCACCCTTTCTTGTGCTGCCTGTAAGAGGAGGATATGTGTTGAATACGGATTCAAATTTTGTATAGCCTTCGCTGTAATCTGTGCTGTTATTCATAATAAGCTCACAGGTATTGTCATAATCATATACAGTGCCCACTGCCTTAGGGTACATATTTCTGTCCCATGTATGGTCAGCAGATATCTCATCATCAGTTAAATTGTAATAATCATATCTTAAATAATTAAATCCGTCATAGCTTACAGGGTCATCCCATGTTGTGTCAATGTGATAATAGTCATTGTCAAGCTTTATTAAATTCCAGGCGTGACCGTTTCCTTTGCTTGTGCCTGAAATCTTAATATTTTCTATACCGCAAAGGTTAAATAAAATCTGAGCGGCAGAAGCATAGCCGTCACAAACTGCCTGACCGTTTATAAGTGCTCCGTAAGCGGTATAATAAGAGGGATCATTATTAGTATCATAGTCAGTGGCATATTTACAGTTGTTAACAATATAGTTATGAATAATATATACTTTCATATAGGGAGGCATATTTTTTGCTATATTTGAAGCAACTATTTCACATGCTTTTTGCTGCAGATCCCTTTTCATTTGCAGAAGAGTTTCACTGTCAAAATCATAATCAAATTTTATTACATAGCAGCTATAAGGAGTTATTTTGCTGTCAACAGTAGAAATGTTACTTCCTCTGTAGCCCATAAAAGCAATTGGGCAGCTTTGAGCTATTTCTGAAATATAGTCATTAACAGGTGTTGAAGCAGCCGGCATATTTTTTGCTGATATATAAAGACTGCTTTTGTTATAAAGCAGGGCTCTTATAATAAGGTTTATAAATTCCTCCCTGTTATTTGCAACATATATATTGTTTATAGGTGTATCCTCATTATAATAATTAATTTTTATTGTTGAGGAAAAATAATTACAGCTTCCCTCATAGCCTTTGTAATACATTATAAGTCTTGGGTCATAGTTAAACACATCGGCAAGTACTTTTTCAATATCTCCGCTGTCTGCTTTTATTTCAGGGGAAAAGCATTGAATTTCTCCGGCTATTTCCTCTGTATCATAGGCAAAGACAATTTGGCAATTTAAAATTATAAGTAATAATGAAATAAAAATCAGCCTTTTCATTTTGCCTCCTTAATTAAAAATTATTGTTTTTCTATCATGATTATCTCATTTTTTTAGTACAAATACAAGTGCTATGTTATTGTAAAATATAATAATTTATGTTATTATTATATTTATTAAACTAGGAGGATTATGCTATGGAATGGACAGAGGTTAAAATATATACAACAACAGAAGGTATTGAGCCTGTTACTGCAACGCTTATGGACTGCGGTATAAACGGTATTCAGGTTGAGGATGACAATGAAATGAAGGAGTACCTTACAACAAGCTCAACTTACTGGGATTATGTTGATGAGGAGCTTTTAAATAAGCCCATTGGCGAAACCAAGATTACGGTTTATGTAAGTGACAATCCTTATGGCGAGGAAATTTTAATGCACATAAAAGACGCCATAAATAATTTAAAAAATACGGATATTGGTCTTGATTTAGGACGTCTTGCCATTGAAACAACATCTAATCTTAATGATGAGGAATGGCTGAATAAGTGGAGAGATTTTTATAAGCCTTTTGCTATAGGCAACAGAATATTTATTAAGCCTGTTTGGGAGGATTGTGAAATTCCCGAGGGCAGAGTTGTGTTTAATATTAATCCGGGTCACGTTTTTGGTACAGGCTTGCACCAGACCACACAGCTTTGTATGCTTGAGCTTGAAAAGTATATTAATGATGAATCTGTTGTGGCAGATTTGGGATGCGGCAGTGGTATTTTATCCATTATTTCTCTTCTCTTAGGTGCTAAGTCTGCCTTTGCTGTGGATATTGATGCAAATGCCATAAAGACAGCCTATGAAAATGCTGAATTAAGCGGTGTTGATATAAGCAGGTATTATGTTACAAGCGGTAATGTAATCGGAGATAAAAAATTACAGGATGAAATAGGCTATGATAAGTATGATGTTGTTGTGGCAAATATTATTGCTGATGTAATTTGTGCCATAAGTCCTGTTGTGCCTGCACAGCTTAAAAAGGGCGGTGTGTTTATTGCATCAGGCATTATTAGGGACAGAATGGAAGATGTATATGACGCTATTGATAAGTGCGGGTTAAAGGTTATTAATACGGCAACTAAGGATGAATGGGTTTGTATTACAGCGGTTAAGGAATAGGTTTGTGAGTAATATTAATGTATTAAAAAATCGAAGTCTGGAGGAATAAGTATGGAAAATAAATTTATTACGCCTGAAGGACATAAAGGCTTTTTAGCGAAAAAGCTGTTTAGTGAAATGGGGAAGATCCAGTGGGGAGCTATTGCTTATATTGAAAAGAATGGTGGCGGACCTGAAAATAACCATATACACAGCGATAATCACATTTTTATTGTTGTAGATGGGGAAGTGAAAATTATTTTGGGTGATAAAGAGATTATTGCAGGGGAAAATCAATCTGTTTTCGTAGATGGAATGACACCTCATTCTATTTGGAATAACAGTGATAAAACTGCTGTTGTTATTAAAATTTCAATAGAACGATAACTACCTGTTTATTTTATAAACAGGTAATAGGTAAGATTACTTATTACTTATTAATTTGAATTGTTGGAGGAAAAATGACTACACCTAAGTTAGAAACAAATAGACTAATTTTAAGAGAAATTCATTCAGATGATGCTATATAGGGGGGGCTGCACAATGTATAAGGCGATTTTCTTTGATATTGATGATACAATATTCAATTTTGGAAGGTGCAGCCACAGGGCGTTAAAAGCCGCCTGTACTATCTGTAAACTCCCTTATCGGGAGGAAACTTTTTCTGTATTCCAAAGTATAGATAATCAGTTATGGGCGCAGCAAAAAAAGGGAAAAATTTCTGTTTCCGACGTTTTGAAAATCAGGGCTGAACAGATTACGAAAGAATTGGGACGACCGGAAATGAGCAGAGAGTTTCAAAGTGTATTTTCCGAAAATCTTTCCGGGCAAATCGAAACAGAGCCATTTGCAGCAGAAGCCCTTGATAGCTTGAGCCAAACAGTAAAGTTATATGCTGCTTCCAATGGTGTTTTGCAAATGCAGATTTCAAGACTTAAAAAGGTGGGGCTGCTGCAATACTTTTCTGAACTCTTTGTATCCGATGATGTTGGATATGAAAAGCCTGACAGTCGCTTTTTTTCTGAATGTGTGCGGCGGAGTGGGCTGGAAAGGAAAGATATTCTCATGGTAGGCGACAGTCTGACAGCGGATATTGCAGGAGCAAAATGTTCACAAATAGATTGTTGTTGGTATAATCCAAAAGGACAAAAATTGCCACCGGAGTATACCCCTGATTATATTGTCAAAAATCTATTGCAGATAAATGATATTCTCAATGAGAAAATGGAAAAGTAGAAAAAGTAACTGTCAACCAACCAAAGTACTTTGCGGAGGTAAGAGGGAAGTTCCTATGACTTACAAAGAAGAATACAAAGAGCATATGGAATACATATTTCATGCTTTTGTAAAGTCATTATTCACAACATAAAATACATAGCGATGTTTTAAAGATATTTTATATCAGACACGAAAGATTTGAATAGTTCAAGATAGCAACTAAGGGTTTAGCAAGTAAAGCATTGCTCTTGTCATTATACTTGTAAAGAGCCAGACGATATAGACGCAGAGCCGATTAACAAGTGCAGTGGAAAATCAAAATTTGTTGATGAATTGAACAGAACCAAAAATCGGAAGTTTGGATGTGTTATAATACCATATAAGTGCAGTTTTAATAAGGAAAACAATTGTTTTATATCGTGGGGTGGCAAAATATGAATATTGAATACAAGGAAATCAAGAATTTTAAACCAGTTGATTTGGAAAGGCTTTTTTTGTCAGTGAATTGGGATTCGGGAAAATATCCTGATAAATTGACTCGGGCTATGTTAAATTCAACACATGTTATATCAGCTTGGGACGATAAGCGTTTGGTTGGGTTGGTTCGTGCTTTAGATGATGGCGAAACTGTGGCATTTATTCATTACCTGCTTGTAGACCCTGAATATCAGGGTATGAATATTGGAAATGAGTTAATGAATCGTGTTCTTAAATATTTTAATGACTTGTTGTATGTTAAAATTATGCCGTCAGATCCAAATACAATTTCTTTTTATAAGCGTTTTGGGTTTGAATCTTATGAGAATTATTCGGCGCTGGTTATCAAGAATTTTTAGATATAAATTTTTTTGTATGTTTAAAGCTATTAAAGGAGTATTATTATGCCTAAGTTTTTTGTAAACAGTGAAAATATAAATGACCACATCATTACTCTTGATGGGGAAAATGCAAAGCACATTGGCAATGTTTTAAGGGCTAAGAAGGGAGATACAATTACTGTGTGTGATGGTGAGGGCAGAGATTATGAGTGTGAAATAACTGAAATAACCAAAAAGACTGTTACTGCCAAAATTACGGATATTTTCACAAATGACAATGAGCCTGATATTAAAATTACACTGTATCAGGGGCTTCCCAAGGCGGATAAAATGGAGCTTGTTATTCAGAAATGTATTGAAATCGGTGTTGACAGAATTGTGCCTGTTAAAACAGAGCATACTGTAGTTAAGCTTGAGGGTAAGGAAGAAAAAAAGCTTCAGCGCTGGAATAAAATTGCGGAATCGGCTGCAAAGCAGTGCGGCAGAGGTAAAATTCCTGTTGTGGACAGTGTAATGAGCTTTAAGGAGGCTATAAGCGAGGCTGCAAGCCTTGACGGAGCTATTATTCCTTATGAAAAAGAGAGAGAAAACAGCTTGAAAACTTTTGCAAAAGGCTTTAAGGGGAAAAGCATTGGTATTTTTATAGGACCTGAGGGGGGATTTTCCAATAAAGAAATAGATTTTGCTCTTTCAAAGGGAGTTCAATCTGTTACATTGGGTAAAAGAATATTGAGAACTGAAACAGCAGGTCTTGTGACCTCTGTTATACTTCTTTATGAATTGGAGGATTAGTTGTGATTTATTTTGATAATGCCTCAACTACAAAAATATCTGATGAAGTCCTTGAAAAAATGTATGGCTTTATGAAAACAGGCTTTGCCAATCCATCTTCATTACATAGCTTGGGATTTGAAGTTGAAAAGGAAATAACAAAAGCCAGAAAGTCCATAGCATCAGCTATTAAGGCAAACATTGATGAAATTTATTTTACAAGCGGCGGTACAGAGGCTAACAATACGGCTATTTTAGGTGTGGCAGATGCCTACAAAAAAAGAGGAAACAGGGTTGTTACAATGAGAATTGAGCACCCTTCCGTAACAGACAGCTATAAGGAGCTTGAAAAAAGAGGCTTTGATGTTGTAACTCTTGATGTTGATGAAAAGGGCTATATTAATATTGATGAGCTTGAAAATGCTGTTGATGAAAATACCATACTTGTAAGTATTATGTATGTTAATAATGAGGTTGGTACGGTACAGGATATGGAAAGGATTTATTCAGTAATTAAGGATAAGAATAAAAACTGTATTTTTCATACAGATTGTGTACAGGCTTTTGGAAAGCATACTATTAATTGTAAAAATGCTGACATTATAACAATGAGCGGACATAAAATTCAGTCGGCAAAAGGTGTTGGTGCAATGTATATTAAAAAAGGTGTCAGAGTGAATAATCTTCACTTTGGCGGCGGTCAGGAAAAGGGATTCAGACCCGGAACCGAAAACAGCTATGCCATTGTTGCCATGGGAGAGGCTGCGGAAATTGCGGTTAAAAATATGGAAAGTAATTTTAAAAGTGTTAGTGATGTGAGAAATACCCTTCTTAAAATTACCGAGGAGCTTGAAGGTGTTTATATTAACGGTGACAGAGAAAAGGGATCACCATATATTGTTAATTTAAGCTTTGAAAATGTTAAGGGTGAGGTTCTTTTGCACGCTCTTGAAAATGAGGATATATATGTTGCTACAGGCTCTGCCTGTTCTTCAAGGGCTAAGGAAAAGAAAAAAATTGTGGATTATATTATAGACGGCAGAGGCGGAAGTGCTGTAAGATTCAGCTTTTGCAGTGATAATACTGTTGAAGAGGCTGAAAAGGTTGTTGAATGTCTTAAAAAGCAGGTGCCTTTGTTAAGAAGGTTTGTGCCGAGGTAAGTTTTCATAAGATGAAAATGATTTGCAGGAGGAGAAATATATGCCGGTCAAAATACGAAAAGCAATTGCTTCAGACATTGACACCATAAATGAAATATATGAACATATCCACACAGAAGAGGAAAAAGGAGCAGTTAGCACAGGTTGGGTGCGTGGAGTATATCCAACGAGAGCAACAGCAGAAGAGGCACTGGCTAGAAAGGATTTGTTTGTGGAGGAAATAGACGGTAATGTTGTTGGAACAGCAATTATCAATCATTTACAGGCAGATGTTTATAAAGAAGCTGCATGGCAATATGATTTTCCAAATGAACAGATTATGGTTTTACATACTCTTGTGATTGACCCTTATGCAAAAGGTAATGGATTTGGAAAAGCTTTTGTTGAATATTATGAGCAATATGCAATAAAGCAGGGGTGTAAATGTTTAAGAATGGACACAAATGAGTTGAATGCCAATGCCAGAGGCTTTTATAAAAAACTAAATTACAGTGAGGTGGATATTTTGCCTTGCTTGTTTAACGGAATACCGGATGTTAAATTGGTTATGCTTGAGAAAAAGTTAAATTGAATTAATACGATGATTTGGTTTGGCTTTTTAAATTTATAAATTTATAAATCGGAAGTTATAGAGGTGAATATATGATACTTGAAACAGAGAGATTGTATTTACGAGAAATGAACCAATCAGATTTTAAAGCTCTTTGTAAAATATTGCAGGATAATGAAACAATGTGGGCTTATGAAGGAGCATTTAGTGATGCAGAGGTACAGGAATGGCTTGACAGACAAATTAATCGTTATCAAAGGTGGGGCTTTGGCTCATGGGCAGTTGTTTTAAAGGAAACTAATGAAATGATTGGACAATGCGGACTTACAATGCAGCCGTGGAAGGATAAGGAAGTGCTTGAAATAGGTTATCTTTTTCAACGGTCATTTTGGCATAAGGGCTATGCTACAGAGGCGGCAAAGGCTTGTAAAAAGTATGCTTTTGAAATACTAAATGCAGATGAGGTTTGTTCTATAATCAGAGATACAAATATAGCTTCTCAGAATGTGGCAATTAGAAATGGTATGACTGCTGTGGATAGTTGGACTAAGCATTATAAGGGTGTGGATATGCCTCACTGCCGATATGTTGTTACTCGTAAATAAATATATAATAGGGAGAAATCGGAGTTTGTGGAGGTAAGCCGATATGAATACGCCTACATTAGAAACAGAGCGTTTGATTTTAAGAAAGTTTACGGAAAAAGATATAGAAGCTCTTTTCTTTATATTGAAAGATGAAGAAGTGAATAGGTTTTTGCCCTGGTATCCTGTAAAAAATTTAGAGGAAACAAAGGTATTCTATCAGGAAAGATATGCTGCAAAATACGCACAGCCACAGGGTTATGCCTATGCTGTCTGCCTGAAAGAAGATGATTTTCCCATAGGCTATATTAATGTGGATATGGAAGAACCTCATGATTTTGGTTATGGACTGCGTAAAGAATTTTGGAATAAAGGAATTGTAACAGAGGCAGGAAAGGCTGTTGTGGCACAAGTAAAAAAAGATGGGCTGCCATATATTACTGCAACACATGACAAAAATAATCCGAGAAGTGGTAATGTTATGAAAAAAGTAGGTATGAAATACTGCTATTCATATGAAGAACAGTGGCAGCCAAAAGATTTTTCTGTCATATTCAGAATGTATCAGCTTAACTTTAGCTGTGATACTGATTTTGTATATAAAAAGTATTGGAATGAGTCTGATAATCATTTTGTTGAGCAATTATAATTTCTACGAAGAAATTCTTGTTTATTTTATAAACAGGTAATAGGCAAGATTACTGATAAATTTATTTTATGGATACAACTTCCAGCCAAAATTATAAGTAACTTGACCTATTACTTATAAATTGAAATTTGAAGGAACTATACTATGAAAAATGAGATTTTATTACTTGATGAAAAATCAATAAACGATTTTTGGCGTTTAAGAATAGAGCTGTTTGAAGAATTAGAGGAAGTTTGCAAAGATACAGACCTTACCCAATTAGAATTAGCAACGAAGCAATATTATTTATCGCATATAAATAAAGATTTAATAAGCTGGGGAATTTTTCAGAAAGGTGAAATGGTTGCTATAGGTTCCTTATGTTTATTTACCTGTATTCCGTATAACGAAAATCTAAGTGGATTAGAGGGATATATTTTGAATATATATACTTCTAAGCAATTTAGGGGAAATGGTTTTGCAAACCAAATTTTAGATAATATTATTGAATACAGTCATAAAAATAATATAAAAAGATTGTGGCTAAACAGCAGCGAGCAAGGAAAACGCTTATATGTGGAAAAAGGATTTATCAAAAAAGATAATGAAATGGAGCTTTTTCTATAATGGCAAATTTCGACTTTTAGGGGAGTTGAGGAAAGGTTTTTTTGCAATGAAATATTTATACAGTATATTGAACATAGTATTATGATTATGAAAATTACTAAAATTTTGAGGTATGAAAATGACAGTTGTTAAATTTTATGATGAAGCGGCAGATAATCTGCTTAAATTTGCTGTGATACTTGCAAAGCACAATGGCAAATTGATATTTTGCAAACATAAGAAACGTGACACACTTGAATTCCCCGGTGGAAAAAGAGAGCAGGGTGAAGATATTTTTACCACTGCAAAAAGAGAATTGTATGAGGAAACAGGGGCACTTGATTATGAGATAACACCAATATGTATTTATTCTGTGACAGGAACAGAAAGTCTTGATAGAGCAGAAAGTTTTGGAGCATTTTATTATGCAGAGGTTAAAGCCTTTGAAAGTAAGCTTCACAGTGAGATTGAGAAAATTATTATTACAGATAATCTGCCGGATAATTGGACCTACCCTGATATACAACCTAAATTGTTTGAAGAAGCAAAACGCAGAGGATTTATTCATAATATTGAATAAAATCGTAAAGAGGTTTGATTGCAGGAGTGCTTTTATATTATTTAGCCATTTTTGTGTAGAGCTTAATTTGTGTGATTTGCTGTATGGTGGGAAGAAAAGCGGAATTGGAGGGTAATATATATGAATGGAAAATTACGAAATATGACTGTGCTATATTTGCTAAGAGGTGATAAAATTTTGCTTTTGTATAGACAAGGTGGTAAGGTAATCAACAATGTTTGGACCGGTTCCGCAGGAGGGCATTTTGAAGATTTTGAGCTAAATGATGCGGAAGCATGTGTTTTACGAGAAATGAAAGAAGAGCTAGGAATTAGACCGGATGATATTGAAGCATTATAATTTACGATATGTTACGTTGAGAAGAACCAAGGGAGAAATAAGGCAAAACTATTATTTTTTCGCTAATTTAAAATCTACAGTTGATGAGAATTTAACTTCTAACGAAGGTATATGTAAATGGTTTTCCATAGATGAAATATGTAATCTTGAAATGCCATATACAGCAGAGTATGTTATGAAACATTATTGCGAAATTGGAAGATTTACATCTGAGATGTACGTTGGTATTTCAAATAGTGATAAGGTTGAATTTGTGAAAATGCCTGAATTTTGATGTCAAGGTGTTTCTATAACTTTCTGCTTATCGGGAAGTTATACAGAGAAAATCGGAATTTGGTGGGGAGAAAAATGGAGAAGAAATTATCTGAAATGAGTTTAGAAGAATTATGGAAGCTATTTCCTATTTATTTGACAGAGCATCAACCTTATTGGAAAGAATGGTACACTGATGAAGAAAATTTTTTGAGAAACAGAATTCCTAAAATAGAAAGAATAAGCCATATAGGAAGTACAGCAATTGGTTCTATTTATGCAAAACCAATTATTGATATTCTTGTGGAAATTTCAAAAGATTATAAGTTATCTGACTACAAAGAAGTGATTGTGAAAAGTGGCTATATTTGTATGTCCGAAACCTCTGATAGAATTTCTTTTAACAAGGGATATACAGAAAAAGGATTTGCCGAGAGGGTGTTTCACCTACACCTAAGATATATTGGAGATAATGATGAGTTATATTTTAGAGATTATCTCATTGAGCATACCGATATTGCTATTAAGTACGAGAGAATGAAATTGGAATTATGGAAAAAATATGAATTTGATAGAGATGGTTATACAAATTCTAAAACAGATTTCATTCAAAAGCACACCGAAAAAGCAAAGTTGGACTATAGGGATAGATATTAAAAATTCCGATTTTTAGGGGAGTTGAGCAGAGCGAAAATCAGGTTTATTGGGAAGTTGGATTGAGCAAAAATCTGAAATTGTGGAGGGAAAATAAAGTGAAAATCATTGAAGTTATAGAAAGAAGCCCTGTATTGATACAACAATTGTTAGATATATGGGAGAGTTCTGTTAAAGCAACCCATTTATTTTTATCAGGTGAGGAAGTAAAAAATATTAAGAGATATGTTCCGAAAGCACTAAACGAAGTACCCCATTTAATCATTGCAGAAAATGAAATAGGTTGTCCTGTTGGCTTTATGGGAATTGTAGAGCAACATCTTGAAATGCTCTTTATTTCTCACAAAGAAAGGGGGAAAGGATTAGGCAAAGAATTGCTTAAATACGGAATAGAAAAATATTCGGTTAATAATTTAGCAGTTAATGAGCAAAATCCTCTTGCAAAAGATTTCTATGAATACATGGGATTTGAAGTTTATAAAAGAACAGAGTGTGATGAACAAGGCAATCCATATCCGCTTTTATATATGAGATTAGATAAATAACTTCCTGTTTATTGGGAAGATAAACGGAGCAGAAAATCGGAATTTATCTGGAGGAGTATGACATTGAAGTTTCAAAAAGCAAAAGAAGATGATTTTACAATTATACAAAATTTTTATTGGAATGTAATAGATGATATTCATAAAAACAACATAAATAATGAGAATCTTGGTTGGGAGAAGGGAATTTACCCATCGGATGATTTTATACGAACCAGTCTTGCAAGAGGTGAACTCTATACCCTTATGGAAAACAGCGATTTATATGCCTGCGTTATTCTCAATAGTGAATGCAATAAAGGCTATAATGGATGCTCATGGAGTATTGATTGTGATTTTAACGAAATTCTGATTCCACATGCACTTGCTGTTAATCCCAAATTGCAAGGAAAAGGTATAGGCAAAATTGTGGTAAGAAATATATTAGATATTGCAAAGTCAAAACATAAGAAAGCTATACGTTTGGATGTTCTTGCTGCGTGTAAATCGGCGGAACACCTTTATATGAGTTGCGGATTTCATTTTGTCGAAGAAAAGAATATGTATTACGAAGATACAGGGTGGACGGAGTATAAAATGTTTGAATTGAATTTATAAATTCCGAATCTATTGATTAAAGATTTTAATTTGGAGATAAGATTATGGAAATAAGAAATATGACAATTAATGATTATGATGAAGTTTACAACTTATGGATAAATACTCCCGGCATGGGACTTAATAATATTGATGACTCAAAAAAGGGCATTGAAAGATACTTAAAAAGAAATCCTGCAACCTGTTTTATTGCTAAAAGGGATAATAGCATTGTTGGAGTTATACTAAGCAGACATGACGGGCG
This sequence comes from Clostridia bacterium, assembly GCA_030524425.1. Classification (GTDB taxonomy): domain Bacteria; phylum Bacillota; class Clostridia; order Lachnospirales; family CAG-274; genus Gallispira. Next base: position 78,123 of record JAUNGN010000001.1, on the reverse strand, counting down.
GAGAGGGTACATTCATCATACAGCCGTTGCAGGCTCTGAACGCAGAAAGGGAACAGGTGAGGCTTTATTAAATGCTGCCCTTAATGCATTGAGGGATGAAGGAATAAGCAAGGCGGCTCTTGTTGCTTTTTCAAAAAATGAAATTGGAAATAGGTTTTGGGAAAAGAATGGCTTTATTGTAAGAGATGACCTTGTATATAGAGATAAAGAGCTTAAAGAAATTGTAAGGATGGACACTTAAAACAGCATTAAATGGGAAAATATCAATAGCATTTGCAGTTTTGATATGGTTTAAAGTAAGGTTTTCTGTGGTTTGGTATTTAATATATACGGCGCAGCTGATAAAAATTACACATTAGGCGGTGCAGATTATTTTAATTCTGCATCGCTTTTTTTATTGCTATTAATAATATATCAGCACAAATATGCCATAAGTTTATTATGTCATTAAAGCAAAAGTAAGTATTGATTTTGTTGGAAACAGGCGAATTAATTATAAATACTATAAGTTATAACTATGGTAAAATGAAATTAACCATAAAGCAGTTTATGTTTATTTTAAGGAGGATATTTAAAATGAAGAAAAGAATAGCGGGTATTATATTAACTTTGGTTTATGCATTTATTTGTATGTGTATAGCTGCTGATGCAAACACTTCAAGTGAAAGAACATGGTGCTTCAGAGATTTTACTTTTCCATCTCTTGAGCAGGGATATACGACGGATTCCGTTACTTTCAACGGACTGACATTAAACAGCGGGTTATTTGTTCATAACGGTAAAGGCAAGGTTAAAAATCTATATTTTGAAGGGTCAATATATACAAAGGCTAATGGCAGCAGAAATGACGGATTTATGAAGTTTTCTGTAAATGGCAGCACAGACATACATATTCTTGGAAAGTCGAAATCCGATACAGAAGACAGAAACCTTACATTTTATACAACTGCTGACGGAAGAACCTATGATTTGAAAATGACACATGTTACAGATGATTATATTTATAAATACAGAGGTGCAGCTGGCGATGTGTATTTATATACTGCAGGAGGCGGTGTAAGAATATACAGCATAACGGCAAAGGATTACAATGCCGGTGAATATGCGGAGCTTGGAGAAGGCACAAAGAGGATTTGGGACTTTGAAGATTATACGGAATATTCAGGAAGTATAACAGAAAATATAAGTTTTAATGATATGGAGATAAAGGCAACAGCAGAAAATCCCGTAATAATTGATACTCAAAATAGTGACAAAGAGCCCTATGGCTATTTAAAGCATAGATATGTTAATCTTGCAGGAAGATTACAATATGGATATAGATACATAACTTTTCCTGTGAATAAAAATTCAGATATATATATATAACAGCAAAGTCTGCAGACGGAACGTCACAAAGAAAGCTTTTTGTGTGGAATAAATATTATGGGACACCAAAGGTTGATATAAGCGATGATTTTATAAATGTAGGTGATAAGATTGAAACCTATAAAATAAGCTATTATGGTGACGGTGAGGATTTTATGATTGGTTCTGAGGATTCCGGTATAAAAATATATAAGGTAAGCGTCGTTCCCAGAGTAAATAAAATCATTGATTACAAAATTTGGGATATAAGCAATAACAGCAGCTTTGCTTTGGGTGAATATAAAAATAACATAATAGAAGGAATGGAAATTATAAATGCCACTGTGGAAAGCAATACGAATACAGGAAATAAAAAGGCAATACATATAAAAAGCAGAGCCTACGGAGATGCAGGGGGAGGTAAAATTAAAATTAACGTATCCGACAGTTCGGGCAAAAGAGGAGTGGCAGTAAAAAGAACAATAACAATAAAGGCAAGTTCAAAACTAAACGGAATGAAGGTTATACTTATAAGTTCTGATGACTTTATTATTGGCAGTGCTGATTTGACAACGACTCCTGCAGATTATAAATTTGACTATACGGGAAGTTATGACAGTATATATGTGTATAGTTATTATTCGCATAATTGCAGCAGTGAAGGCGCTTATATATACAGCATAGATAACGGAGATTCAGGACCTATAGGTCCTGAGGATATGGAGAAAACCATAAGTGTGGTCAGGAATCAAAGCTACAGATATTTTATGACCTGTAACAATATACATAATGTTTCAGCAATGAAATATACTATAGTTTATAATCCTGATGCTTTGAGAATAACAAAAATCGGTGAAAATCCCAATCATATATATACTACGGGTACATATGTGAATTATGACCCAAGTATAACAATTATATCAAATGTTGAGGGTGTACTTAGCTTTAAAATAAGTAGTGACAATAAAGAATGGTCGGGTATATTATGCCCTGTTGAGTTTACGGCTAAGAGCACGGGCAGCACAAGGGTACAAATTACGGCTGAGGTAATATCATAGTTTTAAAGGGAGATAATGACTTATGAGAAAAAAATCATTAATAAGAAAACTTGCTGTTCTGCTTATAGCGGTAATATTTACCGAAAGTACGTGGGCAAATACGTCAATAAACATATCCGAAACAGAAACGGAAAGTGTTTCTGATATTAGGGACAGTGAGCACAGCGAGGAAGCAGCAGAAACAACTACGGACTATATCAGCGGAGATGAAACAATAACACCTGCCGGGGCATATACAGATGAGGAGTTACTGCCCTGTGTCAGGGATAGTGTGCTGTCAGATTCTGCACTTGATTATGAGCTTAATACAGAGGGCATACCCGATTATGCCGCTGATGCTGCAATGAGCAATGCAGTATATTCGAAAACAGATGAAAATTCAAAGTTTTATTTAAACAGGTATATAGGCGTAAGAGAAGATACAATGACCGAATGTGAAAATAACGGTCTTAGTATAAAGGAGTCCATACCCTTCGCATTATTAATGCAGAGGCTTGAATTTAATTACAGCAGTGCAGAGGAGATGATGGTTTATTACGGAAGTCAGACTGCTGCTCTTGATGCTGCCATGGAGTACAGAAAAAAAGAGTATGAAACAGGCTTTCTGTCACAGGAGGATATAAAGCCTGAGCTTGTTGATTTGCTTAAGGAGGGTTATAATACAGATGAAATAACAAAGTGCTTTGCTTTGGCATATTGCATGGGTACAGATATTAAAAGTATTATGACAAAAGAAAAAAGTGCAGCTGAAAGCAATGGGGAAATCTTTGAAAGAGCAATTGAGGAATCGCTATATAAAATAAATCTGTTTGGCATAAATATATCAGCGGAAGAGGAAAATACAGAGGAAAAGACTGCAGAGGATGAAAGTGCACTGAGTCTAGGAAATAAATATTGTGTAAAAGCTGAGTATATTTCAGCCTATATGGCAGAAAACAATATTACTGCAGAAGAAATGGAAGCAGAAATATATGCAGTCATGACAGAGCTTGATATAGCTCACGAAAGCGGGTCTGCTGAAAATCTCCTTTCGGAAATACAGCCATACAGTACTGACGGGGAAAGTACGGCATGCAATCTGAAAAATGATTCTGCTTATAAGGAGGGACCCTTTAATTATAAGTCAGGAGTGAATGACAATGTGGATGTAGGTACAGGCTTATTGACTTATACAGACAATGTGTTAAGTCTTCCCAGCAAAAACGGCTTAGACCTTAATATAAGTCTGATGTATTTTTCCAAGAACTGTAAGGCAAGAAGTATAGACGACAGAATAAATTACGGAAGAAACTGGCGGTATTCCTTTCCGTTTCTTATGACTAATGACGGAAGCAGAATATCCGCTAAAAAGGAAAACGGGAGTATTACATACAATGAAACTCCTGTGTATATAGTTATGGCAGATGGAACAACATATCCCATAGAAGACAGAGCCAAAAAGGAAAACCGCTATATATCACATTGCCAGACTGACAATTTATACCTTAACTGCGATTTTAATTCAAAGGGCGGTAAGGATTCATGTTTTGAGCTTACTCACATGGATGGTACAATGGACTACTTTAATAAGGAGGGTCAATGGATAGCAACAGTAAACCGCTTCGGAAACAGTATAAAAATAACGGGTGATACAGAAACGGCAGACTCGGAAACAGTTACAATACAGGACACCTTGGGAAAAACTGTTACAATAATGACAAAAGCAGCAGCACAGGGTTATGAACAGACAGTAACACGTCCTGACAATACGGTTATTAAATACATATATGAAACCATAACTGCGGACAATGGTCTTACGAGGACTTTGTTAAAGGAAAAAAGGGAAATGACTGACAGCACAAATACCATTTCCACTAAATATGAGTATGAATACAGCTCAGGTAATACTGCATCAAATATGGGAGATTCAGCTAAAAATATGCTCCTGACAAAAATAACTTATCCCACAGGAATGGTAAGCCATTATGAATATGACTGGTATAAAAGATATTACATCAGAAATAACATTCTTTACAGGGAAAGCAATAGCTGGAGGGCTCAGTATATATGGAAATTAAATTCTGAATCAGAGCCAAAGGTTATAAAGAGATGGGTTACTGTAAACGGTATTGATAAAGACATAGAAAAATTCAGCTATGACGAGCTTGAATCAAAGTATAAAAACGGAGAGATTCTTAAGATTCCCGCAGGTTACGGTAATTTATATGAAGAGGGTACAGAAATTGCATTACCAAGCAGAAATGATGATTTGACAGAAATAGTTGCAGATACCTTTTCAAGCGAGTTTGAATTTGAAGGAAGCAACAGGGTATATACAATGACAGCAGTCAATTCTGATACATATAAAAGCTATATTTGTTATGGATTTGATGAAAAAAGAAGGAACACTTTAACAGAAGGATATTCGGGAAGCGGCTTATATTTAAAGGTTGTAAACCGCTATGATACAGACCCTTTGCATAATCTGTATCCTGTTACAAGAACAACTTACGAGGGGAATTCCGTTAAAATAGAAGATTTCAGATACGGCACAGGAAATTATTTTCAATATAATGTTTCAGATAAAGAAAATAATTTACTTTACTTTGAAAGAACGGATTATGATTACGGAAGGCTGTCGGAAGAGCATTATTCACTGCCGTTAAGGAAAGTGCAGAAAATGAGCGATACTCAAAGCATAGTAACGGATTACATTCTTGTAAATAACAGCACAGGCAACAGCAAAAGGACAATAGGGGAAGAAAAGATATATTTACAGACAAATGGAACAAACGCCCTGAAAGCAAGGTCAGTTTACAGCTGCAGCAGTACAGATTTGGGAAGATTAACCGAAAGAAAGGACTATATTAACAGTGCTGATTTTGTTACTACGGCATATACCTACGGCAGCAGTCATGCCGGGCCTGTTTCACAGGAGTTTAATGACGGATCGACAAAATACAAGACAAGCTATGAGTATGACTCATTAGGTCATGTAAATAAAATTATCAGTCCAAAGAACTTTACAACTTCATACACTTATGATAAAATAGGAAATGTAACAAAAGAATCTTTTTCAGGAGGTACAATAAGTACTGTAAGGTCCTATGCCTATAATTATACGGGAAACACAATAACGTCCGCAAATGAGAATGGCAAAAGAATCAGATATAATTATGACCAGGCAGGAAATCTTACATCTGTTACTGATATGGAAAATAATAATAATACTCTTGAAAAGTATACATATGATATTTATATGCGTCCCACAACTCAGACTCTGGGAGGGGCAGTCACTACGCTGACCTATGACAGCAGGGACAGAGTAATAAGCAGGGAGGTAAAGAACAGCGGAGGTACAAGGCTTTACAGGGAGGACTATGCCTACGCCGTAAATTCTGCGGGAGTTCTGCTTACAACGATGGTGCAGGGTGACGGAAACGCTTGCTCTTACAGCACATCTGTTCAGCAGGACGTAATGGGAAGAATCATATCGGAGACAAACAGACAGGGGGGAGTAACAGCTTATACAAATGACCTTATGGGAAATGTAACAAAGGCTGTGTATCCAGCCAACACTTATAATTATACTGTTAACTATACCTATGACCATGCAGGCAATGTGCTTACCGAAACAGAATCGGGAAGCAGAGTGGAAACAAACACAAAGAATTATGAGTACGATATGTTAGGCAGACTTACAGGCTTTACAGACGGCAAGGGCAAAAAGACTTCATATACTTACTGCGGAACGGACTGGATAAAGGAAATAAAAACGCCTTTCAGCGGAACATCTTACGGAGTAACGTCATATCAGTATGACAAGGCAGGAAATGTAACAAGGGAAAGTGTATCAACAGGCTCGGGTACAAGGAACATCGACTATACCTATGATGCATTAAACAGAGTTACGGAGTCAAAAATAAATAATGTTTCCGCATCCTATGAGTATGACAAGGCGGGAAATATTACAAAGCAGACAACGGCTAACGGTGCACAGTCCGTAACATACTCCTATGACTGGCTTAACAGACCTGTTAAGTACACAGATGCTCTTGGCAAGTCAGAAACATACACCTACAATAATTACGGTGATATGATTAAGAAAACTGACAGAAACGGTATAACAACAAACTATACCTATGACGCTCTTCACAGGCTTACACAGGAAAAGGCAACAAAGAATAATGTAACAGCATCAAACAGCTATACCTATAGTCTTACAGGCAGTCTTGCAAGCGAATCAAGCGGAAGCGTAACAAAGAGCTACAGATATTACAAAGGGGACAACGGAAGAATATGTGACGAAGAAAATGTCACTGTGGACGGCACAAGTTATAAAACAGTAAGGCTATATAATGATGCTGACAGAATGCACTATGTGCAGTGCTTTAAGGACGGCTCCGCCGCTCCGGTATATACAAAGAATTATAGCTATGACGCAAAGGGCAGAATTTATATGTTTGGCAGTCAGGCGGCATCAGATTACGCAAACGGTACAAACAGCAGTTATGACGTTTATTATACCTATGATAAAAATGACAATATGACAGGCTTAAGTGTAAAAAACGGTCTTACGTCGGCATATACCTATAATGATGCCAATCTGCTTACATCACTTGTGAATAAGAACAGCACGGGTACTTTGTCAAGCTGCAGCTATACCTACACTCCTGACGGCAATATGAGCAGAAAGACCGAAAACGGCAATACAACCGCCTACAGCTATGACGGTGCAGGCAGGCTTACAAGGGAAAGCTTTACGGCAAACGGAAAAACTGTAAATATGGCATATGCTTATGACAGCGCAGGCAACAGAAGCTCCCTTACCGTAACGGGGGGAGAAAGCTATGTAACAAGCTATACCTATGACAGGAATAACAGGCTTTTAAAGTCAAGCAGGAAAAACAGCGGAGCAGGCTATGCAGACACTGTGATTTATACCTATGATAATAACGGTAATCAGATAAGGAAGGACATGAGCAGAGAAAACCTGACAGGAAAACCTGAACTGGGATTTTTTGCAGACAGCGGGGACAGCGGTTACGGCTATGAAATTTTTACATACAACGGTTTAAATCAGCTTGTAAAGCTTGAAGATGAAATGAAAAATACGGCAGAATACACCTACATGGCAAACGGCTTAAGATTTTCAAAGTCAGTAAAGGGAAATAAAACAAGCTTCCTTTGGGACGGAGACGGGTTAATGATGACAGTTACAGCCGATGAAATAAGGAGCTATGCAAAATCCCCGGGATATATGAGAACGGGAACAAGTAAGGAATTAAGCAGTCATAATACTAAGCTTTATATATTCAATGGCCATGGTGATGTGGCGGGTATGACGGATAAGAGCGGAAACTTGGAAAAGACCTACAGCTATGATGCTTTCGGCAATGAGCTTAACCCTGACAGCAGTGATACTAATCCCTTCAGATACTGCGGTGAATACTATGATGATGAACTGGAAAGTATTTACCTGAGAGCAAGGAACTATAACCCAAGTACCGGCAGATTTACAACGGAAGATCCGATAAAGGATGGTCTTAACTGGTATGCTTATTGTGGTGGTAATCCTGTGATGTTTGTAGATCCGAGTGGCTTGGATTTACAAATAATAGGATATAAAACACTAAGTGATGCACAAAAAAAACAGATAAAATCTGATTTAAATAAACTAATGATGAATGACATTGATGCAGGAACTTATGATGCAATTGTTGAGGTATCGGGGGAAGGCAATGTAACATTGAATGTACTGACAGAAAATCCAAGTACTGAAGGATATAAAATACTTGATACAATAATCGGTAGTGATAATATAATTGCAATTAATTTTGATACATCCCCTGTTGAAAAAGGCGATACTAAAAATAATTTTACAATAAATAAAAGAAACGGAGTTGATACAGGTGTTGGTACAATAAATTATAATATTAATTCATCATTTGAGGCTTATGTGGTTGATGATTCAAGCGGAGAGAGAGTATTTAAAAAGGAAGTAATGACAAGTACTATTTCTTTGGGACACGAATTAGTTCATGCTTATAGATATGTGACAGGTCAAAATATAGATGATTTAAAACTACGTACTACGTATACGGGCGTCTTACCTCCAGGAATATCAAAGGAGTCTAAATCTAATTATTCTGAAGAATTAGAAACGGTTGGGTTAGTTGAATGGAAACGACAAAACTCTTCAGGCAGAATTACAGAAAACGATTTAAGGACTCAGCTGGGGATGCCCAAGAGAGGATGGTATTAATGAAGAAAAGAGTAGGGAAAATTATTATTTATTTCATTATTATACTGATATTATTAACAGTCGTTACCTTTAAATGCTTTATAACAATAGACACATATAATAAAACTGGATTCACTATGACTGTCAGTATTGAAACCGAGGAAAGTTCTAAAAAATGGTTAGAATATTATAAATTAAAAGATTTTGAAAATATGAAGAAGCTTGATTACCAATATACAAAGTTTTTCGATTTTCCAGGTGAAGATATTATATGTGAGTATATATTTATAAATACAACAGTTATATATGAGGGTCCTGCTCAAAAAAGAAATATTTATGCTGTCTTATGTAAGGATAAAACAATAAAATATATTGTTGATGCCATAGGAACAGTAGAGAATATAGAGGACAGATATAACTATGATGAGCCTATAAAAGTTAGCTGGCTAAATTGTGATGTAAAGGAAACAAAAGATTTAGAGTTACAAAATCCTCAATATAATAAAATAATAAATTTATTAAAATTATTAAAATTATGTCATGCAAAGAATAATGAATATGATTTTGGAAAACCACATTCAGAAGATAAAAATGTATTTTATTTGGAAGATCAGTATTATGATTTTGAAGAAGATAACAGTTTTATTTCAAATATGATTGAGGATGCAATTGGCGGTTATTTAAAGGAAATAATATATAAAGATAGCGGCTTCAAGTATTTTTAAATTCTAAATTGAGTTAAGTTTATGATAATTAAGCGGAGCCTTTGGCTTCGCTTAATTAGTTGTATATTCTAACATGAAAGTTATCCTAGCATGAATTACATAGTCTGTTGTTATTGCATTGCATATCAAATAGATGCCAAAATAACTTTACAAATTCATACACTTATGATAAAATAGGAAATGTAACAAAGGCTGTGTATCCAGCCAACACTTATAAAAGACCTACAGCTATGATGCTTTCGGCAATGAGCTTAACCCTGACAGCAGTGATACTAATCCCTTCAGATACTGCGGTGAATACTATGATGATGAACTGGAAAGTATTTACCTGAGAGCAAGGAACTATAACCCAAGTACCGGCAGATTTACAACGGAAGATCCGATAAAGGATGGTCTTAACTGGTATGCTTATTGTGGTGGTAATCCTGTGATGTTTGTAGATCCGAGTGGCTTAACTATACTGATTAGTGATTATAAAACTCTGATTTCACAGGATGAAGGTAAGAATGCGGTAAACAGTTTAAATGTAGATCTTAATAAGTTATTAGGTCCTGCATCAGGACCGCCTGATGGTGTGGTAAATATTAGTATCAGCGGAAATATAACATTGAACATGAATAATAAAAACAGTAATTTGCCGGGTTATATTCTTCTAAATACATTAATAGAAAGTGATAATGTATATACCATTGATGTGTTGATAAATAGTCAGGAGACAAATTCTTACGAAAAAGATACAAAAACAATAAAATATAATCCTAACACACCAGCAAAAGTCGTAATAGCTAATGATGTCTATAATGATGGTAAATTCTATTATAGAGAGTTTGAAACAGTAGATGCAATTAGCTGTATTTCTTTATCTCATGAGTTAGTTCATGCTTATAGAGAGGAAACGAGTCAAAGTACATATAATGAAAAAGTCGAATTTGAAGGAGTGTCTCCGGATAGTAATGGAAAAAGAGTAAAAACAATTGTACAGTCCGAGGAATTTGAAACTGTTGGATTAGTTGGATGGTCTGTAAGAGAAAAAGCTGGCAATCAATATATAAAAGACAAATATCCAGTTATAACAGAAAATATGATAAGGAATCAGTTGGGAAAGGGCAAGAGAGGATGGTACTATGTTTTGCATACATGAAGTGTTAAATAAAATCAAAATAATATTAATAAGAATAATATTTGTATTTATTTTATTGTATACTGTCTTTTTTATAATTAGTGATATTGAACCTTATGATGAAACATATTTTACGTTTGTAGAAAATAATCTTACAGAGGAAGAAGCCAATTTAATGTTGAATCAATTCTATGATGAAGGTTTTAATTTACAAGAAACGGAAGGACTTAATGAATATTATAAAAGAATAGAAACTTGTATAAAAGCTACGGACTTTTCAAAGGAAGGAATAATTTGTGAAAATATTTGGCTTATGGGTAAAAAAGATAAATTAAGTAAATATGCAGTAGTGTATAATGATAGAACTGTGCGATACATTATGGGTGATTTTACTTTATTTCCAACATTTTATTTTAAAGATGGTGATTTTTATGAAAAAGTGACGGGAAAAAAAGTTTCAACGGAAATTGCTGATGTATTTTATATACGAGGTAAACATGAGGAGTATACGGATAAATTATCAATATTTGAATATTTTATTTTATTAAATAAGCTTAAATTTAATAATTTAATACCTGTATCAAATAAGTACTTTACACTTGAATATGTAGCAGACTATGCAAGAGGCTTTTATTATAATGGTAAGTGTTATAGCTATAGTGAACATTTACGAACATTTATTAGAAAGATAAAAATGAAGTCTATTTGGAATTGTGATAATTACATTAATAAGTGTTTAAATTTAGATAATGATACCATTTCAGGAAAGCAAGGAAAACCTTATCAGGATTATATTCATTAAAAAACACAAAACAAGGGACAGTTGAATTGATAAAAACTTCAATTAAACCAATTTTAAATTGATAAATTTATAAAAATATATTTACTTATATGAGAAGATTTAATTTAAACTGTCCCATAAAATGTTTGATATGCAATATGCAAAACAGCTTACAGCAAACGGAAAACTGTAAATATGGCATATGCTTATGACAGCGCAGGCAACAGAAGCTCCCTTACCGTAACGGGGGGAGAAAGCTATGTAACAAGCTATACCTATGACAGGAATAACAGGCTTTTAAAGTCAAGCAGGAAAAACAGCGGAGCAGGCTATGCAGACACTGTGATTTATACCTATGATAATAACGGTAATCAGATAAGGAAGGACATGAGCAGAGAAAACCTGACAGGAAAACCTGAACTGGGATTTTTTGCAGACAGCGGGGACAGCGGTTACGGCTATGAAATTTTTACATACAACGGTTTAAATCAGCTTGTAAAGCTTGAAGATGAAATGAAAAATACGGCAGAATACACCTACATGGCAAACGGCTTAAGATTTTCAAAGTCAGTAAAGGGAAATAAAACAAGCTTCCTTTGGGACGGAGACGGGTTAATGATGACAGTTACAGCCGATGAAATAAGGAGCTATGCAAAATCCCCGGGATATATGAGAACGGGAACAAGTAAGGAATTAAGCAGTCATAATACTAAGCTTTATATATTCAATGGCCATGGTGATGTGGCGGGTATGACGGATAAGAGCGGAAACTTGGAAAAGACCTACAGCTATGATGCTTTCGGCAATGAGCTTAACCCTGACAGCAGTGATACTAATCCCTTCAGATACTGCGGTGAATACTATGATGATGAACTGGAAAGTATTTACCTGAGAGCAAGGAACTATAACCCAAGTACCGGCAGATTTACAACGGAAGATCCGATAAAGGATGGTCTTAACTGGTATGCTTATTGTGGTGGTAATCCTGTGATGTTTGTAGATCCGAGTGGGTTGGATGATGTAATGCTTTCTTATATAGCCAAGAAGAATGGAGGAATTGTAAATCCGTCTTATGATGAACAAGGTTATTTAAAAAGTGTGACAGTACAAATAAAGAATAAAATAAAAACATATTCAGTTGGGAATGACAAGGCTCAGGTTAGAGTTGTTAATGGAAGAGCAATTATTGACAACAATATATTGAAGAATGATTTTTCTTTGTTTAATATACAAACTTTACATATTGAAGGAGATTTGTTTGACAGTGAAGAAGATGCGGCATTAGCTTTTGCGCTTATGTATTATCCAAAGTCTATGAGTGAAGAACAGGAGTATGGTGCACTAATAAAGGAACGAGATGGTAAATATATATTTGATGATGTTAGTAATTCTATGTTGTCAGAAAAGAACAAAAATCATGTGACACTTTCATTGACTAATGATACAACGGCTATAATACATATTCATTGGCAGAATGTAAAGTATGCTGGAGATTTTAGCTATGCAGATGATTATATGGGTATGGAGAAAAAAAGAAAGAATATGTATTTGGTTAATGCAGTTAAAGAAATTAAGTATACAGAAAGCAACAGTGGTCCTTTAATATTTGGCTATACTAAATCAAAAACATTATTTTCTTTTTAGAGGGGAGCGTTAATTTTGAATAAAAAAATTTTTATACTATTTTTTTTGATAATATTGTTTGCCTGTGTAATGATAATTAATGTTAATTATAAAGAGAATAAAACCAGTAATCAGAATATTAGTTATGAAAATGAAATTAATGAAGATTATATAAATGAGATTAACCAAAAATGTAATGTGTTTATATCTGATGAAGAATTAGCAGAAGAGTATGGATATTTACTATTAAAAAAAGGTTTTTCAGATTATTTAAAAAATAGCAACGTAGAGTTAAAAGCAGTTAGAATGGATGCATTGGGTTATGATAATGTTTGGAAGGTCTTTACTGTAATATCTTCAAAAAAATCATTTTTATTTGATAGCAATACTGTTGAGCTGGGTGGAAGTATATTTGTTATGTTTAAATCTGATGGCTCAATAATAGAATTTGGATTTGGTGTTTAACCGATTAAAAGATTTGAATTTTTTTTAAAACCATCCGGATATTTATATAAAAATGATTTTGCGAATGAAAAAAGCCGGTAACTTTCAATTATTCTGAAGAATTAGAAACGGTTGGGTTAGTTGAATGGAAACGACAAAACTCTTCAGGCAGAATTACAGAAAACGATTTAATGACTCAGTATGTTTGAATATGAGCAAGCTGGATAAATATGTCTTGTGCAAGAGGGATTGTATATTCTAAATATGACTACAATCCTATTGATTCTGATGTAATAGAATATATGGCTTTGGAAGATAATTATTTTTTGTTTGAAGAAAGGTGATTTGTTAACGTTATTTGAATATTTATCAGATAAAAAGGTTGAATTTGCCAAAAGATTTTTTTAATAAATTATACATGATTTTCCTTATGAAATTTAATATTTACGTTAATATTCTGACTTCAAATATGTCGGTTTTTGACAGTTCAAGTAAAAATATATTGATATTTATTAATTAAATTGATATAATAATTTAAAAGTAATAAAAATCTCGGATTAAGCCGAGATTTTTTGGTTTTTGTATAATTTAAATATATATCAATTTCAATTTATAAAAGTGATTAGTTTACACGAGTATGGTGAGTTTATGTTAGATGAGAGAGAATGGAACATAATTAACAATATTTTGTTGGAAATATATACTATTGACAATATTACATCTTTAGCACAGAAGCTTTTTCTTGTTTTAAGGATGTTAATTCCATATACAAAGGGGTATATGGTTTTACTTGATGATAACAGAAATATTATGAAAGAAAAATCATATTTTGAAGGTATGGAAGAAAGGGGAATAGATGATTATATTAACAAATATTACGACAGTGATTATTTAAAGTTTGCTTATGAAATAAATCACGAAACTATGGTATACAGAGATTCGGATATTTTAAATGATAATTTGAGAGTTGAAACCGATTTTTTCAGAGAATTTTTAAAAAATGAGGATATTCCCTATGGATGCGGTATATTGATAATTAATAATAACAGAATTTTAGGAGTATTTAATTTATTTAGAAATGAGCTTTTTGGGGATTTTAGGGAAAAGGACATATATATTTTAAATGTGTTAAAAGGGCACATTGCAAACATTATATATAATTTGTGCAGTAAAAAAGCCGAAGTAAAAGATTTTGACAGATTTGATTATGTTAAAAATAAATATGAGCTTACAAAAAGAGAGTGTGAAATTTTAAAGCTTATATCGAAGGGTCTTTTAAATAATGAAATTGGTGATAAATTATCAATAAGTCTTTCAACAGTAAAAAAGCATATATATAATTTATTTAATAAAATGGGAGTAAACAGCAGAACACAGCTTGTAAATTTGGTATACTCAGATGAAAATGATAAAAATTAGAACTAAAGTATGAGAAAAAATTTATAAAATCATAATTTAGAGGAATTGAATAAATTTATTTAAAAAGCTATAATGTTGTGCATAAGATAAGTGAAGGAGCTTAAGGACATAAAAGTCTTTAGGCTCTTTTTGTTTTTATAAAATATGAGGGAGGCAATATATATGCAGAAAATTTTCACAAAGGAATTCAGAGCCGGGGAAAAATGGTCAGGTTTTATAGGCAAAGGTAAATACATTCATTTTAAGGCATTAGGTGATAATGCTAATTTATCTGTTCTTTTATACAATATGAGGGATAAATCAGAAAGATATAATATGCCTGATACCCTTAAGGCACAGTATACATCACATCTTACAAAGGGCAATGTGCTTATGAGTGACAATGGCAGAGTTTTGGCAAGTATTGTTCAAGACAGTTTAGGGTGGCATGACAGTATTTCAGGTCATACAACAAGAATTTTAACTGATGAGAAATATGGAAAAACATCTTATCAGGTTCAGGGTAATGATTTTTATCGCTGTGGTGAAGAAAATTTCAAAATTGAGCTTGTAAGGAACAATATGGGCAAAAGAGATATAGTACCTTGTGTAAATCTTTTTTCAAAGGTTTATGTAGAGGAAGATGGCAGTATGCATTATGAAAATAATCATTGTAAGGACGGTGCAACCGTAACTTTAAGGACTGAAATGGATATTTTGTTTATTGCTTCAAATACTCCAAACCCTCTTAACCCATCTAAGGAATATCCTTCAGTACCAATTACAATGGAGGTTTATAATGCACCTCCTGTTGATTTAACCGATTATTGTGTAAACTTCAGAGATGAAAATTACAGAGCATTTGAAAATACTTGGGATTATAATAATCTCTTAGGTCTTTAATATAGGAGGGTACAGAGTATGTATGGATTAGTAAAAAAAGAAAGTAAATTAAAAATAGAAGATGCTGTTTATAACGAAGTTCTCAATGCAGGCTTAGGCTGGATTCATCCCCTTAAGGCAGGTCAGAGTTTCAGAATTTTAGATGTGGAGGGTAATCAGGCAGTTGATACAACATTTTATGATTTAAAAAATCCTGAGGACCACTACAGTGCAATACAAACAATTTTAATGCAGAAAAATATTTATCTTACAACAGGAAGTATTTTAAGGGCTGAATCAGGAAAGCCTCTTCTTGAAATTACAGCTGATAAAACAGGCAGACATGATACATTGGGCGGAGCTTGTTCATCTCAAAGCAATACCGTAAGATATTCAAGAGATAAAAGGTATATGCACAATTGCAGAGATAGTTTTATGCTTCAGCTTGCGGATAATACGGAAGCCGATATTCAAAAAAGAGATTTAGCCCCCAACATAAACTTTTTTATGAATGTACCTGTTACAAAGGAAGGCGGCTTAAAATTTGATGATGGTGTATCAGCACCGGGAAATTATGTTGAAATGAAAGCCTTGGAGGATGTTATGATCTTAATCAGTAACTGTCCTCAGCTTAATAATCCATGTAATGCTTATAATCCTACTCCCGTAAGATTAATTATATGGGATTAATGTTTTAAATACCACGGACAAGTATCTGCAATGGAGCAGATTAAATTGCCTGTGGTATTTATCTTTTATGGCAATTAATTGAGGTGATATAAATGTTTAAAAAGGTATTAATAGCTAACAGAGGAGCTATTGCTGTAAGAATAGAAAGAACTTTGAATAAAATGGGTATTAAAAGTGCAGCGGTTTATTCAAAGGCTGACAGAGACAGTTTGCATAAAGAAAATGCAGATGAAGCTGTATATATTGGTGAGGGTAGTGCAAAGGATACTTACCTTGTAATAGAAAAAATTATTGACGCTGCAATAAAAACAGGTGCGGAAGCCATTCATCCGGGCTATGGATTTTTAAGTGAAAATACTGAATTTGCAGCAAAGTGTGAAGAAAAAGGTATTAAGTTTATTGGTCCCGATTCTGAACAAATTAAGCTTTTCGGCTTAAAGCATTCTGCAAGAGAAATTGCCGAAAAAGCAAATGTGCCGTTATTGTCAGGAACAGGTTTGCTTTCAAATCTGGAGGAAGCGGTTAAGGCTGCAAATGTAATAGGCTATCCTGTAATGATTAAAAGTACGGCAGGGGGTGGCGGTATTGGCATCAGAATTTGCGAGAATGAGGATGAGCTTAAAAATTCTTATGATAATGTAATTCATCTTGCTGAAAGCAACTTTAATGACGGCGGGGTTTTTATTGAAAAATATATAAGAAAAGCTAGGCATATTGAAGTTCAGATTTTTGGCAATGAATATGGTGAAGTTGCTGTTTTGGGTGAAAGAGATTGTTCTGTTCAAAGAAGAAATCAAAAGGTAGTTGAAGAATCACCTGCTCCCAATTTTCCTGAAAAGGTAAGAGTAAAAATGCATGAAGCAGCTAAAAATTTAGCAAAAATTGCAGGCTACAGAAGTGCAGGTACAGTTGAATTTTTATATGATGAATCAGATGAAAAATTTTATTTTCTTGAGGTAAACACCCGTTTACAGGTTGAACATGGAATTACGGAAGAAGTAACAGGCGTTGACCTTGTTGAATGGATGATAAAAGAAGCCTGCGGTGAGCTTAAAGGAATTGAAAAGGAATATACCGTTTCGGGTCATTCAATAGAAGTAAGAGTTTATGCCGAGGACTGTATAAATAATTTCAGACCAAGCAGCGGAAAAGTCGATGATGTAATTTTTTATGACAAGGCGAGAATTGAAACATGGATTAAAAAAAATATCGAAGTATCTCCCCTTTATGACCCAATGCTTGCAAAGCTTATTGTATATGGAAATGACAGAGAAGAAGCTTTAAATAAGATGAGGGAAGTTCTTGATAAATCAAGAATTTATGGACTTACTACAAATATGCAGTATTTAAAGGCTTTAATTAATACTAAGGAATATTCTCAGGGCAGACTTTTTACAAAAATGCTTGATGATTTTTCAGCTGAAGAAAATGCCATAGAGGTTTTAGACGGCGGAGTTCAGTCTACAGTTCAGGACAGCAAGGGTATGATTGGTTATTGGACAGTAGGAGTGCCGCCCTGCGGTGCTATGGATAGTTATAGTTTCAGAATTGGCAACAGACTTTTGAGAAATGATGAAAATGCTGCAGGTATTGAGCTTACTTTAAAAGGCGGTACATACAGATTCAGAACCTCTGTGAGTTTTTGTCTTACCGGAGCAAATATGAATCCTGCTTTAAACGGAAAAGAAATACCAATGTATACCGTTATTAATGCAGAAGCCATGGATGTGTTAAAACTCGGCACTTGTAAAATTGGAATGAGGTGTTATATTACAGTTGCGGGAGGAATTGAAGTACCGCAAATTATGGGCAGCTCATCAACATTTGTTGACGGTAAATTTGGCGGTCACAACGGAAGAACATTAAGAACAGGTGATGTGTTAAGGTTAAAGGACATATGTGTTACAGATTGCAAAAATAGTTTTGATAAAAATTTTATTCCAAATATTACAAATGAATGGACAATTGGTGTAATTCCGGGACCACAGCCCACTTATGAATATTTGAAGCCGGAATATTTAGATGAGCTTACAACGTCTGTTTACACTGTTAATTTTAATTCGGCAAGAACCGGTATAAGATTAAACGGTCCTATTCCTCCATGGGTTAGAGAAGACGGCGGAGAAGCAGGCTTGCACCCATCCAATATTCACGACAATGCTTATGCAATAGGTACTCTTGACTTAACGGGGGATCAGTCAATTTTATTGGGTCCTGACGGACCAAGCCTTGGCGGCTTTGTTTGCCCTGTTACAACGGCTAAGGGTGAAATGTGGAAACTTGGTCAGCTCCACCCGGGAGATAAAGTACATTTTCAATTATTGACATTGGAACAGGCAAAGGAAATAAGATTAAATGTTGAAGAAAATATTAAAAATGGCAATATTCTTATAGAACTGCCAAAGCAAATGAATATTGATGCAAATTATGCTGTTATTTCAAAGGGTATAGCCGATAATATTGAATATATAATAAGACTTGACGGTGAAGAAAATATACTTATTGAATTTGGAAAAATGGAGCTTAATATTGAGCTTAGATTCAGGGCTCACATTCTTATGGAGCTTCTTAAAAAAAGCAGCTTGCCTATTATTGATATGACACCGGGTATAAGGTCTTTGCAGGTTCATTTTGATGTAGATAAAATAGAGGCTTTGGAAGCAGCAAAAGAAATTGAGAAGATAAACAATGACCTTAAGGAGCTTGATGATATTACTGTTCCGTCAAGAATAATAAAACTTCCTCTGTCTTGGGATGACCCGCAGACACAGCTTGCAGCAAAGCGCTATCAGCAAACTGTAAGGGCTGATGCACCATGGTGTCCGAGTAATCCTGAATTTATAAGGAGAATAAATGGTCTTGAACGTGTTGAGGATGTTGCAAAAATTGTTTTTGAAGCGGATTACCTTGTAATGGGTCTTGGGGATGTTTATTTAGGTGCCCCTGTTGCAACTCCTGTAGACCCAAGACACAGAATGGTTACAACAAAATATAATCCCGCAAGACCGTGGACTCCTGAAAATGCCGTAGGTATTGGCGGTGCTTATCTTTGTGTTTATGGTATGGAAGGCCCGGGAGGATATCAGTTTGTCGGAAGAACCATACAAATGTGGAATTCTTTAAGGGAAACAAAATATTTTAAAAAGGGCAAGCCATGGCTTTTAAACTTTTTTGACCAAATTAAATTTTATCCTTGCAGTGCCAATGAAATCTTAAAATACAGAGATGATTTTTTAAGAGGAGAATTTGACATTGAAATAGAAGAAACTACATTTAATTTAGGCGAATATAAAAAATATCTTGAAAGCATAAAGGAATCGGCTTCAAAATTTAAGGCTCATCAGGAGGCAAGCTTTGAGGCAGAAAGACAGAGATGGCATGAACTTGGTCTTGATCATTTTATATCAGAAAATGATGATATATCACATAATGAAATTTTACAAATTCCTGATAACTGCGAAGGAGTAAATGCTACAATTCCCGGAAGTGTGTGGAAAGTTGCTGCAAAAGAGGGTCAGTCTGTTTTAAAGGGTGATGAAATTGCAGTTCTTGAAAGTATGAAAATGGAATTTCCCATTGAATCGGAATATGACGGCATAATTGAAAAAATCTATGTTAAACCTGGTGAGCAGGTGGATTCGGGACAGGTACTTGCAGCAATAAAAATTAAGGAGGACTAATATGACGTATTTCCCCAAAAGTCTTACCATTAGCTGGATAAAAAATTCTTATGATAATGGAATGAAGCCCTTGGAATTAATAGAAGAAATTATTAATAGGGCAGAAAAATATGATAATTGGAATATTTGGATTGTGAAACCAAATTTAAGCTTTATACAAAAATACATTGACAACCTTCCAAAGGACAGAGAAAATTATCCTCTTTGGGGTATTCCCTTTGCTATTAAAGATAATATTGATTTGGAAGGTGTGCCTACAACAGCGGCTTGTCCAAAGTTTAAGTATGTTCCTAAAAAAAGTGCTTTTGTAGTTGAAAAGCTTATTAAGGCAGGTGCAATTCCCATAGGCAAAACCAATTTGGACCAGTTTGCAACAGGTCTTGTAGGCACAAGAAGTCCTTATGGAGAGGTACATAACTCTTATCAGAGTGAAATGATAAGCGGTGGTTCAAGTTCAGGCTCGGCAGTAAGTGTGGCACTTGGATTGGCAGCCTTTTCTCTTGGAACAGACACGGCAGGTTCGGGCAGAGTTCCTGCAATGCTAAATACTCTTGTAGGATATAAGCCTCCTTTGGGCTCATGGTCAACAGGCGGTGTGGTTCCTGCTTGTGCAAGCCTTGACTGTGTAACGGTATTTTCCAAAACTCTCAAGGAAGCTGAGCTTGTAGACAGTATAGCAAGAGGCTATGATACAAATTGTCCATGGTCAAGAAAATATAAAATAAAAGGAGATAAAAATCCCGAAAAAATTTATATTCCAAAATACGAACCCAAATTTTTTGGTAAATTTGCTGAAATTTACAGAGAAAAATGGCTTAATGCTCTTGAAAGAATAAAATCCTTAGGTATTGAAATTGAAGAAATAGACTATGAAATGTTTAATAAGGCAGCCTTAATTTTATATGAGGGTGCTTATGTAGCTGAAAGATGGCAGGATTTAAAGGAATTTATAGAAAATAATCCCGGAGAAACTTTCCCCGTAACAGAAAAAATTTTACGTTCAGGCTGCAGAAGTGAGGCAACAGCTTCAAGATTATTTGAAGATTTACATGCTTTGCAGTTATACAGGCATAAAACAAAGGAGCTTTTAAAGCACTCTGTTATGATTATGCCGACGGCAGGAGGAAGTTTTACAAGAGATGAGGTAAGGGAAAATCCTATTGAGACCAATTCCCTTATGGGCTTATACACAAATCATTGTAATTTACTTGATTTGTCGGCAATAGCAGTGCCTGAAAATTCAAGTGATACCGAATTTCCTTTTGGAATTACAATTTTTGCTTTAAGCAATGAAGAAAATGCTGCAAGAAAAACAGCCAAGCTGTTTTTGGAAAGTGAAATGATGAAAATTGCAGTTTGCGGTTTACATAAAGTGGGCAGGGAATTGGAATATCAGATAACAGAGCTTGGAGGAAAATTCTATTCTCACACAAAAACAAACAGTCAATACGGTTTATATATATTAAATACAACTCCGCAGAAACCTGCTCTTGTAAGGACAGACAGAGGAAACAATATTGAAGTTGATATTTATTTACTTCCTAAAAATAAATTTGGAAAGTTTATGGAACAGGTTAATATGCCTTTATCAATAGGTGATATTACTCTTTGTAACGGTGAGATTGTAAAAGGCTTTTTAGGTGATGGGTATTCCTTAAAGGATGCTGTAGATATTACAGATAAAGGCAGTTTTTAAATAAAAAATATGAGGTGATTAAAATGAAAATGATTAAAGCAGTAGTAAGACCTGAAAAATCAGCAGAAGTTTTGGAGGCATTAAGAGTGGCAGGTTTTCCTGCAGCAACAAAGTTTAGTATTTTAGGCAGAGGAAAACAGCAGGGCTTAAAAATCGGTACAACTCATTATGATGAAATTCCAAAGGATATGATTATGATTGTAGTCAGCGACAGTTCTGTTGAAAAGGTAACAAAGGTAATTACGGATTCGGCAAAAACAGGCAAGACAGGCACATATGGAGACGGCAAGGTCTTTGTGCTTCCTGTTGAAAGATGTATTACAATTTCAAGCGGTAAAGACGAACTTTAATTTTTGGAGGTGGACTTTATGAAACAGCTTATAATTACAATAAGACCATCTAAATATTATGAGCTTAAAGATAAACTTTTAAGTGAAGGCTTTAACTCAATGAGTACAAAAGAGGTTCTTGGCAGAGGTAAATCCCCTGTTGTGTTTGAAGCTAATGCAACAGGCAGCGGAACGGTTATGGCAAGCTATAATCATCCCATGGTTGCCAAGAAAATGATTGAAATTTATTCAAGAGATGAGGATTGTGAGAAAATAATTGAAATAGTTAAAAGCGTTTCTTCTACAGGAACTTCCGGAGACGGCAAAATATTTGTACTTCCTGTTGAGCAGGCTCTTAGAGTAAGAACGGGAGAAAAAGATGTTAATGCAATAATGTAAGGAGTGGTGATTATGTTTAAAATCAGAGGACATATCAGCAAAAATTTCTATATATCCCTTGCAGTTTTATCCTTTGTGTTTGTGTTTATACTGTGGCTTATATTAAGTAACTTTGAATTTGTAGACCCTGTATTTTTGCCGTCGCCATCTAAAGTATGGACATATTTTTTAGAGTCTTTAAAGGATGGTACTCTTGTTGAAAACACCTTAATTTCGGTTCAGAGAATTTGTTTTGGTGTTCTTATAGCCGTAGTTTTAGGTGTGCCTCTTGGACTTTTATGCGGTACATTTAAGTTTTGCGAAGCTCTTATAAGACCTTTGTGTGAATTTATAAGATATATGCCTGTTCCTGCCTTTACTCCCCTTGTAATGGTTTGGGTAGGTATTGGTGAGGAAGCAAAGGTTACACTTTTGTTTATAGGTATTTTCTTTCAGCTTATTCTTATGATAGCTGATGATGCAATGAGTGTAAGTGAAGATTTGCTTTGTGCAGGCTATACTTTAGGAACTACAAAATGGCAGACTGTTACTAAAATCTTAATTCCTGCAATGCTTCCAAGAGCCTTGGATACTTTAAGAATGATGATTGGATGGGCTTGGACTTATTTGGTAGTAGCTGAAATGGTAGCAGCTAACAATGGTCTTGGTTATTCAATTATGAAGGCACAAAGATTTTTAAAAACAGATGCTATTTTTACGGGAATATTGGTTATTGGCATATTGGGACTAATTACAGACAGAGCTTTGGATATGGCAAATAAAATTCTATTCCACTGGAGGGAGGGCAACTAATGTTTGGCTTAAATAAAAAACAGAATATTACGGAACCTGCCAATCTTGAAGCTACAGTTGGCTCTTCAGTTATACAGGTGAAAGGCGTAGAAAAAATTTACCATGCAAGAAAAGGCGATACAGTTGCAATGCAAGACTGTAATATGGAGGTTCTAAAAAATGAATTTATATGTATTATAGGTCCTTCAGGCTGTGGTAAATCCACTCTTTTAAGAATGCTGGCAGGACTTGACTTTCCGACAGGAGGAAGTATTATAGCCCACGATAAAATTATAAAAGGCCCCGGGGCAGACAGAGGTATGGTATTTCAAAGCTATACACTTTTTCCGTGGATGACGGTTGAAGAAAATGTAAAATTTGGCTTAAAGCTTAAAAAAATGCCAAAGGAAGAACAGGATAAAATTGCAAAAGAGTATATTCAGGCCGTGGGTCTTGAAAAATTTGCAAAAAATTATCCTAAAGAACTTTCAGGCGGTATGAAGCAAAGAGTTGCAATTGCAAGAGCCTTGGCAAATAAGCCTGATGTGCTTTTAATGGATGAGCCCTTTGGTGCTTTAGATCCTCAGACTAAGGCATCTATGCAGCTTTTGTTAAGACAAATATGGCAAAAACACAGAACAACTGTTGTTTTTGTAACTCACGATATTGAAGAAGCCGTTTTTCTTGCTACAAAAATTTATGTTATGAGTGCAAGACCCGGTACGGTTAAGGAGGAAATACCTGTATATCTTCCCTATGACAGAACTCTTGATTTAAAAGATACAGAAGAATTTATAAAGCTCAGACGAGAGGTAAACGGTTTAATTCATAATGACGAAATATAAGTATTTAAGAAGTTATTATTAAATGTACTGTAAAAACCACATTATGCGGAAAATATTAATTGCGTATAATAGGTTTTATATAAAATTTATAAAAAGGAGTGATTTAAATGAAAAGGATAATTTCATTATTTATGGCATTAATTATGTCAGCTATGTTACTTACAGGCTGTGGCGGCAGCTCTGGCGGAGAAAGTAATAGTACATCGAATCAAAGTGAAGCATCGGCGGCAGGTGCGGTTGGCACAAAAGAAAATCCCTTTAAGCTTGGTGTAAGCCCAATGTCAGGCTGGTATGCATGGTATGGCGTTGAAGGTACGGGTATTTTTGAAGCAAATGGTGTTTATGCAGATATTAAGTTTTTCCCTGTTTACAGCGATTCGCTTACTGCTTTTAATTCAGGTCAGCTTGACGGTATTTGTATTGCCGCTTCTGATGCCATTGCACCTTACAATGAAGGCATCGGTTTTAAAATTGTGGCTGTAAATGATAATTCTGCCGGTGCAGATGCTCTTGTGGTTCACGATGATTCCATTAAGAGTGTAACAGATCTGAAGGGTAAAAGTGTTGCTACAGAGCTTGGTACTTTAGAGCATATGTATTTATTAAAGCTTCTCAATGACAATGGCATGACTATTGATGATGTAAATTTTGTTAATATGACAATAAATGATGCAGGCCCTGCCTTTATTGCAGGCAGTGTTGATGCAGCGGTTTTATGGGAACCTACTCTTTCAATGGCCGTTGAGGGAGGCGGTAAAATTCTTTGCAGCACAAAGACAGAGCCGGGTCTTATTCCCGATACCTTGGCTGTAAGGGATGAAGTAATAGCAAGTTCAAAGGATGCTGTTCAGGCTGTTGTTAATTCCTGGTTTGATGGTGTAGAAAAGCTTAATTCAAGAGATAATGACTTTATGCAGGCTATTTATACGGGGGCTGAGCTTTCAGCAGAGGATTATGAAACCATGCTTAATGGTGTAACAATTTTTGATAAGGCTATGAATGAAACTACCTTTGCTGACGGCAGTGATTATGTTTCCTTGCCTTATACTGTTGAAAAAAGTGCTGAGTTTTTATTGAGTGTAGGTATGATAGACAAAATGCCTGAAAATGTAAAGTCTATTGCAGATGATACATTTATTAAGGGTGCAAAATAAATTACTCTTCCTAAAAAGCTGCTGACTTGATTGTTGGCGGCTTTTTTATTGTGCAATTATGTTTTATGTGGTAATATAGTTTATATATGGGAGTGATTTTTATGACTGAAAAGGACTGGGCATTATGAACCGACCCCCAAAAGTTAGACCAAAAATCTAACGATTGGGAGGTCGGTTTTTTATGGCAAAATATAGTTATGAATTTAAATTAAAAGTTGTGCAGGCATATCTAAATGACGAAGGTAGCTATGATTATCTTGCAAAAAAATATGATATACCTGCAAACAGCAGACTTAAAGAATGGGTTGCTGTATACAAAAAGTTTGGCAAGGAGGGGTTGATGCGTTCAAGACAAAATAAAAAATACTCTTTTCAATTCAAGCTTTCTGTAGTAGAATTGTATCTATCAAGTGAAGTCTCATATCAGGAATTAGCCCTTTCACAAGGCATTAATAATTCATCTTTAATAACCAAATGGGTTAATGATTTTAGAATAACAGGTCCTGATGCTTTGAGGCCGAAAAAGAAAGGTCGCAAGAAAACATTGGATATAAGAGAAATTAAAAAGCCATCTAAATCTAGCAAAGAAAAATCTGTTGATACAAGTGCTGAACACATCAAAGAGCTTGAAGATGAAAATTTAAAATTAAGGATAGAGAACGCATATTTAAAAGAATTGAGGAGACTGCGTTTAGAGGAGGAAAATCTTCTGAAAAAACAGCGAGAATTATACACAGTCTCCGAGGAGAATTCAAATTAAAAGATATTCTCGCAGTAGTTGGTTTTCCGAAATCAACATATATGTATTGGCAAAAGCATTTTGACAGAGAAAATCCCAACAAAGAGCTTGAAGATGCAATTATTGAAATTCATAAAGAACACAAGGATTATGGCTATCGCAGAGTATGTGGTGAATTGAAAAATCGTGGAATTAAGGTTAATAAAAAGCGTGTTCAAAGAATAATGCAAAAATTCAATTTTCAAGTAACTTCATTTACTCGTAAAAGCCGTAAATACAGTTCATACAAAGGAAATGTAGGTAAAATTTCACCAAATCGAATTAACAGGCGATTTAATACCAGTGTTCCTCATCAGAAGATAACTACGGATACTACTGAATTTAAATATTATGAAATAGGCAAAAATGGTAAAATGACAATTAAAAAACTTTATTTAGACCCGTTCCTTGATATGTTTAACGGAGAAGTTTTAAGCTATAGTATAACACAAGTGCCATCAGCTGCCGGTATTTTATCCGCACAAAAACAAGCAATAGAAATAACGTCTGATTGTCTGTACAGAAGAACATTCCATTCAGACAGAGGTTGGGCATATCAAATGAAAGCATATTCGTTTGCTCTTAAAGATAACAAAATATTTCAAAGTATGTCCCGAAAGGGTAATTGCTATGATAATTCTGTTATGGAAAATTTTTTTGGAATATTAAAACAAGAAATGTATTACGGAAATACCTATTATAGCTTTGATGAACTTAAAAATGCTATTGAAAAATATATAAAATATTACAACGAGAAAAGAATTAAAGAAAAATTAGGGTGGATGAGTCCGATACAATATAGACTTAACACCTTGGTTGCATAAAAATAGCGTAGTAGCTATTTAAACTACTACGCTATAAAAAGTCTAACTTTTTGGGGTCACATCATTATTTAATGATGTGCTTTATGAAATTTATTATACTGAAAATATTAGAGAATTTGGTGAAAAATGCCTTAATTTAATTAAGATATTTATTCCTTATAATCAGGCTTATTTTATAATTATTGATGATGAAGGTCGTCTTATGCCTGAGTTATCGGTTTTTAACAATATTGATGAAAAAAGTAAATCAGATTTTATAAAGAAATATTTTTATAAGGATTATATTAATGATATTTGTAGCTTTTCAAAATCTGTCTGTTACAGGGACACTGATATTTTAACGGATGAAAAAAGAAAAAATTCTGAAATTTATAAATATTTTTTTAAACCGCAAAATCTTGATACAGGCTGTGGTTTAATTATAATGAATAATGAGAGGGTTTGCTGTTTTTTAAATATTTTAAGAAGTAAATATGAAAATGATATAAGTGATTATGAATTTGAGGTTTTAAAAACATTTATGCCTCATTTTGAAAAAAACATTTTAAATTTTTATAAGAATAAATTAAATCTGGATTTCAGTCATTTTACAAGCTATAATCTTTCAAAAAGAGAAAAAGAAATTGCAAGCCTTGTTTTAAAAGGCTGTTCTAATGAGGAAATTGGTGATTGCCTTAATATTAGTATTGCAACTGTTAAAAAACACTTAAACAATATTTTCAAAAAAACAGGAGTTACAAGGAGAACTCAGCTTTTTAAATAGGTAGTATTAATACTACTAAAGTTTTACTAAAATCAATATTTAAGTTTATTGCCTTATTTTTGTTTTATTGATAAAATATAGCCATAAAGGATAGCAAAGACGAAAAACTTTCCTATCCTTTTTTATTTTAAAGAAAAGAGGTGCTTATATTGATAGATGAGGGCAGCGGGTTAATAGTAATTGATATTCAAAATCAGTTTGTAAATGACCTGCCTGAAGAAATGAATGGAGAAGAAGTGGCAGAGTATGCTAAAAAAGTTCTTAAATTTTTCAGAGAAAATAAAATGCCTGTAATTCACCTGAGAGAAATTCATAGAAAACAAATTGTGGATTTTGGCAGAGAGCTTGACGGTGATGAGTCTGTTCATTGTGTTGAAGGCAGTAAAAATTGTGAATATTATAAGGGTTTAGAACCTATGGATAATGAATATCAAATTGTAAAAAGGCGCTACAGTGGTTTTTTTGCAACCGATTTGGAAATTTTGCTTAAGGGACTTAATATAAAAAGGCTGTATATTATAGGGCTTCTTACAGATGTATGTGTTCATTATACCTGTGCTGATGCCCACCAGAGAGATTTTTATATTAAGGTTATTAAAGAAGCTGTAGGCGGTTCATCTTTAGCTTCTCACAATGCAGCATTAAATGCAATAAATTATTTACAGCATAATGCGGTTATAAGCTATAATGAACTTATTAAATAGGAATATAAGGAGGAATTTATTATGAAAAAAATTTTGTTATTATTTATATCTTCATTAACTGCAATTTCATTTGCAGGATGCGGTAAGACAGTTTCAGATGAAGAAAGCACAACTAAAATCACAATGGCGGCAAATCCTTTTATTGGAGCGGCACCGATTTATACAGCAATTGACAAAGGCTTTTTTAAAGAAAATGGCATTGATTTTAATCTTGTAAATTTTGATGATTCAGGGGCATCCTGTACAGCCTTATTGTCAGATCAGGTTGATGTTGCTTATTGCACCCTTGATTCGGCAATTATTTCAGAAAGTCAGTCTGAAGACAACAAAATAAAGATTATATCAGTTGTTGATGAGTCTGATGGTGCCGATGGTATTTTAATTAAAAACGATATTAATTCTCTTGCAGATTTAAAGGGCAAAACTGTTGGTGTTTCCATAAATCAGACTTCTCATTATTTGCTTCTCAAGGCTCTTGAAAGAGGGGGACTTAGTGACAGTGATGTAAACTTAGTTAATATGTCATCTTCAGATGCAGGTGTTTCTTTTATAAGCGGTAATCTTGATGCCGCTGTAACATGGGAACCTTATTTGTCAAATGCTGTAAACGAAGGTGCAGGTAAAATGATTTTTTCAAGTTCTGATGCTCCCGGCTCAATTGTTGATGTTCTCGCCGTAAGAAGTGAAAATATTGATGCAGAATGGCTGGAAGCCTTTAACAGAGCTTATAATGAAGGTCTTGCCTTTGCAAATGATAATAATACTCATAAAGAGGCCATGGATATTACAGCAAAATATCTTGATGTGTCTTCTGATGAAGCAGATTCCATGTATAAAACAGTAAAGCTTTATTCCACAGATAACTATAATGATTTAGCAAAGGAAGGTGGAATTTTAAATTGTGGAGTATCTGATATTTCAAAATTTTATTTAGATAAAAAAATAATTACAATGGATGTTACCCCTTCTGAAATTTTAAAATAGGATATAAGAAGAGAATGGGCTGCCGCAGGTTAATATTTTTATGTTAATTTGTGTACAGCTCTTTCTTATATTAAAGAAAAATGTTATATCTCTTATTTTTTAGCCTTGAAAGTGCTTTTTACTTAGAATAGGTTTGGTTTAATTTACTGTTTAATTTCTGCAAGCAAAAAAAACATTTCCTCATTTGATTTTTTGAAGTTTATTTGCTATAATTAATGACAATATAGAATGATTTTTGGGAGAAAATGTTTGATGAACAAAAAATTAATTGAGAAAGCCATAAACGAAACAAGACAATGTTTAATTCATTATTGGCACAACGACAGCAGTTATGTGGACAGTTATTTTGCCGAGGACATAATGTGGATAGGTGCGTTGCAAAGACAGTTCATTCAGGGAAGAAAAATTGTATTTGATGATTTGGCTGATACGAACAAGACAAATCCGGTTTGCAGCCTTTTACAGCAGGAATTTTGGTGTATATCAAATGACAGGAATACCTGTACTGTTGTCGGAAGATATTATGTGACTACTGATGACAGTGTAGATGAAATAATAAGTGAACAGCAAAGGTGTACTTTTATATGGAAAATATCTGAGGGAGAATTAAAGCTTCTGCATATGCATATTTCCAGTCCTGTAGGATATTTGGAGGAGGGGGAGGTTTTTCCTCACAAAATAGGAAAGGCAACATACAAATATTTTTGTGAGCTTGCCGAAAAATATGATGATAAAGTTAACACACTTAAGGTAAAGGATATTGACGGACATATAAGGTTTATACTTATGGGAGAAATTGAATTTGCCGAGGCCAGCGGACATAATACAATTGTTTGTACTGTTACTGAAAAAATAACTGCCAGAATAACATGGAAGGCATTTTTAAAATTACTTGATAAAAAGTTTGTGAGAGTGCACAGAAGCTATGTGGTTCAAAGAAATTACATCAAACTTATTAAACCATGTGAAGTGTTGTTGATTTCAGATAAGAAAATTCCCGTTTCAGATCATTACTATAAAGAATTTGAAAAAACTGTTACAAAAGAATTTTGATAAGCCCTGTTTAAAAGCAGGGTTTATTTTTTTTGCGGAATTTGAGTTTTCATTCACACAAAAGGCAATTCGTGCATAAATAATGTTTTTATATTTTGTTTATGTTAATATAATCATATAATATGCTGATTTATTGCGGGGTGATGTTGTGAAAAAAGGGTGCGTATATTTAATACTTGCAGCCGGGTTGATATTGTATGGCTGCAATAAAAGTGAGGGAATGAAAATAAACATAGCCGTGACGGGAAGTCCGTCTGTATATTCCGAGTATTATGAAAAGGGAATAAAAAGAGCCTATGCTGATGTATGTGAGGAATATAAAGACAGCGGTTTTGAAATAAATGTGAACTTTTATGATGATAATGACAGTTATGAGGAGGCGGAAAAGATTACTGCCGGACTTGTAAATGATGACAGTGTGACTGCAATTATTGGGTCTTCGTCAGAGGAAATATGCAAAAATCAGGTGTATCAGACAAACAAGACAGGTAAAATTCTCATTTCTCCCCATTTGCCATATGACAGTATATTGACTGACGGCAATTACGATAAGGTATTTTCATTAAATTACAGCAGTGAAGATATTGGAATTATAATGGAAAGCATAGCCAAGGATTCGCCTGCAACAAGGTGGACAATGTGCTATTCCGATGATGAAGTAAGCAGAACAGAGATAAAGGAGTTTAAGGGCGGCAGCGGAATAAGTGTTGTGGATTTTGTGAAAGAAAATGTACTTTTATCGGACTTTGACAAAACTGTTGAACGATGGAAGCTTTTGGGCGTTGAGGGAGTTGTGCTTATACCTTATGATAATGAGGGGTTTGAACTGCTTTACAGATTGAAGAAAGAAATGCCTGAGCTTTATATAATAGGTGATGCTGAGCTTGATGACCAAAATGAATATTTTGAAAACATAAATTATTTTGTTAGAGTGTATATGGTAAACAATTTTTTTACGGAAGATGGGGAAAGCGAAGTTTTTGCTGAGGACGAATCCCTTGATACATGGGAAATTCACGGGTATAACACAATAAAGATGATTGTTGATACCGCTATAGAGAATGATACGAATAACCCTGCGGTTATAGCTGAAATTTTGCATAAAAATGGCTATGACGGTGAACTTGAAAGCTACAAATTTGATGAAAAGGGTGCATTGATATCCGAAAAGTTCAGTTATTTGGAGTTTATGGGAGAGGACGTTATAGGATATATTGTTACCCACGAGGATTGATGGGAGGTCTTGTAAATGGGAAATTTATTCCGAAAGGAAGCTATTGACAATTATAAGGATCAGTTTTCAATAGAAAAGAACATTACAAAGCTGTCATTTTCAACATTTTTTCTTGTTTTGATATTTATTTTGGGATTAATTTTTACTGTTGTGTGGTTTATTTTCGGAAATGTTGTGAATACGGTAGATGTAACGGGCATTGTTTACCCAACGGCGGGAATTGATAAAATAACTGCATCAATTTCGGGAATAGTTTCAGATATAACCATAAAAACAGGAGAAAGCGTTAAAGCGGGAGATATTATTGCGGTTATTCCAAATGAGGAGGTTTTAAAACAACTTAATCAGGCAGTAAGCAGTAACAGTGATGATGCTGTAATTGAAAAATTAAGGCAGGATTATTATAACACATCTGTTATTACTTCAAAAACTGATGGTACTGTACTTTCGGTTTCAAGTGAGGGAGCTTATGTGAATACAGGCGATGCCGTAGCCTCAGTTGCTGCAAGGCGTAATGACAATAATCAAAGGCAGATATTTGCATTCATTCCAACAAGTCAGAAAAACAACATAAGTAAGGGATGTGCCGTTCAGGTATCACCCAATTATGCGCCGAGAGAAAAGTTCGGTTATATAAACGGATATGTTGCAGATATTGGAGAGTCAATTATAACTAAAAGTGATGCACAGAAGGAATTTGCCGTTTATAATATTCCCAACATTCTTGATGAAAATGAAACATATATAGCTGTATATATAAACCTGCTTTCTGATGAAAATACAGAAAGCGGGCTGTACTGGTCAGAAAGCAGAAGCGGAAATATTAATGTTGAAACAGGAACGGTATGCAGCAGTTCAATAGTTATTTCAGAAAAGCCTCCTTATAAATGGCTTTTGGGAGGTGGGAGCTGATGAGAAAAAAAGTTAATGTACCCCTTGTTCTGCAGATGGAAAATGTGGAGTGCGGTGCTGCCTCTCTTGCAATGGTTTTAAGATATTTCGGTAAAAAAAGCATATCACTTGAACAGCTTAGAGTGGACTGCAATGTTTCAAGAGATGGAGTAAACGCAAAAGGAATAAAAAGGGCAGCAGAAAAAAACGGTCTTGTATGCAGGGCATATAAGAAAACTCCGGAGAGTATAAGGGAAATAGTTCCTCCGGCAGTAATACATTGGAATATGTGTCATTTTGTTGTGTACTGTGGTTATAAAAATGGTTATTATTACATTAATGATCCTGCATCGGGCAGGCTTAAGATTGGTGAAAATGAATTTGACAGCAGTTTTACGGGTATAGCACTTACATTTGAAAAAACAGAAGAGTTTGAAAAAACTGCTGACAGTCAAAAGGGTGTGTTTGGAGGATTTACATTTAACAGTGTAATTGAATATGCGCCTGTTTTGATTTTTTCTTCATTGGTATTTTTTGTTATAACAGTATTAAGCATTATAGAGCCTTTTTTCAGCTCTGCATACATAGACTATGTGCTTTTGGATGGAAATACAAAAAACATTAATATAATAGCCGGAGCTATGTTTACGGTAATTATGTTATCTTTTTTGGCCTCATTTTTATATTCCGGGCTTAATTATGAGATTGAAAAATTTATAAATATTAAGTTAAGTATTGGTTTTATGGAAAAAATATTTAAGCTTCCCGTAAATTTCTTTGGTCAGAGAACACCGGGAGAGCTTGCAAACAGACAGCTTGGCAGTTTTGAAATGTCATATCTTGTTTGCAGATATATTTCTCCGATATTTTTTCAAATTGTATTGATTGCTGTATATTCCGCAGCTGTGTTTGTATTTAATATTTATATAGGCATAATAGGAATTGGAGCAATAGCATTAAACATAGCCGCAGTATTATATTCTTCCGGTAAAATGAGTACCCTTTCGTCACTTTATAACCAGAACAGCGGCTTTTATCAGGGCTCTGTAGCATCTTCTGTCAGTATGATGGAGACAATAAAATCCTGTGCCTGTGAAGAAGCTGTGTTTTCGAGACTTACAGGTCTTTCGGCGGCCAATATTGTAACGGGACAGAAGATAGCTCTTGTTAATATAATATCATCGGGCATATTTTATATTATTAATCTTACGGTGTCAGTAGCGGTTCTTGTAACAGGTGTCTATGAAATACTTTCAGGTGTTTTTTCTGTGGGTATAGCTGTGGCTGTGTTAGGTATGATTGCGGCATTTTTAGTGCCTGTCGGTAATGTCATTAATTCAATATCCAATATATTTAAATTTAAAAGTATAGCGGAAAGAACAGATGATACTATGAAGTATAAAGATGACGACATTTTTCTTGATGAAAGAGAAAACCAGACTAAGTTTATGGACGGAAGTGTAAGGGTTGAAAATGTCGGTTTCAGATATAATGAATATGGCTCTAACATAATAGAAAATATAAGTTTTAGCGTTAATAAAGGCGGAAGTGTTGCTTTGGCAGGGGGAAGCGGAAGCGGTAAGTCTACAATGGCAAAGCTTATAGCAGGTCTTTATAAAGAATGTGACGGACATATATATTACGGCAATTCAGAAAAAAATGAACTTTTGAGAGATTATTTTTATTCAAAGGTTGCTGTTGTCAGTCAGTCTGTTCATCTCTATGATGGAACATTATTTGATAATATTACAATGTGGGATAATTCCGTTGGGTATGATGATGTAGTAAAAGCCTGCAGGACAGCATGCCTTCACGATGACATTGTATTGAGAAAAAATGCCTACTATGAAAATATATCAGAAGAGGGAAGAAATTTTTCAGGCGGACAAAAACAGAGAATAGAAATAGCAAGAGCTCTTGTTAAAAAGCCTGCAATAATGATACTTGATGAGGCTACCAGCGATCTTGATACAGAAACAGAAGCCAGGGTTATGAAAAACATAATTTCACTGGGTATTACACTCATAATTATTGCTCACAGACTTAGCACAATAAGGAACTGTGACGAAATTCTTGTATTTAATAACGGTACTGTGGAAGAAAGAGGAACACATAGTGAGCTTATAGAAAAAAAGGGTGTATACTACAGACTTGTTTCAAATGGCGGGGAGTGATATTATGCTTGATAAAGAGCTTGAAGAACTTAGAAGGAAACATAATGAAAATAAAGAAAAGGCGTTCAGGAATATTATTGCCTTATCTGAACAGGTTTGTGACAGTGAGCTTGAAAGAGTATTAAAACACTTTAATATAGAGGGAAATATTGAAGCTGAAAACATACCTCTCCAAATCGAGGAAATAAAGAAAAAATATGATGTAAGCAGCAGAGTTGTTTTATTGGAGGGAGACTGGTACAAAAAAAATATGCTTCCTATATTATGCTTTAAGGGCAATGAGGGGAAAATAATACTGCCTGATTTTATGGGAAGGTGTTTCTTTTTTGAAAATGGGAGAAAAGTAAGAATTACAGCAGAAAACAGCAGTATGTTTTCTGAACAGGCAATTTGTTTTTATAAAGGCTTCAATAAGGATAAAATAAAGAGAAAAGATTTTATAAAATATATGCTTGGCTGTATAACTCCTGCTGAATATGGAGTGGTTCTGGCAGCATCGGTTTTTGTAATACTGTTTTCAATGGTAATTCCGGAGGCTCAGTATTATATATTTAACAATATTATTCCTTCGGGAACAAAAAGTGATATTCTTCCTCTTACAAGTCTTCTTTTGGGAATAATAATTATATCAGCAGTTCTTTATATTTTCAGGAGTATTATTACTGAAAATATACCATCAAATATTAATGCTAATATTCAGGGAGCTGTTATATCAAGATTACTGAACATTAAGGCTGGCTACTTTGCAGACAAGAGAGCCGGTGCTCTCAGTCACAATATTTTAAATGTATCGGAAATATCAGATATTTTTTCCGCAGGTACCATAACAGATGCACTTTCATTTGTTCTTTCTGTTATATATATTGCACAAATGTATTTATATTCAAATGAATTTATGCCTTATGTTTATGCAAGCCTTGTTATTATGCTTATTATGAGTTTTGTTAATTCAAAGCTGTTAAAAAAGCATACCTGTAATTTCAATATTAAGATAAATAATATGTCGGGCTTTGTGTATGAGCTTTTTTGCGGTATGGAAAATATTAAGCTGAGCAATGCACAAAGCAGTATGCTGAAAAAATGGAGTGAATATTATTCAGACGGACTGAGAGCTGAAAAAAGGCCGTTTTTTGTCAGACATTTTTCTGCAATTAATACTTTTGTAATTTCCTGTATTACTCTTGTGTTATTTTATGCAGGAATTAAAGAGTCCATAAGCAGTGCGGATTTTATAGCATTTCTTGCCGTGTTTGGTTTGTTTATAGGTTCTGTTAAGGGAACGGCTGAATTTCTTAATAAATGGGCTGATTTTAGTTCTCTGTATGTTCAGCTTGAGGATTTCTTTAATGCTGAAACTGAAACAGTGTCTGAAAAAAAGGATATAAAGGATTTTCGGGGAAATATTGAGCTTTCTGAAGTGTCATTTAAGTATAAAGACAGTGACAGATATGTAATCAACAATATAAGCATCAGTATAAGCCAGGGTGAAAAAATAGGAATAACAGGCAGAAGCGGATGCGGAAAAACAACATTGCTAAGGCTGATATTAGGCTTTGAAAAACCTGATTCCGGCAGAATTTTTGCAGACAATACCGACCTTAATGAAATTAATTTAAAAAGCTACAGAAAAAATCTTGGTGTAGTGCTTCAGAGCTCAAAGCTTATTACGGGAGATATATTTTCAAATATTACCCTTACAAATCCAATGGCATCAGAGCAGGAGGTATGGGAAATTGCAGAGGCGGTGGGACTTAAAGATGATATTGAACGAATGCCTATGAAGCTGCATACATTTGTATCTGATGACAGCCTTACAATATCACAGGGACAAAGACAGAGAATACTTTTGGCAAGGGCACTTATTAATAAGCCGAAATTTCTTATTCTTGATGAAGCCACAAATAACCTTGACAACATAACTCAGGCAGCTATTACTGATTATATAGACAAAACAAAAGCTTCGGCAATAATTGTTGCTCACAGATTATCAACTATTGCTGACTGCGACAGAATTATTGTTTTAGACAGGGGCACTGTATCAGAATCAGGTACATATAACGAATTAATTGATAAAAAGGGAATGTTTTACGCTTTGGTAAAAAATCAGAAGATAAAATAAGGTGTGATTAATCATGAATAATTTTCAGAAAAATATATTAAACACCGAAATAGCAGCAAAGGGAACGGCTGTTTCAAACATAGGCGGTATAATTGATTTTTCGGTTAATATTACATATAAGGAATTTTGTGAAATCATAACGGAAATTATATGGGGTACGCCTTCATTAAGATTAAGGCTTGGTGATGACAAGGAGCTTTATGAGGAATTAAATCCCTGTCTTGAAATACCTCATATCGTAATTGAGGGAGAAAGATGTGAGCTTGATAAAAGAGTGTCAAAGGAAATGAGGACTCCGTTTAAGTCTATATACGGCAGTAATCTTTTTGAGTTTGCCTTTGTTGAATATAAGGGCAAAAGTGCCGGCTTTCTCAAGCTTCATCACCTTATAGGGGATGCAGTGAC
This sequence comes from Clostridia bacterium, assembly GCA_030524425.1. Lineage (GTDB taxonomy): Bacteria > Bacillota > Clostridia > Lachnospirales > CAG-274 > Gallispira. The sequence continues at coordinate 41,029 of JAUNGN010000001.1, read as the reverse complement.
TATTGTTATAATCTGCAAAAAAATTGAAGAAGGCTATTACAAAATAAGAAACTCTCAGGTGTTTAAATGTGAAAGCAAAGCTGTTGAATATACTGAATTAAGTGAGAAACAGATAAAAAATGCATCTGAATATTTTGGTAAAAGACTTGACAAAATACCTCAGAACAGAATTGCAGAAAGAGAAAGCAGTGATTACAGTGCTGATATTGTAAGATTTTCCCTTCCCTTAAAAGCTAAAAATATGGCGTCTGAATTTATGGCATCATTATATGTCTATATATCAGCAGTAACTGACTCTAAAAAAGTGATAATAGGCAATGTTCTTGGCAACAGGCGAAAAAATGAAATGGAAATGGCCGGTATGTTTGCTAACACACTTCCCCTTGTAATGGAATTTGAAAATGAGTATTTTTCCGATGTGTGTAAAAAAATAAGCAGGGATATATTTTCACTTCTCAAATATTCATCTTATTCCTTTGAAGAACTGAAAAAATACAATGGTGTAAGCAGCAATATATTTGATGTATCTGTTTCATATAAAATTTCAGAGTTTATTCCTGAGATAAAAATAGGAAAGGTTATAGAGTATTTTAACGGTTATCTTGATGTTCCTATAAGAATTTTCGCAGAAGAATATGATGACAGGCTTGATTTTAATATTCATTACAGAAAAGATATTTTTACGGAGGAACAAATAAACAATTTTGGCAATGGAATATTATCGGTATTGGATCAGGATAAGGAAAATAAAAAAATATCAGAAATAGATGTTCTTTCACCCTTGGACAGAAAAATTTACTCTCAGCTTAATTCTACAGCTACAAAGCATAAATACAGGGATGTAATTGAATGTTTTAAGGACCATTTGTCGGATAATGAAGCCGTAGTTTGTGGTAATACAAGCATCAGCGGTTACGAGCTTGACAGAAAAAGCGACAGCATAGCTGCATACATAAGCAAAAAGCAGGCATTGGTTGTGGGTATAAAAACAGGAAGGTGTATAGAAATGATAGAGGCTGTAATAGGCATTCTTAAAGCAGGTGCTGCCTTTATGATTGTTTCTGATACCATTACAAATATGGACAAATACTGCGATATAGTCCTTACAAGGGAGGATATAGCAGGCATTGATAATTCAGAATATGTATGCGGTGAATATAATGGAAAATCAACTGCTTATCTTGTGTGGACATCAGGCTCGACAGGGGAGCCTAAATGTATTGAAATAAGCAGAAATTCTCTTATATCAAGACTTGAATGGGCAAATAACAATTACGGACTTAAGGGTACAATACTTCAGAAAACAATAAATACATTTGATGTATCCGTCTGGGAAATGCTTAGTGTTATTTACGGAGCAAGGCTTTGTCTTTTAAAACCGGGATATGAAAAATTTCCGGACAAAATAGCTGAAGCAATTACATTATACGGTGTTGAAAAGCTTCACTTTGTACCTTCCGTATTAAATTCATTTATAAATTATGTAAGAATTAACAGTCTGAATTTTCCTGCACTTAATACTGTGTTTTCAAGCGGTGAAAAACTGGAGGCAGCAACGGTCAGGGAATTTTGCAATGTGTTTGATGCAGAGCTTGTAAATTTGTATGGTCCTTCCGAGTGTACAATAGATGTTACGGGGTATAAATGCAGCGGAGAATATGAGGATGTTCCCATAGGTACTCCTGCTGACAATACGGAAATTTATATTATTGACAGCAGTAATAAAATACTTCCCGTAAATACATGGGGTGAGATATGCGTTGCAGGGGAGCTTGTAGGCAAAGGCTATATAAACAGTGATAAAGGCGGATATTTTAAGCTGAATAATAAAAATGCCTATAAAACAGGTGATATTGGAAAAATAGGATTTGACAGTCTTATATATATTTATGGAAGGAATGACAGCCAGGTTAAAGTAAGAGGTATGAGAATAAACCTTTCCGAAATAAAAAATATTGTTCTGTCATGTAAAAATGTTACTGATGCGTCTGTAATAAAGGTAAACAACAGACTTGAATGTTTTTACAGCGGTATGGCAGACGTTTCGGAAATCAAGGAAAAGATACTTGCTAAAATGCAGGTTTATGCTGTGCCGTCAGTATTTAATAGGGTTAATAAAATTCCTTTTACCCAAAACGGAAAGGCAGACATAAAAAGCCTTATAAAAAGTGCCGATAACCATATAGCCAATATAAAAGAGCCCAACAATATGGAAAAGGAAATTTTATCTGTGGTTTCAAATTATGTTTCGGCAGACGTAAATGATAATTTATTTGACATGGGGCTTGATTCGGTAAGCATACTTGAAATTGTGTGCAGTCTGCAGGAAAAGGGTATGGATATAACATTCGGTGATTTTTACGAAGGACTTTCGGTTAGAAAAATTGCAGATAATATCAGCAATAAAAAATATTATATATGGCTGAAAAAGCAGAATTCAAAAAAGCTTCTTATATGCTTCCCATATGCGGGAGGAGAGCCGAATTATTTTGAGCATATTGCAAAAGGACTTGACTGTGATGCGGCTGGTGTTTATATTTCGGCTTTTGACAAAAATGCTGATATTGCAAATATAACAGATATCCTTATAAATGAAATACCTGTGGAAAAATATAATGATATATATTTATACGGACATTGTGTAGGCTGTGTAAATGTAATAGAGTTTGTAAAAAGGCTTAAAGAAAAAATAAAGGGCGTTGTTTTTGCGGCTCCGTCTGTAACGGGAAATATACCCTTTATTGTATCTCCGTGGAGGCTTTTAAGTGACGGACTTATAAAAAAAATCCTTATAAAAGCAGGAGGAGAGGACAATAAATATAATCCTGCAATTATATCAGCCTTCAGAAAAGATACAGACCGGTTTTTCAGGTATATATCTCAAAGATATAGCAGTGTTGATTTAGACTGTAAAATATGCGTTATTTTAGGCAGTGATGATTTGTTTACAAAAAACAGCAGTAAAATTATATCGGAGCTTAAAAAACGTATAAGAGGAAATTATGATATTGAATTAATAAAAGGAGGCAGACATTTTATTACGGAAACCAACAGTGAAGATATATGCGGTATAATCAATAATATGATGCTGTAAATCACAGTGCATATTATGCCTGTTAATATAAGCTGTGACTTTATATATAAATTTTAAATAAGAAATGAAGGGAGGAAATAACAATGCAGTTTAAAAAAATTGGGGCAGGTTTACTTTCACTTGTTATGCTTTTGGGTGAGTGCATGCCTGCTTATGCGGATATAGGTTCATATGAAAACCTTTATGATGAGCAGTTTCGGGCGGAGCTTAGAGGTGATGATGAATTTGCAGCTGCACATCCAAAGGGACAGTTTGAATTTCTTGCAGGATCAATGAATGCATCAGAGGATAACCGTTCCATTGAAATAGCAATAGTAAGAAAAGGAGGTACTAAAGGTGAGGTGTCCCTTGATTTAAAGGCTATAGATGTTTCGGCAAAGTATGGTGAAGATTATGTTATTAAGGCGGGAGAAGGCTTTTTTAAGACAACTCTTGAGGAAAATCCTGATGCCAGACCTCTTGTGGATGCATATTCAGAGGTTTCAGAAATAAATGAAACCATAGAAAAGAACGATGACATAATTTCAGTTGTAAATACTGCTGAATCAGGCTCAGCAGTTGATGTTGATAAAGCTCTTGAGGAGGCTTTCGGCATTGAGGCTGAAACAGAAGAGGAAACAGAAGAAGAAACTGAAACGGAATATGTTGAAGACAGCATTTCTGAAAAGTCTGAAAATAAAGCAAATGCAAGCGGACTTAAAAATGCCAGAAATGCTTCAACAGGAACAATTTCGGACCGTAAGTCATGGACAGAAAAGGAGGGCACGGTTCCAAATGAAAGGGCTGTTGACTTTGCTAACGAGTCTGTTTCAGAATGGGCTGATGAAATCCCCGGTGTAACAACTTCCGTTACATTTGCTGACGGTGAGTATGTAAAAACATTTACGGCAGAGATACTTGATGACAGTCTTTCAGAAACTGATGAACAGGTTTTATTCTTTCTCTCAAATCCTACAGGCGGAGAGCTGGGAGATAATTATAAGTCATATCTCAATATTGAGGATAATGATGTAAATGAGCTTCAGAAGTTTGAAATGGCTGATGCAAGAATTGATGCTGCAAGAGGTGATAAAAAGGCAGTTGTTACAATTAAGAGAACAGCAGGCATTGCCAAGTTTGGCTCAGTATATGTAACTACAGGCGAAATAACCGCAAAGCCCGGCATTGACTATAAGGCTGACGCAAGGGAAATAGTGTTCCCCCAGGGTGTTAAGGAGAGAACCTTTGAGGTTGAAATAATTAAGGAAACAGCCTCACAGGACGGTTTGCAGTTTATGGTAAGTCTTGACAGCTCTTCGGAAACGGTAAACAGTTCAAAATCTCAAACCATAGTCACCCTTAAAAACTCTCCATCTCAGGGTACTGAAGCAGGCATAAGCCTTTTATCCTCTGAATATATGGATGAGCTTAAGCAGGATGAAAACGGATATTATAAGGAAATAGAAATTGATACAAACAATGAAACCGATCCGTATGGTATTATGGCTTATGATTACTGGGGCAGTGATGTATCAGGTTACAGACAGATAAAGTCATCACAGTCAGGCTCTGAAAATACATATGCAATAAATACTGATCTTTCAAGAGTTACAAAAATATCTGTTGTTTGGGAAAATGCTTCAAACGGCACATACTGGGAAGTAAAAAAGTGTAAAAAGGTTAAAAGCAGCGGCTATTATACCTCCGGTTCAAACTGGATTACCTTTGACGGTTCAAATGATGTAAAGTATCCTAATAATAACGGAAGTGAGATTAAATTCAGCAAGAGAACCGATGAATGTACTGTACCTGTAAAAAGCAGAAAAGAAAAGGGAAGAATAGTTTTTCATACAAAACCTACAGGCAGCAACAATTATTCGGATTTAAGAATACATTCAGTAAAACTTTACTATGCAACGCCAAGCTATACAATTAATATTTCAAACGGCAGAGCAGCAGCAGGCAAAAATAACACTGAATACAATTCTTATGTAGATGCTAAGGTATGGACAGTAAATAAGGATTACACAACATCTGCTTTTGACAGCAGTAATAATGCTTATTATACCTATGATTCCGTAGTGACGGGAGGTAAGGCAGGAACAAACATTCTTGCAGGTACGGCAACCGTAAGCAATTCCAAGCCGTCTATAGACGGTTCTGTTACATTTACTTCAAAAGTAAATTCAGATGTTGATTCAAGACTTAATGACAGTGTTTATCTTGCAGGACTTTTTATAACAGGAAGCAATGGTAAAACAGGTTTTATTGAAGGCAGCAAAATTGACTTTAAAAATGCTTTTGTTGATAAATATATAGGCAACCGCTATGAAAGCAAAACCATTACCGTTGTACCTGTGTATTACCCCAAGTCTGCATTTATACATTTTCCACAGACATCAGATGGAGCTGTAACAGCTCATAATTCGGATAAAAACAATGTTATGAAGGTTACAAGACTTGATAATGTTGAAATCAAGGCAGTGCCCAATGCAGGAAAATATGTTTCAGGCTTTAACGTTCTGACTACAAAGAATAATGATTCAAAGGTTTACAGTGACAAGGATGCTGAGGGAAATGATATATCAGCCTTTAGAAAAAACAAGCTGAATTCTGTGGACAAATATTATGTTGCGGACAGAACCGGTGTTACATGGTATGAAAGCAGTGCTTCAACATTAAATATAAAGCCGGGGGCAATGGTAACGAGTATTACTCCAATCTACGGCGAACCTTATTTAAAGGTAAGGGTTAATCCAAGAAATTCAAGCAAGGCCCAGGGCGGTGTATACACTATTGATGACAATATATTGCGTGAAGCCGGAGTTGATGAAGAAGGCAATGTTACTGAAATCAGAATTGATCCTATGACTATGGGCAAGACCTATACCTTTAATTCCGTTGTAAATGAAGGCTATATTACAAAGTGGCAGGATTTTACAGGTGATGTTAACAGTGACGGTATTCTTGATGAAGCCGAGAAGAACGAAAACCTTGACATAGACAGATCTGCTGTTGTCGGTTCGGTATACAGCTATGTTGCAAAGCTTGCGCCGACTCCTGTTATATATTATGGCTTTTATAAAAAGACGGATGGAGATGAGGGTGTTGTAAACGGTAAGGTACAGCTTCAGAAAAAGGCTGTATTTTCAGAAAAAACATATACAGTGCCGGTGCAAAATGCCACTGTTGCAGTAAATGATGTTTCAGCAGTTACAGACAGTAAAGGTGCTTATCAAATAAGCAGTGCGGATTTTATTGATGCTGACAAGGCAATGGTTAATGTTACCTTTGACGGTAACACATACAGCTTTACACAGGATGTAAATATATACAAAACAATAAAGATTGATGAATATGATACAATATCAGTAACAGAAGCTGAGATTTACAAGGCAAATGAAAGCGGTGATTATTCATCCATAGGAATTAATGAGGTTGAAAACTTTGATTCCAATATAAAAATTAATATTAAAACAAAGTCCTCCAGTGAGGCGGTTTATGCAAATAAGGCTATATTCAGAGCCTATGATAAAACAGGAAAGCTTATTTGCAGTGATGATGTTACAGACCCTGAGAAGGGCGGAAGCTTTTCTTATGAATTTAATCCTGCGGCAAAAGGAATTTCTCCGGGTTCATATATGACGGTTCAGTTCTATGACCAAAACGGTAAGGGATATATTGAGCATAATACGGGTATCACATTTGCAAGATATACAGGTACATTTACTATTCTTGCAAGTTTTGATACTCCAATTAAGCCTGTATTTGATCTTTTGGGTTCTGTTGATACTTCTTTGGGACTGGGGCTTTCGGGAAAGACTGATAAGTACTTTACTGCTTCAACTGCCGTTGAAAACGGTATGGAAGTAGAGTACAAAACTTTATCATTTGGCTTTAATAAGGATTGGAGTAAAGAAGGAGAAGTAGGCGACAAGGATAAAAAAGCCGATAAGGAAACAAATACGGAAAAGCTTAAGGATGCCGTTAAGGAAAAGGCTGAGGGCAATGAGGATGCCACAATAAAAACTACAGACAGCGACGGCAACGAAAAGGAACAGACAGTAAAAGAGGCGGTAAAGGATGCAACGGATACATCTGATAATGGCAATAAGAAAAAGACTGAAATAACCAAACAGGCTTCCTTAAGTATTGCTATTGGTCTTGATGTTATAATGCAGAAAACCGATGATCCTGAGCATATAGGTGAGTATTACTTAAAGGATATTCTCTTTACGGTAAAGGGTGCTGGCGGTTTTGGAATGGAAGCCAAAATACCGACTCCTATAGCAATAAACATTGTTATAGGTTTTGAAATAAGCGGTGAGGTAAACGGCGCAATAATAATAAGCAAGGGATCTCAGGCAGATGAAAGCTTCTTTGACGGCAACGGCGGTATTGACTTTGGTGATATGACTATGCTTAAGAAGGGTGACGCAACAGATCCTACAAAGGCATTTACATTTTATGGTTCGCTTCAGCTTGTTCCGTCAATTACACTTAAGGCAGGAGTTGAGCTTTCATGCTTGCTTAATGTAACGGTAAGCGGTACTGCTAAATTTGATATGAATTTTGACACATTGGGTGACAGCAACGGCAATGTTAAGTTTTCTGCATACCTGGGAATTAAGGTACTGTTCTTCAAAAAGGAGTGGAAGCTTGCTGAAAAGACAGTAAGTATGTTTGCCCTTGACAGTGAGGAAAGTATTCTTGAGCAGTCCGTTGACAGTATGGAAACCATGGATTTAAGCTATATAAATAACAGAGGTTCATGGAATTCCGGCTCAGGCAGGCTGCGTATGGCTGCAAATAATAACGGAGTAAATGAAACTACTCTCCTTGCTGGTGCAAACCCTTATCCTAAGAGTGTTATTAAAAAGCTTAACGATGGCAGATATATGCTTGTATTCATTGATGATGATATTTCAAAGGATGAGTACAACTATGCAACAGTTAAGTATTCCGTATATGAAAACGGCAGGTGGTCACAGCCTGCAGCTATTGATAATGACGGTACATTGGATGATGCGCCTGATTTATTTGTACTTGATAATGGTCTTGTTATTGCAGCATGGTCAAGTGCGGGAGAAAAGGTTACAGCAAGTGACAATGCCATTGAGGCACTTAACAAAATGAATATTAAATCGGCAGTATTTGACGGCACATCATTCGGTGAGCCTGTTGACGTAACATATACAACAGCTGCAGACTATTGTGCAGATACTCAGCCTAAATTTGTATCAGGCAAATTTATGGGACGTAATGACTATGTAATGCTTTATTATACTAAGACTGAATATGAGGCTTCATCAGATGACGGTGTTATAGGAGATATTGTAGATCCTTATTCGGTTACGGCTTATATGTTTTATGATGCAGAAACAAACAGCTGGATTAACACATATTCGGAAGAGGATAAAAGGGAAATTATAGAAACGGGAATGGCTGTAACAAGCAGCGGTGAAACCGTAACAGAAAGTAATTTTGATGTATATGAGAAGGAATGGTATGGTCAGAGCTTTGTTAAGTTAGGCACAAATGTACTCATCAATGATACTGATTTGTATGATGACTATGGCTTCTGGAAGGAAATGCCTGAAATAACAGCTTCATATGAGCATACAGACCCTCTTGTAGTGGACAGTGATGCTGTTTCATACAATAATCTTTCAATATTTGCTTATACTGTTGACCTAGACCAGAGTCAGGAAACGGTTTATGACAGAGAGATTTATGTTCAGGTTTATGATTTTGACACAAATACTTTCTTCTATCCTATTCAGATAACAAGCAACAGCGTGTGCGATGACAGCGTAAAGCTTGGCAGGTTTGATGACAAAACATATATTGCATGGCTTTCTGATGGTAATATTAAGGCTCTTGATTTCTCAAATGTATACAAGTATTGTCTTCTTGAACAGAATGTGGGAGGTAATAATGTATATATTATAAATAAGACAGAGGGTGAATATATACCTGAATATTTAATTGCAGATGCAGGAGAGGACACAGAGATTGGTGAATTTGAGCTTGTGGCTGATGAAAATCAGAATGTATATGCATTATGGACACAGGTAGGACTTACATATAAGGAGGGTATTGACCCTGCTTCAGAAGAGGCAAATGACCCTGAAAACAGATTTGTGGAAACACAGATTTATATGTCAGCTTTCAGATGCGAAAGTGAAGATGATTTTGGCACTTGGTCTGCACCTATGAAGGTTACAGAGGGACAGGGCGCCAACTATTCAACTGTTACACCGTTTGTAAATAATGGCGGTATTTCAGCACTTGCTGTTAAGGGTATGTCTGCTGCGGATAAGGAATATGGTACAGTTGAGGATATTTCTTCAAGAAGTCTTGTAGCTCTAAGCTTTAGTGATTTTGAGAGAATTGCAATGTCTGAAATAACTGTTGATGAAATTTACGGTAATGCAGCTGCAAATGTATCAGTTACAGTAAGCAATGAGGGCATTGAGGATACTGAAAATCTGAAGATTGAATTCTACAGCAATAATGAACTTGCAGATACAGTTAATCTTGACAAATTGTATTCAGGCGGTGACATAAGCATTTCATCTGTTGTTCCTGAGGGTAATATTGAAGTTAAGCTTTATAAGGACAGCAAGCTTATAGATACTGCTGATACCGATGTTAAGGCTGCTGCTGAACTTAAAATAGATTCAATATCTTCTGAACTTATTGACAGAAATATAGTGAAGCTTAGCAGTATTATTACAAATAATGGTACGGCTGATGCTGAAAATGTGACAGTCAAGGCTATATCTGATGCAACAGGCAATACTGTTGGCAAAACTGTTATTGACAATCTTGTTATGGGAGCATCAGAAGAGATTACATTATACTGTGAAATTGATGATGACGCTTTTGTTTCAATAACTCCTGATGATGAAGAGTATGCTTCTCAGGAAAGTGCTGAATTTGTATTGCTTACAAGTGAAGGCGGTAATGCCTCAACAAGTGTAATGAGATATATTACCAAGGAAGAAAAGGAGCTTATAGATTCCTTATCACCTGTTATAAATGACGGGGCTGATAATATTAATGTTGTAAAAGGTGATTATGGTCTTGTTTACGATAGTGTAACAGATGAATATTCATCTCTCAAGGTTAAGTGGATAAGCGACAATCCTGCTGTTGCTGATGTTAATTCATCAGGTCTTGTTTCAGGTATTTCAGAAGGTACAGCTGCACTTACTGCAATGATAATGCCAAGTGACAGAACTATACATATTCTTTCTGACGGCTCATACACTACAGATGATATTTACACTGAAATTACAGGAGACGGCATTATTATAAAGACTATTGCTGTAAATGTTACTAATGAGGCTGTAACCGAAACTATTGAAGAAACAACGGAATCAACCACATCAGCTCAAAGACATTCGTCAGGCGGCGGAGCAGGAAGGGGTAAAAGGACTGAAGCTACAGAAGCAACAACTGAAACAGCGGCCTCTGCTTCTGAAAATGTTACGGAAAAAACTACGTCAGATTATATAGGTGATGATAACAAAGTTAAATCAGTATTTGATGATGTAAAGGGTACATGGGCAGAAAAGGCAGTTATGTATCTTGCAGATGCAGGCATTGTTGCAGGCGTAGGAAATAATCTCTTTAATCCTGAAAAGAATGTAACAAGGGCTGAATTTGTTACAATGCTTATGAGAATGCTTGAAGGTGATATGAATATTGATGCTGAAACCGAAAATACTGAACGGTTTGATGATATTGATATCAATAAGTATTACGGTGCGTATATTCTTAAAGCAAAAGCTCTGGGTATTGCGGCAGGCTATGAAAACAATGAATTTAAGCCTGATAATAACATTTCAAGAGAAGAAATGTTTGCATTTACGGAAAGAACGCTTCTTAGTTTGGGAAGACTTGAAAATGCAGATGATTATGAGCTTACTTACAGTGACAAGGATGATATAACACCTTATGCAGTAAAGAGTATTACAAATCTTTCATCCGGCGGTATTGTAACAGGAAGCAATAACCTTATTAAGCCTCTTGATTTTGCTAAGAGAAATGAGGCAGCACAGATGATTTACAACATTGTTGTTCTTGATGAATAATATTTATATTAAAAGGGCGGATACATATTATCCGTCCTCAAAGAAAATAAAGGAGGATATAGATATGGAAGAAAATAAAAATTTAAATGCAGTTAAAAATGAGGAACAAGAACTCGATCTTGATACTCTTGAAAAGGTAACAGGAGGCTCACTTAGAGATGCACATGTAAGAAACACATCATCTGCATCTTCATCATCTAAAGACAGGATTTAACTGCCAAGGGCATTATTACACCCTCGGCTATGAGCGGGAAACGAAGCAGTAATATCCTGACTTAAATAAATGACGGAGGGTAAAACTTCCGTCATTTCGTGAAAAAGGAGGGTTTGTTATGTGTCCGTCAGTTTATATTTTTGGACAAAACATATTTTTATATGATATATTTTTAATATTTGGAACGATAGCAGGACTTGGGATAATGTTTTTTACCTTGTATAAAACAGAGGCTCATGATAAAAGGCTTTATATTGTCTATGTTCTGTCATTGTTTATTTCAGCTCCTTTTTCTCGTGTTTTAAGAGGTATTTCTGAAGCATACTCTCTTGAGGAGTTTATTAAATCCGGCAGCCATTTTATGGGAATGGTATTGGTATTTTATTTTATATTTCCTGTAGTTTACAGGCCGGTTTACAAACAAAAGCCTTGTGAAGGAGTAAAGTCTGTTTCATCACTCTTCTTTCTTATTCAGCATATATTCAGCAGAATTGGATGCTATACTCTTGGCTGCTGCTTTGGCAAACCATATAAAGGACCTTTCAGTATTGTTTTTCCTTATGGCACAAATCCATATAATGTTTACGGCAGAGAGGTTAATATTTTTCCTACACAGATTTTTGAAGTTTTATTTTCTGTATTTATATTTATAGCTGTTGTATGGGGAATAAAAAATAGAAAAAATTATACTTTTAGTTTGTTTGTGCTTCTGTTTTCGCTTTGTATATTTATATCTGAATTTTTTATGTACAGATATGGGTATGAGAGGGAAATATTGATATTTTCAATACCGCAGATATGCTGTATTATAATTGGGATATCGGAATTATTCAGAAGAATGAAATACTGTGAATGACAAGAAAAAGCTTAAATGAGCCTAACCCTGTTGAATATGATTAGCCTGATGCATTTGAATGCCGAAGCTATTAACAGACTTTATGTTTGTTTTTGACTTCGGCATTTTTGTATAGAAAGAGGCTATTGCCTATAAAGAAGTACTTTTACTCTTGCAGGGCGGAATAGTCAAAAGCTGTGCCGTTCTGATTTTTTCTGCCTTTCAACCGTCAGTTTGTCCTCGCCCTGTTCCCGTTCTCCTATAAAGCTCCGGACAATCCCTATCTTCTGCCTGAGGTGTCCGCCGGTCTTATCCGGCACATGAAATGTGCCGTCGCTGACAGGCTCGGCTGAATTTGCTATTCTCCCGGCAAACAGGATATATATTACTTTTTCTTGATAAGTTTCAATTTTATATTGCTTCTGTCGGCAATCTCTTGAAACACCTCTGCAGCATACAAACATTGTGCCTTAAATGGCAGTGAGAACAATTTATCATTGGATTGTATTTGCTTTATTGCTTCTTGTATCTCCGAAAGTTCTAATAAATTGACTGCAGCACAAAAGAAATTTTTCCTGCGCCCGTCATTATAGTTAGAAAGTAAGTAAGAAAGAATTTGTATTTTTTCCTGCTGTTCAAGATTATATTGCTCAATGCCTATGCTTTGCGCTCTTTCTAAATCTGCCTTTCGGCGCCTGTGCGTAATAAAGGAGTCATATTCATCAATATGTTGATATTTTTCGCATGGATATTGTTTGCACTCATAGCAATATTCAACCTTTCCATGCTCCAGACTGCATTTCGCTATCCTGCATGATTGATTACCATTGCCGCAGCCGCCGCAGTAATTTCCCAACAGCATAGGACACAACCCGCAATTTAATCCACAAAGAGAAAATAATTGATTTTTTCGTTCAAATCCTTTCATAATATAAGTCCCGTAAATTCTGATTTTTGCTCTGTTCGGTTTCAGCAACTACATTCCAACTACTTTTCTGACAGTATTTGCCGTTCTAATTGTTAATTGGTTACTGATACTTGCACTCGCTGTTTTTGACCACCAATTTGTCTTTTGATAGTTTTTTCGGCTGAAAGACCAAAATATCGCTTCTTTGTAGTCCATTATCTTTTCTAATTCTTCTTTCGGTTCTCCAATCTCATTGAATACGTCAGTAAAGGTAGTTGGCGACATAATAAAAATCAGATTATCATAAATTTCCTTATCTTTATTGCCCCACCAATCAGGAGCATTGCGTAAGATGCCTTCAAGTTCTTCTTTTGCTATAACAAAAACAGGAATATCCAAACTAAATTGATTTTTTATCATCGTCACAATCTGTCTTGAAACACTTTTTCTGTCATTTTCATCGCTCGAAAAAATCACATTGCCGCTGTTTAGATATGTCCTAACTTCTTTATGCCCCAATCTTTCAACCTCTTTTTTTAGTTCAGCCATTGGAACCTTGTTTCTGCCGTTTATATTGACACCGCGCAGAAAGGCAATATATCTTTTCATATTCGCTGATACCTCCATAACCTCATCTGTTTATTCTCTGCTGCATACATTCATTTATGTATTCCATAGGTACGTCCATGCGCTCTGCTGCTTGTTCCGGTGTCATTCCACTGTCTATAAACCTTTTGCAAACCGCTTTCATGTTTTCGCCCACTTCGATAATATACCTGTCCGGGTCATAGAAGCGAACCACCCTCTGTCCCCACGAATGTTCCTTGACCGGGTGAACATATTGAACATTACACCTTCTGAGGTTATCTGCAAATTTATCAAAATCATCTTCTTCAAAATAAATTTCAAAATTATTGCCGCCGAAATAAATATCATTTGTACCAATAAAATTCTTATATGTTTCCAAAGTCTGCAATGCTAAACCGCCTGTTAAGGTCTTGTTTGCGCCAAAGTCCATGACTACCTGAAGGCCCAAAACTCTTTTATAAAACTCAACGGTTTCATCAATATCCGTTACTACCAGCATAGGATTCTTAAACTCCATTTAAATACCTCCTGCAAATGGTTTAACTTTCTATGTTGTTTCTTCAACAGGTTTTGTGCCTACAAGAGTTACCTGTCGTCTTGGCAGATAAGTACTTGTATTTATTTTAACAGTATCTTTAAGTACACCGTTTTCATAAACCTCTTTATATAATTCGTACACATAGCCCTTTTTAGCTGTCATATCAATTTTTGTGGTGCCTGCAGGTAAGGTATCATCCTCTTTCGTTATAGGCTCATCGGGCTCTGTTTCCTTTATAAATTTATTATAGAACTTTAAGGTTCTGCCCTGACTGTGTATTTCCTTGCCGTATATGTTGACAACTACATTGGAGTTTGCAAGATAAGATTCAATGAAAATAGCACAGCCCGTATCATTAAGGAACTTTAAGTCCTTGTAGTCTCCTGCAAGGGTTGCATCAAATCCGTAATCTGCATATCCAACCTTCATTGAGTGGTTATAACGCTCGGTTATTTTAACCTCTGCATTAAGAAGCGCCATATAAAGAGCACTTGATACCTGACACATACCTCCGCCTATACTGTCTTCAATTTTACCGTTGACAATTGTGCCTGCACTTGCCCATCCGTTAGCTTCTGTACAGGGATTGAAATGGTCATTTGTTGAAAACTCTTCTCCGGGGTAAACAACAACCTCATTAATTTTGGCACAGCCGTTTCTGAGGTTTTGTATTCTGTTGTCATCTCCTCCTGTATATGGACTTGAATAAGTACCTATGATGCCTGTAATACCGCTTACATCGGCATCCTTGTGTGTAGGCTCTGTTACCTTTATGTCAAAATTAACTTCTTTGCCAAATTCTCTTTTATCAATAAGGTCATATACCTGTAATAATATTGCTTCCTTATCTATGGCATAGCCTGTTTGGGCAGGCGTTACAACAAACTGTCCGTTTTCACGCTTTAAGCCTGCATTTTTTGCCTGAACGGTTATTTTGTCTGAAATAGCATTAACAAAGGAACGTACCTGTGCCTTGTTATAGCTCATTATTGCAAAGTCTACCCGTCCTGCCTCAAGTGCCTTAAATTGGCGCCACCAGTCTGGGGAGGTACTGTCCTTTCCAAAGTTTATTGCCTGATTTACGGCATTTTCTATGTCAAATTTAAGCTCAAAGTCCTGAAAGGTATAGTTATATGTATGTTTTCCGTCACTGCTTTTTATAGTTATTATATTACCTTCCGTATTGGTATCAACCTGAGAGTTTATATGGGTAATCGCCTCTTCATAGCTCATTCCCGAAACATCTTTGCCGTCAATTGATATACCTGAAAGGATTACATTTTCCTGAGACGGCTTAGGCTGGTCAATTTTCCATTGATAATATCTGCTCATCACAGGCCGGCGCAGAATACAGCCTGCTGTGATTGCTATAATAAAGGCTAATATGGTTTTGCTGAGTATTCTGTTGAAGTGATTTCGTTTGTTTTTTCTTCGCCTTTTGTAATTATGCTTTCTTCCGGCATTAGGCATACTATCACTCCCTTGTTATGACTTGACAGGTATATTGTAAATTATATCTTCCTCACCAATAAGCATACTTTTCTCCAGATGATCCATTATTGCATATACATCAGCTTCACTGTTGCTTATACCTGAGTTCTTAATTTCATCTGCAATTTCCCTAAGTTTGCTTTTCATTTTGCTTTTATCAATTGAAAGGGATGAAACAAGGTATTCTCTTTTGTTTTCAAGATTGTCTGCAAATGCTATTCTTGAGGCCTTGCTGCCGCTTCTGCCCATTTTGTAGGCTTCATTAACCGTGGCTTCAATATTATACCTGCCGCCTAAATCTTCGTAAGTTACATCCTTTGAGTAGTCTCCGAAAGCAATAGTAAAGCTTCTTGCAAGTCTTCTTCCGGCATAATCTTTGGAAGCTCTTCTTATTGCCTGCTCCTTTGTCAAACCGCTTATATTTACTTCTTCTATAAATATACCGTTATATATAAGGTTAGAATCAAGAGCTTCAAAGGCAGTATCAACAGCGGTATTCATTTTACTGTTGACGGCAAAGCTTACGCTAAATATTGAAGCAGCAAGTAAAAAGGCGATACCGATTCCAAAAAAAGCATAGCCCTTGTTAAATTTTGGTGTTTTACCTGATAATTGCTCTCCCGGATTTTCAGCAGAAATTTTAATACTGTTAAGGCTGTTATCTATTTTTTTACCTGTACTTTTTATACCGTTTGCAATTGCTTTTGTATTTATTTGTATTTGATTGTTATTTGTATCTGAACCATGTTTTGGCCCTTTAATTTTAGAACGCATTATTATACCTCCGGTTTTTATCAATTAACGAAAAATATTGATATTGAACTTAACAATAATGCAGCCACCAGCAGTAATGCTACAATGCCTGCTATTTTTCTTTTTAATTCTGTTTTCATTCTTCTCATATTAATTTCTCCTTGTATAATTTCTCCTATCTTCTTATTATAACAGACAAAAATTTTTTTTCAATAATAATATGTTGACATTAATATTAAAAAATTTTACAATTTGATTAAGATGTGTAAAAATTGTGTTTTCATTTGTTATAATTATATAGCGGAAAACTGTAATTATGATATTAAAAAGGCAGGTAAAATATGGCATTAATACTTAGCGAAGGTCAAAAAAGAGCAATAAATACAAGAAATAAAAATATACTGGTAAGTGCTGCTGCAGGCTCAGGCAAAACCTTTGTCCTTACTCAAAGGGTATTGTCAAGAATTATTGAGGACAGATGGAATGTGGATTCCTTTCTTATTGTTACCTTTACAAGAGATGCTGCCGGGGAAATGAAAGGGAGAATAGTTAAAAGCATTGAGGAAAAGTTAAAGGAAACTGCTTCGGCTGTCATTGTTGACGAAGAGCTTAAGCTTCATCTTGAAAAACAGCTTATACTTATAAACAAGGCTAATATATCTACCATAGATGCCTTTTGCTCAAGTGTAATAAGGCAGAATTTTCATAAAACAGAACTGGACTTAGGATATAAAAATCCTGATAAAATTGAAACAACAGCATTAAAAAAGCAGGCAGTGGGCGAAGTGCTGGAAAATCTCCTGGAAGAGGATGATGATGAGTTTAAAGTATTTTACAATATGTATTCAAGTAAATACGGTGACGATGATATAATAAGAATGATATATAAGCTTTATGAATTTGCGGACAAGCTGCCTTATCCCGAAGCATGGCTTGATGAATGCCAAAGAAATTATGAGGATGCTGAAAATTTTTATGTCAGTAAATGGGGCAGAATATATAAGGACAGTATTGGAACTGAATTAAAAGCTGCCGAGAGAAATATTAATAAGGCAAAGGATTATTTTAAATATTGTAAAACACAAAAAATGCCCGGCTGTATGATAAGTGCTTTGGAATCATTTGAAATGATGAAAAGAGCTTATGAGACAGGTGATTTTGATTCAATGGCAGATGTGGATTTAAGCTATAGAATACAAATGTACAAAAAGGAAACGGAAGCATTAGATGAATTTGTGGTTCAAAATATTGATGATATTAAGTCTTGTCTTAGGTCGGTTAAGGATTCTCTCGGAACAGTTAAGGCTAAAACCGCTGTTCCAATGGAGAAAATAAATATTGTTTTTGAGGATACAAAATCTCTTGCGGCCTCATTAATAAAGGCAGTCAAGGCTTTTATTAAAAGGTACGGTCAGCTTAAAATAGAAAAGCAGTTTGCGGAATTTAATGATATTTCTCATTGTTGTCTGAATATTTTGAGAAACAGTGGCGGCAGTACAACAGAAACTGCTAAGGAGTATCAGAAAAAATTTAACGAAATTATAATTGATGAATATCAGGACAGTAATTATCTGCAGGAAGAAATACTTACTGCCGTTTCCAAATGTGAAACGGGCGAAAATAACATATTTATGGTAGGTGACGTTAAGCAGGCTATTTATAAATTCAGACAAACGACACCCAAGCTTTTTAAAAATAAGTATGACCGATATTCCGGTGAGGATGAAAATGAAGAGCTTATACTTTTGTCAGAGAATTATCGTTCCAGAAAAGTTGTGTTAGATGCCTGCAACTTAGTGTTTAAGCAGATAATGGACAGCAGACTCGGAAATGTGGATTATACCGATGAGGTTGCATTAAACCCTAAGGCTGATTTTCCCGTACCTGATGAAAATATGAATATATCAGAAAGTGCTGAATTTTTAATTGTAAATGCAAATAATGCAAAGGAAGAAGAAGCTAAGGTTGTTGCAAAGAGAATATATGATATGCTTTATACCAATCCTCTTTATGTGTATGACAAGGAAGAGGAAAGGTACAGACCTGTTAAGAAAAGAGATATAGTTATTCTTGTAAAGGCAAGAACAAATGCAGGACTTTTCTTTGAAGAGCTTAATTCAATAGGTATAAGCTGTGTTTTTGAAAGATCAAATCCTTTGTTTAAGGTTACTGAGGTTAAGAATATTATTTCTCTTTTAAGGCTTATTGATAATCCTTTGCAGGATATTGATATTGTAAATGTATTGCATTCTCCCATGTATGCTCTTTCTTTTGATTCAATTACAAGGATAAGGATTAATAACAGTTATGATTATATATTTGATGCTGTTAAGGAGTGGGCGGAAAAGGATGATAATATTGCTTCAGTTCTCAGAAAGTTTATATATGATATTGAATATTACAGGGATTTTGCTGTTAATAATACTCTTGCGGATTTGATTTCTGAAATATATGACAGGAGCGGTTATTTTAATTATGCCGGAATACAGGATAATGGCAGCTTCAGGCAGGCGAATTTAAGACTTTTTAAAGAAAAGGCTATGGAGTTTGAGGCAGTTAATTCAATGGATTTACACAGTTTTATTAATTATATTGATACGGATTTAAGCGATGATATAGATGACAGGGATATGGTAGGTGTTGCTTCCGTACTGTCTGAAAATGACGATGTAGTAAGAATTATGACAATACACAAAAGCAAGGGGCTTGAATTTCCTGTTGTCTTTGTTTCACAGCTTCAAAGCTCTATTGGCAATGATGAAATATCACAAAACTATATTTTTGACAGAGAACTTGGAATAGGACTCAGGTACATAGATGAAGTGAACCGAATAAAGTACAAAACTCCTGTTTACAACATTATTGCCGATTACTGGAAAACAGAGGAAAGGTCTGAACTTTTAAGACTTTTGTATGTTGCAATGACAAGAGCTAAGGAAAAGCTTATAGTTACAGGCTGTATGAATGAAAATGCCAAGAGTATAGCAGAGTTTGAAGAAGACGGCAATATACTTTTGCCCTATTCTTACAGAAGCAGGGCAAATAATCAGCTGTTCTGGATAATTGCAGCTTTGCAGAGGGATTACTTATATGACAGAAATGAAATAGATTTCCGATTTATAAACTGTGAGGATATAGATAATCTTGATATGCTTAAGGGTGAATCGGCTGTTAATGTTCTCAGCAAAATCAATAATATTGAGGAGGGAGAAATAAAGGGCTGCTACAGTGATATTATTGATGAAAGACTCAATTATGTGTATCCGGATATTGATGAAACTTTGCTTCCGTCTAAAATTTCGATAACCGAAATAAAAAGAAAAATGAATATTGGAGATGAGGATATTAAGAATCATTATCACAAGACTAAAATAACGGGTAAGCCTGAATTTATGAAGAAAGAAGAAAAAATTACATCGGCACAGCTTGGTACTCTTTATCATACTGTTATGGAACAAATAGACTTCAAAAATATGGAAATAAGCACTTATCCGGATGTCATACTTGAGGATTTGGTTAACAGAGGCATAATAACTTATGAAGAGAGTAAGGCTTTAAGTAAAGATAAAATAGCCGGCTTTGTTTCTTCTGATTTGTTTAAGCGAATCAGAAATTCTGAAAGAATATTCAAAGAGGCACCCTTTGTAATGACAATAAAGGCTTCAAGGCTGAGGGAATATGAAAATACAGATGCAGAGCTTGTTGTTCATGGCATAATAGATTTGTACTTTAAGGAAAAGGATGGGCTTGTGCTTGTGGACTATAAGACTGATAAAATAAAGGAAAATGTCTGTGAGCTTGCTTCTAAATATAAGATTCAGCTTGAGCTTTATAAGGAGGCTCTTGAAAAAAATACAGGTATGAAAGTGACAGAGTGTATAATATATTCAATAGATAAGGGGGAGTGCGTATATGTTAAATCCTAAACACCCCTTTTATTCGGCAAATGATTTTTACAGGGAAATATTTGGTGAAAAGATTATTAAGCTGGCCATAGACGGAGGATTTACCTGCCCCAACAGAGACGGTACATTGTCTTATAATGGATGTATATTTTGCAGCGGTAAAGGCTCAGGAGATTTTGCAGGCAGCAGGAGCCTTACAATAAGTGAGCAGTATAAACAGATGAAGGAAAAAATGTCTTCTAAATGGCCTAATGGCAGATATATGATGTATTTTCAAGCATATACCAATACATATGCACCTGTTGAAAAATTGAGAAAGCTTTATTATGAGGCTATAGAGTGTGAGGGGGTTGCGGCACTTTCCGTAGCTACAAGACCGGACTGCATAAATGAAGAAATCATGGAGCTTTTAAAAGAAATTTCAAAAAAGGTTTATGTATGTGTTGAGCTTGGTTTACAGACAAGCAGTGAAAAAAGTGCCGGTTTTATTAATCGCTGTTATGACAATAATGTTTATGATAAGGCTTTGAGAATGCTTAATGAATATGGTATAGATACTGTAACTCACATTATACTGGGACTTCCCCATGAATGCTGTGAGGATATGCTCAATAGTGTAAACTATGCCATAGACTGCGGGACTAAGGGAATTAAGCTGCAGCTTCTTCACATTATAAAAGGCACTGCTCTTTATGATTTTTATATGGAAAAACCCTTTAAAATTTTTTCTCTTGAGGATTATGTGAATACCGTAGTTAATATTATTGAAAAAATACCTCAAAATATTGTCATTCACAGGATTACGGGTGATGCCGATAAGGCAGAGCTTTTTGAGCCATGGTGGAGCCTTAATAAGAGAAGGGTGCTTAACTCTGTTGCCAAGGAATTTGTAAGGAGAGGAAGCTGGCAGGGAAAGTATAGCAAGCATTGATATATAAATTTAAAAGATATTTATTTATGATTTTTTTGAATTAAATTTTTCTTTTAAATTTTTATAAAATATGTTATACTAAAAATAATGTGTATGAAGAAAATTTTGTAAGGAGGAAAATATGAGCTTAGACAGACAATCTAAAATAAGAAATTTTAGCATAATTGCCCATATTGACCATGGCAAGTCTACTCTTGCGGACAGGCTTATTCAGCAGTCAGGTCTGCTTACTGAAAGAGAAATGCAGGAGCAGGTCTTAGACAATATGGACCTTGAAAGAGAAAGAGGAATTACAATAAAGGCACAGGCAGTGCGTCTTATTTACAAGACCGCAGACGGAGAGGAATATACCTTAAATCTTATTGATACTCCGGGTCATGTTGACTTTAACTATGAGGTTTCAAGAAGTCTTGCTGCCTGTGACGGAGCAGTGCTTGTAGTAGATGCGGCTCAGGGTGTAGAGGCACAGACTTTGGCAAATGTGTATCTTGCTCTTGATAACAATCTTGAAATTCTTCCTGTTATTAATAAGATTGATTTGCCAAGTGCAGATCCTGACAGGGTTAAGGAAGAAATTGAGGATATTATAGGACTTGATTCAAGTGAAGCACCTCTTATTTCAGCTAAGGCAAATATTAATATTGGCGAAGTGTTTGATAAAATAATAAATGACCTTCCTGCCCCGTCAGGAGATGAAGACGCTCCTTTAAAAGCACTTATATTTGACAGTTTTTATGACAGCTATAAGGGTGTCATTGTATTTATGCGTGTATTTGACGGAAAAATCAAAAAAGGCACAAAAGTTCGTTTTATGGCAACAAATAAGGAGTTTGACGTTGTTGAGGTTGGTGCTTTCGGTCCGGGACAGTATATTCCTGTAGATGAGTTGAAGGCAGGTGATGTTGGTTATCTTACGGCAAGTATAAAAAATGTGCGTGACACACGTATAGGAGATACTGTTACAGATGCAAAAAATCCTGTTTCCGAACCTCTTCCGGGATATAAAAAGGTAAATTCAATGGTTTACTGTGGTATTTTCCCTGCTGACGGAGCAAAATACGGTGACTTGAGAGATGCCCTTGAAAAGCTGCAGCTTAATGATGCTGCTCTTAATTTTGAAGCTGAAACATCTATAGCTTTAGGTTTTGGTTTCCGCTGCGGATTTTTAGGACTTTTGCATCTTGAAATTGTGCAGGAAAGACTTGAAAGGGAGTATAATCTTGATCTTGTTACCACTGCACCTTCTGTTATTTATAAGGTATATTTAACAGACGGTTCTGTTATAAATTTATCAAATCCGTCAGATTTGCCTGACATAACAACAATTATAAAAATGGAAGAGCCTATTGTAAGGGCGGAAATTATATTACCAAGTGAATACATTGGTACTATTATGGAGCTTTGTCAGCAAAGACGAGGGGAGTATGAAGGCATGGAATATCTTGAAAAGACAAGAGCTGTGCTTACTTATAAATTACCTCTTAATGAAATAATATATGACTTTTTTGATGTATTAAAGTCCCGTTCAAGAGGCTATGCATCCTTTGACTATGAGCTTATAGGATATCAGGAAAGCAGGCTTGTTAAGCTTGATATGCTTGTAAACAGAGAAGTTGTAGATGCTTTAAGCTTCATTGTTCATGAAGACTCTGCGGCTGAAAAGGGCAGAAAAATGGCAGAAAAACTTAAACAGGAAATACCTAGGCATCAGTTTGAAATACCTATTCAGGCCGCAATCGGCAATAAGATTATAGCAAGAGAAACAATTTCTGCCGTAAGAAAGGACGTTCTTGCCAAGTGTTACGGCGGTGACATTACCAGAAAGAAAAAGCTTCTTGAAAAACAGAAAGAAGGTAAAAAGAGAATGCGCCAGATTGGCAGCGTAGAAGTGCCTCAGGCAGCTTTTATGAGTGTTCTTAAATTAGATGAGGAGTAAATATGATATCATTATATATACACATACCATTTTGCAGAAGTAAGTGTAAATATTGTGATTTTCTAAGCTTTCCGAATACTGAATATATCAATGCTTATAAAAGGGCATTGCTTAACGAAATAAATGCTTTTGATTGTGAAAATGAGTCAATCAAAAGCATTTTTATTGGAGGAGGAACGCCTTCTGTTATAGACAGCAGTATAATAGCTGAAATTATGGAATTAACGGGAAAGTTTAATATAGAAAAAAATGCGGAAATCACAATAGAAGCAAACCCCGGCACCCTTACATTGGAAAAAGTAAAGGAATACAGGAAAAGCGGTATAAACAGAATAAGCATGGGACTGCAGGCATGGCAGGACAGTATGCTTAAAACGTTGGGAAGAATACATACAAGAGAGAGTTTTTTGGAAAGTTATGAGCTTACTCGGAAATATTTTGATAATATAAATATTGATCTTATGTTTTCTCTTCCGAATCAAAGTTATGAAATGTGGATTGAAACCCTTGAAAATGTAACAGCTTTAAAGCCGCAGCATATTTCAGCATACAGCCTTATTGTAGAGGAGGGAACTCCGTTTTATGATATGGAGCTGAATCTGCCTGATGAGGAAACTGACCGGAAAATGTATCATTCCGCAATTAAATTACTTGAGGAAAAAGGCTATAGGCAGTATGAAATATCCAATTTTGCAAATGGGGGATTTGAGTCTGTTCATAATATGGTTTACTGGCAAAGAGGAGCTTATAAGGGCTTTGGCTTGGGTGCGGCAAGCTTTATTGATAATGTAAGATACAAAAATACGGAAAGCATTAAGGATTATATAAATGGCATAACCGTCACTGAAAAAGAAGTACTTACAAAAGAGGATGAAATGGCTGAATTTATGTTTTTGGGACTTAGAATGAATAAAGGAGTTTCCTTGTCACAATTTAATAGGGAATTTAATGAGGATATGCTTTACAGATATAAAGATGTTATTGCTAAATATAAGGATTATTTTGTTATTGATGAGGACAGATTATCTCTTGTAACAGGAGGATTTGACATTTCAAATATGATATTTTCGGAAATGCTTTCTTAAAAATGGACTATGCTTATTAATTGGCTATTTACAAAAACTAAAAATTGTTGTACTCTATTATTGAGGTGAGTAAAGTGTTCAAATTTCTTTATCCCAAGGAATATCTTTCCTCTGTATTTGATATAACCGTGGACAAGCTGAGAACCTTGGGAATTGACACAATTATTTTTGATATAGATAATACTTTGGTACCTTATTGGATAAAGGTGCCTGATGAAAGACTGATTAAATATTTTAATGAGCTAAGAGAAGGCGGTATTAAGCTTGGAGTTCTTTCAAACAGCAGGGAAGAAAGGAGCAAAACCTTTTGTACTCCTGTTAATATCCCTTATGTTTTCAGGGCAAAAAAGCCTGGTACAAAGGGTTTTTTTGAAATTATGGATAAAATGGGTTCTTTAGCTGAAAGCTCAATGATTGTGGGAGATCAGATTTTCACTGATGTGTGGTGTGGAAATAAAGCCGGGGCGTATTCCGTTCTTGTTAAGCAGGTCAGCCCCAAGGATGAGTTTATTACTGCTCCTAAAAGACCTTTTGAAAAAATTATTGTTAAAATGTATTTAAAAAGTGAGGGAAAGAAATGAAAGATATATTCAGCAGAGTAAAAGGTACTACTTCTGTATTCACAGTTATAGGCTGTCCCGTTAAACATAGCTTTAGTCCTGTTATACATAATACCATGGCCCTGGTTACAGGCAGAGATTTTATATACACTGCCATGGAGGTGCAGAGTGATTGCGTTCAGGGAGCAATTAAGGGCGCCTATTGTTTGGGTATAAAGGGTATTAATGTTACTGTTCCTCATAAAGTAGCTGTTATGGACCTTCTTTGTGACATTGATAAGAAAGCAAGGGTTATTGGTGCGGTAAATACATTGAAATATACAGAGGATGGCTATGTTGGATACAATACTGATGTTATTGGAGCAGGCTATGCAATTAAAAATAAAGGCTATGAAATTAAGGATAAAACCGTGCTTTTGATTGGTGCCGGCGGTGCGGCTAATGCCTGTGCCGTAACGGCCTGTGATGAAGGCTGTAAAAAGCTGATAATTGCCAACAGAACTGAGGATAAAGCAAAAAGACTGGCTAAAAATATTTCGGCATTTTATGACTGTGAAATTGAGACCGTTTCTATGAAGGATTTAAATTCCGTTGATTCCTGTGAGCTTATAATTAATGCAACTACTGTTGGTTTTGGTGATAAGGCAGGATTAAGTCCCATTGAGGATAAGAGTTTTTACAAGGCTAAGGGTGTTGAGTTTGTTTTTGATGCAATTTACACTCCATGGGAAACACAGCTTTTAAAGGATGCAGGAGAGCAGGGTGTTGAAACTCTTAATGGCTTTAGCATGCTTATTTATCAGGCTGTAGCCGCAGAGGAAATATGGTTTGATGAAAAGTACAGCAAAGAGCTTCAGGAGGAGCTGTGTGAGAAATTAAGTAAGTATTTCAGGGAGAATTGTTAAATGGAAAAGAATATTGTCCTCATTGGATTTATGGGAAGCGGTAAAACAAGTGTAGGAAAAAAGCTTTCTATGGATTTAAAGAGAGAATTTATTGATATGGATGATTTTATTGTTAATAAGGAAGGTATGTCCATAAATGATATTTTTAAAAAAAAGGGTGAAGCTTATTTCAGAAGTCTTGAAAAAGAGCTTTGCAAGAGATTTGCTGATCCTAAAAGCAAAATAATTGCAACAGGCGGAGGGGTAATTAAAAATGATGAAAATGTGGCTAATCTAAAAAAAGGCGGTATTATTCTATATTTGAAATCTACTCCAAAGCAAATTGCATATAACCTTAGGTTTGATAATACAAGACCCTTGCTTGCAGGAAGCGGCAAGGAGGAAAAAATAGCAAGGCTTTTGGAGGAAAGAGAGCCGGCTTATAACAAATGTGCGGACATTATTCTTGATGTAAGCAATATTGATATTGACGAAACTCTTGAAAAAATAAAGGCACTGATTAAATAACAATCATACCGGACACCTTCTAATCATACAATAAAGTATGTGTGAGAAAAGCGGATATATTTGCTTTTCCCGCAAGGAGGTGTTTTTGTGTATGATAATATAATAGAAATAGCAAAAAAATTTAATATTATGCCCATTAATGTTTATAAATGCAGATATTATTATGTGCTTAATTGCGGAAACGGAGCATATTCCTTGTCTGTTGCCAGACCAAAACCGGGCAAAATAAATGAAATACATAAGGTTAAGGAATGTCTTTTTGATTATGGTATTCATAATATAGATACCTATTGTGTAACGGCACAGGGAAATCCTTATTATGAGGATGATGACAGGGTTTATGTGGCAACCAGATTTTTTGGTTCTAATGAATTGGATTTTATGAATGATACGCAGGTAAGCATTGCTCTTAACGATATAGGCAGACTGCATAAGGGTTTAAGGCTTATGGGAGAGGAAATGCTGTCTGTAGCCAGTGACAGCAATGCTACAATTTCCATGTATCACAGCAAGGCAAGAAGTCTTGAAAGAATAAAGAAGCTTTTAATACAAAAGGGAAATAAATATTGGAATAAGGAAACAATAAATTCCTTCAGAGATTTAATTGAAAAATGCCTTGAACTTACGGCAAGGCTGGATGAGCTTAATTATGGAAAGGTTTCCACTTACTGTCATTGCGGACTTAAGGAAGGCAATATTATATATAAAAAAGGAAGAACTTATATTATAGACTGGGATAATATGAAATATCTTAATTATATTGAGGATATATCATTTTTTATAAGACGATATATGAGAAAAAACTGTTATTACAGCAGTAAGCATAATATGAGTTTTATGAGTCTTGATGATGTGCTTAACAAGTATTCAAGATTCACAAGTATTTCTGATTATGAGTATGAGGTACTCAGGGTAGTGCTTGAATACCCCCACCGCTTTGTATCCACTATGGAAACATTTTTTAAGACATCCAAAAATTTTGTGCCTTCAGGGGTTAAAAATAAACTGGAGGAAATTGTGGAGCAAAAGGAGTTTGCAGAGATGTATCTTAAGTAGATTTGTGCCGTTGTGAAATGTTTTGAATAAGGGTGCTGCCAATTGGCAGCACCCTCAAAAATTTTATTTATATAATTAGTCAATACACTTAAATATAGTTACAGAAAGGGGAGCAAGTCTTAAACCAATACTATCCTCTCTGTGGTTACATTCAATCTTTTCTGACTTAGCAGGTACGGTGTTTACTACACCGCTGCCTCCAAAGCGTGTATCATCACTATTTAATATTTCCTTCCATGTACCCTCAAAAGGAACTGCTACACGGAATTCTTCATCTGCATTAGGGGTAAAATTACATATAATAACTAAGGTATCTTCTTTAGTTTCTCCTCGTCTTATAAAGGAGTAGATGCTTCTGTCTCTGTCATCGGCATCAATCCATTCAAAGCCGAATCCGTCATAGTCCTTTTCCCATAAAGCATTGTTATCAAGATAAAGGTGATTTAATTCCTTTACAAAGTCAAGCATCTGCTGATGGTGGTCATATTCAAGCAGGAACCAGTCAAGAGGTCTCTTTTCATTCCATTCAATAAACTGACCAAACTCACCGCCCATAAACAAAAGTTTTTTTCCCGGGTGAGCCATAGCAAAGCCGTATGCAGCTCTGAGATTTGCAAATTTCTGCCAAAGATCCCCCGGCATTTTATCAAGCATTGACTTCTTGCCATGTACCACTTCATCGTGACTTAATACAAGTACGAATTTTTCACTGTAGGCATAGGTAGAGGCAAATGTCATATTATAATGATGATATTTTTTATAAATAGGGTCAAGCTCTACATATTCAAGGAAATCGTTCATCCAGCCCATATTCCATTTTAATGTAAAGCCTAATCCGTCATCCTGTGCAGGAGTTGTAACACCGGGCCATGATGTGGATTCTTCGGCTATCATATGAACATTAGGATGCTTTCCCGTAATTACGGAGTTCATATGCTTCATAAATTCAACTGCATCAAGATTTTCTCTGCCGCCGTATTTGTTAGGCACCCACTGCCCCTCATCTTTGCAGTAGTCAAGGTAGAGCATTGACGCTACAGCATCAACTCTTAAGCCGTCAATATGGAATTTTTCAATCCAGTATAAAGCATTGGCAATAAGGAAATTTTTTACCTCGTTTCTGCCGTAATTAAATATGAGAGTACCCCATTCGGGATGTTCACCCTGTTTAGGATCCTGATGCTCATAAAGAGCTGTACCGTCAAATCTGGCAAGACCGTGAGCATCCTTTGGAAAATGTGCAGGTACCCAGTCAAGTATAACACCTATACCTGCCTGATGACACTTGTCAACAAAAGTCATAAATTCCTCCGGATTGCCGTAACGGCTTGTCGGAGCATAATATCCTGTTACCTGATATCCCCAGCTTCCGTCAAATGGGTGTTCTTCAATAGGTAAAATTTCAATATGAGTATAACCCATTTCCTTAACATAAGGTATAAGTTCATCAGACAGCTCCAAGTAGCTTAAGAAACGGTTTTCTTCGCTGTCAACTCTTTTCCATGAACCTAAATGAACTTCATAAATATTCATGGGTACATTATATTTGTCTGATTTGTCGAGATGTTTATACCACTTGCTGTCTTTCCACTTGTGATTATTAATATTATAAACAAGGGAGGTTGTGCTGGGTCTTAATTCAGCAAACTTGGCATAAGGATCGGATTTTTGAATTAAATCTCCGTTAGCAGTCTTAATTTCAAATTTATATTTATCACAATCCTGTAAACCTGGAATAAATATTTCCCATATGCCTGAGCCGGCTAAAAGTCTCATAGCATTTCTTCTTCCGTCCCAGCTGTTAAATTCACCTATTACACTGACTCTCTTTGCATTAGGTGCCCATACGCCGAAAAGCACACCATCAACACCATCTATAGAAACAGGATTAGCGCCGAGCTTTTCATAAATCTGATAGTGTGTACCCTGATTGAAAAGGTATATATCCTGTTCCCCTATACCCGGTGCAAAGGAGTAAGGGTCATAGGTTATCCAGCAATTGCCTTGGTAGTCTTCTATTTGAAGCTGATACTTAAACCATTTCTTTCTTGTTTTTATTACACACTCAAAGAAACCGTCCATGTGTATCTTTTCCATTTCAAATGTTTTATCTGGCTTTTTATCATCAATTACAGTAATTGATTTAGCCTGGGGTATAAATGCCCTTACTACAAGACAAGGCTTGTCCTCAATAACTGTTTCATGCATTCCCAGTACAGTATGGGGGTCACCGTGTGAAGCTGTAATAATTAACTGCATTTCCATCATATTAACTGTTGTGAGCATATATGCACATCCCTTCTCTTTAATAAAATTAATTTATATTAAATTAATACTTTAATTTTATTATAAACGATTTTTATAAATAATGCTAGTATAAATAACAGAAAAGTGGTAAAATCTTTTATAACATATTAAAAAATTGGAGGAAAAATATGAATACGGACTGGAATTTGGATAATATATATACTTCTGTAAATTCGGAAAAATTTACTGAGGATTTTAAAAGGTATAAGGAGCTTATAAAGGAACTTAATGACTGGTGCGTTATTAATTTTAAAGATAAGAGTAAAGCAGGAGATAAACTTGAAAAATATATTGAGCTGAAAAATGAAATTATGTCTTATGACAGGCTTAAGATGTATGTAAATCTGGCCCAGAGTACCGATACGACAAATGAAAATCTTGCAAAGGCTCTTGATATGCTTGAAAGTGCAGAGGCTGAAACTTCCTGTCATGATACAGCCGTTGTTGATTTTGTTAAGGATATTGAAAACTTGGAGGATATTATAAACAGAAGTGATATTTTAAGGGCTCACAGCTTTTATTTAAGTGAGATAAAAAAGAGAAGCCTGCACACTCTCTCAGCTAATGAAGAAGCTGTCATATCCAAAATGAAAAATACGGGTTCTCTTTTGTGGGAAAAGCAGTGGAATCAGCTTTCCTCCAACCTAACCGTAAGTTTTAATAATGAAGAAATACCATTGTCACAAGCAAGAAACCTGGCTTATAATAAGTCTGCGAAGGTCAGAAAAAAAGCTTATGAAGCCGAGCTTAAGGCCTATGAGAAAATTGAGCGGCCTTGTGCTTTTTGTATGAACGGTATTAAGGGTGAAGTTATTGCAATTTCTGAAATGCGCAAATATAAATCTCCCCTTGATATGACCCTTGAAGAGTCAAGAATTGATGATAAAATTCTTGGAACAATGTTATCGGCTGTTGAGGAAAAACTTGAAAGCTTACAGGAATATTTTTTAATTAAAGCCAATGCATTGGGGCATAAAGGGTCATTGCCTTTTTATGATTTATTTGCCCCTGTTGCCGAAAGCGACAAAAGCTATACAGCTGAAGAAGCAAGGGATTTTGTTTTAAAATGCTTTTACGGCTTCAGTAAGGATTTGGGAGACTTTGCCAAATCAGCTTTTGAAAAACGCTGGCTCGACCTTATGCCTAAAAAGGGTAAAGCCGGCGGTGCCTATTGCGAAACAATACATTCTATGGGTGAAAGCAGAATACTTGCAAATTTTGGCGGAGCCTTTGATGATGTTATTACAATTGCCCATGAGCTTGGTCATGCTTTTCATAATACAAGACTTTTTCATTTATCCGGATTAAACAGCTTTTATCCTATGCCTATTGCTGAAACGGCATCTACATTCTGCGAAAGCATTGTTGTAAATGAAGCATTAAAGTATGGTGAGAATAATGAAAAAATAAATATACTTGAAAGTGATATTATGGGTATTACTCAGTGTATAGTTGATATTTATTCGAGATTTCTTTTTGAGGACTCTGTTTTTAATAAGAGAAAGGATGGCACACTTTCAAGTGATGAACTAAGTGCTCTGATGCTTGAGGCACAGAAAAGGGCATATGGCAAAGGACTTGACGACAATTATCTTCATAAGTATATGTGGGTTTGCAAGCCTCATTATTATGATGCTGACTTTAACTACTATAATTTTCCTTATGCCTTTGGTGCTTTGCTTTCAAAAGGATTATATGGTATTTATAATAAAATGGGAGATGATTTTTTGCCTCTTTACGATAAATTTCTGTCTGCATCAAGTACAATGCCGTTGTATAAAGTGGCGGAAATTATGGGAATTGACCTTTACAGTAAGGAATTTTGGCTTGCAGGCATTGATCAGGTTGTTAATGAAATTGACGAGCTGAAAAAAATGTTGTATAATAGTAAGTTGTAAATAATAAATTGGGTTTCAACGCAAAATCCATAGAGGAAATGAAGGTATACAAATGTTGGAGTTTAAACCAATAGAAATTAAGGATAAGGAAATTATAGATAAGCACTTTAAAAAGGAAAATCATTTTTTATGCGAATACTGCTTTACGGATCTTTTTATATGGGGAAAGCATTACAATACACAGTTTGCCGTAGCTGATGACTTTTTGTATATTAAAAGTGACGGAGAAGACGGAAAAACAGATTATTATTTTGTGCCTGATGGTGAAGGTGATTTTAAAAAGGCTATGGAAAGGCTTTTTGAATATACCGGGAAAGTTGGCAGACCGTGGCTTTTTATGTCAGTATATCCTGAACTCAGGGAAAAGGTTGAAAAGTATTATCCCAATATGTTTGAGTTTGAGGAAAACAGAGATAATGCAGATTATGTTTATTTAGCAGAAAAACTTGCTTCACTTTCAGGTAAAAAGCTTCACAAAAAGAAAAATCATGTTAACCGTTTTTATAAGGAATATGAGGGACGCTGGAGCTATGAATCTCTTAATGATGACAATATAAGAGAGTTTTTCAGTTATCAGCTTGACTGGTGTGAAGAGGATAATGATTTTTTAGGTGAGCTTTGTGCAGCGTCAACAGCCCTTAAGAATTACAGGGAGCTTGGTATTGAGGGAGGTATACTCAGGGTTGACGGTAAAATTGTGGCGGTTACTCTCGGCTCAAAATCTTTTGAGGATACTATGATTGTCCATATTGAAAAGGCTGATTATAATATTAACGGAGCTTATCAGGTAATAAATCAGCAGTTTGTTATTAACAGCTGCAGTGATGTTAAATATGTAGACAGAGAAGAGGATTTGGGAATTGAGGGATTAAGAAAAGCTAAGGAGTCTTATTATCCTGAATTTACTACTCTTAATTATATGGGAAGATTAAAATGATAAGGTTTGCGGAAAAAAAGGATATTGATTCCATAATTGAGCTTTGGGATATTGCTTTTCCCGAAGAGCCTGATTTTAACAGGTATTTTTTTAAAAATGTATTTGACTGTAAAAATACACTTATTATGGTTAGAGATAATGAGCTTTTGTCTATGGCACAGATGATGCCTTATGAAATAAAGGGTGCAGGAAAAGCCACCTATATTTATGGGGCAGCCACTAATCCTAAATACAGAAAACAGGGTTTAATGAGTGAGCTTTTGAAGAAGTCATTTGAAATTGATATTGAAAAGGGTGTTTCAGCTTCCATACTTATACCTGCAAATAAGCCGTTGTTTGATTATTACGGCAGACTTGGATATGAAAGGGCTTTTTATGTAATCAGAGAAATTTATAAGGCAGGTAAAGATATTGACAATATAAAAGAGGTTCAATACTGCCATATCCCCGGGCTTATGTCCCTTTATGACGGAGAAATTATAAGAACAGAGGCTTACTGGAAAACACAGATTAATATGTATAAGGCATTAGGAGGTAAAATTTTTATTTATAATAATGCTTATGCTGTTGTGTCTGATAAGGTTGAAGAATTAATGTATTCTGATGAGAGAGATAAGGAAGTTCTTTTAAATTCGGTCTGCAGATATCTTAAGTGTGATGAGGTGGAAATTACCGTAAGGGGTGAAAAGATTCCTCTGGGTATGATAAAAAAGCATAGCAAATTCAATATGGATAAAGGTTATATGAATTTAATGTATAATTAGCTTATAATAAAGTTTATTTATAATAAAATAATTTTTTAAATTATGGGTGTTTGCCCTGATTAAAAAGCCGGATAGGACTGCAGACAGGTCTGCTTTCTTGTACGGCTTTTATTTATTACAGAATTTTTTTGCGGATTATATCTATGCTGAATGAGTGATACTTTTGTCGTTATTTGTATGGGAAGGATTATTGAAACGAATTCCAATAAATGTTAAAATAAATTGTATCCAACTTTTGATACTAAGTGTTAACGGGGGTACTGCGGTATAAATATTAAAGATTTGCTGTTGTTTTACCGTGTATTGATATATCAGAGGTTAGATATCAGAGAAAATTTATATTTATTAAAAACAGGGAGGAATGATTATTATGAAAATTAACAAAAGAGCAGCGGCTTCTGCATTGACTGCAATGCTGGCAATTGGAAGTGCTAATTTGCCTGTATTTGCTGCAGATGTGGAATTGGCTGCGGAAAATGAAGCTGTTGAAGCAGAAGCAGCCGTTACAGAAGACGAAGCTGCTGAGGATGAAACAACTGTTGCAGAGGATGAAACTGCTGCAGAAAATGATGCTGTTGAAACAGCAGATGACGAAGAAGACGAGGAAGATACAGCACATAAGGATGATATTATTTATGGATATCTTTATTTTAATGAAGATACACAGATGATTACAGGCTATCATGACGACGGCAATAAAAATATTGACATTGTTATACCATCAGAAATAAACGGTATACCTGTTTTGGGTATAGGTCAGCGTGCGTTTATGAACGAAGGCTATTACAGATCGGTTGTTATTGAAGAGGGTGTCCGTACAATAGAGGATGAAGCCTTTAAGTTCTGTGATTTATACTCAATAGATATACCTTCTACTATAACTGAAATAAAATATAAGGCTTTTTATTCAGAAGGAATGGTAAGCCATGTAAATTTTGCCGAAAACTCACAGCTTGAAACAATTGGTGAATTGGCTTTTGCTTATTGCGATTTAGCATCTATAAGAATACCTGCAAGTGTTAAAACAATTGGCAGATGTGCTTTTAAAAGTAATGAGGGTTTGAGTGAGTGCATTTTTGAAGGTGATGCGCCTGAAAATATTGACAGTTCAGCTTTTGCAGGTTATCTTGAGGAAATTCTGACTATATATTACTATGAGGGAAAGACCGGTTTCACTTCACCTTATTGGTTAGGTTATTTCAGATGTGAGATGATAAGCACAAGTGATTACAGGCTTATTGTAGATGAAAATACGGGAAGAATTACAGGCTATACAGATAACATTGAGCCTGTGTATTCAGGTAATTTCCTTCAGAATCCGTTAGATTTGGTTATTCCGAGTGTTATTAACGGTATTGAGATAACAGGCATTGATGAAGAAGCATTAATGGGCTGGGAAAGACTCGGAAGTGTAACAATAGAAGACGGTATTGAATATATCGGCGTATCAGCTTTTCAGGAGTGCGGTAATCTTGAAACCGTATATATACCTGACAGCTTAACTTATATTGATGAGTATGCCTTTTATGATGCAAAGTTTCTTGATAAGCTTGTATTTGGTGAAAATCCGCAGCTTGCCGTAATTAACTATATGGCATTTGCAGGCTGTTGCTTTGAGGAAGTAACAATACCTGCAAGCGTAACCAATATCCATGAAAAGGCATTTAGAAACTGTAAGTATCTTGAAAAGGTATATTTTGAGGGAGATGCACCTCAGAATCTGGAAGAGGATGAAAATGCTTTTAGTAACTGCAGTTCTTATTTAGTGCTTTACTATTATGAGGGCAAAACAGGCTATAGCAGTCCAACATGGATTGGTCATAAGTGTCAGATGATAAGCCCTAGAACAAGTGATTACAGTCTTATTTTAGACAAGGGCACAGGCAGAATTACAGGCTACATAGACAATTTAGAGCCTGCATATGATGATAACGGAGTTCTTCAAAATCCGCAGGATTTGGTTATTCCAAGCGTTATTGACGGCACTGAGGTAACAGGTATTGATGAGGAAGCCTTTACGGAATGGGAAAGACTTGGAAGCGTAACAATAGAAAATGGTGTTGAGTACATTGGTTATTCCGCATTTGAAAGCTGTACTAATATTAAGACGTTATTTATACCAAATACTGTAACTTATATTGATGAATATGCATTTTATTATGCATTATCTCTTGAAGAGGTTACAATTGAAGAAAATTCAAACTTAGCTGTAATAAGCTGGATGGCATTTTCGCGCACAGCAATCAGCGAAATAATCATACCTGAAAGTGTGACTAATATTCACGAAAAAGCCTTTAGAGGATGTACAAATCTGTTGAAGGTTTATTTTGAAGGTGATGCACCTAATAACCTTGCAGAGGATGAGAATGCATTTTCAGGCTGCAGTTCTGACCTTGTATTATATTTCTATGAGGGCAAAACAGGATTTACCACACCTACATTTATCTATAAAAAGTGCGTTATGATAAAAACAACTCCTGAAACTAAAACATGGAATTTCAGCGATGCTTCATTAAGCGGTCTTGGAACAATTACATCAAATACAGCTTTTGATGATGTTACTATTTTAGCTGACACTACACATCCTGTTCAGGTAAAGGAGAATGCAAGAACATTGGACGGCGTAACATATGATTACTGCCTTTCTCTCAGAGGCAAGGGAAGTACTGATTACAGAGCAGTTAAGATTGACGTTACAAGAGATTGTACAATTAGTATTGCAGCCGCATCAAATGATGCTTCAAGAAGTCTTAAGGTTGTTAAGGCAGACGGCACGGTATTAGGCACTATTCCTGCAGGTGAAGAGCTTAGTATCGGCAGTGTTGAGTATACAGGAAGAGTAGACAGCTTATATGTATATTCAGAAAAGGATAATGTTAATATATATTCTATAGACGTAAATTATAATTAAATAATATTTTAATGGACTAAGTATGACTCAATAAGCAAAAATGCTGCCTGTAATATGGCAGCATTTTTATTATTTATGATTTAAAGTTAGGACAGTTGTTATTAATCTTCAACAATATAATGAGCACCTATGCTCTCTTTTCTGCTTTCGGCAGCTTTGGCTATAAGCCAGCCTGCAGTAAGCATATTATAAATTTCAAGTTTTTCGTTATCTGTGTTAATAATATCAAGTTTGCCAAAGTTTTTGTCGGGCACAAATTTTTCAAACCAGTCAATTATTGTATGTATTTTGCCTGTATGCCTTACAATACCTACAAATTCCATCATTTGCTTTTGTATTTCCTGCTTTTCTGGAAGCCTGTCCAATTTAGACTCAGGTATTTTATCCTCAAATTCTTCTGCTTTTCTTGGTGTCTTTACTATGTGGTCAGCTAAAAGTTTGCCGAATACAAGACCTTCAAGGAGAGAATTGCTTGCAAGTCTGTTTGCACCATGTACACCTGTACAGGCAACCTCACCTACTGCATAAAGACCGTCAATATTTGTAACTCCCTCCGGAGTTGCTTCAACACCACCCATATGGAAGTGAGCACCCGGAGCAACAGGTATCATTTTATCATCAACATTTACACCATGCTCCTCGCATATTTCAGTTACTGTAGGGAATTTTTCTCTGAAATTATCAATGTCTGATATGTCAAGAAAGATTTTCTCCCCCTTTAAGTAGCGGGCATAAACCTCTCTTGCCACAACATCCCTTGGAGCTAAATCTTTCTGCGGGTGAATCTTTTCCATAATTTTTTCACCTTTATCACTTACAAGTATTCCGCCTGCGCCTCTTACAGCCTCTGATACAAGACCGTAAGCCTTGCCGTTTATTGTAAGCATTGTAGGGTGGAACTGTATAAATTCAAGATTTTTTAATTTGCAGCCTGCTCTGTAGGCCATAGCCATACCATCGCCCGTAATTGTTATGTCATTTGATGTTGAAGGATAAAGCTGGCCTATGCCCCCGGTTGCAAGTATTGTATAATCAGCCTGATAATAGGAAATCTCTCCTGTTTTAAAGCTACGGGTAATTGCACCGCTGCATTTGCTGTTATTTACTCTCAAATCAAGTGCCATTTCATTTTGAACAATATTAACGTTAGTGGTAATGTTTCTTAAAAGCTGTTCAACTACCCTTAAGCCTGTCCTGTCACCGCCTGCGTGTATTATTCTGTTAAGTCTGTGGGCGCCCTCTCTGCCAAAGGCTAAGTTTCCGGTGCTGTCTTTATCAAATATCATGCCTGTATTAATGAAATCAAGTATAACTTGCGGAGCAGTTGAAACAAGCTTCATTACTGCATCAGCATCATTAATATTGCATCCTGCTACCATAGTATCCTCATAATGCCAATGGTAATCATCTTCGTCTGACAGAGCTACGGAGATACCGCCTTGTGCCAAAGAAGAATTGCAGGCTTTTCTTAATCCCTTTGTTATTATTGTTATTTTTTTGTTATATTTACAAAGCTCTGAGGCTACACTTAGGGCACCTATACCTGAGCCTATTATTAATATGTCGGTTCTTATCATAAAATTTCCCTCTTTAAAAGTATGTCTTATTATCATTTTACACTAAAAAAAAAATAATTCAAGATTTATATTAATATTAGTATAAAAAAAATTGATTTAGTCATAATTTTTATTAAGAGGTGATTTTTTTGAAGAAGAGATATATTTTATTAAGCTTTGGTCTTGTTGTTGCAATTTCAGTTCTGTTTGTTGTAAAAAAGGAAATAGTTGATGCAAATACAATTCCCTCTGTAATAAGACCCTCCGCTGTGTTTGCAGCAGTGCCTCAGGGAGCGGTGCTTTATGATAATGTGGACGGAAATGCCGTAAATTTAATATTATCTGGAGAAAAGGTAGAAATATTAAAGGACAGAAATGAAAAATGGTATTATGTAAGATATAAAAACCGCCTGGGCTGGGTAAAGAATACTGCTCTTTCAATACCTCCGGATATGAGCACAAATACATCCAAGCTTTCCGATAAAGTTATACTGGATTATGCAAATTCAAGTTTAGAGAGCAAAACAAGTCATTTTGTGTGGGTGGATATTGACAGACAGAGAGTTTATATATTAAAAGGAGAAAATGGCAAAAGAAGCATAGAAAAAAGAATTGTGTGTGCTACAGGGCACAATACTTCCCCTACAGTCAGGGGGTTATTTGAAATCAGTGACAGAGGGAAATGGTTTTATTCAGAAAGATTAGGCAGCGGAGCTATGTACTGGGTAAGGTTTAACGGAAGCTATTTATTTCACTCTGTAGCTATGGATAAGGATAAAAAGATTACCGATGATGTTTTGGGAAGAAAGAGGTCAAGCGGCTGTGTCAGAATGAGTGTTGAAGATGCAGAGTGGTTTTTTAATAATATAGAAACAGGAACGGGAGTATGGATATATTAAAATGTAATAAATTATTAACAACAATTTTCTTGAATATAGTTTAAATGTATTGTATAATTGCTATTGATTATATACAGAAGAAGGAAATAATATGAGAAATATAATTGTGCTGTTAATTGTTTTTATTATTATGACAACTGTTGTTCAGGCAGAAGAAAACTGCTATATTGAATATACGGAACCTGAAATAAGCTATAATGTTCAGCCTGCTGATGTTAAGATAGAATATCCTTGCGGAGAGAGTACCGAAACATTTTTTTGCAATGGCAGGCTGTCCGTACCCTTGGTTGAAGGTGTAAAATTTATGGGCGGTAAACTCATAAGCGTAACCAAGGGTTACAATATAGAGATTGACGGGAAAACCGAATTTTTAAACGGCGGGGTTACAGGCAACCGGCCAGTAATATTTGCTTATAATAATGTGGAATATATTTCACTTTATGAACTGATTACCCCTTTTAATTATGAAATTTTAGTTGACTTAGATAATAATTCTGCTAAAATTATAAGTGAAAAATGCGGTAATAATGCAGAACTTTATACTGAGGCGGCATCAGACTGTAAAGAAGCATATATAAGACTTGAGGATGTTACGGCAGACGGTTTAAAGCCCGGTAATAAGGGAAACTATACCGTTGATATGCTTGAAAAACTTAAATATACTTCAAAGTATTTATATGACAGAAATCAGGAATATTATATAGCATGGATTCCTGTATATGCCTATCCTGCAGGAGGTTATTGGAACGATGTATCAAAGGATTATAATTTATACAATTCATATTTTTTGTATGTTATTGATTATATGACAGACCATAATGGACATTTGGGACTGCATGGCTACACTCATCAATATGGTAATGAGGAAAGCGGAGTAGGCTATGAGTGGGGTGAGAATACACCCTATAATCTTAATGAGCAGGCAAGAAGAATGGCGGCAGCTAAAGAAACCTGTCACAGACTTGGTTATAAAGAGGAATTTTTTGAATTTCCTCATTATGGTGCCACAAATGAACAGATGCTTATGGCTGAGCATTATTTTGATGCAATTTATCAGTCTTATCCTGATGACAAACATTATAATTACCTTACTTATACAACAAGGTCGGATAAAAATGTATTTTACATACCAACACCTGCGGATTATGTGCATTACATAAGGGATTATTCCATATTTGACAGGATTAAGGACTCTGCTGATAAGGGTTACACATTAAGTCTTTTTTATCATCCCGTAATAGATGAGAAACAGCTTGAGGTGGAAACCGTTGACGGCAAAAGAGTATGGAGCTATTCGGATGATGCTGCTCTTCCAAATATAGTGGATTATATTATTAAGCTGGGATACAGCTTTTCTGACTTTAGATAAAGGAGATAAGGCTTAATGTCAAATGTAATTATAATAGGAGGCGGTCCTGCAGGAGTTTCAGCGGGACTTTATACGCTAAGAGGCAATATTGACACTGTAATATTTACACAAGGCGGCAGTGCCCTTATGAAAGCTGAAAAAATTGAAAATTATTATGGATTTCCAAATGGAATAAGCGGTGAGGAGCTTTACAGCAGGGGTATTGATTCGGTTAAAAGATTGGGTGCTGATGTTATTGAAGAAGAAGTAATAGGTGTAGGATATAACGGTAAGTTTGCAGTAAGTACAAAGAATAATGATTATGAGGCTGATGCTTTAGTTATTGCAAACGGTGCCGGCAGAAGTGTACCTAAAATAAATAATATAAAGGAATTTGAGGGCAAAGGAGTAAGCTATTGTGCTGTATGTGATGCATTCTTTTACAGAGGTAAAAATGTCTGTGTAATAGGAAACGGTGATTATGCCATGCATGAGGCTTATATTCTTGAAAAGGTTGCCGGCAGTGTTACTATTTTAACTGACGGCAAGGAATCTCCGGATTATGCTAACTGTGATGACAGAAAAATAAGGTCTGTTGAGGGTAATGACACAGTTGAAAAGGTTATATTTGAGGATGGGGATGAACTGGAGGTAAATGGTATTTTTATTGCTATTGGTGTGGCAGGCGGAGTTGATCTTGCAAAAAAGCTTGGTGCTGTTGTAAAGGGTAATTATATTGCCGTAGATGAAAATATGGCAACAAATATTCCTTTGTTATATGCTGTAGGTGACTGCACCGGAGGACTTTTACAGGTTGCAAAAGCTGTCAGCGACGGTGCAATAGCGGGTATAGATATAATAAAAAAACTAAAAAGTAAATAGAAAAAATATACAAAAAAGTTGATAAGTTATTGTGAAAAGTGACAGAATTATTGGCGAGGATTAAAAAAATTTCCGTTTTGCTTGTAATTGTTGAGGTACAATAGATAGGTAACAAAAGAAATAAAAAAGTAAGGTTCAACT
>JAUNGN010000032.1 GCA_030524425.1 Clostridia bacterium | reverse complement strand
AAAACTGACCTCCAATCGTTAGATTTTTTAGGTCTAACTTTTGGGGGTCAGTTCAAAATCAGGTCTTTTTTGCTAATCAATACAATTATGTATCAATTATGCCTGAGGAGCGCCTACAGGACAATTACCTGCACAAGCACCACAATCGATGCAAGAATCAGCATCAATAACGTACTTGCCGTCACCTTCGCTGATAGCACCAACAGGACAGTCTGCTGCACATGCGCCGCAGCTGATACAATCATCACTAATAGTATATGCCATAGTTAAGCACCTCCTTAAATATTAGTAAGATTAACTTACTTAATTATATATTATAACAAATCAGTCAAATAATCAAGTGATTTTACGGATATTTTATAAAAAATTAAACCCATATATGTTAAATAGTGAAAGGTTTATTATTGTAAAGAATTGAATTTAGTGTTAAAATAAGTATAACTTATAATTGATGGGAGAGATTAGATTGATTAATAAAAATACTGCTGAAGCAGTGCTTTTGAGTGCAACAAGTACCGGTGCGGAATTTGCTGAATTATTTGTTGAAAGCAATGTTAAAAATACTATCGGAGTTGTAAACGGAAAAGTGGAGAGAGCCAATTCAGGTATAGATTGTGGCTGCGGTA
Organism: Clostridia bacterium; assembly: GCA_030524425.1. Lineage (GTDB taxonomy): Bacteria > Bacillota > Clostridia > Lachnospirales > CAG-274 > Gallispira. The sequence continues at coordinate 25,861 of JAUNGN010000032.1, read as the reverse complement.
TAAGAATTATAAATAAGGATAAGGTTATTTATGTATATACAAATAAGCTTGATAAAGATAATTTAGTTAAACTTGCCGGAGAAGGGGCAAAGGTAATAAAGGGAAAAAGTAATATTAAAAATATTGTGTTTAGTGACTTGGATATTTATAGGCTTTATGTTCCTGAAATTATGCCTGAAAGTGTAAATAAAAGGGATATTGTAAGTATGATGAGGCTTGGAAGTGAGGCAGCTTATAATTATGATAAATTAATAACTCAGACTAATTTAAGCTATATGGATTCAACTCAAAATGTAATTATAGCTAATTCAGAAGGCCTGTGGGCCGAAGATGAAAGAGTCAGGACAAGAATAGCTGTTTCTGCAGTTGCATCAGAAGGAAATGAAAAGCAGACGGGTTATTTTGGGCCGGGAGCATTAAAGGGTTTTGAATTTTATAATACAATAAATATTGAGGATATTTCAAGAGAGGCTGCACGTTCTGCTGTAACAATGCTGAAGGCAGATGATTGTCCAAGCGGTAAAATGCCTGTCATAATGGATAATGGTTTTGGCGGTGTTATATTCCACGAGGCTTGCGGGCATGGATTGGAAGCTGCTGCAATCAGCAAAAGTGCATCAGTATTTACCAATAAAATCGGACAAAAGATTGCATCTGATAAGCTGACTGCTATTGACGATGGCACTATTGCAGGAAGCTGGGGCAGTATTAATATTGATGATGAGGGTATAAGAGGTCAAAAAAATATATTAATTAAAGATGGTGTATTAAAAAATTATATGGTTGACAGACATAACGGAAGCTTAATTGGTATGGAGCCTACCGGCTCGTCAAGACGTGAAAGTTACAGATATGTGCCTGTGTCAAGAATGACAAATACTTATATAGCAGCAGGAAAAGATAAAAAAGAAGATATTATTTCAAGTACTGAGTATGGCTTATATGCAAAATATATGGGCGGCGGGTCTGTAAATCCGGCAAGCGGGGATTTTAACTTTGCTGTAAGTGAGGCTTATATAATAAGAAACGGTAAAATATGTGAGCCTGTGAGGGGAGCAACCCTTATAGGAAAAGGCTCTGAAGTATTGTTGAACATAGATATGATTTCTGACAATTTGGCTCTTGCAGAAGGTATGTGCGGGGCATCAAGCGGAGCTGTGCCTGTTTGTGTTGGTCAGCCTATGCTAAGGGTGCAGAATATTACAGTAGGAGGCAGAGCATAATGGATATTAATATTTTAAGAGATACATTGTTTGAAAGAGCTGAAAATAAGGGGTTTAGTGCCTGTGAGATATATTATAATGAAAATTCTGCTTTTAAAGTAAGTGTTTATAAGGGGAAAATTGAAAAATACCAGAATAGTCAAAGCGGTGGTTTTTGTTTCAGAGGAATATATAAAAATAAAATGGGATATTATTTCAGCGAAACAATTGATGATGTGGATATTGACGGTGTTATTGAAAATACAATAGAAAATGCCGAAATATTGTCAGGTGATGATGAAGAATTTATTTTTGAGGGCAGCAGTGAGTATGCAAGGGTAAATACATTTAATGATGATATTCAAAAAATGAGTGCTGAGGATAAAATAAATGCTGCTGTTGAAATGGAAAAGAAGGCTATGGAGTATGACAGCAGGATAACTGTAAACAGTTCAGTTGTTGTTACGGGAAGTAATTTGGTTTATATTTCAAATAATAAGGGTCTTAATTTAAGTGAAAAGAGTAATTATATTATGGCTCATATTGAGGTTATGGCAAGCAGCGGTACTGAAACTAAGGAGAAAGGTGAACTTTGGCTTGGAAATAATATAGAGGAATTTAAACCGAATGAAATAGCTGAAAAAGCAGCTGAAAAAGTTATTTTTGCTTTAGGCGGCAGCTCTGTAGAAAGCGGTAAAAGGAATATTATAATTAAAAATGAGGTATTTGCTGACATTTTAGGCTGCTTTATAAGTAATTTTTACGCTGAAAACGTACAAAAGGGATTTTCACTTCTAAAGGATAAAATCGGAGAAAAGATTGCTGATTATAAAATAACTGTAACAGATAACCCATTGCTTGAAAACGGTTATATAACAACAGCCTTTGACAGTGAAGGTGTAGCAACTTATAGCAAAAATGTTATAGAAGATGGCATATTGAAAACCTATCTTTATAATCTTAAATCAGCTTATAAGGATAATGTTAAATCAACAGGTAATGGTTTTAAGTTTGGATTTAAAAGTGCTGTAAGTACTTCTGCAACAAATTTTTATATTAATAAAGGCAGTATGAGTTTTGAAAAATTGGTTGAAAAAATGGGAGAAGGTATTATTATAACTGATGTTGCAGGCTTACATTCAGGTGCAAATGCTGTTTCCGGAGATTTTTCCTTTGCTGCTGAGGGCTTTAAAGCAGAAAGCGGGAGAATAACTTCCCCGGTTAATCAGATAACTATTGCAGGTAATTTTTATGAAATATTGAAAAATATTGATGCAGTTGGCAGTGATTTGAAGTTTAACAGCTCTGCTGTCGGTTCGCCTTCTTTGATTATTAAAAATATCAATGTATCGGGGCTGTAAGTAAATTGTTTTGTTAAAATAATTAAACAATTAATTATTTTAACAGCTTACAGATATTTATATGTTTATATTGGTATTTGAATTAATATATGATTTATATTAAGATTTAATTGTAATATTGTTGTCAAGTATAAATTATATTTTAGCACTAAACGGAATAAATTGTTATCTTGCTGCAATGGCAAAAGGACTTGGAATAGATTTGGGAGAAAGCTTAAAAGAATATGAGGTAAGTATTGATAAGCCTGTATATTGTTCAAATAGTATAACTGAGGTGAGGGAAGTATATTATAAATGTTTGAAAGCAAGGATAAGGAAAGTATAGAATATTTTAGAGAGAGCTTAAAACTTATTGATAGGCAAAATGCAAGAGCGGAAATTTTTGCCTATAAGAATGGCATAGCTCTTGGATAAATAATTTTGTTGTAATAAGTAATGCAGTCTGTTAAAAGTTATATATGTTTTTATTTATAAAAATAACCTCCGGATTTTTCGGAGGTTATTTGCTGTTATATGATATGCTTTAGAATATTAAATAATACGGCGTTTCACACTTAAAATATTTATACATATAATATAAGTATAGAATTTATAGGTGGTGATTAAAATGATAGATTTAAAGGAGTTTGGATATATGGATTCCAATGAATGTGTGCCTTATGAAACTCCCATTAAACCAAACAGTCTGGCAAGAGCATATGTTCCTATGCAGAAAATATGCGGTTATTTTGAGCCAATGGAGGGGTTAAAAAACGGTACAATATTCCCCGGCTTATATAAACCTTTTAAGAATTAATGGAGGTAATTATGACAGAAAAAGAGATGTTAAAAAATCTTACTGCTTTGGATTTTATGGCTGTTGATTTACAGTTATATTTAGATACTCATCCCAATGATACTGAGGCATTGGAAAAGTATAATTCAATTATAAAAGAGGCAGATATGCTCAGAAGTCAATACGAAAAGAATTATGGTCCTCTTTTCTCATTCCGTTCTTATAATCATGGCAATACTTTTAAATGGATCAATGAACCATGGCCTTGGAAAAAAGATGCAAACTTCGATATTAAAGGGGAGGATGATTAAATGTTTATTTATGAGAAAAAGCTTGAATTTCCCGTTAAAATATCTAAAACAGACCCAAGATTGGCAGGTTTAATTATTACCCAGTTTGGAGGGCCTGATGGTGAGCTTGGAGCATCTTTAAGATATTTCAGCCAAAAGTTTGACATGGTTACTCCTGAAGCAACTGCAATATTAAATGATATTGCGACGGAAGAATTGGCTCAATACATATATCAATGAAAAAAGACCTGTATTTTCAGGTCTTTTAATCTAATATACTTATAAATTCAAGTGTAAAGTCGTCAAGTGCGGATTTGTCCCATCTACCGCCTTTTTCTTTGGTATAAATTATTTTACGAAATATTCTTTTTAGCAAGATATTTTTTTGCTCTGCATCAGGCAAATTGTAATATATATCCAATAGCCTTTGAGCTTCAGGGATAAGCTGTTGTTTTAGTTCTTTTTTTTGCCTTGCCTTATTATCTTCGTTAGAAAGATTTTCTCGCTCTTCCTGTAATTTATTAATTTCACCTGTTAATATACCTTGCCTTTGCAAGAACAAATCCTTTGAATATAAACCTTCTTCAAGTAAGTTATAAGTGTTTGTAAGCTGATTATTTAGCTTAGCTATCTGTTTGTCTATCTGTTCAATTAAAGGCTTATTTGATACAATCTGCAGGTCAGGAGGGCTATTCAATGATTTGACTGCATATTCATTAAGCCATATTTCTATACCATCTATAACCTTATTTTCAACTATTTCTAAGGGAGTTCCTATATTACTGCAATTAGGGGTGGGGCATATTAAATAATCAGGAGCTATATTTGATGGACGTCTTATCATTTTGCGTCCACATACACTGCATTCGATTAATCCTGCTAATGGATTTGCAATATGACCTCTTGCAGGATTAGCAGGGTTCTTAGCCATATAATACTGGGCTTTATTAAATGTATCAATATCAATTAAAGGTTGATGCAATCCTTGAAAAACATCATATTCGGTTTGTCGTGGCCTTGATATTATAATATTGCCATTTATCGTTGTTTTAATCTGCTTTGCTTTATTCCAGTGTATTTTGCCAATATATATATCATTTTTAAGTATATCCCTGACTGTAGGCAAGCTCCATTTACCGCCTTTACGGGTTTTAATTCCCATTTCATCTAGTTTTTTGCAAATAAGGCGTGTCCCTATTCTGTTTTCTTGTGTATACCATTTGAAAATCAGTTTTATAATTTCAGCTTCATCAGGATTAGGATCTAATGTATAACCTTTCTGTCCCTCCAGTTTTACACGTTTATAGCCATAGGGAGCTACAGAACCAACATATTTACCTTCTTTACAGCTTGCTAATCTGCCTGCGCTAAGACGGCGGTTAATTGTTTTATATTCACGTCTTGACATAAACAAACCAAACTCAAAAAATTCCTCGTCAAATTCATTTGCAGGATTATATGTTTTGTTAGGTGTAATAATCAGTGTATTGCTGTATTTAAAAGCCTGCGACACTATTCCCTGGTCAATACTGTTGCCCCTTGCAAGACGTTCGACTTCCATAACAAGAACACCTTCCCATAGACCGCTTTCGACCTCTGTTAGAAGCTGTTGCATTTGCGGACGTGCTGCAAGCGTTTCGCCAGAAACAACCTCACGAAATATTTTATCTATTTTGTAGCCTCTATTATTGGCAAGTTCCGTCAATGTTTGTTCATGACGAGCGAGAATTTCAGACTCAGTCCATAAAGGATTGTCCCTGTCTGCTCTTGATTTTCTTAGGTAGATACAGTAGGGCATTGTTTCAACTCCTTTGTATAATAAAGAGCCTATGAGTGATAGGCTCTTAGTTGTTATTTATGTATGAATTATATCAAAGGTTGTGCCAAACCTAGATATGAATTCGTTTATAGTTAATGTATAAACATTTGAATATAACATATTTTTTATATGTTTAACATTAAATAGGGCTTTGTCATTATCTGATAGTTTTCTGACCCTATCACATAGCTTATTTCTATTTTCTGATTCAAACTTATCAGGACAAATTTTAGAATGATCATAAACTAAAATATATTCAGTGTTTTTGCGAAGTTCGTCAAAAGAATTAAAGATAGCACAATCATGTAATATAATTGCACTGTCATATGCCTTATATAAAAGATTTTCTTTATCAATTGTACCACTTTTAAATTCAATAAAATAAAATTTATTAGTGTTATTATCTATATATAGAGCATCATTTGTACTAGGAATGTTTATATTATATTTTTTAGCATATATCTTGGCCATTTTATCAAAATTATAAACAGAAGATGCACTATCAATCATTGATTGATTCCCTTCACCACCATTAGAAACTTTTTTAAAATTAGATAATATGTCCTCAAATTGAGAGTAATCTTTTAACATAACTTACCTTCTTCCTGAAGTTCATATCTAAGGGTATCAAGTGTATCAAATGGATCAGCCAATTTCTCATATATTTTATCAATATTATTTGTTACATTCTTGAAAGTAACTTGATTATCTTCCATTTCAGACAAATAGAAATTACAATTTTTTAAAGCATCATACTTTGCAGCGTAAAGGTTTATTGCGTCTATAAAATATGGACTATGTGATGTAATAACAAGTGTTAAATCAAACGTTACCTGTAGGAGCACCAGTAACTGTGCATATATAATCTGCCACGCTGGATGAAGATGTATTTCAGGCTCATCAAATATAAGAATATCTTTTTCTTTTATAGCATTTTCTTGCAGCAATGATTTTAAAAGTACAAAAGACTTTAATCCCATTGATAAATTCAATATTTCCAAAGGTTGGCTTAGATTTTTACTATTATATATATAATGCCCATTTTCTTGTTTTTCGATAGACCCTATTCCAGTATTTTCTAATAAATGATATATTTCGTTTAATTTGTCATTAGCAATTATTTTAGAAATAAAGTCGGGTTGTCCTTCATCAGAAAAACTGGAAAATAAATTATCTCTAAATAGACGAAAAACAAAATTATTCTGACTCTTTGCTCGGATATTATTATTCGTAAGATTATTTAATGTATTTGGATTGTCAATAAAAAATGACGAATTAACAATTCTAATAGGTAAATTAATTTCAGTGCATAAGTTGTTTTTAAATACAATTCTAGAAACAGACTTTTTAATTGATATTACCAGTTCAGATTCAACTTGGTTATTTATATTATTAATCTGGTTGTTAAATGCACTGCTAAATTTAGAGTTCACTATAGAGCTAAGTATAGATATATCTGAAATTTCAGATACTTTTACTATATCGGAAATTAATTTTTTTGCTTCTTCTATATCAAAATAATCGCTATTATGGCAAACATCATCACGACAAACATTAATAATTGACTGGTAATTTTTTTCTGATTTATCTGATAAATACAAAAATACTCTTTGCTTTAGTTCATCTATTGAGTTGTTAGAGTTAAGCTCGGAGTCATTAATGTAAACATAGTTTATTATAAAGTTGGATATTCTTCTATCTCTTTGGCTATTAATCTGAATTGGATACTCTTTAAATGCTTTAAAATATGAATTTAGAATTTTACCAACTGTACTTTTACCGGTATTATTCTCACCAGCTATTACAGTAATACCATCTAGAGTAATATCTGCTTCTTTAATTTTTGCGAAATTTTTAATTTGAAGTCTCATATATATTCTCCCTTGTCAATTTTATTTGACAAATCATTAAAGTATTATATTTATATAAATTATTCCCATTATTATGCAGAGAATACTTATATTATATCATATCCTATTGTAAATTGTTATAATTTTATGGAAGTTTTTTAAAATTTTATATTAAATTTATTTAAACAAGTCCCAAATACTAAAAGATGTCTTGTGATATACTTTGTTATAAGCAGCTTTTTTAGGATTTTTAAGCCAGCCACTGCCTTTTTTACCATAGCCGGGTATTAAGGCTTTTTTTACAGCTCTTTTAGCTTTTCCTGTAGTTCTTGCTTTTAAGCTTTTCTTTAAACTGGGCTTACGCATTCCAAATTTCATTTAAGGACCTCCTAAATATATAATAGTATTTTGTTAAACTAAGGTTCAATTTAAACAAAAAATATGTTTTTGTACCTTTTTGCGTAATGTGGAATTTAGTCAAGATTGTTATAGTTTCCGCTGTATATATCAATTTTATCTTGGGCACCGATAGTATCAGAAATTAAAGAAATTTGTTGCTTTATATTATTTTGTTCATCTGATGATATAGTTTTGTCGGTTAAAAAAGTATCAATAGTACTACTTAATTGAGCAGAGTATTTATCAAGTGTTTCTTTTTGTTCAATATAATGTTTAGATAATGTATCTCTAACAGAGTTTTCAGAGCCACTAAATAATAGAGCATTTCCTTGCATAGTTGAAAGTTCATCTTGTTCAAGAAAAGATTTTGCTTCGTCTATGTAATCTGTAAACTTTTTTCGATAGCTTTCTATTTCTTTTGATGATAGTTTACCGCTAGTTTCATCAATATACTTATATAAAGATTTCTCTGTTTCAACTATGTTTTTAGCCATCGATAAAGTTTTGTCGGACTCACTTTCATAACTATCATAAACATCAGCTTTATCACCTAATACAGCATCTTTAGCCATTTGTTCTATTTCATCTTCAGACAGTTCAACATTACCAAAATGTTCTTCAATAGACTTGTTTTTGGAATATTCTAAATATGATGTATAGCCAATATATGCAAATATCACAATTAAAACAGTTATAACTCCGATAATAATATTTTTTTTCATTTTAAGACCTCCATAAGTACCTTATTACAATTTATTTCTAATAAGCTGACTTTCTCTATATTGTTCTGCAGGAGGTTCTTTAATGAAATCAACTGTTTTATCAAAATTAGCCTTAACAACTTCCTCAATTTCATCAAGAGTTACATTAAAAAATTCTCTTCTTGTATTTATCATATTTAACTTCCTATTTTCAAAGGCTCTATGTAATGCTGCTTCAAGAGCAGGGGCATCATCAGAAAATATCATAGCGTGAACATCAAAGTTAAATGGAACAGAAGCATCTCCGAGTTCATCAACTCTGTCCATAGGGTCAAGTCGTCTTGTCATACCAATTTTATACACATCTTTGCCAAATGCACCGATATTAGATATAACATAAACATAACCTGCTTTTTGGTTATTCTCTCTATAATCAAGATTTTCTATATTTTTATCAATGTCGCTCAAATGTCCTTCGAGTTCAGCTCTCTTTGCTTCTAATTCTGCCTTATCATCTTCAGAGGCGGTATTAAGCTGATTTAATATTGTTTTTAACGCTTGTTGATAGTGCTTCTGTTCTTTTTCAATCTTCTTACGTTCTTCTGCTAATTCACGTTCAAGTTTAGCAGCTTCTCTCATTTCAGCCTTACGTTCCTTTTCAGCCTCCTTTTCATCTTGTTTTTTAATAGCATATTCGTGTGCTAAGTGAAGTTCTTGAAGTTTAAGTTTTAGATATTCTGGACTTATTTCAATACTCATTGCTTTATTTAATTTATTCAAATCTTCATATGATTTAATAATTCTTTTTTCAATAGAATCAATATTATTATATTTCACCTTATCAATTAGAGTTTCGCACTCGTTATTAAATGATCTAAGTATTTGCTTAACATTATCCTTAACCATTTTTTTGCCTTGGGATGCACTATTATTTACAGTCCAATTAGTGTTATATGAGGCGGCAGTATCATCTTTAATCATATTTTTTTGCTTCTGTCTTATATATTCAAGTTCTGTTTTATATTCTGATGAGTTTGCAAATTCATACATGGGTTGATATAAATCCAGTTCTTGAAAAAGGATTTCATCATCTAAAATAATTATTTGCGATTTTTTTTCATTAATTATATTATCTAAAGAAGATATCTGATTGTTTAAATTTGATATTTTATTTAAATGTTCAGATTCTTCATTAGCTAGGGCGGATTTTCTTGATTCAATATCGTTTTCAAGGTCAATTTTTGCCTGTTTAGTTTGCTCTAAAAGTTCTTTTGCTTTTATTACATCTAATAATTCAGGAGTAAGCAATGATTCAAGTTCAGAAATTCTTTCCTGTTGTTGTTCAATAGTTGTTTTAAATTCTTTTGTTTTAAATATATCTAAGATATTTAAAAAATTCATAAAATTCCTCCTTTGTATTTTGTCGAATTAACTGTTTTGACAAAATGTGTTATAAATGATAATATATTTTTGGAGGATACCAGTTGATTTTATTATTCTCTACCAGAGTGTGAGCTATTGCGGAGCTTACACTCTTTTTCAATATAATCCTTAAATTGATTGTGCACACATCTTTCAAGAGGGTGTTTATTATACATACCTCTTTTATTAAGTTCTACTAGTCTTTTATATCGTATTTCTGCTGATTGTTTTGATACATTACATATTTTACTAATATCTTCAGCAGAGTTTACACTTAAGCTATGTAAAACAGTAGCAGGCATTAATATATCCCTTGCAAATACATTAGCCTGTATTTCTTTAACATCATTATATTTGTCTGTTTCACTGTTATATCTAAATGTCTTTATATTCTCCTTTACGTGTCCCAATAAACAATGACCCAATTCATGAACTATTGTAAATCTTTGCCTTGTTATTGGATAAACAAAATCATTGTAATATATTATTAATTGCCCGTTTGTCATGGTGCTAAAGCCATCACCGGTCAATGTTTTATTATTGCTTTGGCTATATTTAATAACTGAAATATTGTAATAGTTAGCAATATAAGCAAGATTAACAGGTAGTTGACTTATACCGCATTCAACTAAAGTTTCCCAAGCCTTATCACGGGCATTTTTATAATTTTGATACATTTGTACCACTCCTTTCTACAATATTATTGTAAAAAGGAGTGGTAAATATTTCATTAGGGAATTACTGGAAATTATAACTCATCAGGAGGAGTATAATTAGCTAAATCTTTTTCAATGTCAGATTTCTTTATTTTAACCTTTTTCTTGCTGTCGCCTCTAGCTACAACTTCGGTGATGTATTCATCATCATAAAGTCTTAAGGCTTTATTATCACAGCTATACTTATTAGATGTAACAAGGTCGTCGCAGTAATCAATCAACTTCTGCTGGCCTTCATTATTTAATTCCTTAAAAAGGTACAATAATTTGTTTTCATTATCTGAAAGGGCGTTATTTTCAGATGTACTGTCTTTCCCTGTAAGGAGGTAATCTGTAGATACACCAAAGTAATCTGCAAGTTTTATAATGGTTGAACCTCCGGGAATAGCTCCATTTTTCCATTTTGTTACTGTAGCTGATGATATATTCATTGCTTTTGCAGCAATAGTTGGTTTTTCATTGTTCTTTATACATAATTCATTAAATATATCCCAAAACATAAAAACCTCCTAAAATTTTACTTTGGTAAACTAATATAATTTGTTAAATATACCTAAAGTTTTACTAAAGTGAAATAATTGGTTGACAATTTTACTTTAGTAAATTATAATAACAATGTAAACTAAATTATTAAAATAAATATTAACACCGAGGGGGTGCAATACTTAAATTTCTGACTAATTTAATATAGACGGTTTTAATTTATTTTAAAATCATTTTCTGACATAATTTTTTCTATTTCAGTATCGGTGTAGCCTAAAGATTTTAAATAATCTTGTCTATTGTTATTTGTATCTTCAGAACATAAATTCATATTATTTAGAAAATTTTTTTTAGATTTTTCTGCAAATTTACGATTACGTTCACTGTCAGCTTTAACAACGTCTATATAGTCTTGACACATTATGTCAATATAACCAATGTCACCAGATGCCGATAATACATACTTTGAAAGTTCAGAAAATGTTTCATAGTTAGAAATCTCTTCTATATCATTGTCAGCAAACTTCTTTGTATTATTTTCAAGCTCATTGATTAAAGTTTCGTATTCTTCTAATGAATTTTGTGCTTTTTCTTGATTGATTTCATTAGCACAAAAACTATTATAAACGTCTTCAGCTTTGGTTAAGTATTCGTAAGCAGAATTAATGTTAGCTATTATTTCATTATCTGTTTTTAGCTTTTCATCAGAACAGCCTGAAATAATGGTAATGGTAAAAATTAATGTTAAGAATAAAACAAGTTTTTTGATGATGTTCATAAGTAACCTCCTATAATTTATGCGAATTAGGGTTATCAGTCCTGCCGAGCAGGTAGTCAACGGAGCAGTCAAAATACTCTGCGATAGATTGTATTTTGTCAACAGATGGAAGTCTGCCTCGTTTCATATTATCTAATATAGTTGTAGATAGTTCAGCATTTTTAAGCATTTGATTTATAGACAATCCTTTAGATTTAGCTAGAGCAGATATTCTATCTATATTGATTTGTAAATTATACACAAAAATCATCCTTTATATTTGTAGAACATTAATAAATTCTGTTTTTTGACAGAAAATATATTGACTTCTGTCAATTGACAGATTATAATAACAACATAAACTAAAAAATAAACTAAAATTTAATTACACCAAAGGAGGTGTAAAGATGCATAAATTGCGAATAGAGGATAATGGTCCAAATAATTTCCACATATTTATTGATGATATTGAGCTTATCAATACTTTGGACTATTCATTGCAACGTAATGGCAACGGCAATGCTGTACTTACTGTAAAATTACTTGTTAATGCTACTTATGAATTTGAGAGGATATTAAAGAGATAGCAATAGAAGATCCTACATTCTTTATAACCTCTAATGACAAGGAACCTACAGATTTGCCTAAATATGTTAGTTTATCCCAAACATCCTTGCCACGAATTGTATTTAGAAATTCGTGACCCTGAAAAGTTATGTCAAAGATTTCAAATACTACAGGTAAAGTAAAATTTGGAATTCGTTCAACATTAGCTTTTATATAATCACCCTCATATAATTTAAGGCAAGTATATTGAATATCCTCGTAAGAATATTTAGGTAATGCGTAGCATAATACATCCGGTGTCGAATGAAAATTATATTCCAACTTTTCAAGTTCAAGAAGTACATCTCGTACACAATCTGGGTTTAATCTCATATTAACACCAGCTTTCAATAGTTTAATTAATATATTCTATTTTTAGTATAACATTTTAGTTTATTTTTTTCAACTAAAATTAATAGAAAGGAGGCAAAAATATGGAAGTAACATTATCACCTTGGTGCAAGGCTGTTAAAAAAGCACTCGTTGATAATGATATGCGTATTAAGGACCTTGCAAGAGAAACTAATTTTTCAGTTCAGCACGTATCAAGTATTATTAACGGCAGAAGAATAGGTTGTTATTCCGCTGAAAGAAAAATCAGTGAAGTTCTGAATATTGAATATCCTTATCCGGCTTAAGTTAATTGTATCAGAAAGGAGGAACTAAATAAATGTCCAGAAAGTGCGAAAAGGGCTGTAATAACCCATTTTATATGGCAAGAATGAGGGCTGCAAGTATAAATGACAGACTTGCAAGCCGATTTAGTACAAGTGAATTGATTGCAATATCAGAAAAAAGGTTGATGCTTATTGAAAAGGGAACTGCTAATCCATACCCTGAAGAGATCTTAATGATGTCTGAGGCTTATAATGCTCCTGAGCTTGAAAATTATTATTGTTCAAGTGTATGTCCTCTCAGAGCTGTGCCTGCCATAGACAGCAACAGAACTTTGTCAGAGATTGCTATTTCAGCTTATCAGTCATTAAAATGCTCCAAAGAGTTGCAGGAGGAAATGATGGATATAGTTGCAGACGGCAGGATTTCAGAGGATGAAAAAATAAGAGTGCAGAGGGTAATTGATGCTTTAGAGGACATAACTAAAGTTAAGGAAGAATGGGCTAATATGTTGAAAAAATGTAATTAGTACATAGTCCCCGGCTTTTAGAAAGCCTCTGCAATTTACATTATAAGATACACCGAGTTTTAATTTATTCCTCTTAATTAAGATTATTTACACTTATTGCAGAGGCTCTGTAAGAGCCGGGAGAAAAGTAACAGGGCAGTCCATTATAAATTACCGCATAAGATTAATGGGGGGTGATTGTTTTGAAATATATTAAAAAGAGCGGTAATGCAACATTGATATTTAACACTGATACGGTTACTGCTGAAGAAAAAGCAGCAGCTTTAAGGGAGATTGCAGAGTTAAAAACAAGAAATGAATTAAATGCTTTATTAAAAAAAGCTGAAACAGGTACAGCATAGGCTGTACTAAATTAGACAGGCTTTTGAAGGAGAGATTTATATGTCTTATTATAATACTTGCCCGTGCTGCGGTTCTAATTTAGATCCGGGAGAAAAATGTGATTGTGAGAAAAAAAGAAATGAATCAGAACATTTCTTTTTAAGCCGCACAAAAGTTAATTCAAACGGGCAGTTATCATTGATATTTAAGTAGTATAGAAAGTGAGGTGAGAAAAATGAAATATATTAAAAAGAGCGATACTAACTATATGATGATGATTGGCATAGCTTCAATGTTTTGTTCAATATTATGTGCTTGGTTAAGGGCAGTGTTAGGCAGTATGGCAAGCTGTCTCAGCTTAATTTTTTTCCTTATTGCTGTGTATTCTTTACTGAAAGTATATACAGTCTTATATGAGGCTTACATACATAATACCAAGAAAATAGTGTGTAACTGCAAATTGAAAAACAGCAACGGTAAGGATGCTGTAGAATTCGCTAACAATTTTGCCCGTCAGCTTGAAGCTGAAAGCGAAAGAGAATTTTGGTTAAGCAATAAGGCTTAGGAGGGATGTTATGTGTAAGAAAGAGGTAGAGCGTACATTAGGCTGCTGTATTACAACAGATACCTATAATTTGGCTGAAAGGTATGCGGTACGCAAGCAGATGAACATTTACGAAAGAGAAGGCAGAGAAGAAGTCTTAACCCGTGATTATCTTATTAAGCTGATTGCGGAGGGGGTTAAGCAGATTGCTTTTTCTGAATTAACATTTAGCTTAGGTAAAGAACTTTACAATAAAAAAGAGCACCTGCATAAGCAAGGCACTCCACAACCACTTTTATTGTAACAGTTTTTACATAATATTGCAATAAAAATTTTTACAATAGGAGGAATTTAAAAATGAAAATTATCAGAGTAACTACTGACAATAAAGTTACGGCACACGATTATCCCGAAGGAGATTTTAGCCGGCAAAATACAGCATTGTCCGAACTAATAGGTAATGGCTGTGAACTTGTTGAGAGAGTACACCCCAAAAGATTGTATGAAAAGCTGAAATTTTCGTGTCAGCCTACAATGAATGAAGGCGAAAGCGTCAGTATGCTTGTTGATGAAGAGGGGCTGCTGAAAGATGATGTAATAGTTAATCCAATAGGCAGCTTTCTTTATGAAACGGACAAGCACGGATATATTATCGCAGGAAATATTTTATTTGTCGGTGAACAGATAGCCGGTGACGGTATATCATATTGCGGACTAAGCGATATAAATTTCAATAGGTTAAAAACTTGCTTGGAACAGATGGCAAGTATTCTTAATGAGGAGGTGCAAATATGCCTAGAGTTGAGATAAGCGAACAGGCTTATAGGAAGTATAATAATAGTCCTGAAATGGCTGAGTTTGTAAGAGATAAAATGTCAATACAGGATTATATGAGTGGTTATTACAATGAAAGACTTGAAGAGTGCGGAGGCAAATTTTATGCCTGCTGGGATTCATACAATTATAGGATTGATTAGGAGGGATTTTAATGAATGAAATAATTCAGGTGACACAGTTGCCTGTTATTAAGCAGAATTTGTTATCAGCAAAAACAACGGTAATTAACCGTATAAATGCTGTTAAGAATATGGCTATTACAGAAGATACAAGGGCAGAAGCAAAAAAGGTAAGAGCACAACTTAACAAGGAAAAAGCTGAATTCGATAATCAATTGAAAGCCGTTAAATTGGCAGTTATGCAGCCTTACGAGGATTTACTTATTACATATAAAGAATGTATTACAGAGCCTTATGCAGAAGCTGACGACATATTTAAGACTAAGATTTCTGAAATTGAAACCGGTCTTAAAAAGAATAAGGCAGACGAGGTTGAAAGGTATTTCAATGAATATGCTGTTTCGCTTAATCTTGATTTTGTGAAATTTAGTGATATTCCACTCAATATTACATTGAACAGTAGTATGAAAAGTTTAAAAAATACAGTTAAAGGTTTCCTTGACCGTATGGCAGAAGAAATGGATAGCTTACTGTCTATTGAAAACAAAGAAGAACTTTTTGCGGAGTATAAGAATAATGGCTATAATTTGGCTCAGGCAATTACAACTGTAGATAGCAGACATAAGCGTATTGAGCGTGAAAAAGAAAGAATAACATCTGTTATGGAGCAGAAAAATCAGGAGGAAGAAACTGTTAAGAAGGTTGCTGACATCATTACAAGCGAGGTTACGCCTCCTATTGTTGAGAAAGTTAAAAATGAAAAGCTTGCTACATTAACTTTCAAGGTTACAGCTACAATACCTAAGCTTAAAGTATTAAAAAAATTTTTAGAACAGGGAGGTTATACATATGAGTGAGAAAAAAGAACTGGTGGTAAGTTTTGAAGTAGACGGTTCAACAGTCAAATTAACACCATCTATCGTACAAAATTATATTGTTGGGAGTGATTCAACGATAACTATGCAGGAGTTTAAGTTTTTTACTGAACTTTGCAAGGCAAGAAAATTAAACCCCTTTTTGAAGGAGGCATATTGCATTAAATATGGAAATCAGCCTGCACAAATGGTGGTAAGCAAAGATGTATTTATGAAAAGAGCTGTATTAAATAAGTCCTATGACGGTATGGAAAGCGGAATTATAGTAATAGGCAAAAATAACGAGGTAATCGAAAGAAAGGGTACCTTTAAGTTACCTGACGAAATTCTCGTTGGTGGTTGGGCTAAGGTGTACAGAAAAGATTGGAAATATCCTACATATTGCTCTGTATCCTTTGAAGAAGTTGCACAAAAGAAAAAAGATGGCAGCCTTAATTCTAATTGGGCAGGTAAGGGAGCAACGATGGTAGAAAAAGTAGCTAAGGTCAGAGCATTAAGGGAAACATTTATTGAACAGTTTAGTGGAATGTACGAAGCTGATGAATTGGGACAAGATGTAAAAGAGCCTGAAAATATAGTCGAACAGAATGAACCAATATCTGATGAAATTATCGATATTGATGCTGTGCCTGAGCAGGTAAGTTTTGATGAATTATAATATTATATCCACTGGTAGCAAAGGGAATGCAGTGGTTATTAATGATAATGTCTTAATTGATTGTGGTGTTAGTTATAACAAGCTTAAAACGGTTGTAGGAGGCTTAAAGCTTGTTTTACTAACTCACATACATCAAGACCACTTTCAACGCTCTACAGTCAAATTATTAGCAAATAACAGACCTTCTCTGAGGTTTGTTTGTGGCTCTTGGTTAGTTAAGTCTTTACTTAGTGTGGGAGTTAAACCAACTAACATTGATATATTAGATGTTGGGAAGGTATATCGTTATAAAATAGCAGGTGTTAATATAGGAGTTTCACCAGTGAAGTTATATCACGATGTACAAAACTATGGATATAGAGTTTATTATGGTTCGGAAAAACTATTCTATGCAACGGATACATCGAGATTAGATGGCATTACAGCAAAAGGCTATGATTTGTATATGATCGAAGCTAACTATGAAGAAAATGAGTTAGAGGAACGAATTAAGGAGAAAGCAGAAAAGGGAGAGTACGCATACGAATATACAGTGCCATATAGGCATCTTAGTAAACAACAAGCTGATGATTGGCTATATAGAAATATGGAAGGAAACAGCCAATATGTGTACTTACACAGCCACGAGGGACTATTACTGGAGGATTGATTATGAGCTTGATAACAACAGCAAAAATAATTGAATACGACGGTAAAAGGCTTGTAGTTGCTCCTTCTGACTTGATAGACAGGGAGCTGACCGATAAGGAAATATCTGTGTGCGAGATACGTCTTGATGACGGAAGAACAATATCAGCAGAACAAAGAGGCAAGATATTCGCATTAATAAGGGAAATATCAATGTGGAGCGGTAATGAGCCTGAATATATACGTTTGTATATGACTTGGGATTTTTGTTGTAAATACGGCTGTGAAATGTTTAGTCTGTCTGATGTAGATATGACTACAGCAAGAGAGTTTATAAGCTATTTAATTGATTTTTGCTTTAAGTGGAGTGTACCTACAAGAGATACACTCCTTAACAGAACAGACGATATAGACAGATATTTATACGCCTGTCTTTATCACAAAAAATGTATTATATGCAATGCTGATGCAGAGCTGCATCACGTTGACCACGTTGGTATGGGTTTTGATAGGGAACAGATAAGCCATTTAGGATTGAGGGCTGAAGCTGTTTGCAGAAAACATCATATTGAAGCCCATAGCCGTGGCCAACATACATTTGATGAACTATACCACGTATATGGCATTAAGCTTGATAAAAAGCTGTGCGACAGATATAGACTTAAATCTAACAGTCTTGCTGTTAATGCAAAAAAAATAGCCGGGAGTTAGTTGAATAAGGGGCAACAGTAAACTGCTTTAAACAACTGAAATGAGTGACCCTGCGGCTCAATGAATTTCTATAGCCAAGACCCAACTCCGTAATGGACAGTAAACTCATAATCAGTTACCCGGTTTTTGAAAGGGAGTGATAAGATGCCAAACAGGATACTTAAAGAGAGTATCTGCAGAAGTGACGAAATAGACTCTTTATCCTGGTTTGAAGAAGTATTATTCTATAGGCTAATTGTTAATTGTGATGATTACGGAAGATATGACGGGAGATTAAAAATCATAAAAAACACCTGCTTTCCATTAAAGGATATTACAGAAAAAGACGTTGAAAAAGCTCTTAATAAGCTATCGGCGGTAGGGCTGGTCCGAGTGTATGAAGCACAAGGACGACCGACCCTGCAATTGGTAACTTGGGAGCAACATCAGAATATCAGGGCAAAGAAAAGTAAATATCCTGCATTTGATAATACTTGCAAACAAATGTATGCAGATGTAGGTAAATGTTCCCGTAATCCAATCCAATCCAATTCGGAATCAGAATCCAATACGAATGTATGCTCAGAGCTAAAGCAATCTGAGCCGGCGGAAACACCTGTAATCACTTTATTGCTTAACACAGGAGAAGAATATCCAATTTTCAAGAATGATATAAAAACATTTGCAGAACTGTATCCTGCTGTTGATATAATGCAGGAAATGCGAAAGATGAAAGGTTGGTGTATAGCTACTCCTGAGAAAAGAAAAACAAAACGAGGTATTCGCCGATTTATTAATTCTTGGTTAGCTAAAGAGCAAGACAAAGGCGGTACTAACAATTATATATCTAGGAAAAATGAATACAGTGACAGGCTTAATGAACTGTTACAAGAAGATAGGAGTGATATTAAGTGACAGGACTTGAAAGCACGCTTAGAAGGATTAAGGAAAATATATCAGTTAATCCAGAAAAGCCACACTATGAATGCCCTGAGTGCAGAGATACAGGATTTATACAATTTACGACGGATGAAGGACGTATATCTGTTAGGGAATGTAGCTGCCAAGCTGTTAAACAGTCTAAACAACTTATGGAGCAAAGCGGAATATCTCGTGAATTCAACAGCAAAGGGTTTAAAAACTTTGATACAAAAAATATTCCGCAACTGATTATTGCAAAGCGTAAAGCAATTAACTATTTTAAAGAATTTAAGGATGTTGAACAAACACGCAATAACTCAATTATGTTTTGCGGTCAGGTTGGCTCGGGTAAAACGCACCTTGGTGTAGCTATATCAAGGAGCTTAATGAGTAAGAACATAGCCGTGATATATATGGCTTATAGAAATGCTATTACAAAAATTAAGCAAGTATTGATAGATAGCACAGATTACTACCACGAAATTAGCAGATATTCACAAGCAAGAGTTCTTTACATTGACGATTTTCTTAAAGGCAAGGTAACTGAGGCTGATGTTAATATTGTTTATGAGATTGTTAATTATCGTTATATGAATAATTTGCCGCTTATCATATCCACGGAAAAAAGCCTTGATGAGATAATTACCTTTGATGAAGCTATTGGGAGTAGAATAATTGAAATGTGCAGAGGCAATATTGTGCATTTGCAGGGGAAAGAGTTAAATCATAGGCTGTACTCATAGAGGTGGAAATTATGGCGAGATATGTATCAGGAAACGAAAGTGAAATAGCATTCTTAAAGGCTTTTAATGAATTTTGCTATAGCAGAAGTTCTTGGCAAGTTTGGTCCGATCTTATAACAGCCATAGCCTGTTCCATCAGCAATGCAATTGATAAAATACATTTTGAAAAAAGAGAGCAGGAATATATGGAGTGTATGGAAAGGCTTGGTTCAGTAGAAAAGGCAGCAGAAGTTTTCAATGCGATAATAATGGCTTTAGAGAACAATCCTGACCAAGATTTTTTAGGACATATGTATATGGCTCTTGATATGGGTAATCATTGGAGAGGTCAATTTTTCACCCCATATCACATATCTAAATATATGGCCAAGATGACAATTAATGATGATATAAATACTGAGATTGAAAACAAAGGGTATATTTCCATAAATGACTGCTGCTGTGGCGGAGGTGCAATGTTGATTGGCGCTGCTAATGTACTGAAAGAGCAAAACATTAACTTTCAACAAAAAGCCTTATTTGTAGCACAGGACATAGATAGAGTAGTAGCTCTTATGTGTTATATTCAGTTGTCATTATTAGGGTGTCCCGGTTATGTGTGTGTAGGAAATTCGCTAACTAACCCAATCACAGGACATTTACTATTCCCGAATGAAAATAAAAATGAAGGACAAGAATTATGGTATACACCTATGTTTTGTACAGATGTATGGCACTATAGAAAATTATCATTAAAATTAAAGGGCATTTTTGAGAGCGAAAAACAGTTAAAGAAAGAAAACTTTACATTTTTCTTTGATTTTGAGAAAGGAGAGTATAGGCATGAGCGAATTGTGTAAACAAGCTATAGAAAAGTTGAATAAAGAAAAGCTCGAGGCTAAAGATGAATATTTTGCTGATCCTATAATTGCATATTTAATTGAAAGATGCAAAGAGGATAACGGTTTAGTTGAAGATGTATGTCAGGAACATAAAACTTGGAAAAAGTGCTTGAATTACATAGATTCTAAAGCTCGAAAGTATTTAAACAATCGCAAGGGATGCGTTCCAGACCAGGTTGTTTATGAATGGGCTGAGGACTACTATCATAAAGACGATAAAGCAGAGGAAGAACAGAAGGCTAAGGAAAAAGCTGAAAGAGAAAAGGCGGCTAAAGAAAAAGCCAAAAAAGCCAAAACAAATACCGAGAGTAAAAAGACTGCTGCTAACCACAAAAAGACCGCAACTTCTGCTACAAAACCGAAGAAGCAAACCAAATCTAACAATATTGAAGGACAGGCGTCATTATTTGATTTAATTTAAGGGGGTGTTAATTTGGATAAAAGAAAATTGTCAGCTATAGAGAGAGCTGAAGCCACGGATGAAATGATCGATATAGCGTCAAGGTTATCAAAATTGAATTGGATAGTTACTGCTGAAATGGTAGGCAAAAAAATACTGCTCCTAAATTTCCACAGCATTAAGGACCTTGCAAAAGGAAATAAAAAAGCAGTCTTCAGAACATTTTTGTCCCAAGATGATTATATCACACAAGACTTGCGTGTGTCAAACATTAAATGGATCACAAGTGCATTTCATAATATGTTTTGTGATTACAATAATTATTATGGACAAGTATATAGTGAATGGTGGTCTACAGAAGGACATACAATAAGAGATTATATATTTATAAATTCAGCAGAAGACAAAAAACTGATTGAGAAATTTTTCAAGAAAGATATCAAGAGCAGTACTACATCTGTATGGCAGGTGGTTTATAGATTTCAGAAGGGCGTTATGGAAAAACGACTTGAAGCCAGACATAAAAAAGAAACAGATGCCATTGATAAGGTTATGAGCACGGTTAAACCTGTACCTAAAAAATTTGTTAATTGGATTAAAGATGTTAAGTTACCTAAATACCTTGTGTATAATGCCATATCTAAAAGTAAGGTTGAATGCGAATGTACGCACTGCAAATCTAAAATGGTTGTTGATAAGAAAATCTTGAAACCAAAGAATAATGATACCAGTATTTGCCCTCATTGCGGTAAAGAGGTGATATTTAAGGTGAAAGGCAGATTAGCCTGCAGAACTGATTATAAAAATTATGTGGCATACATAGACCCGACAGATAATGGCTTTATTATGCGATATTTCCATATAATAAGACAGCTTTATAGGTCAGAACTTAAAGTTCACGATTTCATAGCAGAAGTTTGCAGAAGTTTTTACAGTGTAGAAAATGGTAAACTAGTGCTTGATAAATCTTACGAATGGACTGTATATAAAAATACAAAAATACGATGGTGTAATGATGAAGGTAAGATTAATTGCGGATACGGATTTCTTTACGATAGAAACTTACCTGAAGCGTGGGAACATACACCTATGAAGTATTCAGCGTTAGAAATACTGGCACGTGAAACACCATTTGCACTTTCAAGAATAATAGAACGATATAATGAATTTCCTAAATTAGAATGGATTATAAAGATGGGTTTGTTTAATATAGCAAAACAATTTATAGATAATGGAGCAACCTCAACCACATACGCAAACTATGCAAATTCAACATTTGTTATTAATTGGGACGGAAAAACAATATATGATATATTGATGCTTGACAAGGTAAATGTAAGGCTGTTACAGGCTATGAATGGTGATAAGGATATATTAACTTTGTTACAGGCTTCACAGAGAAACGGCTTTAGATTTAGTATGGAACAGCTTAATAAGTACTATGAATTATATGGTACTTATAGAGACTTACTAAATGAAGTCGGCAGAAATGTGACATTACATAAGATCATGAAATACATCGAAAGGGAAAGTTCAAAGTATCCAGAAGCAAAAAGTTGCTATTATGCAGATAAAAGGTCAGAAAAAGATAAAATAGCAGACATATGCATGGGAATGGCTTACGACTGGATTGAGTATATTGGCTGGTGTGAGGCTCTTAAATATGATTTATCAAATATGTTTATATATATGCCAAATAATTTTTTAACGGTGCATGACAGAACGGCTATTGAATATCAGATGTTGAAGGACCGATTAGCAGCGGAAAAACAGAAAATGTTTAATAATATTATTATGCAGATGAAAGAAAATTCAGAAAATATTCCTGTCTTTAATTTACACAAAAACGGCTTATTTATAAAACTTCCTGACAATTCGGAGGAAATTAAAAGAGAGGGACGTATACTGCACCATTGTGTAGGTGGTTATGTTGATAGGGTTGCAGAAGGTAAGACTATAATTTTATTTATACGTCAGGAAAGCAATCCTGGCGATCCTTTTTATACACTGGAATGGAAAGGTGAAGTTGTGCAATGCAGAGGTTACCATAACTGCGATATGACCGATGAAGTGAAACAATTTGTAAGTTTGTTCACAAGTCAGATGGTTAAATATGAAAAAAGCCTTGAGAAAGCGAAGGTGAGCTAAATGGAAAAAAGACAAAGAATCAATAATTTACTTGGAAAGTTAAATGATGATGATAGGTCGACATTAAGCTGCTTGCTTATTAAAGCCGGATATGCAGTTAAGATTGGTAAAGAAAAGGTCGGCAGTAAAGGCAAGATTGCCTATTATGTAGAATACTGGGAAGAAACGGAGGAATAGATGTGGCAAAGAGAAGTTGTCGCAGAACAGCGGAAGAAAATGTTATACACTATAAAGCAGTGAAATTAAGGAAAATGACAGATGAGCAGTTAGTCAGTTATATGGATAGCATTAAAAAATCTGTCAATATTTCAGAATATATCGGTCCTTTCATAAATTCACTTGAAAGTGAAAATATATCAGGTGTAGGACAAGCTACTATTTCTAAGATAAGAGCGTATGCTAATAAATATATGGAGGATTTTTAAATGAAAATTAATAAAACTGATTTAATTAATGCCTTTGATATTGTAAAGGCTGCTGTAGGTAAAAATGAAATAGGAGGCAGCAGAACGGACTACCTTATAAAAGATGGTTATTTAATCGCAACAAACGGAGAAGTTGTTGCAAAAACTAAAATAAATGCAGAGGATAATCTTGTATTACCAGGTAAGGTTGTTGCGTTAGTAAAAGCACTAACAGGAGAAGATATTACAATTTCAGGAAATAATGAGAATGTAAAAATCTCTTCTGGTAAAGCAAGAAATATATACAAAACCACTTCGGTTGAAAGTTATGTATTGCCTAAGGTCACTAACAACAATACACAGATAGTTGAAATAGAGGCTAAAAGCCTGATAGAAGCCATTAACCTTGTAGCGTATGCTATACCAAAGAGCAGTACAAGACCTATTTTAACGGGTATGAATGTTAAATGTGATGAGGGATATCTTAATTTTGCCGGTATGGACGGTTACAGGGTAGCTTGGTTTAAAGCAAAGACCGAAAGTAACGAATATTGGGATATAACCATTCCAAAAAACTGTATTGAAATTGTTAAGAGTGCAGAATTTAAAAGTAATGTTAAAATTGCTTTCAATTCATCTTGGATAACATTTGCGGATGATAATACTTCTATTTCTTCAAGGCTTCTTGATGGTGAATATGTGAACTATCAGAGATTTTTTGAAATTAACAACTTTGATAATTTTACTGTAAATACGCAGGATTTAATAGATTGTATCAATAGAATTAAAACGGTGTCAGACGATAGAGAAAAGCCCAAGATTATTATTGATTTAAGCAACAATCTTAATATAACACTTAGTGAGGAAACTGTTAATTATGCAGAAGAAATTACTACAGATAAAAATATTGATTTAAAGATAGCTTTTAATGCTAACTACATAAATGACGCTGTAAAAAATATTGACGGAAACGTTATCACGGTTTATACAAATGGAAATAAATCTCCATTTCTATTTGTAAATGACAATGATACACATAAAGCATTAGTGTTACCTGTAAGTTTGAGATAGGAGTGAATAATATGAGAGTGTGTCCAACGTGTGGGAGAATATATAATGATGCTCCCGCAATATCCAGGAAAGATAATAAAACAGAAATCTGTCCTGATTGTGGTACCAGGGAAGCTATAAGTTCTATTCCTCATAAGAAAATGACTCCTGCAGACAGAACAAAGGCAAAAGTATATTCTACCGGTAATAAATGGGCTATTGAGAATTTTAATAAAACTCACGGTTTATTTTGATAAATGGAAAGGAGTATATCGATGGAGAGAACTATTGTAAAACCAGTTATTTCAAGAAAACATATATGGGAAAAGACGGAAGATGGCGAGGTTGATTTAAACGCTTATTGTGATGATTTTAACTTCCATAATGGACCCTATTGTGTTGTGTGTAATTCTGTTTTCTGCATACATTGTGAACCCGATTATGATAGTACATTATGCAAGCCACATTATATCTGTCCCGAGTGTGGTACAGTTTTAAGCGAAGAACACGAAGAAAAGTACTGTATGGAATGCGGTGTTAAGCTTGATTGGAGTGAGGTAATGAATAAATGAAAATTATAGGAAATTCAGATAATATAAATGAAATTACTTTTATACATAATGGAAGAAATGTAAAGTTCCTATGTTTTATAAAACCACTTCCTTATGAATCACGATTGGACTTAGAAAAACTTAAAAGAGCTGAAATTGTATTCAATGACTTAATGGAAGTAGACAGTGTGATTGAAATGCTTAAAAGGTTTAGAAAAGAATGCGGAGAATATATAGGGGAATGGAAGTGGCATCACTAAGCTGCAAGATATGCTATTACAGATATAGAACAGGTGAAAGAAAACCACAGAAAATATATGTGATTTTGTAATAAAAATTAAAAATCGTAAAAAGAATAATTAAGAAAGGAGCGGAGCTTCCCGGGAAAACAGCTGTTGGCTTCTTTTAAAAAAAATGAACATAGGAGAATTTTTACAGAAACAAAGCTTGCCTTATGAATTTAAGGTGCAGCACGCAAGGCAAAGAGCTTGGGAATTTTATGAAACCATACAAGGCAAATACAATGCGGAATGTCATATAAGCGTAGGCGGACTTGACAGCATTACA
>JAUNGN010000031.1 GCA_030524425.1 Clostridia bacterium | reverse complement strand
ATTAAGCAAGGCTTTTGTTTTTTCTTCTAATTCTTCTAAGCTTGTACACTCTTTAATCATTAAAAGAAATTTGTAAAGCATTTTCTGTTCAGTTTCATCTCTTGCAACTTCTGCTTGATTCATTTCTTCGTTCATTATATTCTCCTTTCTGACACTTGCCGTCTTACTTGTAAGGTTTATTTCCCTTACTGTGATTATATTATAACATATGTGTACACAAAAGTCAACGCTTTTTTTTTAAAATTTTTAATTTTTTTCAAAAAAATAAAAGGTATGCAGCCTAAGCCACATACCTCAAAAATCAATCATATAACCCTGCTCTGTCATTAATTACAAGCAACCTCAAAAGGCTGTAGCTCATGTCAAGCCCGGTATTGCTGCCCTGTAAAACACCCTTTTGTATAAGTTTTTTAACTGTAGCCTTGCCCCATTCAGGAACCTCATCAATAGTATCATAAACAGCCTCCTGTTTACTTGTAACATACTTATAAACCATATCATTTGCCACCTGTGTTGCAATTTTCTTTACTTCTGCTTCTGTCATATCGTCAGCCAACCTTTCCTTAAACTCCTGCCAAGCCTTAACATCCCTGACATAAGGCTCAGGGCACACCTTACCCGTTACATCATAGTGCCTTATGACATTTTCAATAGGCACATTGTGTTTTGCCATTAGCTCTATTACAAGCTCCACAGCGTTATCAACAGTCTTATCCATAAAATAATAATTTGCATTTTTTCTTGAACACATTTCAACGCCTATGCTGTTATTATTTCTGCAATAGGGATGTTTATAGCCTTTAGCCCCGCAGTGCCAAGCCACATCATTGTCATTAACACACTGATATACGCTGTTTTCATCAATAAAATAATGAGCTGAGGCATTTCTGTTTACATCATAAAAGTATTTACAGTTACCTAACGCTGTATCTCCGTTGTTAGCCGTAAAATGTATTACAATATACTTATTAACCTTGCCTTCCAAAGTGTTAAAATTAACTTTTGTAAGGTAAGTATTGATTTTCATTATCCTCACTCCTTAACCTCCGGTAAACCCGCAACAGAAGTTAACATTGATAAAATTCCTGCCAGTACCGTTGCGCTCCCCGTCATAATCCAGTTTACATCATCAAGTACTACTGATGTGCCAATCATTGCAACTGCTGTCTGTGCCATTGTTTTAATTGCTCTTACTCCTGCCGCTTTAAACCATTTCTTCATTTATGTACCTCCTTAATGCTCTCTCATAAATTTATTATCACTAATTATTTTGCTTCCTTCATGTGGCTCTGTAGGCAGTTCCTTTAACCGCTCATACAGCTCTGTACCTACATCATTCCCACCTAGAGCGTGATACTGCTCATATATACGCTTGGACACCTCCATGGCATATATAGGGCAATATCCTCTTTCACTCCACTTATTATAAGAATCGTACAGAGCTTGTCTGAGCAGAGCAACAACGCCCTGCTTTACGGCTTCCTGCTCCTTTACTCTTTTCAAAAGCTCCTTTTTAAGGCTTTTATAGCATAGTCCCAAAAAGCCTGTAAATACTGCAAAAATAAACTCTATCCAGTATTGCTTTATAATTTCTAGCATAACGCCCTCCTAAATATCGCCGTAATAAGCTGAACGAAATCCTACCGCCCTGTAATCCGAGGTTCTTAAGTAGCTTAAGTTCGTGCTGAAAATACCAGCGGCACGGCCACGGGCGTATGTACCGCCTTTAATAGCTACACCTTCAGCTATTCCATTGTTCATTGTGATTATATCATTGCCATAGCTTTCGCTTACATCTTCAGGAAGAAGTCCGTACAGCTTAAGTATTGTATTTGCGGCAGATGCCAAATCGGATGTTACATTTTTCAGCAAGCTTTCTCGTGCTGTGCTTTCTTTAGTTATATTCTCTGCAGTTTTATATACAATTCCGTTGAAGACATAATCTGCCCCTATGGAAGATGTCCCGTAATCTGTTCCGGAAAATGTCCCATTCTCCTTCCAAAATGCGGATGTCTCGCCCATGTCACAGTCTGACTGCATACAGTCTGCATTCGGCACGAACTGCAGTACTCCGTTTTTCACACGCAATCCTGCAGTCCATTCATTTACATTGCCGTTAAGATCGGCAATACCATTCGGACTGTGATCATGATACCATGTCACAGGTCCGCTTCCTGTAGCTGTACGTCCTATGTTATCTCCGTCATAGAAGGTCGCTACACCTGTTTCATGGGGATAATCAATATCTTTTCCGTAATAATTGTTACCATGGGGTATTGTGCCGTTTTTCCTGCACCACAAGGCGATTGCGCCGTAAAGTGCAAAAGGAGTTAATCCCCAGCCTTCTCCCTTAGCCCTGCACACGGATACAGCCCCATCGAAATCTATCTTAGCTCCTCCCGCATTACCTACACCGTTACCGACAGCGGGGTCCTGCATGGGCAGACTGTAAGCCCTGCCGTTTTTAACGACGTTAATGTACTTGCTTATGTAAACCTTGTCGTATTCTGTATTACCCAAAATAAATGCAGGATGCGGACGCTCTGAACCACCTGTTATGAGTGCACTGCACATAAGCTTTGGTATCATAACCATAAAGGACGGCATTCCAGCATCATCAAGAATTACTGTATTCTTTCCTCCGCTTATGGCTTCCACGCTTAATTTTAAATCGTCAAAATTACTCATTTTTATTCCTCCAATCCCCATAGACTAATAGTACAGTTGTCTATATTAAATGGTACCGCCTGTTCATCTGTATATATCCTGGCAGGTATTTCAATCTGTGCAGCATACCTGTTGCCTGATGCGGTACCTACAACAAGAAATCCGTTAATATCTGTGCAGATATCAATCACTACTTTTTCGTTCATTTCCCTGTTTTTAAGATTAAGCATTAGGTCATCATCACCAAAAATAATACAGTTTTCCTCAACCTTGTAGTCTATATGCCTGCCTTCGGTCATTATTATCTTTTTCATCTGTACTTTTCCTCCATTTTTCGAAATTTCTTGTAGGTTTCCGTAGTACGAGCAGCTATGCACTCTGCATATTCCTTAGCTTCTGCTGAGCTGTGCCTTGTAAAATCACGTCTGATACTGTCCTCATAAGCCTTACGCTCATCGCTCTTGATTATCAGATTAGCCATTATTACAAACCTCCCTGTACAAATATTTTTAAAGTCACAGTATCTGCGGCTCCTGTAAATCGTATCTTGAATCCGTTAAGCATTTTGTCTGAGATCACAATATCTCCGATCCCCCCGCCGTTAATTATACCTCGGCGGCTGCAGCTTACGGCTTCTGTGTGTACATGATAGTTCTTGTTATTTCTTGCTTTTTCTGCCGGAAAAGCAACAGTATAGGAACTGTCATTAAATGGATATTCCTGGGTGTTGGTCAGTGTTACGTCATATATATCGCTTACGCAGTCCTTAACGCTGTCATTGGTAAATCTTAATTGATTCAAGGCTTCTGCAGAAATAAGATTGGCTGCTAATATGCCCTCTTCCATGTTGTTAAAATTATCAGCAGATAGAGGTGTACCTTCCTGTATTACTTCTCCTTCAGCAGGAGTGTGTGATATGGTTCCATCTTCATTAGCAGTCTCCACATAACGATTTTCATACTCCGTAACATGATCTTGCCAAACATTTTTATTGTACATTACTAATTTCCTCCTCTTTAAAATCAAACACAAAACGATATAAAACACCATTCTGTACCTTGTTCAAAATAATATTTTCATTTTTTTCTACCCAAATTTTACCGCCCCTATTATATAGTTCAATTTTGGAAATCTTTACTTCTTCTTGCGGTGTTATTTGTAAATAAATAGCTACTTTACCGTCAGCAAGTCTTTCTTTTTTATGTATATTGTACTTAATTTTATTATCATTTATAGTCACATAGGCATAAACTATATTTCTATCTATAAAATCTTTAAAGTCATTTATTGCTTGTTGAGTCAGCATATCACCACTCCTCTATAATCTTCTTTTACTTCCACATAATTTTAAGTTATAGCCAAATACTTTTATAGACGCTATACCTGTCATACCGGTATTTAGAATACTCCCATTTGTACTTCTATAAGGAATTGTTCCTGTTAATGGTAAGGTATATATTTTATTATGTTCGTTTGTTTTTATTGCACACACAATGGCACATTGATATATTACGCTTTCTAAATGTGCAGATAATCGTTTATAAATAGCAATCGTTTTTAAAATTTCATCATAACTTAATATTTCATACTTATTAGATACATCTTGCACAATTCTGAAAAAGTATGGTTTTCCTCCATATTCAAACCATTCCTCAACAGTACTGTTTTGATGTACATTTTTTAAAGCAACTTCAACGGCATAAGCAGTCCCTTTATGTTTATGTACTTTGATACAATCTTTAATCATATTTCTTTTTGCTTCAATATCTGCTGATGTATTATACCAATCTACTTTAAAATCAATTGCCAGCATATCTAATACATCTTCCTGTAGTGAATCAACGCAGCAATAAATCATGTTACATTTAGTTTTTGATATAATTTTTTTTATTTGTTTCGCAAAAACAACAGCCAAATAATATAAATCATTATTACCTTTCAATGCTATTGGGTATTGCTCCATAAATGTATTTTCAATATTATTGTCATTAATATTAGTCATTCTCCACACCACCCGAAACAACATCTATATTAAAAGCTAATGCAATTACAGTATTTTCTATTGCTGTATATACCGGAGACACAATCTCTACCCGCTTTGCCCCTGCTCTCATGATTAATTCATGTAGTTTGCTGGGGTTTATGTCACGTCCTATTTTACTTTTCTGCCATAGCACATAATTATCTACTGCCTTCCCCACAGCCTCATCTATTTCTTTAGCTCTGTTTTCATCTTCTTTATTAATATAATAGGTCAGTTTAATATTAAATCTTCTTACAGACGGAGCATAAACATTAACTTTATCTGCAAGTGGTCTTACTTTTTTTTCACTGACGGCGGCTAACACATCGGCAATTAATTCACTTGTAGGAAGTTCACCGCCAGACATAAGAAAATATATATCAACATTGCCTTCAATTAAGCTCATTGGTACAACATCTATAATATCACTGCTTACACTTTTTACTATGTACTCATAGCCTCCAACAGGACCTGCAACGGAATAACTATCAGGAGTTAATCTCATGCGCTCTCTAAGTTCATCTTCTGTTTCCGCATCAGTCCCTCCATTGCTGGTTGTAATATTCTCGCATCTGCTGTAATAAGGAAATATGTCAACAAGCTCAGTAATTTCTCCCGGCTCAAAATCATTTCCAGCCGTTCCTTTTGTTGTACATACGGCAATAACATCCCCATAGTCACTGTAAACAGTTAGCTGTTCTGTTGTTTCAAAAAACAAATCATTCACAGATATTCTTGTTCCCTTAGGTATTATTTGTCCGTTAGCAGGCTTTTTAGATAAATAAAACCTCATAGTAGTTTCTGCAGCTTTAGCAGATAAAGGTTCACACCCCAATAAATCAGCCAGTTCATATAAATATTCACCTTTGGCATACTTCCTTAAATTCATTTTTGCATTGTTATTATACATCTCCCTTTCCTGTATTATAATTCCGCTCATCCACCTTATGTACAGCTGTACCGGGTCGGCATCTCCAAGTTTTCTGCCTGAAATAGATTCAAAATCGTTAATTATTTCATTAATAATTTTATCAGGATCAGTTTCTATAAATTTTAACTCATCACTCATTTAGTATATTCACCTCCACAACAGGTACAATTTTACCTCTCATTGCATCACCATCAAATGTTATATTTACAATTGATGCTCTAGGTTCATACTTTTCAATAGCATCATATATGGCATTTACTATAAGCGATTTTACGGCATTAATATTTTTGTCAACTACATCAAAATCAAGTCCGAAATCCCTATACATAGGAACACTTCCTTTAGGAGTACTTAATATTGTATGTATATTCTGTATAATTTCTTCTACAGTATTTTCAGGCATGATTTTTACATTTTGCAAAGGTTCAGTACTTATAAAATAGCTCATATATACACTACCTTTCTGCATATTCCAAAAGAGTTACACTAACGTCACAATATAATAGATTACCATTCGGATCATAGTACTTCATTTCATTTTCAAGGCTTTCAATAACCCATTTATATTTCCCATATGCTTTCCAGCCGATTACAAATCTCATTGCCAATCCTTTTCTTTTAGCTTCAAGAAATTTAACCATTTCATCAAGCGGATTAATTCCCAATGCTGCACTTAATCTTACAGTAAATGTAATTTTTTCAGGCTTGTTCCCTGCAAATTCAATTAAATCATCTTTAATATACCTGTTAATAGTACTGTATTCTGCAGAACTGCTCCATTTTATATTATCAAGAGTTTTTACCACTTCAGGAGATACTTCAAATATTATATTTTCGCCCAAACTTCCTACAACCATTCTTATTCACCTGTTTCTTGTTCGTATAATCTGCCCAATATAAAGCCGTCTCCCTGCTTGGAATATGCACATATAACATATTCATCAATTTTTAACGGCAACCTACAACTTTCAAGTATTTGTAACAGTCCGCTTACATTACCAGATTCCTCATAATAAACTCTTGCCGTTAGATTTTCTTTATCATAGCTTGATATTTTGCCAATTTTAATCATTACTTAATACCTTTCTTGCTGTAATACTTGTTGTATAACCGCCTGTAACCTTATGTGTTGCAGTTTCAATAGCATATTTTCCATCAAATCCAAAAAAACCTGAAACATTTATATTTACTCCTGAAACTAAATTAAAATCTCCGGGAAGCGTAAAAGAAATTTTGTTCCCCTCCCTATTTTTTTCCTTTAATTTACTTTTTGCAAGAGCATTAGCCTCTGCTTTACTGCTTACTTTAACATCAGTAACAGAAAAGCTTTTACCATCTTTAATACTCTTATCCTCATAACTGCCTTGTATGGTTTTCTTAGTCTTTGGATTAGTATACTTTACAGTACACTTGCTATACTCAGTATCATTAGTTGTATAGTTAAAATTATAATCAATAATATCTGACTTTGGTGTTACTGTCATAATTGCATCTTTCTGTTCAAATAATGACTGTTCAAATAATATTATAGCCTTGTTACTTACTTTAAGTGAAATCATAGCCGCTTTACAAAGCCTGCTTAAAAACTGCATATCACTTTCATTCTGCTGTTCTACTCTTTCATAATAACACTCTGCAACACTATAATATTTGCATACAAAATTAGATTTTAATGCTATTTCAGTTGCTATTTCTTCAAGGGTGACAGCTTCCCACGATTTGGTACTCTTAACAGTTCTTAATGTAGACGTTTCGCTTATTGCTGACGCTTTAAATATTATCTGCTTCGGAAACCCTTTGGGATTTATAGTATCAACCTCAAAAGTGCCGCAATCAAACACTTCATCTTTACCGTCATTATTGTAATTTCTTTTTACAATAGAACAGGCAATTTCAGCCCCCTTGACGTTAATATCGTTACCGTTGCTTATCCATTGCAGCCATTCCATATCCCTGTCATCAAGTGTAATGTTAATATCGTCAGCAGTATTCTCTGCATTGTCTGTATAGTCGAATGATAGAAGATAATCTTCAATATCCTTTGTAATGTCTTTGCCCTGAAAAACGCATATTATAGAGGTTCTGCGAGCTTTTTTCTTAGCATCTGCAATATTATAGGCCCATTTGTCATATGCCGAACTATAGTCATTACTTGAGCTGTCAGCAGAATCAGAATTACTTACTGCTGTTAAAGCAAACCAACCCTTCTGGTCAACGTGTATTGGATAAGGTACACCATCTTTATCGTTAATATGAGTTATTTTACCGTTATAATTAGTTAATTCATTTCCGGGCTTACCTCCATAGCTAGTGTAATATGGTTTACCTGTAACCGTTACACTGTCACCGATTTTGTAATTCATAAAATCACCTCTTCCACGGCGGTAATTTATCTGTGGCTTGTTCAGTTGCAAGCTCAGGGCAGTTAATTTCTACATTCGCCGAAAATACAACCGTTTCAATTTTATCAATGTTCGCTTCTATCAATTTTGTAATATATTTGCAATCACCATACACCTTGTATGCTATCATATCCCAAGTATCACCGCTTATGGTCTTGTATTTAAACATAACTTAACCTCCTCTGCCTGTCATCTCTTTCAGCAAGCATTTCCATTAAACGCTTGTTATTTTCCTCAAGCTGCGGTGCAATGTCAGAATTATTGCCACCATACACGTTATAGGTAACATTAATATTCCAGTCATTTTTTATTGCTGAAGATGTTGTTCTTACAGGTTCAGATTCTGTTATACCTGTATTCATACCAAGCCTTCTGCCTGCAGTTACCCATAGCCTTTTGGCTCTTTCAGAGCCATCAAGAGGGATAGCGGCTTCAGGTCCTTCTTCAGCAAATGTTGTTAAAATTGGTCTTTCAACAATACCACCTTTGGCGTTCTTTTCAATAATACCGTTCTGTGAAACTTGTGGTATTATTGCTCCAAAGACTGTATCCGTTGTCTTTGGAACTTGTCCTATGGCTGATTTAACATAGTTTATAGCTTTTTGAAAACTTTCAGATACGTTTGCCATAAAGGTTGTGGTATATGTTTTTGGTGTTTGATTTAGTTTTCTGTTGTAGTTATCTAAATCGGTATTAGCCTGGGAAGTATTAACACTTATTTCTGTTGTATGTACGTCAGGAATTTTAGCAACTGATTTATTTAAATCATTAATTTTCACTGTAGCTGTATCAATCTTAGGTTTCAGGTCATCCATACTCTTTTCAAGTTCTTTTGCTTTTTCGCTACTACCCTTGCCATTTTCTCTTAAATTGTACAACTCATCATTCATTGACTTGTAACTCTCAACAGCTTTTTCGTAGGTTGTTCCTAAATCAAGCTCAATAACCTGCTTTTCTATATCATAATAACTCTGTAAACTCTGCTTAGCCTCATTAATCTCTGTGTTTGCAGTTTCTAGACTCTTTTCCAAGCCTTGTGCTCTTGAATTTAGGTCATTTGTCTTAAAATAGACATCATTCATACTGCTAAAACTTTTACCGCTCGGGGTAGTGGCAATAGGTTCTGCAATCTTGTTAGCTCTTTCAACTAATACTTCTGACTGCCTATTTAATTCATCAGTAGGCAGATTTTTCGCTAGCAATAAATCATACTCACCTACTATTTCATTAAGTTCATTTCTTATCCCTGCCGTCTGTTCATATTCCTTTTGTAATTCAGGATATTTGGCTTCGTTGGACTGTATGATTTTAATATTGTCATTGAGTTTCTGCTTGGCATCGTAAGCTTCTTGTTCGAGTTTAATTCTTGCAAGTTCTTTCTCTCTTTCAATTTTTTTCTCAACATACTCAAGATTTTCACTTATTTTTCCATTTTCAGCATCATACTTGCTTAAAATTTCAGGGTTTTGTTCAATTAAGATTTGTTCAATCTCACGTAACCTTTCTTTTGCTGCTACATTTTCATCTGTTCCCTCAGCAGAATTTGATATTACCTGTTCTAGTTTTCTGTACTCTCCAATATAGCCTTGTGTCTCTGCTGCCGCTTTATGTACTTCATTGAAATTGTCCCTAGCTTTAACTAAGTCCTCAGCAAAATGTATACTTTCCTGCCTGGCTTTTTCACTTGCTACTTTATAAATACCATATGCTGCAGCAAGTCCTCCTACAGCTGCTACAGCTATACCAACAGGACTTGATAATGCACCAACTGCAGTACCTAACAAAGAAGTAACAGTAGATGCGTTATTTGTAACCACTGAAGCTTTGGCTACAGCTCCTTTATATACCTCAAAAGCTCTTTGACCAAGCAAAATTCCCTTTTTTATTTCTAAAAAACCAAGTTTGCCTAACAGCAATCCGCCCCTGAGAGCAATTAATTTTGTTATAGTTTTTGCAATACTGGCTACTGCTTCCGGATTTTGCTCCACCCATTCAGCTAAGCTGGATGTTACAGGAGTTGCCGACTGTACTACATTTCTTAATTCTGGAATAAGGGCATCACCTAAAGCAATCTGTAAGCCTTCTGCTGCAGATTTTGCAAGTGTTAAGTCACCTTTTAAATTATCCAGTCTCTTTTGTGCCATCTTTTCTGCAACACCATCACAGTTGTAAATAGCCTCTGTAAGTTTATTATAATCTTCCTCACTGGTATTAATTATTGCCAACAAACCAGCCATAGCCGTTTTACCTGCAATAGCTTCTGCCTCTTGTACTTGTCCGGCTGCTGTAAGTCCTTCTGCAGCAACTGTTACTTCCTCGTATAATTGAGCCTGTGACTTTAATTTGCCATTTTCGTCTGTAAGTTCAATAGATAAGTCCTGTGCAGCCTGTGTCAGATTTCCTTGAGCCGCTTTCTTTTCAGATTCACTCATGCCGTTAAAGGCTGTTCTTACATCGTCAATTATATCCTTTAAGCTTCGCATACTGCCGTCAGCATTTGATGTTGATACGATGAATTTCTGACCATCAGCCTGAGCTATTTCCAAATCAGAAGATAAAGCAGTCAATACCTTTCTGAATGCTGTACCCGAATTACTTGCTTTAATACCATTATTACCCATAAGGGATAGCATAAGTGCAGTATCTTCAATGTTAAATCCGTAAGCACCTGCCAGCGGTGCACAATACTTAAAAGATTCGCCAAGCATAGACACATTTACATTTGCATTTGAACTGGCAGAAGCTAACACATCGGCAAAATGAGTACTTTCGCTTACCTGCATTTTCATCGCAGATAAGGCATCTGTTACAATGTCACTAACCGTAGCCAAATCTTCACCTGATGCGGCTGCAAGATTCATTATTCCCGGCATACCGGCTATAATCTGATTAGTTTTCCAACCTGCCATAGCAGCATACTCCATGCCCTGACCTGCCTCTACAGCTGAAAAGGCTGTTGTTCTTCCTAATTCCTTAGCTGTCTGTGTAAGCTTAGCCATATCATCATTTGAAGCATTACTTATTGCTCCAACCGTAGACATTTGTGCCTGGAATTCACTTGCAGGACCTACAGCACCCTTATATACAGCTGTGGCGGCTACTGCTGCAACAGCGGCTGTCTTTGCAATAGCTCCCTTTGTACTCTGTATTGCAGCAGAATTTTTGCTTAAAGCCTCATTTAAACTATTAATTCTGTCCTGTGATGCTTTAAGCTGGTCATATTGGTATTTTAATCTTGAAGTTTCCCCGGATAAATCCTCTGTATTTACTCCTGCCGCTTTAAGCTCACTGTTTAATGATTTCAGTTTATTTTCTTCCTGCTGAATCTTATCAGATGTTTGTTCCATCTGCTCTTCATTTCTTTTAAGCTTACCGTTAAGACTTTCACTCGTTTTTTCGGTTTTGCTTATAGCTTTCTGTAGTTTATCATGCTCTTTTTCAAGTCTGGCAATTTCAGCACTGTTACTTTCATTTATATCAAGTTTTGATAGAGCCGTTTCGTTTCTTTTTAATTGCTCGTTTAATTCCTTACTTTTGTTTTTTGTATTGCTGATTTCTGTTTGAATCTTTTTATGTTCTTCTGCTAAAAGTTTAAGTTTTGCCGAATTGGATTCTATAGACTTATTCGCTGTTCCTATTCCGTCAATCTTTTTTAATGTTGCATTAACTCCCTTTGCAGCTGTCTGTAGAGATGCTAACCCCTTGCCTGCGGAAGAAAATGACTTGCCAAAACTTCCTGCAACCTCGCCCGATACTTTAAATATCAAATCATATTCTTTTCTTCCTGCCATTTTATCATCTCTTTTCTTTATGTAATTAAATTATTCAAACAGTTAATCCATTCAATAAGTTCCGTATATTTTAATGAAAGCCAATAATTTACAGGGGTATAAGTTTGCTTTGAAAGTTTAATTACTTCCCTTCGCAAATAATCACCGATATTTATGCTAATAAGCTTGTACCTAACAAAAAATTTCTCATAGCCTGGGTAATTTTGTTAAAATCTTTAATTGGTAAGTTTTCAATAACATCACTGCCTACTTTTGCAGCTCTAGCCGCTAATTTGCACTGTATAACAACATCATATTCAGCTATTGTTATCGCACCTCCGGTGGCAAGTATCTCGTTATTGACTGCAATCATATCTTTACCCTTTAAGTTGCCAAATTCAAATACAAGTTCTTTATATTCCTTGCCGGCATATTCAAAAGGCTCTTTAAATGTGTGTATATATGTATTTGTTCTGTCCATAATAATTCTCCTTTTAAAAAAGGGAGAATTTTACTTTCTCCCTTATAATAATCTTATTTTCCCAGTGCTTTTCTTACATTAGCAAGCTCATCAATCCCATTGATGATACAAATATAATTATATGGGTCTATTTCTGTAATCTTTTTACCAGCAATATATTCAGCAAAATAGCTTACAGCATATTCCCCGCTTGCATCTGCAGTAGATGCAGGTGCCAATTTACCCTTAGATAACTTTGTAGGCATAACCTTTACCACATATTTGTGTGGTGTTACTTCAACTTCTCCGGTTATTGGGTTTCTTCCCTGCACTGCCTCTCTTAAATCCAAAGTATGTACTCTTCCCTCAAACAAAGAGTGCTGTTCTTTAGTATGTGTTCTGAAATTAAATGTCATGCTCATCGCATTTACCTGACCTAATACAGGAGAATTAACGGTTCCGTTCATTCCTGCGCCCTGAATTTCAATAGACTTTCTTTCTATATCAGGAAGTGTAATATCAGCAATTCCCAAAAATTCATTACTGTTTTCATATACAGTATAACCAATAATACTTTCTTTCACTTAATTCCCCTCCTTAAGATTCAAGAAATGATTCAATATAATCGACATCATATTCAAATGTATTTACGATTTCCTTGCCCGGAGATGGTGGTGTTAAGTAAGTGTGTACTTTAATAACACCGCTCATAAGACTTGCAACATCATTTTCACTTGAGTCAAACTCAATTCTTCCTCCTAAAATCTTGCCTGCACTTGTCAGTCCATTAAGATAAAGGTTAAAAGAATCTACAATAGAATCAATTAATCGTCTTGTTATATTACCGTCAATTTTTTCCCAAAAGCTCAAAATAAAATTGTTGTTTACCCAATCAAACATGCGGCTTACATTAATAAAGTAATCCTTAACATCAGTATTAGAAGGATAACAGGCTGTTTCATTACCCCACACATTAAACCCTCCAACAAAATTAAGGAATGTAACAACCCCAATACTGTTAAGATAATTTGCCTGAGTAATATTAAGAATAATTTCCGTACCGTCCTCAAGACACATGCCGTCAATCTTTGCACTATTGTTGGAAGGACTTTCGCACGGACAATCATCATTGTCATAATCCGTTACAGCCATAGTTCCGGCAACAATTGTACTTGCATGGAAAACTCTTTCGCTTAATGTAGCCATAGGATAGCAGGCTATCTGATTTTTATCAGTAATATTGTTATTGCTCTTCCATACATTTACATCCGTGTATTTCTTAACCGTTTTTGTGTCTATATCAATTAAGGCCTTAGCCTTAAACAGTCCGTTAATACTCGCTTTTGTTGCTAACACAGCAGCAACCTCAGAATC
This sequence comes from Clostridia bacterium, assembly GCA_030524425.1. Classification (GTDB taxonomy): domain Bacteria; phylum Bacillota; class Clostridia; order Lachnospirales; family CAG-274; genus Gallispira. The sequence goes on along the minus strand of JAUNGN010000031.1, from coordinate 12,944 downwards.
GGAACTGTAACCGGGTGCAAGCAGTAAATCAGGAATTATCTGAAATTTTGCAAAACAATTTTCAATTAATTCAAGACCTGTTGTTTTTCCTGTATTTACATCATAGCCGCCGATAATATCCTGCTTTGTTACAGCAGTTGAATCAACCTGGGTATAACTCACGAAAGCACTTGCAGCTTCCTTTAAAGCTCCAGTTTCATTAACTTCAATAATCAGCGCATTATCACTGTAGTAAATAGAATAGTCCGTGTCTTCGGTATACTCTGTACCGCCTGTTGTTGCTGATTTAACAACTACACTATTTGCAATTGTTTCTAAAGGCAATTCAATCTTGCCCTTAGTAATATTATATTCAGCTGTATCAATGTTCTTGTTATGATTTTCTGAATCAAGTACATTAACAAAAATAACAGGTGCCCTTCCGTAAAGCTTAAACTGGCTGTATATAACCTCACACAGGGTATATTTTTTCCAATCATCACTATAACCAAGAGCAGCAACAGCCTCAGAATAACTGTTAGCCAATATAAGCTCATTAGACTTACCGCCTACTGTATGTACAGGAGCTGTGCCTATTACAAAAGGGATACCTGTATCAGCCACTACAGGAGTACTGACACTTGTAGGTACCTGACTTGTACTTATTCCATGAAAATATGCCATATTTATACCTCCTTACTCTTTCTTTCGACAGTTTTATAAATGTTATAAAAAGCATTGTTTTTATCATTTAACAACTTTTTCTTTCCTGCAAGCTCATATGTTAATACCAGCATTTTTTCAATTTCAGGTATATCTTTAATTGCCTGAGCAAAGAAATTATTTGTATCTTTTTTTGTTCCAACAAAGCTTGTATTACTTGTAATTCCATATTTTCTTAGAGTCGGTCCTATGTAAATAATAGTTTCAACTTCTTCATTGGCTAAATTATCTTCTGTTTCCTGCTCTTCACTGTTGCTACTATCATTAAAAGTAGTAACACGCTCTTTCATTCGCAGCAAAGCTGTGTAAGCTGTTTGAACTTCAATCTCAATTTCTTTGACCTGCTTGTCTGTTGTATGTTTCTTTGAAGCGACAGTATTAATAATATTCACATATTCTTCTGTCTTTTTAATTTCATCTGAACTTAATAAGTTGCTGTTTTTTAATTCTGTAAAAATAGCAGTCGCGTCTGTAACAACTTCCATTAATTTCTCCCAAATTTTTTTTGCCTCTTCACTTAATGCCATATTTTATTTACCTCCTGTCTTATACTCGGAATTTCCCATGTAGTTATTATTTCACCTATTGAATAAGGTCCTGTATCATCTTCATATATAATATATTCCAAAGGCAATTTTAACGTATACTTGTTATTTAGAACTCTGTTCTTTAACAGTTCTATCCTAAGCCTATCTATTACATTCATAACATCTATATAGCCTTTTTCGCTATCTTCGCTATATGTAGCAGCTATTAGCCTTACTTTAATAGTACTGTTTTCTTCCTCACTCTCTTTCTGTTCATCTTTACCCGTGAGCAGTCTTAATATTATGTAAGGAATATATTGTATATTTTTAACCTTTGCAGGTGGACTTCCAATAAATACATTGGCAGGTTTAATAACTTTTTCATCTTTGGGATTGGTTTTAACCTCTAACAACAAATCTTTTGTACATTCTTGTACAAAGTATTTTAAATCATTAATCAAAAATATAGGTGACATGTTTACTCCTAATATCCGTTTAAAATTCTTTCAATTTCGTGTTCTATACGTTCATCAATTACTTTTTTTGCTTTATCCTCAATATTCGGTTCGACATCACTATTTCCTATCATATGTGCAGCTGAAGGACCAAATACCGTTTCAGTCGGTACCCTATTACTTGTAATTCTCTCAATTACATTAGTGCCGTTTCCCAAATTAGCCGTAAAAGCGTGTTTAAAGCTGCTCGAATTGCCTTTTTTTACTTGTACTTTAAGACCTTGTTTATGACTTCCGGCAACTTTAAACTTAAAAAGAGGAATCATATTACCACTGAACTTAACCTGACCTATGACATTATCACCGGAACTGGTTTTTGTCTGAGTAGTCCTAGAATTAGATTTTATGGTCTCCTGGGATATAGCAAATACTGATGATGCCTCTTTTGCACTTTCAGTCCTTATTTTGCTAAGACCTCTATTTACAGCATTGTAAAATACTCTATGAGGTCCGTTTTTTACACCCTCAACCAATTTCTGTACTCTCTCAATTTGTTCAAGTGTTATTTCTATCATTCATCTAAAGCCTCCAGTTCAAGCACTATTTCACCTATTTCCTCTTTCGATGTAACAATTTTAAATTCATCATCATTTATGAAAATATTATGATTTTTTTTGGGAATAAACCCTAAATCAGACATATTTATATATACAGTAACATCAACTGTATACAATATAAGTTCTTTATCATCATCATCTTTTTTTCTCTCTTTAGATGATTTATCTATAACAGCAGGAATATTTTCATATTCCTGTCCGTCATAGTAAATTGTTACATTTTCCGCAAATTCACTGTTATTATGAAAGACTGTTTTTAAGTCATTTTCTAAAGCCTCTTTAAAATTCATTAAACTAAACCTTCAGCAACAAACCAACTGTCTACATTATGTGGCACTGTCAGCGGTGCAGATGATAACTGTAAAAATCTTCTTGCAGGCTTTCTCTTAGTCCATGTATCAGGAACTAATTTTCCTTCAACTGTCTTAAAATTACCTGTCTTATCATCAATTAATGTAATTGCTCCATAATATCTGCTATAATTTGCATTACTGCTTAACAATGCCAAAGCTCCGGATGGTACTAATGATTTTTCTTCAGGATTTTCTTCATCTGTCCAATCATCTACATACCATTCGGTATACTTATACACATCCATCCCTAATTCATGGATAGTACCTATATATGTAACACCATTAGGTAATTGTTTTGGCTGAATTACAGCCAAATTGTAATTTTTGACATCAAGTGCGGATTTTACTTTTGCGTGGTTTATAAATGCAGGAACTACATCATCAGACATAATACACATATCACAATTAGTATGTCCATTTTTCTGTACCGAAGTGTGCCATCTTCTCAAATCTTCTATCGGGTCAGAATCAGGGTTAGACCACTTTTTCGCATCTGATGTAATTGTTTCTTTGTTAGTAAAGTCAAAATCAATTATTTCATTAAGTCCTTCACCAATAATTGGAATATAACCGTTAAAAATAGACTGTACACACATCCATTCTATTCTTCTTTCAATCATTTCCTGTAATTCAACATAATCAGTTCTCATCTTTTCGATAGCTCTTTCTGCTGGTGTTCTTATGGATGTTATGCTCTCACCGGGCATTCTTTTTAAAATATCATCAATGGTTGTAATTTTATCAGGAGCTAACAGGGGAGGTGTATATGTTTCTGTTTTGTAGCCTGTGTTAGGTACTGTCTTACCTCCAATTATTCTATGCACAAATGGTGCAATTTTTCTTGAGCCCTTAACAAAATCAACATCAACATTTTCTGTTGGAAAAGTCTCTTCATGTTTAAAAAATGTATCCTTAAAAAATGTACGTACAGGCGGTAAAGATTTTACAATTCTGCCCATTGTTCGTGTTTCATAAATACTCACTACATTAGCCATTTATTTCTTCCTCCTTTTTGTCCTTAATCTTTTAGAAAAATAGATACTTTTCTTAAGGCATCCTTTAACTTGTCTATAGTTACTCCTTCAGGCAGATTAATTGCATTTGCAAAAAACTCTCCGGTCATATAATAGACAATAGGATCATTTATCTCCGCCGCCTCAACAGATATACCAATTACGCTATCAATAGTGTCTGCTGTAATTGGTATTATCTTTCCCTCATCATTTTTCGCTATAGGTGTAAACTCATCTATAGCCGCACCTGCAACACCATCTTCAGGTACTGTGGGGAAGTCTCCTGCTAAAAAATTCTTAGGAGTATACTCATGCTTTTCAACCTCATATGACATATTAACACCTCCTTATTTGGTCTCTGGATAGAGCTTATCAAGAACAGCCTCAAACACATTTGTTTTTTCCCTGCCATGCTCATTGTCATTTGTTCCAATATTGCCCATACCACTATTCTCAACATCTATTTCACGATTATTAAGATACACACCGCCTATTTGCTTCTGTTTATTGACAATCGCAACCGCAACCTTTTCAGCAGAAATTGGATTTTCAAACATCGCATCTTCAACAATATCCTCAAATCCCTCCAATGACATTTTTTTAATATCCTTGATTCTGTTTCTTTCATTTTCAATTGCAATTTTTTCAATATTATTTACTAAATCAGGATAAGCACTTCTTAAATAATCAACGGTTGTAATTTTGTTTTCAGACATTTTTTCATCCTCCCTGTCCTTAATTTTCTTTGTATTTACTTTATTTAAAATAAACTTAGGTATTGTTTTAAACTCTGTCAAATCCATGTCAACAGAATTTACAACAACGCAATTCTTATTTTTAATATTGGTTTCAATTGCCTCAAACATTAGTTCATCACAGAAGCCTTCAGTAACAGCTTCATCCCCTGTCCACCATTTCTCTTCTGCCATAAATCTTGCAATTTCTTCTTCGTCCCTGCCGGTTTTCATTGCATAGGAATTTACTATTGACTGCTTAATTACTCTTAATTCAGATGCCATTTTTTCAAATTCTTCAGCAGTAAATGAATCCCATACAGTCATAGCAGGGTCATGTATCATAAATATACCGTTAGAGGCAATCTTTATCGTATCCCCTGCCATAGCAATTATAGTAGCAGCTGAAGCCGCCCAACCATCAATTTTGACAGTGATTTTAGCTGAATGGTCTTTAAGTCTTGTATAAATAGCATTAGCAGCAAATACATCACCACCACCGCTGTTAATTCTTACAATAATTTCATCAACTTCACCTAAATCAGCTAACTCTTTATTAAAGCTATTAGGTGTTATTCTATCTTCCCACCAAGATTGCTGACTACTTATCGGTCCATACAACAATAGCTCAGGAGGACTGTTTCCATTGTCCTGCACAAAATTCCAAAATTTATCTGTTGTAACATTACATGGACTATTCCTGTTTGTTTTCTGCAATATCCCTTACCTCCTTCAATCTCTTTTCTTCATTCAATAACTGATCGCAATTACTGTGGAAGTCACCGCCTGTCATTTCCATCGTCTCAGCACTTCTTGTAGAAAATCCGTTTTCAACTCTTTCTTTTGCAGCTGTAACCTCTTGTACAGGGTTTAAAATTCCCCTTGCAGGACCATTCCATTGACTTTTACAATATGCTTTTCGTCTTATCGGGTCTGTGAAAAATCCGGGAGCTTTTATTCTTCCTTTTGCAACCGCTTCTGCCAACCATTCTTCATAAATCGGTTGACAAAAATCATTAACCATCCACGTTCGGTACATCTTAAACATCTTCCATGCTTCTTCTAAGGCTGCACGACTTGCTGAATAGCTGCTGTCAAATCTTTTCATTAATAATTCATATGGCAGTTCAAGGGCTGAACCTATTTGCTTGCATATGGCTTCAACAAATCCGCCAAAATTAGCATTTGGTCTGCCCGGGTTTATAGCATTCGCTTTTTCACCTTCCTTAAGATCTAAAATCGCACCGGGTGAAAGCTCAATAGAACTTTCATCTTCTGAATCCACTTGTTCATTCTTAGGAATAACTCCTCCTATAGCCACTCCCTCTGTATCATTTTCTTTTTCAATAAATACTGCAAAGAAGCCTGATACTACAGTTGCAACAAGCTCAGCATCCGTATATCTGCCAAGCTGTTTTACATCCTCAATTACCGGAGCAAGGAAAGGTACTCCTCTTCTTTGGTCAATTCTCTCTCTATTCATCAAGTGTAATACATTTCTTCTTCCTGTTTTTTCCCCATAAGCTTCAACCCTTTGCCATACCATTAATATATTTGAATAAGATAAAGGATGATGTTTTGAAAAGTGATAAGCCACAACTTCGCCATTATCGTCAACTTCAACACCTGCAATTATCCTATTATCAAAAGTATCAATATCATTAGGACTACTAAGTCTATCAGCTTCAATCAGCTGTATTCGCAAGTCATATGGCTGCTGTTGTCTGGGCTTAACAGGTAACATAACTAATACGTCACCGGACATCAGCCAATTAAGAAATGCCAATTGCTGCAATTCATAGAAATTATCCATTCTTGCCATATCACAATCAGGACTTTCAGCCCACAATGCCCACTCTCTCAAAATTTGCTTTTCCAGTCCCTGAGCAGTCTCTGCAGTTATATTCAAAGCATCTTTATCTACTGTAGGCTTAAGCATTAACCCTCTGCCTATAATATTTGTACGCATTGTCTTTGTAGCTCCTGTACCAATAGGTACACCCATATATAAATCTCTGCATCTTTGCCTTAATATTGGCAAATTATCCTCTATATCCTCCCTCGAAGAACCTCCGCTATACAGCCAACCTTTCATTGACTTTTTATTACTGCTTGCCCCATAATTGCTATAGCCACTATTCATCACTTCAAGGGTTTGTCTTGCTAAGCTCCTTTTGAGTGCTCTTTGAGGTGATACTGTTGATATAGCTCCATCTATTAACTTTGCCACTACATTCAAGTTTTCTCCTCCTTGCATATAAAAAAGCACCTCAATATTTATTGAAGTGCTCTTGTTTATTGCTTTTTATCACAATACCATTATAACACCTTTTAGGTGGAAATAGGTGGAAATCTTTAATAAATTTATAAATCTCTTGGAACTACTCTTAAAATCCTGTTTCGCCCCTTATTTGTGCTCGCATTTTCAAGCTCCGCAACCTTATTGTTCCAATATGTTATAGTGTTTCTTATTTCGCTTAGATTTGCTCTTGTAAGGCTTCTGCTGCCTATACTATAACTTTGCCCGGTTGCAACAGCAGCCTCAGCCTCAAGCCACATATCTAAATGTTTTTTTGCAATTTCGAGTGTAATTCCTGACATTATAACATTCCTCCTCTGACACGTCTTTTTCTTGTGTGTGTTGTAATAGTTTTTTCTTTAGGCTCGTCCTTTTTAAGCGGCAAACCTGTTATTTCTATAGCTGCAGTTGCATAATTTCTACAGTCAAGGGCTTCATTTCTTTTATGGATACCTTTATCCTTCAGTTCCCAAACAAATAAAGGTCTGCCTTTTTTATATCTTAATACCTGTCTTTCTGATGTCAGGCTAACAAAATATGACTCATTGTAGCTTTTACTTTCTTCTTTTGGAAAATGACAATATCCTGGTCCTTCTTCTTCCACTTTTAATCTCTGCAATAGTAACGATTTACCTGTATCTACGCCAAGTGTAAATAAATATGCCTGCTCTCTATTATTTTTGGTAGGCTTTTGTATATAAGCTGCAGCACTGTCATTACTTCCTTTGATAGCAAATACACGTCTGTTAAATCTAGCCTTACAAAATTTGTATACCTGATTTGAAAAGTGACCGCCACTGTCAACACAGGTACATATGATTTTCATTTTTGCGCCATCAGCCCTTGTAAATGTCTGAGATAAAAATATATCAAGCTCATTCCACACTTGCTCTTGAGTTAAATCACCGTATATTGCAGTATATTGTATACCCCAGCTTTCATAATCAGGACCCCACCCTACAACCTCAATTTCAAATCTGTCATCTTGTGTGTCAACTCCGGCAGTAAGATATAAAACCTCCTGAGGAACTTCACAATTATACCTCTCACGTCTTTTATAAAGGGCGTCATCATCAACCTGTTCGCCATCCTCTTCCCACGTTTCGCCAAGTTCGGTATTGGTCCATGATTTAAGCAGTTCAATATTACCTTTTTTTGCTTCATCATTTGCCTTAATAAATTTGCTTACAACATCTTCCCATGTAGCAAGGGTAGAACCGAGAGTGTTTAAATGATACCCCTTAATCTGATTTTCAGGATTTTCATGTATAAAACAACCTTTTGCAAAATGTTCTTTCCACTCCACTTCTGAAGATATTACACCGCAATATTCACAAGTATACCTTATTTCGGATAAGTCCTCTTTATCAAATATTACATTTGCCCACTTCAATGGCTGCAACTCACCGCAAATAGGACACGGCACATTCCATTCTCCTTTACTGCTGTTTTCATACTCTACCTCTATCCGGGATATACCTTTTATAGTTGGTGTTGACACATTAACCTCTTTTTTGTTCCAAAACGTTGTAGTTCTTTTTGAAGCTAAAAGCAGAGGATCTCCTTCATTACCTGCAGTTGCTGGATACCTGTCAATTTCATCAGCCAACAATATTCTAATAGGTCTTGAAGCCAAAGAAGATGGACTATTCGCGCCAACCATGGTGACGTGCCCACCCGGAAATATTTTCTGTAATATTGTATTACCGCTATTTCTTGTTTTATCATTTATTCTTTCCGCTATTACTTCTGTATCTCTTATCATAGGAGATAATCTGTCTTTGGAAAAAGTCTCTGACATTTGTATAGTTGGCTGCAATACCATTATAGGAGATGGTTCATAATGTATATAATAGCCTATAGTATTCAAAATCATTGCATCTGTTTTACCAATCTGTGCGGCTGACTTTACAACAACTTTTTTAATGTCTACATCTGTTATTGCATCCATTATTTCTTTTTGATGGGGTACTCTGGACGTTCTCCATTTACCGGGTTCCGCAGATGCTTCAGGAGATAATATTCTATACTTATCCGCCCATTCAGACAGTTTCAAATCAGGTGGTGGTGCTAAGACTTTAAATATTTCTTCAAAAAGCTTTTTAGTTTGCTTCTGTATCTTCTTTATCTCCAATATTATCATTCTCCTCAAATGTTTTTCCGTATCTGGACAATTCTTCTAATGCTTCATCAACATACTGCTTTAGTATTTTAAATATTTCAGTTTGGTCGGTTTTCTTAGCCAATATTGGACTGGCCTTTGCCGGTACAGCCATTATTCTTGTTTTAAACTTAACTAACATATCTGTCATAACGAGCTTTACATCTTCTGATGTATGTACTTCATTTTTCCTAAGCTGTAATTCCAATTCCTGAATTTCTCTTTTAGCTTTAATGAGCTTTGCTCTTTCAGTGTTGTAATTGAGATTTTGAAAGCCGTCATTTTCTCCCCTGAGGTAATGAATATATTTATGTATCGTTTCCTGAAGCATATAATACCCCTGCCTATATTCCTTAATTATTCCCTTATCTCTTAACTGCCTAATCCTCCTCTCAGTTAAATCAAGCCACCTTGCTACTGCTGCCGAACTATAAAGCTTCATTTTTTATCCCCCCTTATAAAAAAATTCCCCCGATATTTTGGAAGTAAAAAATTTTATTTTTTCGCTAAATCTACTTTGGGAGTCCCCGAACCCTCAATATTTTCAAATGCCCCAAAGGACCCGTGGATTTTCATTTTTTCACTTTTTTTCGACAATTTCACCAACATCAATAGAATCCTCATCTTCTGGCTCGTCCTCAATAGTGCCATTCATTTTATTCTCAGCAAGAACTAACTTTCTTTCCTCCAAATTTAGCCTTTGCTTTTCAATCTCAAGTGATTTCATACTGTCAATAATCTTTATAATTCTGCCATGAACCTTATTAATCTCATCTTCAATCTTTCTTGCTCTTTCAAAAGCACTTGACTTTATGATACTTTTAACAGTTGTCTTATATCCTTTGCCGCCTTCGGGGTCATTAGCTTCAGTAATTAATATACCTTCATCACTTTCTGTCTCTTTATCTGATGTGCTTTTTGGTGCAATCATCTCAACTATTCTATCTGTATAGAATGTGTTCTCATTTGCATTATTATACTTACTGAGTTTTTCTTCTAGATAGGCAGCTTTCAATAATAAATATTTGATTTCATCTTTCATTAATACGGTACTGTCAGGGTAAAGATTTTTAATTCTATAAGCAAGCTCAACATCTTTTAAATCTCCATAGGTTACTGCTGAATAAATTCCATGGGTTTCAGCGTTTTTATTACCATTTTTCCTTGGGGTCTTTCCTTTAGCATTTTTATTTCCAATTTGACCCCCTTTTTTCTTTGGTAGACTTTTTAATACATCATCCCATTTATCTTGACTTTTCCATTTTCTAATCTGCCCCTCAGATACGTTAGCTTCTGCAGCAAGCTCAGCTATTGTTACTTTTCCTTTTCCTTTGATATACCGTTCAAGTGACCTCACTCTTTCCGGATTTCTTTGTCTTGGCAAACTCTCACTCCCTATTCGTTTGTTTTTCTATTTTACTTTTCTTGGATTACGGAAATATATAAATATGTAATATTTTATTTTTATTAATTAATTGTTAATATAAGCAATAATTATTTTGTTTCGTTCAAATACCGGTAACAGACTTATTAAAGCTCTGTCTCGTATGTTTCTGCATTGCCTGTCTGTATATCCTAACTGCTTGGATATATCTTTCCATTTCATATTGTAAAAATAAAAATTAAATACTACCTTCTTTTGATAATATTCCAATCTCGACACTTCTTTAAGTGTTTCAGTTTTTAGAGACTGTAACTCACCAATCAAATTATTACATATGTCTATATCATCCTTAATATTTTCAGGCATATTTACAACAGTATTCTCAACAACACTTTCTGCATTATTCTTTACTTTAGCTTTAGGCTGACTGTCAAATTTTACAGTTCCTATGCTTCTTTTATAAGTGTCAAGCAAATCAGATAATACCTTACGATACATATTAATTTCATCATCTATACTCGGATATTTTTCCAATAAGCTCACAACATCATTTATATTCATTTTATCGACCCCTCTTTCACATCATAGTCCATAACGTCAAATCTAATAATACAATAACATCAGCTATTGTCTTACTATCATAACTATGTCTGTTTAATATTTTGCTTGCATTGCCCTTAAATAGGGACTATCCAAAAATAATACATGCCCATTAAATCTAACCTTAAATTTTTCTATATCATTTACACTTAAGTACTGCCTGCCGTAAATTTCTTTCATATTGCTCCATATTTCCCACGGTATAAATGCAAATGTATCTTTAATACCTACACATACACCGACCAAAGCTCCCATTTTATAATGCTTTTGTAAGCATAGTTCTTGGTTTTTAGTTAAAACGCTTTTTCTGATTTTGTCCGTACTTGTATATTTTGTTTCAAATATTATTGCTCTGCCGCCTTTTAATGTACCTTTAAAATCAGGCTGTGCATTAGCCGTAAATCTCCCTGTGAAAGTTCCATCCCTGTTCGTGCTTGTTGTCCTAAATGGTTCAGGAGTTTGTTCTATTTCAGCTATTCCCATTTGACTATAATATCCGCAAGCCCCTTTCACATAATTTTCAAACTGATGTCCGTGTGCATTATTAGACAAACTTTGCAGTCTTTTATTATTTCTCATTTTTTCACCTCAAATAATTCTGGATTACTCCAAATGTTTCTATCCCACATATTTAGTCTTGTCAAATACTGTTGCAAATGATATAATTACTTCGAAAGGTGGTATTATAATTATGTCTGATAATTTTCCTAAATCATTCCTTGAACTTGGTTTATCCCAAAACAACGCACATGCTAAATCTCTCGCATATTTTCTATTCAGAGAGGTAATTGAGGATGTTCATAGTAAATACAATATTTCCAATGGTGATATGAAAGAAATGTGCAAAAACGCAGTAGACAGAGCTGCTTTTTTTCTTAATCATATCGTAAATGACCCTAAATTATATAAATCATTTGCCATTTTTGCAGTATATTGCTCCAAATGGGATAATCCAGAAGAAACAGAATACACCAACAATTTATTACAATTACTCAAGGAGTTATCAGAATAAACATATTTCTCACTCCTAATCAAACAAGCTCATCTACTCTGCAAATATTATGTCTTTTTCTTGTTTCTAATAGCTGTTTCTAACTTAGCAATACCTATTCCAACATTTGTAATATCTGCATTATTACTGCGGAGTTTATGGCTGTTCAATATTAAATGTTCACCTCTGTTTATAACAGCCAAATTGTTTATATCAGTATTGATTTTATTTCCATCAAGAAAAATAATAATATCTGTCTTTTTTAATGGTCCATACTCCTGCTCCCAAACCACACGATGTTTTAACCTCCATTTATTGGGTTCAGCAATCTTAACTTCAATGTAACCGTCGACATTAACTCTTTCACTTCCAACAGCTCTGTGATTTTGGGGGATGTGTCCTTTTCCAAACCAACCTTTTTCAGAACCTTTTGCACAATGACCTTTAAGCCCTTTGTTCCATGGAATATTACCTTTTTCAAAGCAACCGGTCCTTCCTGTATTTAAACCATATCGGTTTATTAAACTTTTCACCTGTGAAAGGCTTATATCCCAACTAAATCTTTTTATAAATTCAGCCTGAATCTCTTTGTAGCTATGTCCCGGAACAAATTCTATAAAAAAATCAATTTCTGATTGAGTGTATTTATGTTGCTTTCCTTTCATTACCACTCCTCCAACTTTTTAACTCTGTTTTGTAAATTTTTAACAGTTTCCTTTAGTTCTGTATTTTCCTTAGTCAGTCACTTATCTGTTAAACCCAACATAGGTATTTCAACTAATCTACTATCCCCTATATCGTCAAAATGTTTTTGAGCTTGTAACCCTAATCTGGCATTATCAATAATTGTTTCCGCTACATCTTTAATAGCCTTAGACTTTTTAATTTCAATATTCAACTCCTCTTCACTAAGTGAATCATCATTAATCCTTTCTATAGCTTCAAATAAATAGTTATTTAATGCCGTTAAATCATTTTTCATTTTCTTCCTCCATCTCCTTTAATGCTGCCTCTGCTTCTTCTTTGGTGAGGAATACAGTTTTGCCTATATCTTCTTTGTAAAAGTCAATACTGTCAAGCAATTCAAAGGTTTCAAAGTCAGTACAGC
>JAUNGN010000030.1 GCA_030524425.1 Clostridia bacterium | reverse complement strand
TAACGCATTAAAATACCCTCCTTACCGGTTGTCCAGTAAAGAGGGTACATATCATTATATTCACAGCTCCTTATTATATATCTATTATTTATTAACTTCGGGATTATTTGTCCTCTCTAATAAATAATCAACAGATACCCCTAATTTATCAGCTAATAAAATAAGTATTTTTCCATTTGGTATAGTACCGTTTTTCCATTTACTTGTGTTTCCCATACTTATATTTAACTCTTTTAAAACATTTGTAATCTTTAAATTTTGATTTTTACATATATCGTTTAGTCTATCATAAAACATCTTAATCACCTTTGTATAATTTTTACAAAATAACTGCATTGATTTTATATTTTCTTATTCATTCGCACAAAAAATCACTATATTGATTTATAATAATGTTAGAACATAAGATAATAGTACATACTCACTTAAATTATGATTATAACAAAAATTCCAAATAAATTCAATATAATAAGGAGTAATTTTATGGCTGTAGTTAAAATACAATTTTCATTAAGAATTGACCCTGTAATATATGCTAAATTAAAAGTAATAGCTAAAAAGGATACTCGTTCCGTATCAAATTTAATTGATTATCTTATTATACAAAAAATAATGTCCTATGAACGTGAAAACGGAGAAATAGAATTAACAGATGAAGATATATATGATATTTGAAGATGTTTATTTCTTATGACATAAATAAAAAGCTCGGCAAAACCGAACTTTTTATTAAACTTTAAATTAATTTTTTTAAGATACTTACTTATATCCGAAACGATCTTATTAATCTCTGTTTCTTCCCACACCAATAATGGCTAATAATCTTAATAACTGCACAATTGATGATGCGGCAGCAGCAACATAAGTCATTGCGGCAGCACTTAACACCTTTCTTGCTCCGCTAACTTCATTTGGTTCAAGATAATTATAATCACCAAGCATCTTTAAGGCTCTTGATGAAGCATTAAACTCAACAGGGAGTGTTACAAGCTGAAATACAACAACTGCTCCGAACAATATTGCACCTATTAATGCAAGACTATAGCTGTTAATAAGTCCCCCTATTAATAAACCTATAATGAATAAGGGCATAGCAACCTTGCTGCTGAAGCTTACAACAGGGAAAATGGCTGAACGAAGTGTAAGGGGTACATATCCCCTTGCGTGCTGTACGGCGTGCCCTGTTTCATGAGCAGCAACACCTAAAGCAGCAACACTCTTTGAACCATATACTGAATCGGAAAGTCTTAAAACCTTTTTAACAGGGTCATAATGGTCAGTGAGACTGCCTCTTATATGTTCAACCTGAACATCATATATACCATTCTGATGCAAAAGCATTTTTGCAACGTCAGCACCGGTGTAACCTCTTGAATTAGCCACCTTTGAATATTTGTTAAATGTAGACGTAACATTTCCCTGAGCTATCATACATATAACAGCCATCAAAATAACAATTAAATACCAACTGTTAAAACCATATCCATAATAATAATAAGGCATAAAAATTAACCCCCTTTTTAATTTTGTAAGTCAATGATATTCGTACTACGCTTTCTCAGAATTTTTGCTCCGCAAAAACGAGCTTACGCTCGCCCAATTTCTTTTGGGTTCTCTACTACGCACTCATAACCAACAAAAGCCTAAAGGCTTTTATATTCAGTAGGAGCTTGCACTCCTACTGAATATTTAGCAAGTACCCACCGCCTATAGAGGAGACCGCTGAAAAAGTCAATTTTTTGAGAAATTTGAAAATGCAATCCCATTTTTTGATCCATAAACAAGGTAAAATGAATTTGTTTGGCATAAATTTCGCCTAAAAATAATATTTTGTGGATTTTCTAAAAAACAATTAGGGACTTTTTCACTGGTCTTCCTATAGAGGCGGGGGACTTACTAAGTTGATTACATAATAGCATATAAATATTAAAAATTACATATAAATTGCTTACTATTACATTAAAATTTTACCAATTTCTATTTCATGACCTCTAATATAATCAGCACAATTCATTCTTTTGCCGCCTTTAGCCTGAATTTCTGTTATCATAACTGCACCATCGCCTGTTTTAACAGTAAAACCACGCTTTTTATCTACTGCCAAAATTTCTCCTATTTCTCCGTTTTCATAACCTTCAACAATATCTGCCTTAAATATTTTGAGAATATCCTCACCATATTTAGTATAAGCAGCAGGTACAGGATTAAATCCTCTAATCTTATTTTTTATTTCCCTAGAAGTCTTACTCCAGTCAATAATTCCCATATCTCTTGTTATCATTGATGCGTAACAGCTTAATTCATCATTTTGTTTTTTAGCCTTAACCTCATCCTTTTCTATTAAATCCAGTGCTTCAATTAAAGCTTCTGCACCTATGGGAGCCATTTTATCATGTAATGTTTCATAAGTATCTTCAGAATCAATTTCAATTTCTTTTTTAAGTATCATATCTCCTGCATCACATTTTTTCACCATATACATAATGGTAACACCTGTCTTTTTTTCACCATTTATTATAGACCACTGTATAGGTGCCGCACCTCTGTACTTAGGAAGCAATGACCCATGAACATTTACACATCCATATTGGGGAATATCCAAAATTCTCTGGGATAATATCTGCCCATAAGCAACAACAACATAAATATCTGCCTCAATTTTTTCAAGAATGTCCACAAATTCATCATCTTTTATTCTTTCAGGCTGATAAACAGGAATATTATTAGCTTCTGCCAAAGCCTTAACAGGTGTAGGCTGAAGTTTTTTACCTCTGCCTTTAGGCTTATCAGGCTGACTTACTACAGCAACAACCTCATGATTTTTTATAAGTGCTTCAAGAACGGGTACGGCAAAATCAGGTGTACCCATAAATATTACTTTCATTCTATTCCTCCCCTGCGTCTACATCCATCAGTTCGCCTTCCATTTTATCAATATATAAAATACCGTCTAAATGGTCAATCTCATGACATAATGCCCTTGCCATTAACTCTTCGCCCTCAACTATTATATTCTGTCCTGTAATGTCAACAGCCTTTGCCTTAACATAATTAGGTCTTGTTACCGCCGCCGTTTTACCTGGAATTGACAGACAGCCTTCATTGCCTGTCTGTTCACCCCTTGTTTCAATAATTTCAGGATTAATTAAAATTACGGGGCCTTCACCAACATCAATTACAACAAGTCTTTTTAACATACCAACCTGTGGCGCAGCAAGTCCGCAGCCGTTAGCCTGATACATTGTATCAAGCATATCCTCTGCAAGCTCAACAATTTTAGGTGTAATTTCCGTAATCGGTTTACACTTCTTCCTTAATACATCTTCGCCTTCTTCTCTTATTATTCTTATTGCCATTTTAATAACCTCCTATATATAATTTGGATTCATATATAAATGTATACTTATATTGTTTAAATTTACATTCTGCTTTAGCTTATCCAAACAGAACATAACATAATTTCTAAGCTTTTCTTCATTTTCACATTTAACCATTAACTGCCACCGATAGTTATTGTTTATCTTTGAAATAACAGCAGGTGAAGGTCCTAAATGGGTAAACATATTATTCTTATTATAGTGCTTCATAATATAAAGAAGCTCACCTATTCTCTGTCTTATAAGTCCTTCATTTTCTCCTGCAAACATAATTGCAAATATATTTGTAAATGGCGGATATATCATATCTTTTCTATAGGTAATTTCTTCATTGTAAAAACCCATATAGTCATTTTTTGACGCAAACTGTATACTATAGTGCTCCGGAGAATAGGTCTGAATATATACCCTGCCTTTTTTCTCTGCCCTTCCTGCTCTGCCTGCAACCTGTGACACAAGCTGATAGGTAGTTTCAGCACTTCTGTAATCTCCTACATTAAGAGATAAATCAGCAGCAATTATTCCTACCAATGTTACATTTTCAAAATCAAGACCTTTTGCTATCATTTGTGTTCCAATTAAAATATCTGCTTTACCGCTTCTGAATTCATCTAAAATTGTCTGGTGACTGTTTTTTCTTTGTGTAGTATCAAGATCCATTCTTAATACTTTTGCATCAGGAAAGTGTTTATTAACCTCCTGCTCAATTTTTTCCGTACCTGTACCAAAATATTTAATATGCTTTGAACCACAGTTAGGACATATTTCAGGCACCTTTATACCGGCTCCGCAGTAGTGACAGCTTAATCTGTTAATACCCTTATGGTATGTATAATTTACATTACAATTATTACAGGTCATTACATAACCGCATTCCCTGCAGGAAACAAAGGTAGAGTAACCTCGTCTGTTTAAAAACAGAATAGTCTGCTCTCTGTTTTTCAGATTTTTTGCTATAGATTCCTTCAGATTTCTGCTGAAAACAGAAAAATTTTTTGCCGCCAGTTCTAAACGCATATCAACTATTTCAATATCAGGAAATAAATTATTTACCCTGTTATTAAGTGTACAAAGCAAATATTCATTGTTTTCAGCCTTATAATAGCTTACAACAGAAGGTGTTGCACTGCCTAAAACAACTGTACATTTATAGAGACTGCTAAGTTTTTCCGCAATTTCTCTGGCATCATATTTTGGAGAAAGCTGATCCGATTTATATGTAGTTTCGTGTTCTTCATCAATTATTATTATACCAAGATTTTCAAATGGTGTAAAGACCGCAGAACGAGGACCTATCATAACAGAAATTTCACCAAGTCTGGCTCTTGTCCACTGGTCATATCTTTCACCGTCGTTTAATCTTGAATGGGTGACGGAAACCTTATCACCAAAGCGTGAAACAAATCTTTCAACAGTCTGCTGTGTAAGAGAAATTTCAGGCACAAGAACTATTGCCGACTTACCCTCATTTAATGTCTTTTCAATAGCTCTTAAATAGATTTCCGTTTTACCGCTGCCTGTTACACCGTGAACAAGTATGGTTTTGCCTGTATGATTATCCATTTCGTTAAAAATCACATTGCAGGCCTTTTCCTGCTCCTCTGTAAGTTTTGGAGGCACTGTCTTTTTAACGGATGCAGTATTAAAGTTGCCTCTGTATACCTGTTCATATACTTTTTTTATAATCCCCTTTTTTATTAAGGCATTTATTGGGGCATCATCAACATCAAGCAGTGTCTTTATATGTGACACGGGTATTTCATCACCCCTCAATAAAAGACTTAAAACCTTTTTCTGCTTTGTGTCCTTTTTCATAACCTTTTTAACAGCTTCATCAATATTATTATTTTCACTGTCTAAAACAACACAGGCAAAGTTTTTTTCATTTACCTTTTTAGGTATAATACACTGTATGCAGCTGCTTAAAGTTGTATAATATTTAGTCTGCATCCACTTGGCTAGCTCAATCCTTTTTGGACTTATTATGGAATAACTTTCACAAATATCATATATTTCCTTAATAAGGCTGTCATCAACGTCTGAATTTTCAGAAAAGCCTGTCACATAACCTTCAATTTTTCTGTTTCCTTTGCCAAAGGGTATTAATACCCTCATTCCAATTTCAACAACTGACTTCAAATGTTCAGGTATCTTATAATGAAAAATATGGTCAATATTTGAATGTGAAATAGAAACAATTATTAAAGCATATTTCATTATATCACCTCCCATAAGTTATGCTTTGCAAAATAACCAATACAAATAAAGGGCTAATATAGCAAAAGCTATTTAAGCCCTTTGTAATTTATTCTTCATCCTCTGTTATTTCATCTGATTCAATATCATTAAAAACCTCATCAAGTTCATCATATGACTCTTCAACCGTATCAGCAGCAGTTATTTCATTTTCAACGGCCTTCTGTTCAAGTTCCTTCTTGATTTCTGTTTCGTCAAACTCAATCTTCTTAGGCTTAAGCTTTGTACCCTGACCTTCAGGAACAACCGTAATTTTACCTTCCTTCATTTCTTCAACAGCAATTGACACAGGCTTATTTGAATCAACCTTAATCTCTGCCATTGTTTCATCTCCGTCGATTAACTGTCTTGCTCTCTTAGCTGCAGCAATTACAACTGTATATCTGCTCGTTACATCCTCCTCAGAGTTCTTGCTCATAGTATCCATAAGTTCTGCATAAGATGGTCTTAACATTTTAAATCTCTCCCTTAAATTTCTTAATAAATTCTAAATTACTCTTTGTTTTTTCTCTGGCAGTTTCGACAACAGCCTTTAAATCAGACACTGTCTGCTCTAATTCATCGTTTATAACCAAATAATCATAGCAGTCCGCATATTCAACCTCTTCCAAAGCTGTTTTAAGTCTTTGTTCTATTACCTCCTGGGGTTCAGTTTGTCTTCCCTCAAGGCGCTTTCTCAAAACTTTTATATCCGGAGTAGTCATAAATATAAGCACAGCATCAGGTACTGATGCTTTAACCTGCATAGCACCCTGCACTTCTATTTCTAATATTATATTCTTACCATTATTTATCTGATCTAAAACATATTTCTTAGGCGTACCATAGTAATTACCGTTAAATTTTGCATATTCAAAGAATTCTCCATTATCTATCATTTTTTCAAATTCTTCTTTTGTTTTAAAAAAATATGTAATTCCTTCCTTGTCACCGGGCCGAGGCTTTCTTGATGTGGCTGAAATAGAAAGTTTAAAATCCTCACCTTTCAAAAATTCACTAAGCACAGTACCTTTACCTGAACCGGAAGGACCTGATAAAACAATTAACATACCTTTATTCATAATGACACCTCTGTAAATTACTCAATATTCTGTATCTGTTCTCTTATCTTTTCAATTTCACTCTTTGTATCTACAATCATATTTGTAATTTCAAGGTCATTTGACTTAGAGCCTATAGTATTTACTTCTCTGTTCATTTCCTGAATAAGGAAGTCAAGCTTTCTGCCTACAGGCACAGTTTCCATAACAATTGACTTCATCTGCTTAATGTGACTGTATAATCTTGTAATTTCTTCATCTATACAGGCCTTATCGGAAAATATAAGCACCTCTGTCAGTATCCTTGATTCATCAGCCTGAATTTCTTCAAGCTCATTAAGCTTATCCTCAAGCCTTTTTCTGTAATCTTTAGCAACCTCAGGTGCTCTCGTGTTAATTCTGTTTACTGCATCAAGTATGGTTTCAAGCTTTTCAAGAATATTATTCTTTAAAGCCTCACCCTCTCTGATACGCATATCAACAAAATTATCAACAGCTTCATTGGTTGCATTCATAAGACATTCAAATATTTCATTTCCTGCTTCTTCACTTGAGATACCCTTATCCACAGCTATCAAATCAGGAAACTTTGCCACCAAATCAAGAGTTATATCATCTTCGATATTAAACTTATCCTTTAAATAATTTAAAGTTTTAATATAACCCTTTGCAAGATTTTCATTAATGGTTATATTTACATCATCCTCTGAAAAGCTTTCAAAATTTACGTACACATCAATTTTGCCTCTGAACACCTTAGATGTAATTGTCTTTTTAATAGCATCCTCATATGCTAACATTGTTCTGGGCATCTTAATAGTAATGTCATTATATCTGTGATTAACAGCCTTAATTTCCACGACAAACTTACGATTGTACAGTATACATTCGCCTCTGCCATAGCCTGTCATACTCTTCATTAGTACATACCTCGCATTTCTTATTACATAGCATATTATCTTAATTATACAACATTTTATTAATAATGAAAAGAGTTTTTTTTATTTTTTGATATTGAAATTATAAATAATTATGTTATAATAACATAGAAAAACGGGAGGTGTAAAAATGGCATTTGACGGTATTACAATTTCAGCCCTTATATCTGAAATTAAGGATAAAATTATAGGAGGCAGAATTGATAAAATTTATCAGCCTGAAAGCGACGAAATTATATTAAGCATAAGAAGTTTTGGAAAGGCATATAAGCTTTTGCTTACAGCAAATCCCTCAAACCCTAAATTTCACTTTACAAATGAGAGCAAAAATAACCCCTTAAATCCCCCTCTTTTTTGTATGGTAATGCGAAAGCATCTTCAAAGCGGAAAAATTTTGTCCATTCACCAGCCTAATTTTGACAGAATAATAAATATATATGTTGAGTCAATGAATGAAATGGGTGACTATTCGGTTAAAAAGCTGATACTTGAAATAATGGGCAGACACAGCAACCTTATTTTAACTGATGAAAATAATATTGTACTTGACTGTATTAAGCATATATCTCATGACAAAAGCTCTGTAAGAGAGGTACTTCCGGGCATAGAATATATTATGCCTCCTTCACAGGATAAAATAAACACTATTGAGCTTAACCATGAAAACTTTTATAATGTTTTTAATAACAGTTTAAATAAAAAAGCACAGGCAATGATTTATCAGAATTATACCGGCATCAGTCCCGTTATTGCCTCAGAAATATGTAACAGAGCAGGTATAGATGCTTCAAATTTCTGTGAAACCTTTAATCCGAAGAATATTGATGATTTATATAATTCCTTTAACTCAATTGTAGATGATATTAAATCTGAAAGGTTTGACCCTTTACTGATTACAAACGATTCAGGCAAAATAGTTGATTTTTCACCTATTAGTATGACGCAGTTTGCAGGCTTTGATATTAAGAATTATGATTCAATGTCAGAACTTGTAGAGGATTTTTACAGAACAAGAGATTTTACCTATAGAATTAACCAAAAAACACAGGATTTAAAAAAGCTTATTTCACAGAATATTGAACGCTGTGTAAGAAAAAAGGAAATACAAACAAAGACTCTTAAAGATATTGAAAACAGAGATGAATTAAGACTTTTCGGCGAATTAATAACTGCTAATATTTATTCAATAAAAAAAGGTATGACAACTGTTAATCTTCCTAATTTTTACTCAGAAAACTATGAAACAGTTGCAATTCCCCTTGACGGTAACAAAACACCTTCAGAAAATGCTCAGAAGTATTTTAAGGCATACAATAAAGCTAAAAGAACATTTGACGCCTTACAGGAACAAATTGTTTCAAACGATGAGGAGCTTGAATATCTTGAAGGCGTTTTAACATCTGTGGGCAACTGTACAGATGAACAGGATATTAAGGAAATTCGCCAGGAATTAAGAGAAAACGGCTATATTAAAAAAACAAAAGGAAATAAAAGCAAGACTTCACAAAAAAAGTCAAAACCTCTCCACTATATTTCCTCAGACGGTTATGATATTTATGTAGGCAAAAACAATTTCCAGAATGATGAACTTACATTAAAATTTGCAAAGCCAAGAGATATGTGGTTCCATACAAAGAATATTCCCGGCTCTCATGTAATTGTAGTATATAAGGGCGAGGAATATCCTAATTCCACATTAACAGAGGCTGCCGAAATTGCAGCTTATTACAGCAAGGCACAAGGTTCCTCTATGGTGGCTGTTGATTATACCGAAAAAAGAAATGTTAAAAAGCCAAACGGAGCAAAGCCTGGTATGGTAATTTATGAAACCAACAAAACCGCTTACGTTGATTCAGGTGAAGCAATATTAAATAAAATTAAAAGTATATAAAACAGGCTGCTGCACTATATATAAACAGTGCAGCAGCCATATTGTTATAATTCTTAAAAACATTTTCTTTTCTCTTGTGTATTTATAAGCACGCTCCAATTTTCCGCACAATCCTTCATTCTGATTTGCTGAGTATATATCAGATGTTGTAACAAGCCTGCACCACGGCGAATATTTTCAAATGTACTTTTGCCTGGACTGTCAAAAGAAATAGTCATACTAACATTCCCATTAAAAATAAAATCCGGCAATTTGTCATCCGACAGCATACCATTAACAGATATATCATCAGTGCAATTACTGCGTTTATGTTGATTTACAAAAATCCCCTTTTTTAACTGTACTGCAATTGTAATATGTCACACCCTTATATTGCAATATACCATATTTTCTTTAATTTACAAATTATGATGATTAATCAAAGCAGCTGCCGCCAACAAATTCTCTTATTAATGAATTACTTGGAATATCCTGCGGATTGACCGCCAAAAAACTGTTAAGAAGATTAAGCAATCTCTTTGCCTCGGTATACCCGCTCTCTGATTTATCCATATTAAATAAAAGAGGCTCAGCAAACACCTTGAGTACACACATTTCGTATATTAATGCAGAATTAAATGTAACATCTGCATTTTCCTGAAACGGAAATATATTTTCTTCCTCACCCTTTAAAACAGTAGGCCACATATTAATTGTATTGCTAGCAGAAAATCCTCTGAAAAAATGATCCCTTACAATTCGTCTTATAAGCCTTGTGTCCGTTGTAGATATCCTGTTATGCTCATCAATATTAAGCTGCGTAAGTGCACTTATATAAATCTTAAATTTATCTTCAGCCTTTATCTTTGGTGTAAGAACATCATTTAGTCCATGTATTCCTTCAATTACAAGTACATCTTCCTTATCAAGCCTTATTTTCTTTCCTTTAGCCTTTGGTTCTCCCGTTGCAAAATCATATAGTGGTGTTTCCACCTCTTCGCCATCTTTAAGTTTCAATAAATCATTATTAAATTTTTCTATTTCGAGAGTGTTTATATTTTCAAAATTCCGAGTACCATCCGCTTCAAAAGGTATTTCTTCCCTTGGCTTATAATAATCATCAAGAGAAATTACATGAGGCTTAATACCTATTACCTTTAGCTGAATACACAGTCTTTTAGAAAATGTAGTTTTTCCTGATGAAGAAGGTCCGGCAATAAATACAAATTTCTTTCCGCTTTTATGAATTGCATCTGCAATATTTGCTATTTTCTTTTCCTGCAATGCCTCAGCTATTAATATAAGCTCCTTAATTTCACTATTACTTATAGCATCATTGAGACTGCAAACGGCAGAAACATTTAAAATTTCTGACCATTTATTATATTCCTTAAAAATACTCGTAAGCTTAGGGTATTTTAAATAAGTATTTAATGTTCCCGGAGTCTTTGAAGATTCAAATTGAAGCACAAAACCATCACTATGTCTGACAAGATTAAATATTTTTATATAATCTGTTGATGGTACCATTGAACCATAGAGATAATCATAATAATCATTCATTTTGTAAATTGTAACACTTGTGGCCTTAATATACTTAAGTTCACATTTACAATTTATAAGATTATTACTTGTAAAAATTTCCTCGGCTTCAGACACTGAAACCTGCATCTTCTCAATAGTAAAATCACTTTTTACCATTTCAAGCATTTCAGCCTTTATTTCCGATAACAGCTTTTGCGTAATTTCAACATCCCTTATTGTACAAAAATAATTATCATTAATAGTGTGTTCAACCCATACAACAGCTTTTTTGCCTAATATCTTTCTCACAGCTGCAAGCATAATAAATACAGCACTTCTCTGATATACTCTGAAACCAAGCTTTGATGTAATATCCAAAAATTCAACTATACAATCATCGTTTATTCTATAGTTTAAGTCCCTTTCAATATTATCAACCTTAGCAGCTAAAATCGGATATTTGGTAACGTTTTTATATAACTTGCTTAATTCCAGCAGCGATGCATTTGCATCTACCGAAACATCCATATTACCGTTTATTATATTCACATTAAAATATTTCATAAAACTCCCCCTCTGATTATCCTAAACAATATTTAAAGTCTGACCATTTACACAGGATTTAATGAATTCAACCTCCTTAAATTTATCTGATAAAATTTTATATAAAGTATCAACAACTATAACTTCGGTCAGATAATGTGTTCCGTCAATTAAACACATACCCAAATCTTCCGCTATCTGAGCATCATGATAACCAACATCACCGGTAATATATGCCTGGCACCCCTTTTTCTTGGCTTCTGCCATAAATTCAAAATCAGCTCCTGCACCTGTACATAATGCAACCTTATTTATAGCGGTATCCATATCACCGTTTACAACAAGCTTTTCAGCACATAGCTTTTCCTTGACAAAATCAATTAAATCGCCAAACTTTAATTCATTTCTAAGGTTTCCGTACCTGCCCATGTAACTGTCATTCCCCATAGACACCAATCCATGAACATTTTCAAGCTCCAGCAGTTTTGCCAAAGTATAATTTGTGCCAAAATCCGCAATATCAAGATTTGTATGGGCTGAATATACAATAATATCATTTTTAATAACCTTTGCTATTTTAACAGACAAAGGAGTGTCAAAATTCAAATTTTTTACGGCCTTGAAAATAAAGGGGTGATGTGTAATTATCATATCAGCACCAATACTTACAGCCTCATCAATAACTGCTGCAGAACAATCAAGAGCAATAACAGCTTTTTTAACCTCACAATTGCTATCACCGGCCATTACCCCGACATTATCCCAGCTGCAGCAAAGCTCTTTAGGTGCAATACTCTCAATTATATTTATTATTTCCTTAGCTTTTACAGACATTTTATCACCTCCAAGTAACTGCATTTCAATTTATTAAGTCTATCATAAGCCTGTTCATTATCTTTTCCGTTATCCTTCATATTTTTAAGTACTGTTAAAAGTTTATTTAATTCAATTTCCGCATATTCCTTTAAAATCATTGACTTACTATCAATTAAGCATTTGCCAAACAAATATTCAATTTCACTATACTCTTCTGTTCCTTTTTCAGCATCAATTATATTATAGAATTTATCTCCGTCAATAAGCATATTTTCATTTACAATTCTAAATCCTATTGAATGAATATATCTTCTGACCTTATCTATATCCCGCTGAGGCTGCAGTACAAGCTGTTTAGCATTGCTCACCGCCTCTCTGTTACTTTCCAAAACACTTATTGCCATAAGTCCGCCCATTCCCCCAATAATAATTGTATCAATATTTTCATTTTTATCTATAACCTCAAGACCATTACCACACCTTACACTAATCAAATCCGATAAATGATTGTTATTGATATTTAACTGAGCTTTCTTGCAGGACCCGGCACTTATATCAGCAGCAACAGCCCTTTCAGCAATACCTTTTTTTACAAGGTAAATAGGTATATAAGCATGGTCCGTACCAATATCCGCTATAACATTTGATTTCCTTACCGTATCAGCAACCCGCTGCAATCTTTTGGATAACATATAAAAACCTCTCTACAAAAAAGGGACTGAAAAGACAGTCCCTTTAATACATCTTATAAATAATCTTTAAGCTTTTTACTTCTGCTAGGATGTCTTAATTTTCTCAAAGCCTTTGCCTCAATCTGACGTATTCTCTCTCTTGTTACGTTAAACTTGGCACCAACTTCTTCAAGAGTTCTTGCTTTACCATCATTAAGTCCGAATCTGAGCTTTAATACTTCTCTTTCCCTGTCGGTAAGAGTATTAAGAACCTGATCAAGCTGAGTCTTTAACAGAGAAAATGCCGCCGCATCGGCAGGTGCCTGAATATCTTCATCAGGTATAAAATCACCTAAATGACTATCCTCTTCCTCACCTATAGGGGTTTCAAGAGAAACAGGCTCCTGAGCAATCTTTCTGATTTCCCTTACCTTGTCAATAGACATCTGCATTCTTTCAGCAAGTTCCTGGTCTGTAGGCTCTTTACCGTTTTCCTGAAGCATCTGTCTTGATACTCTTATAATCTTGTTAATATTTTCAACCATATGCACAGGAATTCTAATGGTTCTTGCCTGATCGGCAATTGCCCTTGTAATAGCCTGTCTTATCCACCATGTAGCATAGGTACTGAATTTAAAGCCCTTTCTATGGTCAAACTTTTCAACAGCCTTAGTAAGTCCTAAGTTTCCTTCCTGAATAAGATCAAGGAAAAGCATACCTCTGCCCACATACTTCTTAGCAATACTTACAACAAGTCTGAGGTTGGCTTCACAAAGACGCTTTTTTGCTTCTTCATCGCCCTGCTCTATTCTTTCGGCAAGCTCAATCTCCTCTTCAGCAGAAAGAAGAGGAACTCTGCCAATTTCTTTTAAATACATACGCACATGGTCATCAATATTAATATTATCTGAAACTGACAAATCAAGCTCTCTTTCAGTTTCAACTTCCAAATCATCATCTGTGTCCTCAATCTCAAGCTCTACACCTACAAGGTCTATACCCTGACTTTCAAGATAATCATAAACCTTATCCATCTGCTCAGGATCCAACTCAACAGTAGACAAACTGTCCATAAGTGTATTGGCATTAAGGGTATTTTTATTCTTTTTAGCAATAGCAATGAGTTCCTTCATTTTACTTGTAAAAGTAGCATCATCTATGGCTTTCATTTATAATTCCATCCTTTCCTCACTTGTAACTATTTTAACCGTCAGATAATGATATATACAGTTTGCTTACATTTCTTTTTAATTCCATTAGTTCAGGTAATTTTGGATTACTGTAATCATCACTAATCATTTTATCATAATAGGCTTCCTTAACCTTTCTCAAAAGGTGGTTTAAAGCTTTTTCCATTTCATTATCAATATAACCTGCCTGCTTAACAAAAAGCTTTGTAATTCTGCTTTGTTCCTCAACAGTATCAAAAAAACTTATAATACTTTCCTTACTAACAGGTTTGTTTTCACTATATAATGAATAAATATACTTAACTGTTTTTATATAAAAGTCATCAACAAATTCCTCAGGCTTAATATTAGGTGAAATCAAATCATAATATACCCTGTTTGACACCAATATACTTATTAAACCGCCTCTTGCTTCATCAATGCTGTTTTTATTAATTTTAGAATTGCTTGTTGCCATTCTTACGGTCTTGACACCATTATTAAGCTTTGATATCTCATTTTGAATAGCAGGCAAATCAATTTGTGTCATTCTTGACACCTCTTTAAGATATGCATCTGTCTCAATAGAGCTTTCTACTGATGACAAAAGACTTGCAATATCCTTTGAAAATGCAATCTTATCGTCAAGGCTGTCAAGATTATATTTTTTTTGAATTTGCTCTGCCTGAAATATAATATGATTTTTGGCTGATTTTAAAAGTTCGCCAAATTCCAAGGCTCCAAATTTCTTAATAAATTCATCAGGATCCTTTGCATCATGCACCTGGAGCACCTTTATTTTAAGTCCTGCATTTTCAAGCACAGGTATGGCTCTTAAAACTGCCTTGACACCTGCTTCGTCACTGTCAAAAAGAAGTATTACACTATCTGCATAGGACTTAAGCACTTTAGCATGATTTTCATTAAAAGCAGTACCTAACGAAGCTACAACATTATAAAAACCTGCCTGATATATGGCAATTGCATCCATATATCCCTCAACCAATATAAATTCTCTCATTTTGGCAGCCTTAGCATTATTTAAATTATATAAGTTTCTGCTTTTATTAAATATTTCCGTTTCAGGCGAATTTAAGTATTTAGGTTGTCCTTCCCCAAGTATTCTGCCGCCAAAACCTATTATATTCCCATATACATCTATTATGGGAAACATTAATCTGTTAAAGAATTTATCAAAATAATTACCATCGTCTTTTTTATAAACAAGTCCGCTTTTAAGTATTGAATCTTCAGAAAAACCCCTGCTTTTAAGCACTTCATATAAAGCACCCTTAGCTATGGGAGAATAACCAAGTCCGAATTTTCGTCTTGCTCCTAGTTTAACCTGTCTGCTGTCCAAATACTCTGTCGCATTTTTACCATTAGGCGATATTAGCTGCTCATAATAAAATCTTGCAGCAACTTTATGTATTTCATAGAGATTTTGTTTAAGCTCTCTCTTTTTAATAATATCAGCAGTCATTTCAGCTTCAGGCAAAACATAATTAATCCTGTCAGCAAGAAACCTTAAAGCATCAAGATAACTGTAATTACCATATTGCATCATAAAGCCTATTACATCACCGCCGACACCACATCCAAAGCAATGATAATACTGCCCGTCAGAATGAACATGAAACGAAGGCGTTTTTTCATTATGAAACGGACATAATCCAACATAAGAACTTCCGCTTCTTTTTAATTTAACATATTGACCAACAACATCTACTATGTCATTTCCGGACCGAATATCATCTATAACTTCTCTCGGATAATAGCTCATAATCGCCCTTCTTTCATCTCAGAATATAAATATTCCTTAAACAAGACCTAACATATTTTAATTTTCGACATGGAATCAAAATATCCTTTTTTATTACAAATATTTTTTTAAACTGTCACCTAAAGATTCATAAACATTTCTGGCAAATCTGTCTGTCATACCCGCAAGATAATCCGCCACAATTCTTTCGGCATGATATTCCTCTGTATTGTTATCATAATTTTTCTTAAATTCCTCAGGCACCTCTTTAAAATTATCAAGATAATATCCATACATTACACTTAAAAATTTACCGTATTTTTCTCTTTCCTCACTTAGCATTCCTGAATTATACACATTGTCAAACATATACTTTCTCAGCTTATATAGTGCATTCCTTGCCTCTTCGTCAAGTCTGATATCATTAATATTTTCGCTGTTTTTAATTATGTTTCTTATAAGAAAATCAATTCTTTTACGGGAAGTATTGCCTAAAATATCAACACAGTCCCGAGGTAAATCCAATTCAGTTATTATTCCTGCTCTTATCGCATCATCAATATCATGATTAACATATGCAATTTTATCTGAAATCTGAACTATTTTCCCCTCCAATGTGCTAGGTGAACCTGCCCCTCTATGATTTAGCATACCATCCAATACTTCCTTTGTAAGATTAAGACCCTCACCATTTTTTTCAATTCTTTCAGCAACTCTTATACTCTGAATATTATGATGAAAACCTCCGGGTAATACACCATTTAAATCATCTTCACCTAAATGACCAAAAGGCGTATGCCCCAAATCGTGGCCTAAAGCAATTGCCTCTGTCAAGTCCTCATTAAGCCTCAGAGCAGTTGCAATGGTTCTTGCAACTTGTGAAACCTCAAGAGTGTGAGTAAGCCTGGTTCTGTAATGATCACCCTCAGGTGAAATAAATGCCTGAGTTTTATGCATTAATCTCCTGAAAGCCTTAGAATGTATGATTCTGTCTCTGTCACGCTGATAGCACGTTCTTATATCACATAAATCCTCTGTTTTTTTTCTGCCTTTACTGTATTTGCTCTTTGATGCATACGGACTGAGAATTTCTTCTTCAAACATTTCGGTACGTTCTCTAATAGTCATTTATATCACCTCTTATTAATTATATACGCCATAAATAAAATAAATCCTCTAAATATCATCATTCTCAGTATTAATATAATTAATAATGGTTAAACATACTGTATATAATTATATCATAAAGCAAAATATATCTTTAATTAAAATAAATTTACCGAAATATATATAATTTTTAAAATTATATATCCCCAATTAAATCTACACATAAACAAAACTGCTGCAAAATACATATTTTACAACAGTCCATTTAATAAGTTTTATTCTACTTTTCTTTAGGATTGAATATACACGCCATAACAAATGCTGACACAATAGCAGCAGTTATGCCTCCTGCAGAGGCCTTTAAACCTCCTGTAACGACACCTAAAAATCCTGCCTTATCTATTTCCTTCATTACTCCCCTTGCAAGAGTGTTTCCAAACCCAAACAGCGGAACACTTGCTCCCGCTCCTGCAAATTCAACAAGTTTCTGATACCACCCAAGTCCCCCTAATA
This sequence comes from Clostridia bacterium, assembly GCA_030524425.1. Lineage (GTDB taxonomy): Bacteria > Bacillota > Clostridia > Lachnospirales > CAG-274 > Gallispira. The sequence continues at coordinate 9,687 of JAUNGN010000030.1, read as the reverse complement.
TACAACCGCATACTACAAACAAAACAAGTATTCTGGCTGATGTAAGCTTGGTTTTATCAATTAATATCTGCCCCAGCACACATATAAGTCCGCCTACACAAAAAGCCTTAACATAATCCAATATCCTCACCTCAATTCTCAATACCGACGCAATGTGCAATTCCTGCAATACTCTCTCCCTGCTGTACACTTGTAGGACTCATTAAAGCACCTGTAGGTACAAAAAGTAATTTATTGATTTTTTTATGCCTTAACTTATTATAAAGCATTCCTGCAAATGTTACTGCAGAACAGGCACAGCCGCTGCCTCCGCAATGGGTATCCTGCAATTCCCTGTCAAAAATTTCAATACCGCAATCGATATGATTCTTATTTATATCAATTCCCTTTTCTTTTAAAAGCTCAATAAGGAGCTTCTGCCCAACATAGCCTAAATCTCCCGTTGCTATTACATCGTAATAATCAGGCTTAAAGCCAAAGTCTGACAAATGCTGGTATATTGCATCAGCAGCAGCAGGAGCCATTGCAGCGCCCATATTATTTGCATCTGTTATGCCCATATCTATGATTTTTCCCGTTGTGATTCTTCTTACATAAGGATGTTCATTTCCTATTGCAAGTACTGCCGCACCATCACCTGTAACGGTCCAGCTTGCCGTGGGCGTTCTTTGGGTACCTAAATCCATTGGAAAGCGAAACTGTTTTTCTGCTGATGCAAAATGGCTTGAAGCTCCGCATAAAACATATTTTGCTCCTCCGCTTTCAAGCAGAACAGAACTTAACCCCATAGACTCCCCCATTGTTGAACAGGCACCAAACACACCAAAGAAAGGAATCTGCAATCCCCTCACGCCAAATGTAGAGCCGCAGCATTGATTTAACAAATCACCTGTAACCACATAGCTTATATCAGAGGGATTTAAGCCGGCCTTGTTAATGGCAAGCTTTAAATTATCTGATGCAATCTTACTTTCTGCTTTTTCCCAGCTTTCCTGTCCAAATAAATTGTCAGTCAGTATTACGTCAAAATACTCTCTTAAAGGGCCTTCACCCTCCTTAGTTCCCACAGTTGATGCAGTGGAAATTATAGATATATCCTTTTCAAATTCCATTGATTGTTTACCTATATGTTTAGCCATATTTCCTCCTATGACACAAAGTAATATATTATACCTACAACTATTGAGGTTAAAACGCCATATAATATAACAGGTCCCGCAACTATAAATATTTTAGCACCTAATCCCAAAATAAAGCCCTCTTTTTTAAATTCAATGGCAGGAGCTGTAACCGAATTTGAAAATCCTGTAATTGGCACAATTGAGCCTGCTCCGGCAAAATTTCCAAGCTTGCTGTATAGACCTAATCCTGTAAGCAAAGATGCCAATACTACTAAAATTATTGAAGTATAGGTATTGCTGTCCTCAACGCTTAATCCGAATACACTGCAGCAATTCATTATAAACTGACCTATGCAGCAAATTATACCGCCAACAACAAAGGCTTTTATGCAATTTGTAACTATAGGACTGCCTGGAGAAGCCTTTTTAACCATATTGCTGTATTTTTCCTTAGTCATTTCTTTACCCATATTATCACCGCCTTATTAAATCTGATAAAAACCGTCTACAAAATAATAAATTATTGCTCCCAAAGCCTTTCCCAAGGCAAGCGCAATTATAAAATACTTAATGCCTCTGTTTAACATAGTCCTCCTTGTAAGTATAGGTATTACATTTAACACCTCAGCCAGGGAAACAGCCAGACAGCCATAAAAAATACCTATAAAAAGTCCAAAAGCCATTGTTGGAATAACACCAATAGGCAAATAATAATTAAACACTAATGTAAATACTCCAAATATACCGCCTAATATAATAGCATTTTCATAAAGTACGATATATTCATTTGTCTTTGTCTTTTCTGCTAATCTCGGAACTACACCGATAATAGCAATAAAAGCAAATACTGCACCCGATATAACTGCACCACCGCCAATACCCAGAAGAATTAATATCAAATATTTAAGTATTGTCATTTTTCTTCTCCTTGCTAAGTGTGTCTATAAGATTAGTGTTCACATCATTTTCGTACACTGACAATTCAACCTCTATAGGTGTAGGATCACTTGTCAGTTTTTTATTTCCTAAATGATTAAAGAACACCACAATGCCAACAGCCAGTCCTATTGCATAAGGCAAATCTATTATTGCAGGGTTTTCAACTCTTTCCCCAAAAAAAATGTAATAATAATTTTCAAAAACATTAGCCATCTGAGCATCCGAATGAAAACTCATTATGGCAGTTGCAGATCCTGCAAAAAGAACTAAGGCAACAAAAGCAATTTTTGTGTAGGTCCATATTCTGCTCTTCTTTTTAGGTATTGAATATTCAACTATTGTATCTATTTCTCCCACATTATTAATGGTATTTCCCGGTAATGCCTTATCTATGGCATTTATCATATCTATAATGGAAATTAAATAGCATTTGTTCTCATTTTCCTTTATTTCCATTATCTTTACTTTTTCAACCTTTGACTTCAAACTGCTTTCAGTATAAACCTCAGCAATATCCTTTATGTGTACAGGGCCTGTTTTATATAACTTTACTTTTTGGTCAGGCTTTATATATATATCCATATCACCACTCCTACAAAATAAAAAACTGTGTGTTTTCACACACAGTATTATTTGTGGATTATTAAATTTTTATTCAACTTATCATATACTCTCTCATTTTTAATAGAATTTTCTTTTCAAGTCTTGACACCTGCACCTGAGAAACACCGATAATCTTAGCAACCTCGCTTTGAGTAAGCTCGTCAATATATCTCATCAAAACAATTCTTCTTTCTCTTTCGTCAAGCTTATTAAGAGTTTCATTAATAACAATATTATCTACTATTTTTTCACTTTTATCTTCTTCAGCCGCTATAGTATCAATAATTTTCATATCTTTACCGTTATCAGTCTCAATTTCTCTGTCAATTGAGTCCACTTCTCTTGAAGAATTAATTGCCATTGTTAATGTTTCCCTGTCAATATTTATATATTCGGCAATTTCATCAATGGTAGGCTCTTTGTTATTTTTAAGAATTAATATTTCTCTTGCCTTCATTGCCTTAAATGCAGTTTCTTTTAATCCTCTGCTAATCTTTATTATACCATCATCACGCAGAAATCTTTTTATTTCACCCATTATCATAGGTACAGCATAGGTCGAAAATTTCACATCAAATTCAAAGTTAAAATTTTTAATAGCTTTAACAAGTCCCATTGAGCCTAACTGAAACAAGTCGTCATTTTCTACATTTCTGCCCTGAAATCTTTTAACAACACTCCATACAAGTCCTATATTTTCATTTACAATACACTCAAAGGCATCTTTATTGCCCTCCTGGGCCTCTTTAATAAGATTATGTATTCTATCCATATTAAACCAAGTCCTTATACATTGTTATACTTGTTCCCTTACCCAACTGAGATTCAACCTCTATTTTATCCATAAAACTTTCCATAACAGTAAAGCCTAAGCCTGAACGCTCACATTCAGGCTTTGAAGTATACATGGGTTCTCTGGCTTTTTCTATATCTTCAATCCCCTTTCCATAGTCGCTGACAACTATGATTATACTGTTCCCATCAATACTGCAGCTCAAATCAATGATACCTCCATTATCATATCCATGTATTATTGAATTTGTCACAGCCTCGGACACAGCAGTCTTTATATCCTCAATATCTCCTAAACTCGGATCTTTATACAAAAGAAACCCTGCAATTGCAAGCCTTGCGAAAGCTTCATTTTCTGAAATAGCATCAAATGTAATTTTCATTTTATTCATTACAACTCCTCCATTCAGCCAACGCCTCACCTATGGTATCAAACTTATTTATAATCTTATACAGACCTGACATATTAAATATTCTTTCCATATTGCCTTTAATACCTGTAAGTGCAATTTCACCGTTTCTTTCCTTTATTTCCTTATATCTGCCCAAAATCATACCTATTCCCGAGCTGTCCATAAACTCCACATTTGTTAAATCAATTATCATTTTTCGAACATATTTACCCGTATTCATATAAATTTCTTTTTTTATTTTTTCACTTGTACAGTGGTCAATATCACCACTAAGCTCTACTATATATACATCCTTACTGTATCTGCAATTTACCATTTTTATCCCTCCCATATATTAATTTTAAGGCTTGTACCCGTAACTTTCAATAATTTTTTTCAAACAAATTGTCTAAAAACTCTTTACTTTTCTCAAAAATGTGATAAAATATTATTAGAATAAAATTTCGAGAGGTTGATATTATGCAAGAGCTTACAGAAATGCAGTCAAAAATTTATGAATACATTAAAAGCGAAATAAAAAAAGGTATAACTCCGTCTATAAGAGAAATATGTAAGGCAGTTGGTTTATCCTCTACCTCATCCATTCATTATCATCTTGATAATTTGGAGCAAATGGGATATATTTCAAGACCTAAATCAAAAAAGAGATGCATTGAGATTTTAGAGAATGACTTTTATATGGACAGTATTGACACTGTAAACACTCCTGAATACAGCAATGTTCCTATTATAGGTTCTGTTGCTGCAGGCTTGCCTATTTTAGCAGAAGAAAATATTGAAGGATATTTCCCGGTGCCTATTACCTATTTAACAAATGACAAAACTTTTATGCTGAGAATAAAGGGCAACAGTATGATTAATGCAGGTATATTAAATAATGATCTTGTTTTGGTTAAACAAACTACAGCAGCTAAGGACGGAGAGATTATTATTGCCTTAATAGATGATTCTGCTACATGCAAAACATTTTATAAGGAAAATGAATATATTCGTCTTCAGCCTGAAAATGACTCTTATGAACCAATATATGTAAGAGACTGCAACATTATCGGAAAAGTAATAGGTTTATTCAGGAGCTATTAATATGGATAATTTTTTAGACTTTTTAGTTAAAAAATCTGATATAAATAAAAATGAATACTTTAACTACAGAAAAACAAAAGCTAAAACAGAATTTAATGATGAACCATTTATCTACGAAAAAATATTAGAGCCTGTAGTTAATGATTATGTAGTATTTGATCTTGAAACCACAGGTATGAAACCCGGAGTTAACAATATTATTGAAATTGGTGCGGTTAAGGTAATTAAGGGCGAAATTTCAGGTACATTTAATACACTTATAAATCCTGAACAGTTTATACCCTATTACATATCAAATATTACTCATATCTCTAATGATATGGTAGCTGATAAAGAAACAATTTACGAGATTTTACCCAAATTTGTGAACTTTATAGGTGACTTATCTTTAATTGCTCATAACGCAAGATTTGATATGTCTTTTCTCCTTACTAACGCAAGAAAACAGCATATTGTAATTAACAATCCTGTTCTTGATACACTTTATTTAAGCAGAAAATTTAATAAAGAGTGTGAAAAACATAATTTGGCATACCTTACAAAATATTTTAATATTAAGCTTGATAATGCACACAGAGCCTACTTCGATGCTCTTGCAACTAATGAAGTTTATAAATTAATACAACAAAAATATTATAATATCAATAAATAAAGCTTGACATTAACCAAAATCCATAGTATAATTATTTTGTTGTGAATATGTGCGTGTAGCTCAGCTGGATAGAGCGTCTGACTACGGATCAGAAGGCCGCGTGTTCGAATCATGTCACGCACATTAAATTACAGTAAAGCAGCGTATCACAGATTTTTTCTGAGATACGCTATTTTTATTTAATCCAGCTTTAAAGCCTTAGTTTTTGTCCATTATATTTTCATTAGTTAAAAACAATTCTGTTACACCTTCTCTCATACTTTTAATTCAGCCGATAAAAAAGTTCTCCTAATATAATACTGAACATCTCATCCCATATGTATAAACTTATGGTTATCTAAACAATTCATACTCCCAAACATATTATATTTCTAAATTATATTTCAGCATATATTAATATTATTGTCAAAAATATATAACGCCCCTCCCCGTAAAAAAACAACATAAAATGAGATTATTCGACAATTATTAATATATAGTATCTATTTAATAATTCATAAAATATATATTATGAAATGTATTTCATAGTAAATTATTATAAATTCTGATAATATATTAATATATTATTAAATTATAGGAGAAATAATATGGATACACTAAATTTATTAAAGCAGTCTTTTAGTCAAATATTGTGCGCAAAAAGAGAAGAGTTAAACTACAGTCAGGAGGAAATGGCTGAAAAATGCTGTATCTCCACCAGACAATACTTGAATTTAGAACACGGCTTAAACTTACCTACATTTCAAACTTTAGTTAATATTTCAATTGTCTTTGAAGTTAACTTTGATATATTTCTTTCACTGATAATTGAGCAAGGCTATAATGTAATGGATAAAAGCGGATTTGCCTGATGATTAATGCAAAAATATACTATTGTTAAATAAACCTCCCTGATATAATTATGATTGACAAATAAGTTTATTATATCAGGGAGGTTCTTCAATATAAAGGTTCATTTATAATATAGCAATGTGTTTCTGACTGCACAAAATAATAAAGGGTGGAATAAATCCACCCTTTATAAATATTAGAATTGAATTTCTGAATAATTCTTAGTAGAAAAATTAGTCTGAGCTGCACTCACAGCATTCAACATAATTTCTGAATCAGCCTCATAAGAGGTAATAATCATTTCCGGATTTGTATATTCTTTTTTCATTATTATTTACCCCCTTATAATTACTTAACACTTGTAACAAGCTTCTGAATATCACTGATTACAGTTTCATCAGCTGTAGCATTATCATTAGAAATAATACTAGCAAATACATAATCATTATCAGCAGCTGTATCACAGAAATCTTTAGCTGTATAAACTTTACCGCTTATCTCAACACCATTATATACTGTATCTGAAGAAGCAACCTCTACAGCACTTGAAGTAACCTGAGCAATTGTACTATTATTACTGTCTTTAGCATCAGTATTAGAAACAACTGATACAACATAGTGAGCATCACCAAGTGATAATACAGCAGGAGTTGTATAAGATGCAGTCTTTGTAATTACAGGAGATACAGTATTCTCAGTAGTAATAGTAACTGAAGGAATAATTAAACCTCTGTCATTTCCTAAAGAAATACTGTTTCCATTATTAGTAGTAAATGCAATAGAACCAAAGCTTGCACCTGCTGCAAAAGAAACGTCAGTAAAGTCCTTGCTTGCTGAGCCATTTGTAATAGTACCTGAAGCAGTTCCTGCATCTAAATCAAGTGTAATGCTATATGTAACAGCCTGATCCTTAACAGCAACACCAACATTATCTGTAGAAACAACTGAATTATCACTAGTTAATGTTACATTCTTGCTGCTGTCTGTAGTAACAGCAATGCATCCAAAATCAACTAACTTCCACTTACCTCCAATATTATTTGTAGGAGTAACTGTACCTGATACAGTAATCTTGCCTGTTGAAGCAGAATAAGGAATTACAAGCTTAACAGCAGCAGTTGCAGAATCATCACATAACTTAGCACCTGTAGTATCTAATGTTATGTAACAATCATTATCTGTAGCGCCATCTCCTGCAAAATCAGCATAGGCAGTTGTAGAAGACTTAGTAGTGTCATTTACGGATACAAGATACTTTTCTGAACTATCAGTCTGTACAAAGTTGTAAACTGTTTGATTATCGGTTACAACAGGTTCCACAGAAACATAGTTTCTAGGAGCAACTGCATCAAACCAATCATCAGTTGGCTTAACAACTACATTAGTATCTGTAACAGTAACACCTGCAGTTGCATCTGTAATAGTTTCATACTCATCCTTTAATACATAATCGCTGCCTGTATAAGATAAGGTATTGCTTAACGAATTAGTAGTTTCTCTCTTTCCTAAAGACAAACCTGCACCATCTACATTAGTTAAGCCATTAAAATCAAGTGTCCAAGTATAAGTTGTAACATCACCAGGATCTATAAAGCTAAAGCCATCATCAAGTGTAACTTCAATAGTACCAATCTTACACTCACCGCCTGCTGCTGTAAATTGAATATAACCAGCGCTTGTTGCACTTGATGTAAATTCAGCTGAATTATTAGTAGTGCCTGTATTCATAATTAATGTTTTTGTTTCTGTTCCATCAACAAATGAAACATATCTAGTTGCACTGCCTGATGTAGCTTTTACATAAATAGTGCCTGTGCTGTTTGCTGGAACAGGTATATTAAATACTGCACCAGCCTTAGCTGATAAATAGCCACTCTTATTAAGATTTACACCTTCGCCAACAGAGGTAAAAACAATATCATTTACAATATCTCCTGCAGCTAACTTAGTGTTTGAATTTGAAGGCATATTTGTTGTAAAGCCCCATGTTTTTACTGAAACAGTTGTTTCAACTGAACCGTTAGTGTATTCAGCTGCACTTGCTGTTGTTGCCATTCCTATAGTCATGCCGGCTACAGCCATAACTGCAGCTAAAACACCACCAAGGAATCTTTTAAAACCTTTTTTCATTAAAATTTCCTCCTTTTTTTATATGAGTTAATAGGATTATCAATCCTACTTATTAAACAAATTTATTATACTAAATTTTAATAATTTTTTCAATAAGTATAGGATAATACACAAAATTTTGTACATTTTTACCAAATATAAGTCCCATTTTTCTACCTTTAGTCAAGCTCAGCTATACAACTTAATACATAAAAAATTAATCAACAATAGTACTTTCAATAATGTTCCACAGTTCATCTCTGCCGTCTTTTGTCTCACTGCTAAACGGAATTAATATATCCTCTTTTTCAAGTGCCAAAGATTTTCTAAGCATTGAAGTATGCTTTTGAAGCTGACTTCTTTTAAGCTTATCAGACTTTGTGGCAACAATTATAATTTTATAGCCATAATGTCTTAACCAATCGTACATCATTCTGTCGTTTTCTCCCGGTTCATGCCTTATATCTATAAGAAGAATAATAGCCTTCAATGCTTCTCTTTTTAAAAGATAATTTTCAATCATTTTGCCCCACTTTGCAATTTCTGTTTTAGGGGCTTTGGCATAACCATAGCCGGGTAAATCCACAAAATAGAGCTTGTCTTCAACATTATAAAAATTAATAGTTCTTGTTTTGCCGGGATTCTGACTTGTTCTTGCAATAGCCTTTCTGTATACCATTGAATTAATCAAAGAGCTTTTGCCTACATTAGATTTTCCCGCAAATGCTATCTCAGGTCTGTCCTCAACAGGATACTGTGCAGGCTTAACAGCAACAGCATCTAAAGAAACCTTATTTACCTTCATCCCTTTACCTCCATAATTATATTAATTTAACTTAAATTTATATTAATTATATACTAATTTACTATACATTTAAAATATTGTCAAGCTTTGGCGAATTATCAGAATTTTTAATTAAATTTTAATCTCCCATAAATATTTTATTCATATTTATATTGTATTATTTAATTGTAGCTGAGGTTTTTGCCCCTAATTCTTTCCTCAGCTATTTCGCCGGAGTCTTTTGTAACTCCTCTTTTGTGGCTCCGGCATACGATTAAATATTCCGAAAAAAAATGACTGTATTATGAACTGACCCCCAAAAGTTAGACCTAAAAAATCTAACGATTGGAGGTCAGTTTT
>JAUNGN010000029.1 GCA_030524425.1 Clostridia bacterium | reverse complement strand
AAACTGACCTCCAATCGTTAGATTTTTTAGGTCTAACTTTTGGGGGTCAGTTCACTGAAAGCCTATCCTTTTTGTTTTTTTATATTTTATTTATTAAGCATCCTGCTTAACAATGGCACCTCTTGGGCACTCGCTTACGCACTTACCGCACTGTACGCACTTGCTGTAGTCAATTTTAGCAATTTTAGCAGGCGGTACCATATTGCCGATAGTAGTCATTTCGATAGCCTCAACAGGACAGCCCTTGGCACACTTGCCGCAGCCTATACAAGCTGTTGTACAAGCCTTCATAGCAACTGCTGCCTGATCTAAAGAGTTACACATAACTCTTATCTTCTTGTCATAAGGAACAAGTTCAATAAGGTGCTTTGGACAAGCCTTTATACAAGCACCGCAGGCAACACATTTTTCCTTGTCAACTACTGCTACACCGTTAATAACGTGGATAGCGTCAAAGGCACAGGCAGCAACACAGCTGCCGTCACCTAAACAGCCGTGGGAGCAAGTCTTATGACCGCCTGAAACACTTGCTTCAAACTTACAGTCATCAGCACCGTAGTATTCAAATTTAGACTTAGCCTTGTCACAGTCACCCTGACATTTAACAAAGGCTGTCATTTTTTCTGCTGAGCCTGCTTCAACACCCATAACGGCAGCAACCTTTTCAGCAACACCTGCTCCGCCTACAGGACAGGCATTAACAGGAGCATCACCCTTAGCAATAGCCTCAGCTAAAGCATCACAGCCTGCAAAACCACAGCCGCCGCAGTTTGCACCCGGTAAGCACTCTCTTACAAGAGGTACCTTAGGGTCCTGTTCAACTTTGAAAATAATTGATGCAAATCCCAGTATTGCACCAAAAGCTACACCCATACATCCTAAAACAAGTACGGGAAATAAAATTGCATTCATATCCATTTTAAACCCTCCTTATTAAAGCATGCCTGAGAAGCCTAAAAAGGCAATAGACATAAGACCTGCAGTTATAAGTGTAATCGGAAATCCCTGGAATGGCTTTGGAATAGGGCACTTTTCAAGTCTTTCTCTTACACCTGCAAAGAGGATAATTGCAAGAGCAAAACCAACTGCTGCACCAACACCATTTACCAAAGATTTAATAAAACCAAATTCACTTTCCATATTTGTTACTGTTACACCAAGTACGGCACAGTTAGTAGTAATAAGAGGAAGATAAACACCAAGTGCCTGATAAAGGGAAGGTGAGCTCTTTTTAATAAACATTTCCACAAACTGTACTAATGATGCGATGATTAAAATAAAGGCAATGTTATATAAGTATGAAAGGTTTAAAGGAACCAGTACAAAGTTATAAACAAGCCATGTTGCAGCTGATGCAAGGGCAATAACGAATATAACCGCAACACCCATACCTGCTGCTGTTTCAACCTTCTTAGATACACCAAGGAAAGGACAGATACCTAAGAATTTACAGAAAATAAAGTTATTGACGAATATAGCCGCCATTAATGTTACAAATAAATCCATTATCTATCCACCTCCTATTTCTTATTTCTCATTAAATTAACCAATACCATAAGGAATGCTAATGTAATAAATGCACCCGGCGGTAAAATCATAAGTAATGTTTTGCAGGTTTCAGGTAAAATAGCAATACCGAATAAGCTGCCGTTACCAAGTAATTCTCTTACTGCACCAAGTACAGTTAATGCTAAAGTAAAGCCTAACCCCATACCAATACCGTCAAATAATGAAGCAATAGGGCTGTTCTTGCCTGCATAAGCCTCAGCTCGTGCAAGAATAAGGCAGTTTACAACGATAAGGGGAATGTACACACCAAGACTTGCGTTAAGTGCAGGTACAAAACCCTTTAAAAGCATCTGAACTATTGTTACGAAGGATGCGATAACTACGATATAGCAAGGGATTCTTACTGAATCGGGAATTATCTTTCTGATTAATGAAATAACAAAGTTAGAGCATATAAGAACGGCTGTTGTGGAAAGTCCCATACCTACACCGTTAGTTGCTGATGAAGTAACAGCAAGTGTGGGACACATACCGATAACCTGTACAAAAGTAGGGTTTTCATCAATAATACCATTTTTTATAATCTTAACAGGATTCATTAATTAGCCCCTCCTTCCAAATAATTTTCTGTTACGTAATTAATAGCCTCTGCTGCCGCATTGGCAACAGCTCTTGATGTAATTGTAGCACCTGTAAGTGCTTCAATTTCACCGCCGTCCTTGGTAACTGCCACGCTGCCGCTCTTGCCTGCAAACTGACCGTAAAAGCCTTCATTTGCAGCATTTGCACCAAGACCCGGTGTTTCATTTGAACAGTCTACAACTGAAAGACCTGTAATAACGCCCTCAGTGTCAACACCATACATTAATTTAAGACCTGCTGAAAAGCCTTTTGTTGTTACAGCTACAGCATAACCAACTTCATTGCCGTCTGCATCAAGTGCAGGAGTAACAGAAGTGATGTTACCTTCACTAACTTCAGTCTCGTCACCGAAGCTTGCTGCATCAGGTAAAACTGCTGTCATACTTTCCTGCTTTGCTGCTGCTTCCTGCTCGGCAATAGGTGCAGCAGTAATCATATTGACATAGCCTAAAAGTCCCGCAGCAATAATACATATAATAAGGAGTACTGCAGCCGGTTTAATTATATTTGACATACTACTTCACCTCCTTAACTTTAACAGGCTTAACATAGCCGAACTTCTTAGGTGATGTCCATCTGTCAATAAGAGGAACACAAAGGTTCATAAGCAAGATAGAGTAGGATACACCCTCGGGATAACCTCCGAATACTCTTATAAGCACTGTTATAAAACCGCATCCAAAGCCCATAATTAGCTGACCGGTTGGAGTAACGGGAGAAGAAGCGTAGTCAGTTGCCATAAAGAAAGCACCTAGCATAAGACCGCCGTAGAAGATTTCAGTAAAATCTCTGTTTAAAGCGCCTTCAATACCGCAAAGTTTGAGTATATATGTAAATACTAAAACTGTTCCAATGTATATAACAGGTATTCTCCAGGAAATAACCTTTTTATAAATAAGATAAATACCGCCTATAATAAGGGCAATTGCACAGGTTTCACCAATAGTACCGCCTGTGTTGCCTATAAGGCCTGAAATAAGGTCAGCACCATAAGTACCGCTTTCTTTCATATTTGCAAGGGGTGTAGCATAGGTTTCAGCCTCAACCATAAAATTAGTTACTCTGAATGCTGAACCTGTCATTAATGTAGGGTAAGAAGCAACCAAAAATGCTCTGCCTGCTAATGCGGGGTTAATAAAGTTCTGACCTAAACCGCCGAATAACTGCTTGGCAATAACAATTGCAAAGCCTGTACCGATAACCGGCATTACAAATACTGCAATTGGATGCTCGCTTAATGGTAAAGCAGGCATATTAAGCGCAAGAAGCAAGCCTGTAATAACTGCTGAAAAATCCTTAACCGTATTAGGCTTTTTAGCAATTTTGTTATATATTGTTTCCCATGCCATAGCTGCAATAATTGATACTGCAATCATAATGGCTGCTGATAAACCAAAGAAAATAATACCCATAACCGTTGCCGGAACAAGGGCAATAACAACATCTCTCATAACGCTTGAAACGGTTTCTTTTGAGCGAATATGAGGTGATGATGAAACCATTAAATTGTTGTTCATTAAATTCGCCTCCTTATTTCTTTCTCTTAGAAGCCATTACTTCGCCTCTGAATGCTATAATTGTCTGTGCTAAATGTCTTTTTGCGGGACATGTGAATGAGCAGGAGCCGCACATAATACAATCAAGACCGTCATGAGCCTCAAAGGCTGCCATATCTCCTGCAAGTGCATCCTGATTAAGGGTCAATGGCATAAGACCCATTGGACAGGCGCCTACACATTTACCGCATCTTATACAGTTTGATTCAGGCGGAAGCTCTGCTGACTTTTTGGTTAAGCATAAAAGGGCTGATGAAGTTTTGATGAAAGGCACATCGGTTGAGAATATAGCCTTACCCATCATAGGACCGCCTGCAATAATCTTGCCGGGTTCTTCATTAAAGCCGCCAACCTGCTCAATAAAGTCATTCATATTCATACCGATTCTAACCTGATAGTTGCCTGGATTTTTAACAGCATCGCCTGTAAAGGTAACTATTCTTCTCATAAGAGGTCTGTCCTGTGCACAGGCTCTTTCAACAGCAAGAACAGTATCTACGTTATCTACGATACAGCCCTCTGATGCGGGAAGCTTGCCTGATTTAACTTCTCTGCCTGTTACAGCGTAAATAAGCTGTTTTTCGGAACCCTGCGGGTATTTTGTAAGAAGAGCAACAACAGAAATATTGTCATATTTCTTACAGGCTTCGGTCATTGCTTCTATAGCATCAGGCTTGTTGTTTTCAATAGCTATGTAGCCCTTTGAACCGGGATGAAGAGTAAGCATTACTGCAAGGCCCGTTGCAAGTCTGTCACTCTTTTCAAGCATTACTCTGTGATCAGATGTAAGATACGGCTCACACTCGGCAGCATTAACTATGATTGTGTCAATCTTATCTGTCGGAGGCGGGTTTAACTTAATATGAGTCGGGAAGCCTGCACCGCCAAGACCTACAATACCTGCGTTCTTAATTTTGCCGAGAATTTCTTCTTTTGAAAGCTTTGTCCAGTCCTTGTTCTGACCAAGAGATGGATCCTCTTCAAAAAGTCCGTCATTTTCAACAATAACAGACTGCACCATAGCACCGCCGGGAGTAAGCATAGGCTTAATATCCTTAACAGTACCTGAAACCGATGCATGAATAGGTGAACACATAAATGCCTCTGCTTCAGCTATTTTCTGACCAAGGAGAACTCTGTCTCCTTTTTTGACAATAGGAGCGGCAGGAGCACCGATATGCTGACTCATTGGATATACCATGAGTGCACCTTCTTTGGGCATAATTATTTCAATAGGCTTCTTCTCTGTAGCCTCTTTGCCCTCAGGTGGATGGATACCACCAATCTTAAAGGTTTTAAGATTCATAATCTATTTCCTCCTTACTTAAGAAAGTTTATAATTATTCAGAAAACTTCCTTAGATTTTACATAATTTAATAATACAATATTTTTCAACAAAATACAAGGGTTTCACAATTTTTTTTGTGTTAAATATATAACAAAGTTTGTAAATTCAGTTGTTCTTTTAACATAATTGACAAATTATTTTAAAAATATATGAATGAAATCTATTTTTTCTTTAACTATTGTAATTTATGGCGTTTTATAATAAAATAATTTATATATTATGTTTAGGAGACTATGGTCTCCGGTCGCTTCGACATAGGAGACTGTCCCCTATGCTGTTTCAAATACAATAAATTAACAAGGAGAGTACAAAATGAAAGTTACAAGCTTTACTATAGACCACGATAAGCTGTTAAGAGGTATTTATGTATCCAGAAAGGACAATGTAGGCTGTGAGGTTGTTACCACCTTTGATGTAAGATTTAAAAGACCTAACATTGAGCCTTGTATGGATATTGCCGCAATACACACACTTGAGCATCTTATGGCGGTTTATTTAAGAGAGGACAAGGAGTGGGCGGACAGTATAATTTATGTGGGACCTATGGGTTGTAGAACAGGTATGTATATTATATTTAAGGGAGACTTAGAGCCTTGTGACGTGCTTGAACCTATTACGAATGCAGTGAAGTATGTTATGGACTTTGAGGGCAAAATACCTGCCACAACATCTAGGGAGTGCGGAAATTATTTAGATCATAATCTTGCCTTTGCAAAGTGGGAATGTGCTAAATTTTATAATGAGATTTTAAAAGATATTAAAGAGGAAAATATGGTTTATCCTCTGTAAGTGTAACAGTAATTTACAAAATATCTTGAAAAATATTGTAAATAGGTTTATAATTAAACTTATTTAATTGATTTTGGCAGAGAGGTGAGATTATGAGTCAGGTTGATGATACTAAACAGGTTGAGCAGTTATATGATGAACTTATGGCTGAAATAAGGAGATACCATCCATCTAAGGACTTATCTTTGGTGGAAAGGGCATATAAATTGGCTCGTGAGGCTCATGGCGAACAAAAGCGAAAATCCGGTGAGCCATATATTATTCATCCTCTTTGTGTAGCTAAAATTCTTGCTGAATTGGAGCTTGATTTAGAGAGTATTACGGCAGGTCTTCTTCACGATGTTGTAGAGGATACCCATTATACCCTTGATGAAATATCCGAAATGTTTAATCCTGATGTAGCCCTTCTTGTTGACGGTGTTACCAAGCTTTCCAATATTGAGTACTCCTCTAAGGAGGAAATGCAGGCTGAAAATTACAGAAAAATGTTTCTTTCAATGGCTAAGGACATAAGGGTTATTCTTATTAAGGTTGCAGATAGACTTCATAATATGAGAACTCTGAAATTTATGCGTCCCGAAAAGCAGAAGGAAAAGGCGCAGGAAACCCTTGATATTTATGCTCCTCTTGCTGACAGACTTGGTATTTCAAAGATTAAGACGGAGCTTGAGGATTTGTGCTTAAGATACCTTGAGCCTGAGGCTTATTATGACCTTGTTGACAAGATTAACAGAAAGCAGTCTGAAAGAGAGGATTTTGTAAATAAGATAGTTGTTGAAATAAGGGAAAAGTGTGAAGAAGCAGGAATTAAAAACTGTACTGTTTACGGCAGACCCAAGCATTTCTTTAGTATTTACAAGAAGATGCATACAAAGAACAAGAGCCTGGATCAGATATTTGATCTTTTTGCTGTCAGAGTTTTGGTTGACAGCGTAAAGGACTGTTACGGTGTTTTGGGCGTTGTTCATGAGGCATACACTCCTATGCCAAATCGTTTTAAGGATTATATTGCAATGCCTAAGGCGAATATGTATCAGTCACTTCATAATACACTTATAGGTCCTGACGGTATGATATTTGAAATACAGATAAGGACTTATGAAATGCACAGAACCGCTGAGTATGGTATTGCTGCCCATTGGAAATATAAAAAAGGTATTACAGAGGGTGTGGAGGACAGTTCAGAGGACGCTAAGCTTTCATGGTTAAGGCAAATTCTGGAATGGCAGAAGGATATGTCTGATAACCATGAATTTATGGATACCATTAAGACAGACCTTGACGCTTTCAGTGAAAATGTATTCTGTTTCAGTCCAAGCGGTGAGGTTATTTCTCTTGCAGAGGGGTCAACACCTGTTGACTTTGCCTATGCAATTCACTCTGCTGTCGGTAACACCATGGTTGGTGCAAGAGTTAATAACAGAATTGTAAACTTTGACTATGTAATTAAAAACGGTGACAGGGTTGAAATTGTTACTTCGCAAAATTCAAGAGGCCCCAGCCGTGACTGGCTTAAATTTGTAAAAACAAGTCAGGCTAAGTCTAAAATTAATCAGTGGTATAAGAAAATAAATAAAGAAGAAAATATAATAAGGGGTAAAGAGCTTCTTGAAAAAGAGGCTAAGAGAAAGGGCTATAATATTGCTGACCTTTTATTCCCAAAGGCTATGGAAGCTGTTCAGGAAAGATACAGCTTTAAGGACTGGGATTCCGTATGTGCTGCCGTAGGTCACGGAGGACTTAAGGAAGGTCAGGTAATTAATAAGCTGAATGAGGAGTATCAGGCTGAGGTTAAGAGAAATAAAACTGCTCAGGAGCTTTTAAGAGAGCAGGAGGAGGCTATCAGAGCCAAAATTGAAACCGATAATAATGCTCCTCAGATTGCCAAAAGAAAGAGTAAAAGCGGTATTTATGTTCATGGTGTAGGTGATATTGAGGTTAGATTCTCGCGCTGCTGTTCTCCTGTTCCGGGCGATGAAATTGTGGGTTTTGTTACACGCGGCCGCGGAGTTTCAATTCACAGAACGGACTGTATAAACATTATTAACCTTAATGAAGATGAAAGAGCAAGGCTTCTTGAGGCTGAGTGGACTATTGACAGAGCATCTGTAGGCGGACGCTTTAAAGCTGATATAAGAATATTTGCTGATGACAGAGACGGTCTTACTCTTGATATACTAAAGATTGTAATTGATGAGGGACTTTCTGTAATTAATGTAAACGGAAGAAGTCTTAAAAACGGCACGGCTGTTGTGGATTTATCCCTTAAAATAAGCGGAACGGAGCAGCTTGAAATTCTTTGCAAGAAGATAATGAATGTATCAGGCGTAGATAATATTGAAAGAGTGAATTCATAATGAGAGCTGTATTACAGAGAGTGGCTTATGCTTCCGTTAAGGTTGACGGCAAAACTGCAGGCAGTATTGATAGGGGTATCCTTGCTCTTGTAGGCATGAATACAGGTGATAACCAAAAGACCTTTGAATGGATGCTTAATAAGCTTAAAAACATAAGAATATTTGAAGATAGTGATGATAAAATGAATTTGTCCATAGCTGACCTTGGCTATGGACTGTTGCTTGTACCCAATTTTACCATTTATGCCGATGCCAGAAAGGGCAACAGACCAAGCTTTGCCATGGGGGCTAAGCCTGATGAAGCAAGAGAGGGCTTTAATGCCTTTGTGGAGTATGCTAAAAGGAATTATGACAAGGTTGAAAGCGGTGTGTTTCAGGCTGATATGAAGGTGGAGCTTTTAAATGACGGGCCTATAACCATATTGCTTGATAGTGATAAATTATTTTAGGAGAAGCTATGAAATTAAAATTATTCGTATCCCCTGATATGGGAGAAAACTGTTATTTTGTTATAGATGAAAATACTAAGGAAACAATTATTATAGATCCCGGTGCAATGGCTGATAAGCTTTGCAGTATTGTGGATAAAAATGAGTTTAATGTAAAGGCTATATGCCTTACTCATGCTCATTTTGACCATGCAGGTGCAGCAGAGGCATTAAAGGAGCACACCAATGCGCCTGTATTTATATGTCAGGGTGAGGAAGTCGTGGCAGAATCTGCAAACTATAATCTTTCTGCTGTGTTTGGCTCACCTTTTACGGTGCCCTATGACAGAGTGCTTACAGACGGTGAAAAGTTCAGCTTTGGCGGACTTACATTTAAGGTAATATCAACTCCCGGACATACTCCCGGCGGCGGATGTTTCTACTTTGAAAATGAGGGTATAGTTTTTTCAGGTGATACTCTTTTTATGATGAGTGTAGGCAGAACAGACTTCCCCGGCGGTGACAGCGAAACATTAATTGACAGTATCAGAAATAAGCTGTTTTTACTTCCAGCCGACACAACTGTTTATACCGGTCACGGTCAGAGTACAAGTATAGGCTATGAAATGGAGAATAACGGATTTGTAAATTAGATGTATGGGTGTTGTTATGAATTATATATTAAAAGGGCACAATTATATTGATGATGTTGTGTCCATACTTATGATGTTTTATCCAAATGACAAATATATACAGAGTGAGGAAATCGGCGATAGTATTACGGTAATAAGCACTTTTGATAAAATTGCGGCTAAGGCTGAGCTTTATTATGGCAACGAACTTAAGGCAAGTGCACAATATAGTGCGGAAAATGACAGTATAAGAGAAATTAAGCGGGTAATAGGTCTTTCAATAGCAAAGGCTGTTAATTCTGTTTTAAATATTCCTCTTCCATGGGGTATACTTACAGGCGTAAGACCTGCGAAGCTGGTGTCAGAAGCGTGGCTTGAAGGGCAGACAACCAATGATATAAGGGCAACATTTAAGGATAAGTATTTAGTAAGTGATGAAAAGCTAAATCTTATGATAAAGGTTGCGGAGGAAGAAAAGAAAATTGTTGAAGGCGGACTTGGTAAGGCTGGTCTTTATATAGGTATTCCCTTTTGTCCCACAAGATGCCTTTATTGTTCATTTACTTCTTATCCCCTTAAGCAGTACAGCAATAGAGTTGACGCTTATTTAGAGGCTCTTATAAAGGAAATGGATTTTTGTAAGGAGTATTTTTTTGATAAGGAAATTGAAAGCCTTTATATAGGCGGAGGAACTCCTGCATCATTAAATGAAAAACAGCTTGATAAGCTATTGACTAATGTAGAAAAATGCTTTAAAATACCTGTGGAATTTACCGTTGAGGCAGGCAGGCCTGATACAATTACTGAGGAAAAGCTGAAAATTTTAAAGGAACATAATGTTTCAAGAATTTCAATTAATCCCCAAACCTTAAATGATGAAACCTTAAGGCTTATTGGCAGAGAGCACAGTGTTGATATGTTTTTAAATGCTTTTGAAATGGCACGAAAGGCAGGTCATAAGCATATAAATACTGATATAATACTGGGGCTTCCCGGCGAGGGTGAAAAAGAAGTCACCAATACTATGGAGGGCTTAATGAAATTAAATCCTGAAAGTATTACGGTACATACCCTTGCAGTAAAGAGAGCATCAAGGCTTAAGGAAACCCTTGAAAATTACAATATGACAGATGCCCTTCAAATGGACAGACTTATAAATATTTCAAGAGAGTACACTGAAAAAATGGGTATGTCGCCTTACTATATGTACAGGCAGAAAAATATGGTAGGCAATTTTGAGAATGTAGGCTATTGCAAGGCTTTTTGTCAATGTATTTACAATGTGGCAATTATGGAGGAAAAGCAGAGTATAATTGCTCTTGGTGCAGGGGGCTCAACAAAAATAGTTGACAACAAATTAAATAAAATTGAAAGAGTATTTAATGTCAAAAGTGTAGATGATTATATTACACGAATTGACGAAATGATAGACAGAAAAAGGAGTTTTATTTATGGCTAAGAATAAAGTCAAGCCCAGAATTTTAACAGGTTTTATGGAGCTTCTTCCTGAGGACCAGATTTTGTTTAACAAAATATATGACACAATAAGACAGGTTTATGAAAGCTTTGGCTTTCTGCCCCTTGATACCCCTGTAATTGAGCTTTCAGAGGTGCTTCTTGCTAAGGCTGGAGGGGAAACGGAAAAGCAGATTTACAGATTTAACAAGGGAGATAATGATCTTGCCCTTAGATTTGACCTTACAGTACCTCTTGCAAGGTATGTTGCACAGCATTCAGGTCAGCTTACATTTCCTTTTAAGAGATACCAAATGAGCAAGGTATACAGAGGTGAAAGACCTCAAAAGGGCAGATTCAGAGAATTTTATCAGTGTGATATTGATATTATAGGCAATGAGGAGCTTGACCTTTGCTATGATGCGGAAATGCCTGCTGTTATTTATAATGTATTCAGAAAACTTGACTTTGGCAAGTTTACAATACATATTAATAACAGAAAGGTTTTAAACGGTTTCTTTGAAGGTCTTGGGCTTGAAGGTCAGATTGCCGATATTTTAAGAAATATTGACAAGCTTGATAAAATAGGCAAGGAAAATGTTATATCCGAGCTTAAGGAGCTTGGAATTGATGATGAAAGGATAAATAAAATTATTGATTTCATTACAATATCAGGCAGTAACGAGGACAAAATAGCTGCACTTAAGGCAGTAGATGCCGACAATGAAAAGTTTATTGAGGGTGTTAATGAGCTTGAAACCGTAGCAGGCTATATGAGAGCCTTTGGAATAGATGAAAGCTATTTTGATATTGATTTGAAAATAGCAAGAGGTCTTGATTATTACACAGGTACGGTTTATGAAACTACTCTTGATGATTACAGAGGCTTAGGCAGTGTTTGTTCAGGCGGTCGTTATGATAACCTTACCGAGTATTATACAAACACCAAATTGCCCGGCATAGGTATTTCAATAGGTCTTACAAGACTTTTTTCACAGCTTAAGGAGGCAGGCATTATTGAAAGTACAAGGTCAAGCCTTGTTGATGTTCTTGTAGTACCTATGGGTGTGGATATGGGCTATGTTTTAAAAACGGCTAATGTAATAAGACAGTCAGGATTTGTAACTGATGTATATTATACAAACAAGGGCATGAAGCAGAAAATGAAGTATGCCAACAAGCTTGGTATTCCTTTTGTTGCCGTAATAGGTGAGGATGAAGTCAATTCAGAAAGTGTGGCACTTAAAAATATGACTACAGGCGAGCAGGTAACTGTAAGCCTTGACGATATTATATCAGAAATAGAAAAACAGATAGGAGATAATTAAAATGGCAGAGTTAATGCAGGGTTTAAAGAGAAGCTGCTATTGCACGGAAGTAAGTGAAGCAATGGCAGGAAATGTTGTAACTCTTATGGGCTGGGTAAGCCGTAAAAGAGAGTTTGGACACTTTTCATTTGTGCTTTTAAGGGACAGAACGGGTATTGTTCAGGTTGTGGTTGACAGGGACAACTGTTCAGAAGATGTTGCAGCAAAAGAGGCTGAAATCAGAAGTGAGTATGTAGTTGCCGTAACAGGCAAGGTACAGGCAAGAACTCCTGAAAACATTAATCCTAATATGAAAACAGGTAAGGTTGAGGTTACTGTTGAGTCTATGAAGATTTTATCCGAATCAGACACACCTCCTTTCCAGATTGAGGATAATATTAATGTAAGTACAGAGCTTAGGTTAAAGTACAGATACCTTGATTTAAGACGTCCCAGTGTTGCTGAAAATATTATTTTAAGACATAAGCTTTGCCAGATTGTAAGACAGTTCTTAACAGAGGAAGGATTTATTGAAATAGAAACACCTATGCTTGGCAAGTCTACACCTGAGGGTGCAAGAGATTATATTGTACCGTCAAGAGTGCATCCAGGCTCCTTCTACGGACTTCCTCAGAGTCCGCAGCTTTTTAAACAGCTTTTAATGGTATCAGGCTTTGACAAGTATTTCCAGATTGCCAAGTGTTTCAGAGATGAGGATTTAAGAGCAGACAGACAGCCTGAATTTACACAGATTGATATGGAGCTTTCCTTTGTTGAGGAAGAGGATGTTATGAGTGTAAATGAAAGGCTTATTAAAAAGGTATTTAAGGAATTAAAGGATATTGATGTTGAAACTCCGTTTTTAAGAATGCCTTATTGTGAAGCTATGGAGAGGTTTGGTTCAGACAAGCCTGATATAAGATTTGGTATGGAATTAAAGAATATTACTGATATTGTAACCGGTTCTGAATTTGGTGTATTCCAAAATGCTATTGATGCCGGTGGTTCAGTAAGAGGTATTAATGCCGAAGGCTGCGGTTCCTTCCCAAGAAAGAAAATAGACTCTCTTGTTGATGTTGCCAAGACTTACGGTGCTAAGGGTCTTGCATGGATTGTCTGCAATGATGACGGTACTTACAAGACTACAATTTCAAAGTTCTTTGATGATGAAACAATTAAGAAAATTGCCGAGCGTTTTGATGCTAAGGCAGGAGATTTGATTTTACTTTGTGCTGATAAGAACAAGGTGGTATTTGATGCCTTAGGTGCTTTAAGACTTGAGGTTGCAAAGCGTCTTGAAATACTTGATAACAGTGAATATAAGTTCCTTTGGGTTACTGAATTCCCTCTTCTTGAATACAGTGAAGAGGAGGAAAGATATGTGGCTGTTCACCATCCTTTCACCGCTCCTATGGATGAAGATTTACAGTATTGTGAATCTGATCCTGGCAGAGTAAGAGCAAAGGCTTATGATATGGTGTTAAACGGCTGTGAATTGGGCGGCGGTTCAATCAGAATTCATTCACAGGAAATCCAGCAGATGATGTTCAAGCTTTTAGGCTTTACACCTGAGGATGCACAGGAAAGATTTGGTTTCCTTCTTGACGCATTTAAGTTTGGTGCACCGCCTCACGGAGGTTTAGCTTTTGGTCTTGACAGAATGGTTATGCTCTTAAACGACACTGAAAGTATCAGAGATGTTATTGCATTCCCTAAGGTTAAGGATGCAAGCTGCCTGCTTACAAATGCACCTGATGTTGTTGATGCAAAGCAGTTAGAGGAGTTAGGTATTGAAATTTCTGAAAACAGTGAAGAATAATTGAGGTGACAAAATGTTGGATTTTAAGGCTGAGCTTGCAAAATTTTCTCCCCTGCCCGAAAATAAGGATGTTCCAAGGGCAGTGGATACCAATAGTGTTGAGGATATTATGGATATTCTCAGAGATTTGAAGAAAAATATGTAAGGAGAGTGTTTATGCTGTATACAGGCTCTTTACAAAGGAAAGTTACTAATTTATCTAATATCAGCTACAATAAGGCTCTTTTCTGCTGTAATGAGAACAGAATTACAGAGGCTATTGCAGCATTGAGGGAAAGCCTTGAATTTGACAAAAAAAATATTGATGCCAGAAATCTTTTGGGACTTTGTTATTACAGGCTTGGCAGGGCGGCTGATGCCCTTATTGAATGGACAATCAGCTATAAGCTGAAAAAAAACGATAACATTGCAGTTGATTATATTGCAGAGCTTGAAAGTGCAAGAGAGGCTAACGCAATGTATGATGCAATTACTCAATATAACGAGGCTTTATCCTTTGCTAATCAGGGAAATACTGATATGGCAATTTTAAATCTTAAAAAAGCACTTGAAAAAAACAGAGAACTTGCAGATGCAATGAATCTTCTTGCTCTTTGCTATATTGAAAGAGGCAGGGAATCGGATGCTTACAGACTTTCTGAAAGGGTGCTTAAAATTGACAGTACAAATCCTATAGCCTTAAGGTATTATCAGTTGCTTAAGCCGGAAAAGAGATTGTTTTTTAAGGCAAAACCTGCTGATTCAAGACCTAAAGGAAGAAAAAGCGGCGGATTTGGATATTTTATTGGCGGTGCTGCAGCGGCGGCAGTGATTTTAGGCTGTATGGGACTGCCTGACATTGCAAGAAATTACAGAAATGATTACGACAGACTTCAGTCAGATTATAATGTTCTTCAAAACAGTATGAATGCTGAAATTGAAAACAAGACTTCAACTATCAGCAGGCTTACGGAAGAAAATGAAAATTTGCGTTCAAGGCTTTATACTGTAGACAATCAGGAACTGCAGCAGAGAGTTAAGCTTCTTACTGATATTGAAAACTATTATAATGAAGGCAGTGTAGAGGAAGCGGCGGAAAAACTTATTGCATTAAGTACTCAGGGCTTTAGTCAGGAGGTATTAAACAGGTATTCTGCTCTTTGCAAAACAGTACTGCCTGCTGCCGCCAGTGAATATTTCAGTGCAGGCAAAAGGGCAAGCAGTAACGGAAATTACGCCAGTGCCAAGGACTATTTTAATAAGGCTGTTAAGTGTACTTCCGAGGGTGATGAGGTGAGATACAGTGCAATGTATCAGCTGGGCAGAATAGCTGATAATGAGGGCGATAAAACTGCTGCACTTAATTACTTTAAGACAGTAGCGGAAAAGCACCCTGTAGCAAGTGTTAAAAATGAGGCACAGAAATATATTGATGAGGCAACTGCAAATAACACTGATGAATAAAAATATTAACAGGATGTGATTTAAATTAATAAGGAAATTCGTGACAAAATATTAAAAGGATTAGCTGATATAGGCGTTGCTAAAGAATATGATGAAGTAATTGAAAATGAAGAAAAAGTAGAGTATTCCTGCAATGAGGAAGATATTGGGGAACTGCATGATGGTACAAGGTACATTAAAAGCGTAGTTCTTAATTATCTCAGGGATAATAACTATACTATTAATCAGCAGAATTTTGAGTTTGCGGCCAGAAATTTGGCTATTAATGACAGTGCTGATGGAAGCTATATTAAAAAAAGTGTTGAAACTATTAGTCATAATGAATTTGAAAATGCTGATGATAGTGATATTAATAATTATGTCAGCTATAAAATACTTGAGCAGCTTATAGATATAAAAAAAATAATGCTTAATTCAAGAAATAACAGAGAAGTATTAGAGTATTCTGTTGTTGAGCTTACTGACACAGGAGATTCTACCGATATATACCATCTTGCAGATATATTGAATAAGTATGCCGATATGGGTTGGAGAGTATCAAATATATTTGTCAATGAGAAATATCGCAGTAAATATTTTGTAGACAGACCTTTAAAGGATGAGTATTCTGTTGATCAGGTTGTTATAGTTTTTGAACGATATAAGAAAAATAATTAATGTTTAAAAGGGCAGGTTTTCCTGCCCAAATTTTATAAAGGTGATAATATGTTTAAATTAAACAGAAGTGAAGAAATAGAAAATATAGGTACAGCCTATGTATATGACCACAGCTCAGGCTGCAGGCTTATATATATTGAAAATGAGGACAAGGACAGAGTGTTTACAATAGGCTTTAATACATTGCCTGATAATGACAAGGGTATACCTCATATTGTTGAACACTGTGTGCTTTGCGGTTCAGATAACTTCAGAGTAAAGGACCCCTTTAATATTTTGGACAAAGGTTCAATCCATACCTATCTTAATGCCATGACCTACAGAGATAAAACCGTTTATCCTGTTGGCAGTACTAATGAGGCTGATTTTAAAACCCTTATGAGGGTTTATTGTGATGCGGTTTTTAAGCCTCTTATGTACAGCAATGAGGGAATTTTCAGACAGGAGGGCTGGAGCAGTGACGGAAAAAACTATAATGGCATTGTTCTTAATGAGATGAAGGGCATATATTCTGACCCTGCCGTTGTTTTGTCTGAAAGACTGAATAAAGAAATGTTTGAAGGCTGCGGCTATGCAAATGATGCAGGAGGAAATCCTGATTATATAACGGATTTAAGCTATGAGGAGTTTTTGGAGTTTCATAAAGAGCATTATCACCCTTCCAATGCAGTTATCTATTTATATGGAGATATTAATATTGATGAGTATCTTAATATTTTGGATAATGAATTTTTAAATAATTTTGAGTACAGAAGCAGAAATAAGCCTTACGATGTAGTTTACAGGGATAAGCTGGAGCTTGAAGTAAGATATAATACTACAGGTAAAAATATTTTAAATGCTGTATTTAATACAGGCACAAGTGATGATGTGGTAAAGTGCACAATGTTTGGCATTCTCTCGGTTCTCTGGTGCTATACCGAGGGAGGAAATATTAAGGAGGCTGTATTAAATGCAGGCTTGGGTGACAAGGTAAGCTGTGACTATGATGACAGCGGTTTATCAACAGTTATGGAAATTACTGTGGAAAATTCCGATGAAACAACTATTGAAAAATTCAGAAATGTTTTGAATGAAACCTTTAGGAATATAGCCGAAAACGGTGTTGATGATTATAAGCTTAAAGGTGTTATAAACAGTATAAAATTCTTCTTTAAGGAGGAGGATTTCGGTTATAAGCCTAAGGGACTTTTTTACGGACTCCTTGTTTTAAACAATTTCTTAAAGGGCAGAGAAAACTTTGAGCCAATTAAAATAAATAAGATATTTGAAGAGCTTGAAAGTGTGGACATTAAGGCTCTTGTTAATGAATATTTTGTGGACAAAGGATGCTATGGTATACTAATTGCTGACAAAAATGCAGAAAAAAAGGAAAAGCCTGCTGCTGAAAAAAATAATGAATCTTTAATCAGTTATCAATCTCAGGAGGATAGTCCCGGGGAAATTAAAAAGCTTATGTCAACAAAGGTAAGTGATATTTCAAGAGAAGGCTTTAAACTGAAATTTGATAAGGATAATGAAAATATTTATGTGCCTCTTGACAGCGGGGATATTGTTTATACTGATATTTACTTTGATGCAACTGATTTTGAAAATGTGACTGCATTAAGCTGTTTTAAGTCAATAGCTGATATTTATGATGAGAGCCTTTCAAATGATATAGATTATTATACAGGCGGATTTGGCATTGAAGTAACAACTTTACAAAGAGATAATGAATACAGACCTGTTTTATTGTTCAGAATGAAGTGTCTGAGGGAGAATATAGAAAAGGGACTTGATATATTTAAGAGAGTTATTTCGCAGACCTTTACAAACAGGGAAAGAGTGGCTCGTCTTATTGCTGAGGCAAGACAGATAATTAAAAACGGCTATATTGAGGAAGGAAACAGTAAGGCTGTTGTGGAGGCTTTGGCTCAGGTATCGGGTGCTCATTACTGGGAAAGCAGGGCAAAGGGTATTGACTATTATAATTATTTAGACAGTGATATTGATAAAATTATTGATGACGTAAATTCTGTAAGGAAGTTATTTAATAAAGGTAATGTGTTTTACGCTGCTGCAGGAGGCAGGAAAGACAAGTCCTGTCTTATCAGCCTGGTTGAAAATACACTTGAAGCTCTTAATGAGGGAGGCAGAAAAGGTACAATTAAAACTACTCCTTTTGGCAGCAGTAAGGGTATTATAATAGACGGGAATGTAAACTTTAATGCCGCAGCCTTTGGCATTGACGGTAAAGACGGTGTGACAAGGGTAGCACAGCAGATTATTGCAAGAGAATATATATGGGATAAAATAAGGCTTGAAGGCGGTGCCTATGGAGGCGGATGCGGTTTTGGAAAATATCACGGCTATATGTACAGCTTTCGTGACCCTAATTTTGAAAGAACTTTTGATGTGTTTAAAAAGGCGGGGGAATATCTTGCAGAGAGTAATTACAGTCAATCGGATATTGACCGTTTTATAATAGGTACTGTTAATGAAATTGATAAGCCTATAAAAAAGCACAGCCTTACACGTATTGCAATGAGAAAGCTGTTTGAAGGAGAAGACAGAGAGTTTACAATAAAAAGAAGAGAGCAGATTTTATCAGCAGCCCCAAATCATATTGCAGAATTTGGGCAGATGCTTTGTAATGCGGATTTTAATGGTATTTGCTCTGTCGGTCAGGAGAAAGAAATAAAAAATTGTCATTTTTTTAAAGAATTGTATAGGATTGATTGACATTTTGCTCCTTTTAATTTAAAATAAGGGTATATGTGTAAAAATAGTTTTTTGTATCTTAAGGAGGATAATTATGGACTATAAGTCAGCTGGTGTAGACGTAGAGGCAGGATATAAGGCTGTTGAATTAATGAAGGGTCATGTTAAGAGTACATTCAGACCTGAGGTTTTAGCTGATATTGGCGGTTTTGGCGGTCTTTTCAGTATTGCTAAAGCTAAGGATATGGAGGAACCTGTTCTTGTAAGCGGTACCGACGGTGTTGGTACTAAGCTCAAGATTGCTTTTGTTATGGACAAGCACAACACTATTGGTATTGATGCTGTTGCAATGTGTGTTAATGACGTTGTATGCAGCGGTGCAGAGCCCTTATTCTTCCTTGACTATATTGCCTGCGGAAAGAATGAACCTGAAAAAATTGCTGATATTGTAAGCGGTGTGGCAGAGGGCTGCCGTCAGTCAGGCTGTTCTCTTATTGGCGGCGAAACTGCTGAAATGCCGGGATTTTATCCTGTTGATGAGTATGATTTGGCAGGCTTTACTGTTGGTATTATGGATAAGGCTAAGTCTATTGACGGAAAGAGGATTTGTGAGGGTGATGTACTTATTGGTATTGCTTCAAGCGGTATTCATTCTAACGGCTATTCTTTGGTAAGAAAGGTATTTGATATTAACAAGGAAAGCCTTAATACTTATTATGATGAGCTTGGAACAACTTTAGGCGAGGCTTTATTAACTCCTACAAAGCTTTATGTTAAGCCTGTTTTAGAGCTTATTAAGCAGGTTGATGTCAAAGGTCTGAGCCATGTTACAGGCGGCGGATTTATTGAAAATATTCCAAGAATGATGCCGGAGGGTACTAAGGTTAATATTGAAGAGGGCACATGGGAAATTTTGCCTATTTTTGAACTCCTTGAGAAAAAGGGTAATGTTGCGAGAATGAGTATGTACAATACTTTTAATATGGGTATCGGTATGGTAGCCGCTGTTGCCGAGAAGGATGCTGAAAAGGCAGTTAAAACTCTTGAGGCTATGGGTGAAAAGGCATATATTATCGGTAATGTTACCAAGGGTGAAGGTATTGATATTAAATTAAAGTAGAAATATTAGGGCTGATATTATCAGCCCTAAATGTAATTGATGAGGTAATTATTATGATTAAGATAGGTGCTTTGGTCAGCGGCGGCGGAACAAATTTACAGGCTATTTTAGACGCTATTGACAAGGGCGGTATTGATGCTGAGGTTACTGCTGTTGTAAGCAGCAAAGAGGGGGTCTATGCTCTTGAAAGGGCTTCTGCAAGAGGCATTGAAACTGCTGTAATGAGAAAAAAGGATTATGAAAGTCCTAAAGATTATGACATTGCTCTTGCTGATTTTTTTAAAAAGAGAAATGTTGACCTTATTGTGTACGCCGGTTTTATGCTTATACTGGGGCCTGATTTTGTAAATCAGTTTGAAAATAAAATGATAAACATTCATCCTGCTCTTATACCAAGCTTCTGCGGTAAGGGATACTATGGTCTGCACGTTCACGAGGCTGTTTTAAAGGCAGGTGTTAAGGTTACGGGAGCAACCGTTCATTTTGTAACTGCTGAATGTGATGCAGGTCCTATTATACTTCAGAAGGCTGTTGAGGTTAATGATGATGATACTCCTGAAACTCTTCAAAGACGTGTTATGGAGCAGGCAGAGTGGGTTATATATCCGGAGGCTGTTAAGCTTTTTTCAGAGGGCAGACTTGAAATTGTAGATGGTATTGTAAAAAGGAGATAAAAATATATGAAGGTTTTGGTTGTTGGCAGCGGCGGAAGAGAGCATGCCATTTGTTGGAAGCTTTTACAAAGTTCTAAGGCAGATAAGATTTACTGTGCACCAGGTAATGCAGGTATTGGCGAAGTTGCCGAGCTTGTACCTATTGGCGCCATGGAGTTTGACAAGCTTATTGATTTTGTAAAATCTGAAGGAATAGATTTTACTGTTGTAGGTATGGATGACCCTCTTGTGGGCGGTATTGCAGATGAATTTGAAAAGGAAGGTTTAAAGATATTCGGTCCCAGAGCTAATGCGGCAATTATTGAGGGAAGTAAGGCGTTCAGCAAGGAATTAATGAAGAAGTATAACATTCCTACGGCAGCTTATGAAACCTTTGATAACTATGACGCTGCTCTTGAATATGTTAAAAAGGGTGATTTTCCTGTTGTATTAAAGGCTGACGGTCTTGCTCTCGGCAAGGGTGTGCTTATTTGCAATACTCTTGAAGAGGCTGTAGAAGGTCTTAATACAATTATGGTAGATAAGAAGTTTGGTGACAGCGGAAATAAGGTTGTTATTGAGGAGTTTTTAACAGGTCAGGAAATGTCTGTTTTAAGCTTCTGTGACGGAAAGACTATTGTACCTATGGTATCAGCTCAGGATCATAAGAGAGCGTTAGACGGTGACAAGGGACTTAACACAGGGGGTATGGGTACATTTTCTCCGTCAAGAGTTTATACCCCTGAGCTTGCTGAGGAATGTATGAATACTATTTTTAAGCCTACTGTTGATGCTCTTAATGCTGAAGGCAGAACATTTAAGGGTATTATTTTCTTCGGCTTAATGCTTACACCAAAGGGCATGAAGGTTATTGAGTATAATGCACGTTTTGGTGACCCTGAGACACAGGTTGTTCTTCCAAGACTAAAGTCTGATTTAATGGAAATTTTTGAAGCCTGTGTTGACGGTACACTTGATAAGGTAAATGTTGAGTGGGAGGATAATGGCACTGCCTGCGTTGTACTTGCAAGCGGAGGATATCCTGAAAGCTATACTAAGGGCTATGAAATTACAGGTCTTGATGATGCTGAAAAGGCGGATAATATTGTTGTGTTCCATGCAGGCACAGCTCTAAAGGATGGTAAGTTTGTTACTAACGGCGGAAGGGTGCTTGGTATTACAGGTATTGGCAGAAATCTTGATGAAGCAATTAAGATTGCTTATGAAGGAGTTAAGCTTGTTGATTTTAAGGATAAGCATTTCAGGACTGATATTGGTGTTAAATAATTGATTTTATGTTTACCCTGCTTTTAAAGCGGGGTAAATTTTTGCCATATATGTTGAAATTTAATATTAATTATGCTACAATAAATACAGTTTTTTTAAGGAGGAAACAAAAGATGACAACTAAAAAATTATGTATTATGGGTTTACTCATTGCTTTAACCTGTGTTGCAACTATGTGCATACATATACCTATTCCTGCTACTAACGGATATATTAATGTTGGTGACAGTATTATTTTGGTTTCAGCAGTGCTTTTTGGAGGACCTTATGGTCTTGCTGCAGGAGGTATTGGTTCTGCTCTTGCCGATCTTCTTTTGGGCTACACCAATTATGTGCCTGTTACACTTGTTGTAAAGGGTATAGAGGGTCTTTTAGTGGCAATAATTGCAGGTAAGAATGCTGACTTTTTTACTGTACGAAAAATTGCCGCAGCAATTTTAGGCGTTGCATGGATGGTTTTAGGTTACTTTATTTTTGAATCATTTATGTACGGTGTGGCAGCAGCAGCCGAGTCAGTTATTTCAAACTGTATACAGGCAGGCGGAAGCTTTGTAATATTTATTATACTTGGATTTGCTTTACATAAGGCAAAAATTGCGAATTATATTGAATAATCGGGTTATAATATTTTTAAATAACGGAAAGAAGGTAAATTGATATGGATAGCAGATTTGTTGAGCTTGCTAAAAATCTGGTAAACTACAGCTGTCATGTTGAAAAGGGGGAAAGAGTACTTATTAACTGCAATGGTACGTCAGCCTTTCCTCTTGTTAAGGCACTTATAAGAGAAATTTATAATGTTGGAGCATATCCTTTTGTAGACATTAAGTCAAATATTATACAAAGAGAGCTTTTAATGGGCTGCAGCAGTGAGCAGTTTGAGGAGATTAAGGAAATTGATAATGCCAGAATGGCCTTAATGGATGCTTATATAGGAATCGGCTGTAATGATAATACTTCTGAGCTTGCTGATGTTCCCGGTGAAAAACAGGCGGTTTGGAGCAAGGATTATGATAATGCAATTCTTGAAACAAGATTAAAGAAAAAGTGGGTTGTTTTAAGATATCCCAACAATTCTCTTGCACAGTCTGCCGGCACAAGTCTTGATGCCTTTGAGGATTTTTATTTTAAGGTTTGCAACCTTGATTATGGCAAAATGAGTAAGGCAATGGATAATCTTGTTGAGCTTATGAATAAAACAGACAAGGTCAGACTTGTTGCAAAGGATACGGACTTAACCTTCAGCATTAAAGATATTCCTGCAATTAAGTGTGCAGGTGAAATGAATATACCTGACGGCGAGGTTTATACTGCACCTGTTAAGGACAGTGTAAATGGTACTATTACCTATAACACACCTACTGAATACCAGGGGGTGACCTATACCGATGTTAAGCTTACTTTTAAGGATGGTAAGATTGTTGAGGCATCAGCCAATGATACAGAAAGAGTGAATAAAGTATTTGATACTGATGAAGGTGCAAGGTATGTGGGCGAATTTGCCATTGGCGTAAATCCTTTCATAACCAAGGCTATGAAAAATATTCTTTTTGATGAAAAAATACGAGGCTCTATTCACTTTACTCCCGGCAATGCCTATGACGATGCCGATAATGGCAACAGGAGTGCCATTCATTGGGATTTGGTTCTTATTATGACTGAGGAATATGGCGGAGGGGAAATTTATTTTGATGATGTTTTAATCAGAAAAGACGGTATATTTGTCCTTGATGAATTAAAGTGTCTTAACCCTGAAAATTTAATGTAAAAAAACCTGCTTTACATAATAATAAGTGTAAAGCAGGATTTTTTGTTATTTAAACATTAACTGCTGCATTTTTACAACATCGGCAATGTTTATTTTACCGTCACCGTTAACGTCCTTTCCTGTACCGTTTGATATATTGCTTATTATTTTAAGCAGTGTTACGTTGTCTGTTTTATTAATTACAGTGTTTCCGTCAATATTAAGTACATTATAACCATCAATTCCCATATCATTGAGATAATCTGTTGCAGATATTTCAGGTGCGTAAAAATCCATTTGATATGTTATTGTATGGTTTTGAGTTTTATCATAGTTTGCCATATTATTTGAGCCTGTCAGAAAGTATCTATATGAATTAATGCTTGTATAGCTGTCAAACCAGGTTGGGTCACAGTGATAAAATTTATTGTTTATATTAATTAAATTCCATTTATGTCCTGTAGTTGTGCCGTTTTCTTCATAAAATGTTTCAGTACACATTGCTTTTATACCTGACAAATTACAAAGAATTTTTAACGCCTCCGAGTAGCCTTCACATACAGGAGCATTTACATCATCTGTACCGTATAATAGGGCTGAAGTGGGCAAGTATGCGTGTTTTGAAGCTGTTGTCAAATCAGTGTTGTAATGACAGTTTTCCTTAAACCAGTTCATATAGCAGTTAAGTTTTCCCCAGTCTGTACTGCCTTCGGGAACATTTGAAATAATTTCATCAGCCTTATTCAATATACCTATGTAGTCAGCCTTCACCTGTGCTTCGCTTGTATAGCAGTCCGGCAGATAAGAGCCTGTTGAAGCTTTTGGTTTAAGATTAATATAAAAATTCTTTACCAGGCCTGTACTTGGATAATACCCCTCAAAGCCATAGCCTGCACTTGAATTATTTATGTCAAACCAAAAGTACTGTGGCTTATCCAAATACATAAGAGCATATACAGGTCTGAAAGCAAAGACAGAAATGTCGGCGCCCAAATATTCCCATACCCCTGCGTAAACGTCAGCGGCACTTGAAAGTCCTTTATCTATTGTCATACTTATTGTAAATTTATAGTTATTTGTGCCGTTCATCATAGATTCTGCATAAGCCTCCAGGCCGTCATAGTATTCCTTTTCATAGGCTGTCAGCTGGTCATAATAGCTTTCCGTTTCCGCCGTATTATCTGATAAAGGCATTATACCGTTTCTTGAATTTAATGCCTCCTCATAGGTTATTTCCATATCTGAGCTTAAAATCTGCTCATTAGCTGATACTACTGATGAGAACAGTAGTATAAAAAAGGCAATTAAGATTATCTTTTTCATTGTTTAAACTCCTTTATTGCATTAATTAACGCTTCCATCTGTTCGTCTGTTCCGATTGTAATTCTCAAATATTCACTGATTCTTGGTTTATTAAAGTATCTGACAAAAATATTTTTTTCTTTTAAATAATTAAAAAGTTTTTCCGCACTTATATTTTTGTTTGTTGTAAATATAAAATTAGCTTTGCTTGGCAGAGTTTCAAAGCCAAGTTTTGAAAGTTCCTTAACCGTGTGTTCTCTTGTTGAAATAATTTTATTTACACACTCATTGAAATAATCCTTATCCTTTGCCGAAGCTGCTGCCGCCGCCTGTGAAAGAGAATTAAGGGTATAGCTGTTAAAGCTGTTTTTAACTGCTTCAAGTGCAGCTATAAGCTCTTTTTGAGCCATGGCATAGCCAACTCTTATACCGGCTAAATTCCTTGACTTTGAATAGGTTTGTACTACAACAAGGTTATCGTACTTATGTATTAAGTCTGCGGCACTTTTACCGCCGAAGTCAATATATGCTTCATCCACTATTAGGATTACATCTTCATTATGCTTAATAATGTCCTCAATATCATTAAGTTCCATGTATACGGATGTTGGTGCATTAGGATTGGTTATTACTATACCGCCGTTTTTACCATAATAGTCTTCTTTAATAATTCTGAAATTATTATCAAGGGGTATTCTCTGATATGGTATATTGTAAAGATTACACCACACATCATAGAAGGAGTAGGTAATATCGGGGAAAAGTACGGGTTTTTTTGAATTAAAAAAGGTCATAAAGCAAAGAGCAAGCACCTCATCGGAGCCGTTGCCTAAAAATAGCTCGCTCTCGTTAACGGGATAGGTTTCCATAAGGGCAGACTTTAACTCACTGCATACAAAACTTGGATATAATCTGAGCTTATCATTGTCATATTCCCTTATTGCTTTGCCTGTTTCGGGAGACGGAGCATAAGGGGATTCATTTGTGTTTAACTTTATTACATCTTTATTTTGCGGCTGTTCTCCCGGAACATAAGGCTCAATAACTCTTAAATTTTCTTTCCATTTCTGCATTTTATTCACCTCATAATAACATTTATCCATTTTAGGTACAGTATAACATAATTTTTTTGTATTTAAAAGAGAAAAAAATAAATTTATTTAAAACACCTATTGACAAAAGGCATCATTATTGTTAAAATGTTAGACGGCTAACATTTTAAAGGAGGCGCTGATTTGGACAGAAGAATATGTAAGGACATTCATATTGTTTCAAATAAGATAAGAAGAAAAATGGATAATATTACAGGTCAGTTTGATTGTACTCATTCTCAGTTCACTGTTATTCTGTATCTTATGAGGAATAAGGAAAGAGATATTTTTCAAAGGGATATTGAGGAGGAGTTTGGCATAAGACGCTCAAGTGTTTCTGCTGCACTTTCAAA
Organism: Clostridia bacterium; assembly: GCA_030524425.1. Classification (GTDB taxonomy): domain Bacteria; phylum Bacillota; class Clostridia; order Lachnospirales; family CAG-274; genus Gallispira. The sequence goes on along the minus strand of JAUNGN010000029.1, from coordinate 2,330 downwards.
CCTGGAGGAAAAAGGTTATATTATACGAAGTTCTGTTTCTCAGGATGCACGATTAAAAAAAATAACGGTGACTGATAAGGGAGAAAAATTCATTGAGGAATCTATGAAAATTATTAACGGTTTTGAAAAAGAGCTTGTTTCTCAAATTACTGAGGATGAGCTTGATATTTTTTACGGAGTTCTCAATAAGCTTTCTGAAGTTGCTGATAAATAAAGGGAGGAAATTAATATGGATAAAAATTTTGTAATAACAATAGGAAGGGAATACGGTTCCGGCGGCAGGGTTATTGGACAGGCAGTTGCAGACAGGCTTGGAATTAAGTTTTATGATGACGAAATTATTGAGCTTATTGCCAAGGAAAGCGGATTAAGTATTGAAGCTGTATCTAAGCTTGACGGCACTAAAACTTCAAGCTTTTTATATAATGCTTTTATGTCTACCCAGTCTGTTCCTTTAAATGATGAAATATTTTTTGCACAGTCAAAAGTTATTAAAGATATTGCGTCTAAGGAGTCATGTGTCATTGTAAGCCGTTGTGCTGATTATATTTTAAGAGAACACAAAAACTTGTTTAATATTTTTATTTATGCCCCTATGGAGGCAAGAATGGAAAGAACAAAATCTCTTTATCATGATATAGCTAATAACTATGAAAACTATGTAAAGAAAATGGATAAAAAGAGAGCTGACTATTACAACTATTTCACGCCTAACAGATGGGGTGACAGAAGTAATTATCATATGATGATTGACAGTTCAATAGGTATAGAAAACACTGTTAATATGCTCTCAGCTATGGTTACTGCTTTGTTTGGAGGTGATAATTAATGGAAGCTGTAATGAAAGAAAATAAAATGGGTACAATGCCTGTAAACAAGCTTCTTGTTTCAATGGCACTGCCTATGATGGCTTCTATGCTTGTACAGGCGATGTATAATATTGTAGACAGTATATTTGTGGCTAAATACAGTGCAGCATGTATGACGGCTATTTCTTTGGTATTCCCGTTACAGACTCTTATGATTGCCGGGGGTACAGGTATTGGTGTAGGTATGAATGCCATTCTTTCCCGATATTTGGGAGCAAAGGACCAAAACGGTGTAAACAAAACCGCTTTTAATGGTATTGCCATTTACACAATATGTTATTTTATATTCCTTTTGGCGGGATTGTTTGTGGCAGAGCCCTTTATGAAGGCTCAGGCAAGCTCACAGGAAATAGCTGATGCAGGTACGGTTTATCTAAAGATTGTGTGCTGCTTTAGTATGGGTATGTATACTCAGTTCTGTTTTGAAAGAATGCTTCAGTCTACGGGTAAAACAATATATTCAATGATTACACAAATGACAGGTGCTGTTATAAATATTGTTTTAGACCCTATTTTAATATTTGGCTTATTAGGGGCTCCCCGAATGGGTATGGCAGGTGCGGCTGTTGCTACAGTTATAGGTCAGTGTGCAGCAGGTATTCTTGCAGTTATATTAAATCTTAAGTTTAATCATGAAATCCAGCTCAGAAAAATAAGGGGTTTTATACCAAGCGGACATACAATGGGTAAAATTTTGTATATTGGCGTACCTTCTATTATAATGCAGTCTATCGGTTCTGTTATGGTGCTTGGTATTAATACAATATTTTCTCATATGAATATTGTGGATACAACACTGAGCTTAACGGAGGCAAGAGATACTGCCATTGCTATATTTGGTATTTATTTCAAGCTTCAAAGTTTTATATTTATGCCTGTGTTTGGTCTTAACAATGGTATGGTGCCTATTGTTGCTTTCTGCCTTGGTGCGGGTAACAGAGAAAGACTTGTTAAAACAATTAAGCTGAGTATATGCTATGCCTTTTGTCTTCTTTTAATAGGCACAATTATTTTCCAGTGCATACCTGACAAGCTGCTTGCGCTTTTTGCTAATGAAAGTAATCTTGAACATATACTTTCAATGGGCATTCCTGCTTTAAGGATAATAAGTATACATTTCCCTGTTGCAAGTTTTTGTATAATCAGCTTATCAGTATTTCAGGCACTTGGCAATGGTGTGCTTTCAATGGCTGTTTCTTTCTGCAGACAGCTTATTGTACTTGTTCCTCTTGCTTTTCTGCTTTCTCTTACACAGCATGTAAGCAGTGTATGGCTTTCATTTGTTGCAGCAGAGTCTATTTCATTTATTTTATGTGTGTTTGCATTCAGATATATGTATAAGAAAGCTATAAAGCCTTTAGGTCAGGCTTAATAAAATATTTGAATATAATAAAAGCGGCTGTCCCGTGAACTGACCCCCAAAAGTTAGACCTAAAAAATCTAACGATTGGAGGTCAGTTT
>JAUNGN010000064.1 GCA_030524425.1 Clostridia bacterium | reverse complement strand
ATCAAATAACAGAAGATATGCAGAATATAACAGAGGCAGAAATAACCCTTGCAATGAACGAGGCAAAGGGAGTGTCAGACAGTGTAAATGAAGAAAATGTATATTCAGACGCATATCTTGGAAAGATACTTGACTTTGCAGGAAAAACATATTATGCTCAAATAGATATAGCAAATTCATTGCTTGCAGAAAAAGAAAATATTTCTTCAACCCGTTCACTGGGAGTAGGCATGACAGGCTACACTGTACAAACCAGCAGTATGTTTAACACAACTGTAGGCATAAACGAAGGCAGCTTGTATATAGACATAGACCTTAACACAGTGTCGGCCGTAAGCAGAAGCGGCGACAAAGAAAGTGAATATCGCTTTATAACTGCCGCAGGAGTAATATCATCATATTACGAAGGCTTAATATGGGAAGAGCTGACAGGAGAAAAAGGCATTTCAACAATATCTCTGCTGAACACTGCCCTAAAAGACAATCAAAAGCTTCTTATGCTGTCCTCAGCAAATTTTGAAGCAGAAAAGTCAAAGCTTCATGCTGACAGTGCCACAATGCAAGAAATAACAAGAGCAGTTAACGCAGGTAAAATAGTAACCATACATTCAGACAAGCTTACGGTTGATGATTGGCAGGGCTACGGCTATATTATAACCGACCCTGAAACAGGCGGAGCCGCATATATGATTTCAGGCGGACTAAGCGGCGGTTCAACCTCAGGCTTGGTTACAATTTCATATCTTGTAAATATAGGCTTTGCAATAGCAGACATGATTCAGGTAATAAATATGATACCTACCATGCTTTCTGCATTTTCTATGGGCGGCCCAATAGGCATAGCAATAGGCGTAGTTGTAGCAACTGTAATGACCGCACTGGTAATAGCGGCAATATATGACTATATTTCTTCAATTCAGCTAATGATAGCCTATATGAACGGTGACGAATCAGCCGGACAGCAGTTAATGCTGAATTCACTGTTTAATATCGGCTTTGGCGTAGGCGGTGCGTTGCTTGGTGGTGTAACCAAACGTGCAGTAAAGGCTGTAGCCAAGAATAAGATAGTAAAAATGTTAGGCGAAGAGATTGCCGAAAAGCTTCTAAAAAATGTAAGCGACCCTACAGACATAACAAGGTTGTTTAAACAGCTTAGCAAAGGTGGCTTAAGTGATGACGCCATTAAAAAAATGGTTGAAAATTCAGGCGAAGAAGGACTTGAATGGCTGAGTAAGCAGGTTAAAAACGGCGTAAGTGGAGAAATACTTGACAAAATCGCCAAGAATGCAGTTGACTATACTAAATACAGTGATGACTTAATAAGAAAAATAGCTTCATCAAACGGTTATGCAGATGATATAATTAAGTATGTTAATAAATATGGTGATGATGCTGTCAAGGCTATAACTAAATATGGTGACGACGCAGCAAAAGTTATTTCAGACTATGCAGATGACGGCTTAAAGGCCCTTAATAAGGGAGTTACTCCAACTACAATTAATAATTTTGCAGATCATAATGTAACACCGGATATATTGGTAGAAAGCCTTTCAAAATCTGCTGACAACTTTACTTTAGATAAAAGAATTTCTGATGCGGTTCTTGATATGCCAAAAGGAACACGCCCAGACCCAAGTTCTTATTTACCAAAATCATATATAGATAAACATTTAGCACAGTTTGATGATGGTGCAACTTATCTATTATCGTATGATGATTATGAGAGATTTTATAGAGATACACAATATATCGCAAGAAATGATGGTACATTATTTTGTATGCCAAGTAATTTTGTGGATGAAGTTAAAAGTACGGCTAATGGAGATTTGTCAAAGCTTGATGAACTTCTAGGTTATGATAATGGCTTTTTTGAGAATGCAGATACAATGGTAAGAATTGACATAATAGATCCAAAGAAAAGCAATATTAGTATTCCAAACGGTAATGAGGTTGGTGCAAATAATAATTGGTTGCCTGGTGGATATACTTCGGGAGGTGTACCTGAAGGAATAGTTTATAATGTTCCAAATAATAGTAGTTATATAAAAGTAACGCTTTTGGATAATGCTTTAAATGAACTTAATTAATAAGTAGGAGGGAACATTATGATAAAAAATAATCACTATAAAAATCTTTTAATAGAGGCAATAAACAAAGATGAATTATCAGCTTTTTTAGAAGGAAAAGGCAAATATCATATTGAATGTAATGTTGCTGATACTCCTACAGACTTTGGTTCTGTATTAGATACTGTTTTTTATTTGGCTGATACAAATCCCGAATTAAATATAGGAAGAAAATTTGAATGTGCAATAAAAGAAATGTTGCAAGGAAATGAATGTGATATATATTGTTCAGTATTTTTATTCTTTAGCTATATTATTCAATTTTGTCGTATATTGCCCATTAATTATAATGAAAAAGACATGTATTATCGTATAGCAAGTAGAAAAAAGTTAAATGCAACATTTTCATTACCAATTGATGAAATAAGCAAAGTAATGACAAATTCTCTACACAGAAATCAAGAAAGTCTGAAAAGTTGTAAAAAATGGACTGGTAAAAATAAAAGTGAGGGAATTTGGGAAGAGGTAGAAAGACTGAATAATATTATAAAAAAAGATTATAATATTGAAATTTTATAATATTATAATTAAAAAATACATGAGACACTCTATGCCTGTAGGGTGTCTCATAGTTTAATGTAGTCAAATAAAAAAGTAATACAGATGTTTCAAAACATTTAGCAAAAACGGTGTAACAGACGATACAATAAGAGCGTTCATAAACAGCAGTGACGAAGCATACGAATGGTTACAGAAAAAATCGGCATTAGGTTTGACAGATGAGCTGCTGCAAAAATTCATGCAGCATGGTGATGATTATCTGTCATATTCAGACGATTTAGTAAAAGCAATGAGCAAGTCAACAGACAATGTTGACACTATGATAAAGCTTGTGTCTGACTTTGGAGATACAGCAGAAAACGCAATAGTAAAATCAGGCGACCATGCTGTTGATATTTATGAACGCTTTGGCGAAAATGGACTAAAGGCTGTAGCTAACTATGGCGATGATGCAGTAATGCTGATAAACCGCCACGGTGAAGATGTAATTGACATAATTAACACCCATGGCAATACTGCTGTTTTAATTGTTGAAAATTATGGTGATGACGCTATAAAGGCAATTAAAAACGGTATTGAGCCAACCAATATTAATAAATTAGTAGATGAATTTGGAATAAATCCGCATTCATACGAAAAACGTGGCATAAAAAATAATAAAGCCGCAAATCAGGTTCTTAATTCTCAATTTACAGCAAAGAAAATATCTTCTGTTCCAAGCTTTAGTGATACCTGTGAAAGTGTGGTTAGGAACAATGGCTTTAATACGGTTACAGATTTTAAATCTACAATAATGAAGTCATATAGAGAATTAGATGAAGAAACATTTAATAATGTAATTGCCATAAGAAATTCAATACCAGACCCTACAAATGATACAGTTATGCAAAAAGTAATTAATCCTAATTATTTAGATAGTTATTTTGAAGCTAGCAGATATAGTAGCAGTGTGTCCGGTTCATTAGCAAAATTATCTGACGTACAGGATTTAAAAACATATACAGAAGTATATAATGGTTTGAGATTAGACTATAAAGGGACCCCATTTGTAAATCCGGGAACAGATAATGCTACAATGTATGCAATACGTTTTACATCTAACGAAACCCAGAACAATATTACTAAGTCTGTTGTAAGTGAAGCACTAGGCAATGCTAATTGGGAACCTCCTTATACGGGAACAGGATTTATTTCTTCTGCTGAAAAATTAGATTTTACTGATTTTGATGGTATTAATAATTTCCCTGCAAAAACAGTTACAAACGGAAACAAATGTATTCCTGAATATATTGCTAAAAATGGAGTATCTTTAAAAAATGGAGCAGAAATGTATAAGATTACTGAAAGCGGAGAAGAAATCTTGTATGC
>JAUNGN010000028.1 GCA_030524425.1 Clostridia bacterium | reverse complement strand
ATACCATAGATTGCTATGACTTTTCTATATGTCCGATTTGATTATACCATCTACCTTGGTGAAAAAATTACGAAAAAAGCAAAAAAAAAGCTTGCAATTGAAGTTGGTATGTGGTAAAATACTATTGTTGTGACATTAAGAGCGATGAAGTGAAAGGTTGCTCTGCAGCTGATAAACACATAGGCTGCAGAGGTTTTTTCATGGAGCAATGTCCAGTTCAATGAAACCGGGCGACAAGGTCACTGTGCTAATATTGAAGCAGATTTAGGGAAAGGCAGATTTATGCCTTGAGTTGCAAGCCCTTGCTGCGGATAAGTGTGCAGTCACCACTTGTCGTGCTAGAAGTTTAAAAGTACGAAAAGGAGGCGACTTTTTTTATGGCTAATCAGAAGATTAGAATCAGTCTTAAGTCATTTGATCATAACTTGATCGATCAGTCAGCTGCTCAGATTATTGAAACAGCTAAGAAAACAGGTGCTAAAATAAGTGGTCCTATTCCACTTCCTACAAAGAAAGAGGTTGTTACAATTCTTAGAGCTGTTCATAAGTATAAGGATTCAAGAGAGCAGTTTGAGTTAAGAACTCACAAGAGACTTATCGATATTTTACAGCCAACAAACAAGACTGCTGATGCTTTATCAAGACTTGATTTACCGGCTGGTGTTGACATTACTTTAAAGGTTATGTAATTAAGATTGATGCTCACAAAGAAAGTTCAAAGAAATTTGGTTTATATAAGAAAAAGCCTTATGTAAACCTAGGATGATTCTCCCTGAATGGGACAATCCGCTGTAGAGTTTATGATGGAGGTAAAAATCATGAAAAAGGCAATTATTGCTAAGAAGATTGGTATGACACAGATCTTCAATGAGAACGGCTTACTTGTTCCTGTAACTGTTCTTGAGGCAGGTCCTTGTGTTGTAACACAGGTTAAGACAACTGAAAACAACGGCTATGAAGCTGTTCAGGTCGGTTTCGGTGAAGTTAAGGAAAAAAGAGTAAATAAGCCTGCAAAGGGTCATTTCGCAAAGGCTAATGTTGAACCTAAGAAAGTTCTTAAGGAATTCAGATTTGATTCAATCGAGGGTTATGAAGTTGGTTCTGAAATCAAGGCTGATGTTTTTGCGGCCGGCGATAAGGTAGATGCAACAGGTATCTCTAAGGGTAAGGGCTATCAGGGTCCTATTAAGAGACATGGTCAGCACAGAGGTCCTATGGCTCACGGTTCTAAGTTCCACAGAGCTGTTGGTTCTATGAGTTCTGCTACTACTCCCGGTAAGGTTAAGAAGGGTAAGAAGATGGCAGGTCACATGGGTGCCGTACAGGTGACTATTCAGAATCTTGAAATCGTTAAGGCTGATGCTGAGAAGAACTTATTGCTTGTTAAGGGTGCAGTACCGGGCAGCAAGGGTTCAATACTTGTAATTAAGGATAGCGTAAAGGCTTAATTAATCTTTACGGAAGGAGGAAGACCTAATGGCAAATGTAAAAATGTTCAACATGAGCGGCAGCGAAGTTGGTACAATAGATTTAAATGATAGTATTTTTGCGGTAGAGGTAAACACTCACGTTATGCATCAGGCAGTTGTTCAGTATCTTGCAAATCAGAGACAGGGTACTCAGAGTGCTTTAACTCGTGCAGAAGTTCGTGGCGGTGGCAGAAAGCCATGGAGACAGAAGGGTACTGGTAGAGCTAGACAGGGTTCTATCCGTTCACCACAGTGGACCGGCGGTGGTGTTGTATTTGCACCAAAGCCAAGAGATTATTCATTCAAGTTAAACAAGAAGGTTAAGAGATTAGCTCTTAAGTCTGCATTAACTACTAAGGTTAATGACGGCAAGCTTGTTGTTGTTGATGAATTAACAGTAAATCCTAAGACTAAGGAAATGGCAGCAGTTTTAAATAACTTAAATGCGGCTAAAGCTTTAGTAGTAGTAGAAGATAACAATAATAACGCAGTTGTGGCTGCCAGAAATATTCCTGCAGTTAAGACTGCTTCTGTAAATACAATCAATGTTTATGATGTATTAAAGTATGACTCTTTGGTTTTAACTAAGGCAGTTGTAGAAAAGATTGAGGAGGTGTACGCATAATGGCAGATATTAAGTATTATGACGTTATTTTAAAGCCTGTTGTCACTGAAAAGACAATGAATGATATGGCTTCAAAGAAGTACGCTTTCTATGTTCATCCGGAGGCTACTAAGATTCAGATTAAGCAGGCAGTTGAAAAGATGTTTGAGGGCACTAAGGTTGCTTCAGTAAACACTATGAACTGTGTTGGCAAGACTAAGAGACGCGGCTATACATTTGGCAAGACAAATGCAAGAAAGAAGGCTATCGTTCAGCTTACTGCTGAGAGTAAGGAAATCGAAATTTTTGCAGGAATGTAATCATCTGCAAAAGACTTGGTCGAAAGAATAAAGTATAGACACATATTTATGTGTTTGCAAATATTTGGAAAAGGAGTGTAACGAAATGGGTATTAAGAGATTTAAGCCTTATACACCTTCAAGAAGACAGATGACAGTTTCTGACTTCTCTGAAATTACAAAATCAACTCCTGAGAAGAGCCTTGTAGTTCACATTAAGAAGACTGCAGGCAGAAATAATCAGGGTAAGATTACTGTTCGTCACATTGGCGGCGGTACTAAGAAGAAGTATAGAATTATTGACTTTAAGAGAAATAAGGATGGTATTCCTGCAAAGGTTGTTGCTATTGAATACGATCCAAACAGAACAGCTAACATTGCTTTATTAACTTATGCTGACGGTGAGAAGAGATATATTCTTGCGCCTAACGGCTTAAAGGTTGGCGACACTGTAATGAGCGGTGCTGAAGCAGAAGTTAGAGTTGGTAATGCATTGGCAATGAAGGATATTCCTGTTGGTGCTGAAATTCACAACATTGAAATGTATCCGGGTGCCGGCGGACAGTTGGTTCGTTCAGCAGGTAATGTTGCTCAGTTAATGGCTAAGGAAGGCAAGTATGCTACAGTAAGACTTCCATCCGGCGAAATGAGATTATTGCCTATCAATTGTAAGGCTACTATTGGTCAGGTTGGTAATGGTGATCATGAGCTTATCAACATCGGTAAGGCAGGTAAGAAGAGACACATGGGTATCAGACCTACAGTAAGAGGTTCTGTTATGAACCCTAATGACCATCCACACGGTGGTGGTGAAGGCAGAGCGCCTGTTGGCCGTCCTGCTCCTTCTACTCCATGGGGTAAGCCTGCTCTTGGACTTAAGACAAGAAAGAAGCATAAGGCTTCAAACAAGTATATAGTACGTAGTAGAAATAAATAATAGGAGGACCTAAATAATGAGTAGATCACTTAAGAAGGGCCCATTCTGTGATGACCATCTTATGAAGAAGGTTGTTGCTGAGAATGAAGCTAATACAAAGAATGTTATAAAGACTTGGTCTCGCCGTTCTACTATCTTCCCAGAGATGATAGGTCATACTATTGCAGTTCATGACGGCAGAAAGCACGTTCCTGTATATATTACAGAGGATATGGTAGGCCATAAGTTAGGCGAGTTTGCTTTGACTAGAACTTACAGAGGTCACGGTAAGGACGCTGAAAAGAAGTCAAAGGTTAGATAATTTTTCGTAAAGGAGGGAACCTTAAATGTCAAAGGGACATAGAAGCCAAATTAAAAGAGACAGAAACGAGCAGAATAAGGACAGAAGAGCTCAGGCTCATGCTAAGTTCGTTAGAGTTTCAGATACAAAGGCTAGAATTGTTTTAGAGCAGATTAAGGGCAAGAGCATTGGTGAGGCTATGGCTATTCTTGCTTATTCACCAAGATATGCTGCTGAAATTATAGAAAAGGTTTTAAAGTCTGCTGTTGCTAACGCAGAAAATAACTTAGAATTAGATGTAAATGATTTGTATGTTGCTGATGTATTTGCTAATCAGGGACCAACTCTCAAGAGAATTCGTCCGAGAGCGCAGGGTAGAGCTTATAGAATTAACAAGAAGACTGCTCACATTTCAATATACTTAGATGAGAAGAAATAAGGAGGTCAACCATGGGTCAGAAAGTAAATCCACATGGATTAAGAGTTGGCGTTATTAAGAACTGGGATTCTACCTGGTATGCTGATAAGAAGGATTACGCTAACTTCTTAGTAGAAGACAATAAGCTTAGAACTTATATTAAGAATAAATTAGCTAACTCCAGCGTTTCTAAAATCGCTATTGAGAGAACTAATGAAAGAGTTAAGGTTACTATTTTCACTTCAAAGCCGGGCATCATCATCGGTAAGAGCGGTGCTGCAATTCAGGAATTAAATGCTGAATTACAGAAGATGACTGACAAGAAGGTTATGGTTAACATTGAAGATATCAAGAGACCTGAGCTTGATTCTCAGTTAGTTGCTGAGGATATTGCAAGACAGCTTGAAAACCGTGTTACATTCAGAAGAGCTATGAAGAAGGCTATGCAGACTACAATGAAGTTTGGTGCTAAGGGTATCAAGACTACTTGCAGCGGTCGTCTTGGCGGTGCTGAAATGGCTCGTACTGAGACATATCATGACGGCACTATACCTCTTCAGACTTTAAGAGCTAATATTGACTATGGTTTTGCTGAGGCAAACACAACTTATGGCAAGATTGGCGTTAAGGTTTGGATTTATAAGGGTGAGGTTCTTCCTGCAAAGACTAATAAGAAAGGAAGTGTTCAGTAATGTTAATGCCTAAGAAAGTTAAAAGACGTAAGCAGTTCAGAGGCCGTATGACAGGTAAGGCTTTAAGAGGTAACAAAATCACTTACGGTGAATTTGGTATTGTTGCTATGGAGCCCGGCTGGATTACTTCCAGACAGATAGAGGCTGCCAGAATTGCTATGACAAGATATATTAAAAGAGGCGGTAAGGTTTGGATTAAAATTTTCCCTGATAAGCCTATTACATTAAAGCCTATGGGTACAAGAATGGGTTCAGGTAAAGGTTCAACTGAGTATTGGGTATCTGTAGTTAAGCCGGGCAGAGTTATGTTTGAAATTGCCGGTGTTACAGAGGATATTGCAAGAGAAGCGTTAAGACTTGCAGTTCATAAATTACCTATTAAGTGTAAGATTGTATCACGCGCTGATTTGGAAAAGGAGTGTGACAATTAATGAAGACTAAGGAATATGTTGCAGAATTAAAGAATAAGACTGTTGCTGAGTTAAATAATGAGTTAGTTGAAGCAAAGAAGGAATTATTCAACTTAAGATTCCAGAATGCTACTAATCAGTTAAACAATACAGCAAGAATCAGCCTTGTTCGTAAGAACATTGCTAGAATTCAGACTGTAATCACTCAGAAGGAAAACACACTTTAATTAGTTATATAATTGGAAGGAGGACAATCTCGTGGAAAGAAATCTTCGTAAAACAAGAATCGGTAAGGTTATCAGTAACAAGATGGATAAAACTATTGTAGTTGCTGTAGAGAATAATGTAAGACATCCATTATATAGCAAGATTGTGAAGACAACTTATAAGTTAAAGGCTCACGATGAGAATAATGAGTGTCAGATTGGTGATAGAGTAAAAGTTATGGAAACCAGACCTTTATCAAAGGATAAGAGATGGAGATTGGTTGAAATAGTAGAAAAGGTTAAGTAATTCCTAAAGGAGGAAATCGACAATGATTCAGCAGGAAAGTAGACTTGTTGTTGCTGATAACTCAGGTGCTAAGGAATTATTATGTATCAGAGTTTTAGGCGGCTCAACAAGAAGATATGCTAATATTGGCGACGTTATCGTTGCTACTGTAAAAGATGCAACACCAGGCGGCGTTGTAAAAAAGGGTGAAGTTGTTAAGGCTGTTGTTGTCAGAACTAAGAAGGGTGCGTCAAGACCTGACGGTTCTTATATCAAGTTTGATGAAAATGCAGCAGTTATTATCAAGGATGATAAGAACCCTAGAGGTACTCGTATTTTCGGACCTGTTGCAAGAGAGCTTAGAGAAAAGCAGTATATGAAGATCTTATCTCTTGCACCTGAAGTATTATAATAGGAGGTTAGGGTCAGCATGAAGATTAAGAAGGGCGATAAGGTACAGGTTATCGCAGGTAAGGATAAAGGCAAGGAAGGCAAGGTACTTGTTGTAGATGTAAAGAACAATAAGGTTATTGTTGAAGGTGTTAATAAGGTTAAAAAGCACGTTAAGCCATCACCGGTTAACCCTAACAGTGGTATCATTGAGCAGGAAGCTCCTATTGACGCATCTAATGTTATGTATGTTTACGCAGGTAAGCCAACCAGAATCGGTTATAAGATTGACAACGGTACTAAGCAGAGAGTTGCTAAGGCTACCGGTGAAGTAATCGATTAATCTGTAAAGGAGGACTAAGTTCGTGAACGCATTTAGAGAATTTTATGAGAAGGAAGTTGCACCTGCAATGCAGGCAAAGTTTTCTTATAAGAACGTAATGGAAATTCCAAAGCTTGAAAAGATTGTTATTAATATGGGTCTTGGTGAGGCTAAGGATAATGCTAAGGCTATTGACTCAGCAGTTAGTGATATGGCTATTATTGCAGGTCAGAAGCCTATCGTAACCAAAGCTAAGAAGTCAATTGCTAACTTCAAGCTTAGAGCTGGTATGCCAATAGGCTGTAAGGTTACTTTAAGAGGTGAAAAGATGTACAGCTTTGCTTCAAAGCTTATTAACATCTCTCTTCCGCGAGTTCGTGACTTCAGAGGTGTTAGCTCAGAGTCTTTTGACGGCAGAGGTAACTACACTTTAGGTCTTAAGGAGCAGTTAATGTTCCCTGAAATCCAGTACGATAAGATTGATAAGATCAGAGGTATGGATATCGTATTTGTAACTACAGCAAAGACTGATGAAGAGGCTAGAGAGCTTCTTAGATTATTCGGTATGCCATTTAAGAAGTAAGGAGGCAAATGATTATGGCAAAGACATCAATGAAAGTAAAGCAGGCAAAAAAGCCTAAGTTTTCAACTCAGAGCTATACTCGTTGTAGAATTTGCGGAAGACCACACGGTGTATTAAGAAAGTTTGGTATCTGTAGAATTTGCTTCCGTGAATTAGCTTACAAGGGTGAAATCCCTGGTGTTAAGAAGGCTAGCTGGTAATTTGAAAGGAGGATTTTGAAATGTCAATGAGTGATCCAATTGCAGATATGCTCACTAGAATCAGAAATGCAAACACTGCTAAGCACGATACTGTAGATGTACCTTCAAGCAAGATGAAGGAGGCAATCGCTAACATCCTTACAAATGAAGGCTATATTGCAGGTTATGAAATTATAGAAGACGGCGTAAAGAAGACTATGCATATTACTCTTAAGTATGGTGTAGATAAGAATGAAAAGGTTATCTCCGGCATTAAGAGAATTTCTAAGCCGGGTCTTAGAGTTTACGCTAACAGAGATGAGTTACCAAGAGTTTTAGGCGGTATGGGTACAGCCATTGTTTCTACAAACAAGGGTGTTATTACCGATAAAGAAGCCAGAAAGCTCGGCGTTGGCGGCGAAGTAATCGCTTACGTATGGTAATAGAAGGAGGTAAATTATATGTCACGTATAGGTAAATTACCTGTTGCTATTCCGGCCGGCGTTGAAGTTAAGCTTGAGGATGGTAACGTAATTACTGTTAAGGGACCTAAGGGTACTTTAACTCGTAAGTTAGTTGATGACTTAACAATCGAGGTTTCAGCTGCTGAGGTTACAGTAACTAGACCTAGCGATTTAAAAAGATATAAGCAGTTACATGGTTTAACAAGAACACTTATTGCTAACATGGTTGAGGGTGTTACTAATGGTTATAAGAAGGAGCTTGAAATCAACGGTGTTGGTTACAGAGCTGCTAAGTCAGGTAACAAGCTTACATTAACACTTGGTTATTCTCACCCTGTAGAGATGATTGACCCTGAGGGCATCACAACTACACTTGAAGGCAACAACAAGATTATTGTTGAGGGTATCGACAAGGAAAAGGTTGGTCAGTTTGCTGCTGAAATCAGAACTAAGAGACCACCGGAGCCATATAAGGGCAAGGGTATCAAGTATGCAACTGAAACAATCAGACGTAAAGTTGGTAAGACTGGTAAGAAGTAATAAAGGAGTGAATGTGAGATGATTAAAAAGCCATCACGTTCAGATGCCAGAGCTAAGAGACATTACAGATTACGTAATAAAATTTCCGGCACTGCTGAACAGCCAAGATTGGCAGTATTTAGATCTAATATGCATATTTATGCACAGATCATTGATGATACAGTAGGTAATACACTTTGTGCTGCTTCTACTATGGAAGCTGATATTAAGGCTAAGGTTTCAAAGACTAACGATGTTGAGGCTGCAAAGGCTGTTGGTGAAGCTGTAGCTAAGAAGGCACTTGAAAAGGGTATCACAACAGTGGTATTCGATAGAGGCGGATTTGTATATCATGGTAAGATTCAGGCTTTAGCTGATGCTGCCAGAGAAGCAGGTCTTCAGTTCTAATTAAGGAGGGAAAAACGTGAAAACTAAAATCGATGTAAGTACCCTTGATTTAAAGGATAATGTTGTTACAATTAAGAGAGTAACAAAGACTGTTAAGGGTGGTCGTACAATGCGTTTCTCTGCTTTAGTTGTAGTAGGTGACGGCAACGGTCACGTAGGCGTTGGTATTGGTAAGGCTATCGAAATCCCTGATGCTATCCGTAAGGGTAAGGAAGATGCAATCAAGAATATCGTTTACGTTGAGAGAAACGAAAACAATAGTATATATCATGAAATCTACGGTAAGTATGGCAGCTCAAGCGTGCTTCTTAAGCCTGCTGCAGAAGGTACGGGTATAATTGCGGGCGGTCCTGCAAGAGCCGTACTTGAATTAGCCGGTATCAAGAATATAAGAGCTAAATCTTTAGGTTCAAGAAATAAGAAGAATGTTGTAAATGCTACACTTGAAGGTCTTGCAGGTGTTACTTCTCCTGAGAAGGTAGCCAGACTTCGTGGTAAGACTGTAGAAGAAATTATGGGCTGATAAGGGAGGAAAATTGAGATGTTAAGAATTACATTAGTTAAGTCTACAATCGGTGCAATCCCTAAGCACAGAAAGACAGTTGAAGCTCTTGGTTTAAAGAAGCTTCACGCTGTTGTAGAGCAGCAGGATAATGCTGCAATAAGAGGTATGCTTAATCAGGTAAAGCACTTGGTTAAGGTTGAAGAAATCTAATTTTAAGGAGGTGCGTCCTAATGTTTTTAAATGAATTAAAGCCGGCTGAAGGCTCTACATCTAAGAAGTTCAGAACAGGTAGAGGTCATGGTTCAGGCAATGGTAAAACTGCCGGTAAGGGTCATAAGGGTCAGAATGCTCGTTCAGGCGGTGGCGTAAGACCCGGTTTTGAAGGTGGTCAGATGCCGCTTTACAGAAGAATCCCTAAGAGAGGTTTTAAGTGCATTAATTCTAAGAACATTGTTGCTATAAACTTAAGTCTTTTAAATGATAGATTTGAAGACGGTGCTGTAGTTACTGTAGAGGCATTAAAGGATAAGGGTATTATTTCTAATGCTAGAGATGGTGTTAAGATTTTAGGTAATGGAGAAATTACTAAGAAGCTTAATGTTCAGGTTAACTATTACAGCAATTCTGCAAAGGAAAAGATTGAGGCTGCTGGCGGAAAAGCTGAGGTGATCTAATGTTTAGTATACTTCGTAACGCATTTACTGTTAAGGATATTCGTACAAAGATATTATATATGCTTTTAGTATTATTTATCATTAGAATAGGTACACATTTACCTATTCCGGGTCTTGATATAAATCAGCTGGCAAATGGTGATAATCAGAATACATTGTATTCTCTTATCACCGGCGGCAACTATGGTACTATTTTTGCTATGGGTATCGGACCTTACATTAATGCTTCAATCATTATGCAGCTTTTAACAGTTGCGATTCCTAAATTAGAGCAGATTCAGAAGGACGGCGAAGAGGGAAGAAAGAAAATTTCTCAGTACACAAGATTCGCTGCTGTATTTTTAGCTTTACTTCAGGGTGCAGGTCAGGTTTATACTGTTCATACTGCTTTTACAAATCCTAATTGGTTAGTATATATTGTTGGCTTAATTTCAATGGTAACAGGTACTATCTTTATTATGTGGTTAGGCGAAAAATTAACAGAGGTAGGTATCGGTAATGGTGCTTCCTTCATTATCTTTGCCAATATTCTTGAAAACCTCGATGATGGTATTAAGAATTTATATGTAAGTGCACAGGGCAGTGCAATGGGCTGGGTTAAAATAGTTATTATTCTTGCTGTTTTAGTAGTTGTTATGGCCTTTGTAATCATTGTTCAGGATGGCGAAAGAAGAATTCCTGTTCAGTATTCAAAGAAGCTTATAGGAAACAGAATGGTAGGCGGTCAGAGTACCTATATTCCTATAAAAGTAAATATTGCAGGTGTTATGTCAATTATCTTTGCAATTTCACTTTTACAGTTCCCGCAAACCATTAATCAGTTATTTAACAATGGTTTCCTTACTAAAGTAAGCAATGTATTATCATTAACCTATCTTTGGCATCATGTACCTGTTGGTGCAATAATTTATATTATACTTATATTCTGTTTCACATTTTTCTATACTTCATTTGCATTTAATTCAATTGAAGTTGCTGAAAATATGAAGAAGAGCGGAGGCTTTGTTCCCGGTATCAGACCCGGTAAGCCTACATCAGATTACATTCAGAATATTGTTGACAGAATTTCTTTAATCGGTGCTATAACTTATGCAGTGATTGCTATGGTTCCTATTGTTCTTACATGGGTAACGGGAGTAAACATGGGCTTCGGAGGTACTACATTACTTATCGTTTCAGGTGTTGCTCTTGAACTTATAAAGCAGCTGGAATCTCAGTTATTAATGAGACATTATAAGGGATTCTTGAATTAATTAATATCTTATGTTCCCCTGACAGGTGTTGGGGGAACAAGTATAAGGGGATGGAAAATAATGAAATTAGTGCTTATTGGCTGTCCTGGTGCAGGTAAGGGTACTCAGGCTAAGATGCTTTCAAAGAAATTTGATATTGCACATATTTCAACAGGTGATTTATTAAGAGAGCAGATTAGTAAAGGTACTGAGCTAGGTAAAAAGGTTAGTGAAATAATAAATGCCGGGGGCTTGGTGTCAGATGATATTGTTTCTGCAATGTTGGCTGAAAGAATTAAGGCTGATGACTGCAGGAAAGGCTATATTTTAGATGGTTATCCAAGAAATGTGGCTCAGGCTGAAGGCTTAAATGAAATCGTTGGCAGTCTTGATAAGGTTATTTGCTATGAAGTTGATGATGCTGTTATAGTTGACAGAATGTCAGGCAGAAGGAGCTGCCCTAAGTGTGGTAAGATGTATCACGTATCATACAATCCTCCAAAGACTGAGGGCAAGTGTGATGAATGCGGCGAAGCTCTTATTCAGCGTAAAGATGACAGTGAAGAAACTGTTGCAAACAGATTAAAGGTATACCATGAGACAACTGCTCCTGTTATTGATTATTATGATAAGATGGGCATTCTTTTAAAGACAAGTGGTGTAGGTGATATTAATGAAATCTTTGATAACGTATGTAATGCGTTAGAGGGAATTGAATAATGTCTATTAAGATTAAGAAAGAAATACATATAGAGGCAATGAGAATTGCCGGTAGAATTACCGGAGAAGCACTTAATCTCCTCCAAAGGGAGCTTAAACCCGGTATGACTACTAAGGATTTAGACAAAATTGCCGAGGAATTTATAAGAGCACAGGGTGCAGTTCCTTCCTTTAAAGGTCTATATGGTTATCCGGCCTCAATATGTGCTTCAGTTAATGACGAGATTATACACGGTATTCCGGGCAAAAGAGTTTTGCGGGAGGGTGATATAATAAGTATTGACACAGGCGCGTATATTAAAGGCTTTCACGGTGATGCGGCAAGAACCTTTGCGGTAGGCAGGATATCTGCTGAAGCACAAAGGCTTATTGATGTAACTAAAGAAAGCTTTTTCAGAGGTATAGAGTATGCAAAAAATGGTAATCATCTATCTGAAATATCAGGGGCTATACAGGATTATGTAGAGGCTAACGGATTTTCGGTAGTTCGTGATTATGTAGGGCATGGCATCGGAAGAGAAATGCATGAGGATCCTAATGTACCAAATTACAGATTTGGCAAACGAGGTCCCAAGCTCATAAAGGGTATGACGCTGGCTATTGAGCCAATGGTGAATCAGGGCAGCTATAAGGTTAAGCAGCTAAGTGACGGCTGGACTGTTGTAACAAGAGATGGCAGTCTGTCAGCCCATTATGAAAATACGGTTCTCATTACTGATGGTGAGCCTGAGCTTTTAACCTTAGGAAGAGATTCCTTAATATAGGGGTGAAAGAATTGTATTCAAAAGGTCAAATTGTTTTCTCAAAAAGCGGAAGGGATAAAGGCAGGGCTTTTATTGTATATGATTACAATGATACGTATGTTTTTATTGTTGACGGTGATTTGAGGAAGTTGGAAAAACCAAAGAAAAAGAAAAAAATTCATATTCAGATTTCAAAGCATATTGATGAAGAAATTAAGAATAAACTTGAAAATGAATTGTATATTCTCAATTCTGATATAAAAAAAGCTCTGGCAAAGTATAATAACAAGATGCAAAGAGATTGTGAAGGAGGTAGAGAGCCTTGGCAAAGGACGATGTAATTGAAGTTGAAGGCACTGTCCTAGAAAAGCTTCCAAACGCTATGTTCCAGGTAGAACTGGAAAATGGACATAAGATTATTGCTCATCTCTCAGGTAAGCTGAGAAAGAATTTTATAAGAATTATCCCGGGTGACAGTGTTAAGATTGAAATGTCAACTTATGACTTAACTAAGGGCAGAATTACCTGGAGAGGCAAAGTGCGAAAGGAGAATGAACAATGAAGGTTAGACCATCTGTAAAACCAATGTGTGAAAAGTGTAGAATAATTAAGAGAAAGGGTGCTGTCAGAGTAATCTGCGAAAACCCAAAGCATAAGCAGAGACAGGGTTAATAGCCCTGTCTTGCTGTTCATTTAGGGGAATAAAAAAATGTTGATATTTAAGGTATATTAAAAAAATATGCCGTAAAAATAAAAGTATTATTTAATTGTTAATAATATTCACAAAAAATTTACAATTAAATTCTTGATTTTAGGGTATATCTGTGATATACTTTTATCTTGGTGAATGTTTATTTTAACTCTATTTTTTATGGTTTAAGAGGGTTAATAGCCCTTGAAGGCCTCATAACTGTAATCAGGACGCGGCTGCCCTGATGCAAATTTGTTGAGATAAATATTACACCTCAGGCAATTTCTCCAAAGAGAAATTGCAGTAAAATTCAATGTATTGCCTTTTGCCTTAATTATTGGACTTAAAGGCCGTAGTAATGGATTTTACATTGTTACTATTTAATACTATTTATATGAAAGAGGTGCAATTATGGCTCGTATCGCTGGTGTAGATTTACCTAGAGAAAAGCGTGTTGAAATTGGTCTTACTTATGTTTATGGTATTGGCAGAGCTAGTGCTAACAGAATTTTAGCAGAAGCCGGTGTTAATCCTGATACAAGAGTAAGAGATCTTACAGATGATGAGGTAGCAAAGATTAGAGATATCATTGCTGAATCTCAGACTGTAGAGGGTGACTTAAGAAGAGAGATCGCTTTAAATATTAAGCGTCTTGTTGAAATTGGATGCTACAGAGGTATTCGTCACAGAAGAGGTCTTCCTGTAAGAGGACAAAAGACTAAGACAAACGCAAGAACTAGAAAAGGTCCTAGAAGAACTGTTGCGAATAAGAAAAAATAATCAATTTATCTTTTGTTATTGATTTAAGGAGGTAAAATTAAATGGCTAAGAAGACAGTTAAGAAAACTGCTGGCCGTAGACGTCGCGACAGAAGAGTTGTTGAACGTGGTCAGGCTCATATACAGTCAACTTTTAATAATACAATTGTAACTATTACAGATGCTGCCGGTGGCGCTTTATCTTGGGCAAGTGCCGGTGAGTTAGGTTTCAGAGGTTCTAAGAAGTCTACTCCTTATGCTGCTCAGATGGCTGCTGAAAAGGCTGCCGGTGCTGCAAAGGAATATGGTTTAAAGACTGTTGAAGTATTTGTAAAGGGTCCGGGCAGCGGAAGAGAAGCTGCAATCAGAGCTTTACAGGCTGCAGGTCTTGATGTAACTATGATTAAGGATGTAACTCCTGTTCCGCATAATGGTTGTAGACCACCTAAGAGAAGAAGAGTTTAATTTCCGTTTTATTGAAATATATATTGGAGGTACTATTTAATGGCTAGAGAAATCGGTCCTATCATTAAAAGATGTAGATACTTAGGCATCGAACCTAGCATTCTTGGTTCATCTAAGAAGTTAGGCAAGCGTAAGAGAAATATGCGTAAGTTAAGTGAATACGGCGTTCAGTTAAAGGAAAAGCAGAAGGTTAAGTTTATCTACGGTGTTCTTGAAAAGCAGTTCAGAAACTTATACAAGAAGGCTGATAAGATGACTGGTATTACCGGTGAAAACTTACTTATGCTTCTTGAATTAAGACTTGATAATGTTGTATACAGATTAGGCTATGGTCGTACTAGAAAAGAAGCTAGACAGATCGTTAGACATAATCTTGTAACTGTTAATGGCAAGAAAACTAACATTCCATCAATTACATTAAAGGTTGGCGATGTTATTGAAATTAAGGAAACAAAGAAGGATTTACAGAGATTCAAGGATGTTCTTGAAGTAACTTCTTCTCGTATCGTTCCTGAGTGGTTATCTGCTGATCAGGCTAATCTTAAAGGCAGTATTAATGCTTTACCTAAGAGAGAGCAGTTAGATTTACCTGTAAACGAGACTCTTATTGTCGAGTTGTATTCTAAGTAATAAGCACTTTATCGCATTTTGTTACTGTTTTTAAACATTTTGGTAAATTTTATAGATAACTATTAAGGAGGTTGGGCTGAGTGTTTGAATTTGAAAAACCTCGTATTGAAATTACTGAAAAGAATGATAAGTACGGTTGCTTCGTTGTTGAGCCTCTTGAGAGAGGTTATGGTACAACTCTTGGTAATTCTTTAAGAAGAATTTTACTTTCATCTTTACCCGGCGCTGCTGTCAGCAATGTAAAGATTGATGGTGTTCTTCACGAATTTAGCCCTATTACTGGCGTTAAGGAAGATGTAACCGAAATTATATTAAATCTCAAAAATCTTGCTATTAAAGTTAATAGCGAGGGTGATGAGCCGAAGATTGCTTATATTGATGCATCAGGTGATTGTGAGGTTAAGGCAGGGGATATCAGAGTTGACTCAGATATTGAAATTCTTAATCCTGATTTACACATTGCTACTTTAAGCGGCGGTGCTGAGAGCAAGCTCTTTATGGAGATTACAATTACAAAGGGTCGTGGCTATGTTGAAGCTGCTAAAAACAAGAGGGCTGACCAACCCCTTAGAATGATACCTGTAGACTCACTTTATACTCCTGTCAGGAGAGTAAACTTTAAGGTTGAGGATACAAGAGTAGGTCAGATTACAGACTACGATAAGCTTACATTTGAAGTTTGGACTGATGGAACTATTGCTCCGGACGATGCAGTAAGCTTAGGTGCTAAGATTTTAAATGAACATCTTAACTTATTCGTGGATTTATCTGATAGTGCAAAGAATGCAGAAATTCTTGTTGAAAAGGAAGTAGGTACTAAGGAAAAGGTACTTGAACAGACTATTGAAGAATTGGATTTAACTGTTCGTTCTTATAACTGCTTGAAGAGAGCAGGTATCCATACTGTTGAAGATTTAACAAGAAAGACTGAAGATGATATGATGAAGGTACGTAATCTTGGACGTAAGTCTTTAGAGGAAGTACTTAACAAGTTGAACGAGCTTGGTTTAAGCTTGAGTCCAAACGAGGATTAATTAAGGAGGATTAGCAATGGCTGAATATAGAAAGCTTGGTCGTACATCTAGCCAGAGAAAGGCTTTATTACGTAATCAGGTTACTAATTTATTATACCATGGCAAGATTAAGACAACTGAAGCTAAGGCTAAGGAAATCAGAAGACTTGCTGAAAAGTTAATTACTATTGCTGTTAAGGAAAAGGATAATTTCGAAGAGGTTACTGTAACTTCTAAGAAAGGCGGAGAATCTGTTGAAAAGACAATTAAGAAAGATGCTCCAAGCAAGTTAAATGCCAGAAGAAAAATTTTAAGTGTTCTTTATCCTGTAGTTGAAGTTCCTGCAGATGGCAAGAAGAAGAGAGCAAATACTGTTACTGTAAACATGGCTAACAAGTTATTTGACGAAATTGCTCCAAAGTATGCTGACAGAAACGGCGGTTACACAAGAATCGTTAAGATTGGTCAGAGACGTGGCGACGGTGCTATGGAAGTAATTATTGAATTGGTTTAATTTATATATTTTCAGGTGTTGTGTTTATCACAGCACCTTTTTTGTTATAGAAAATAATGATGTTTTGAATAACATATATTTGTTAAGAAATTAAAATTATGCTATAATTAAATAAATAATTATTATTAAAATAGATGGAGGTAATTATGAAAAGATTTTATGAAAGACAGGAATTCAAGGGTTATAAAGAGATTATTACCAATGAAGCAGAGCTTGAGGTAATAGGATTTGATTTGATTCGTTTAGAGCCAAACGAAAATATAAGCTGTAAATCTGATGAGTATGAAATTGGTTTAGTAATTCTTTCAGGTAATTGCAGTGTAAAGACGGAGAATTTTGAAGCAACTAATCTTGGCAGCAGAAGAAATGTGTTTGATGGAAAGCCAACAACAGTTTATATTCCAAGAGATTCAGAATATAGTATATCAGCAGAGGGATATGGCATACTTGAGATTGGTGTATGTAAGGTAAAGGCTGATAAAAAATATGAACCGTTTGTTGTTAGTCCGGAAGATATTGTTACAGAACACAGAGGAAAACTTAACTGGCAGAGGGATGTAAATGATATTATAACATCTAAATATGAAGGTAAGGTAGATAAAATTCTTCTTGGTGAAACATACGGATGTGCAGGACAGTGGTCAAGCTATCCATCTCATAAGCATGATACGGATAATATGCCCTATGAGGTAAATATGGAGGAAATCTATCATTTTAAGGTAAATCCGGGACAGGGATTTGGTATTCAGGTAATGTATAATGATGATATGACTTTAAAGGAAAGCTATGTTATAAGGGATGGTGACAGTGCAGCAATTAAGGATGGCTATCATCCTGTTGCGGCAGCTCCCGGATACAGTGTTTATTATCTTTGGGTTATGGCCGGCAAGAGCGGAAGAAAGCTTACGCCTTGTGACGATCCAAAGCATGCTTGGGTAAAGGCTGTTGAAAAGATGGTATAGTAATATTATAGTTATTATTGTGTTTAGGACATAGTAAGCAATAAACGGACTATGGATGATGCAGTATTACAGGAAATTATTTTATATGCTTAATATTATTTTAAAGTGTGATATTTTGTGCTGATTTTGTAAAATTTGTAAGTATGAATGCCGGGCACTCCGGCAGCCAGCTAATATACGCCTGCATTTACGGTGAAACTGCCGTGAGTGTTGGCGTATATTTTTTTGCAGTAGTTTAAATTTATACAAAAATAGCGTAATTTTTTACAAATTGAAATTTTTAGTCTTTTCTTCTGCTATTATTATAAAAAATAGCAGAAGAAATATTTATATAAATTTATAAACAAATATGAAATTATAATAAGGAAGTGATATATCAATAAGAATTTAAAAGGCATTTTACGGACTACAATATTTTAAGGAGGGAGGTAATTAATAATAATGCAGTTATAATTATGTTAAGGGGTTTTATGTGTTAAGGGTTTTACAAAGGAGTGAATACAAATGATTAAAAGAATTTTAAGATTTACAATAATTACTGTTTGTTTTGCAATGCTTGTATTGGTGACGGGAATTTCATCTGCCTATGGGGGTGAAAGCAGGGAATGGAGAATTGATGATGATAAATTTGCTGAAATAACAGGAAAAACAACAACTGAAATTGATGGTTTAACCATGTATCCGGGAATACGAAGATATAGTTCCTTAAAGCTGTTTAAAGGAACAAAATATTATAATTATTTATATATGGATATAAGTACAAGCAATAATTATAATGCAATATCATTTCACTTAAACGGTCCAAGTGATATATACATAGTGGGCAAGTCAGATAATGAAGCAGTATACAGAAGACTGGAATTTTATTTTCCGGTTACAAAGAGTTATCAATATTTATCATTGGGTCCTGCCAATGGATATAAGCTGGAATATAGAGGGGAAGCTACTAATGTTTATATTAGTGCTATTGATGAAGATGTCAGAATATATGACATTGGTGTTGAAGATTATATTGAAAGCGAGCATACAGAACTTGATGAAGGAGAATCATATTCATGGGATTTTTCAGGTGTTCCAGGCGGAACAACATATACATCAAATACTGACTTTAACGGACTTGTTGCCAATGCTTCGGAGGATAAGCCTGTTATTTCATATTCAGGAGAATCAACTGACAGCGGGTACAGGTTTTATCATGGTATTGATTTAGAGGGAACAGGCAGCAGATATTACAGGTCACTGGCTTTTGATGCAGCTAAAAATTCAGATATATATATTACTGCAAGATCATCAAATTATGGCACAAATGCAGTTGTCAGAAATTTATATGTAACAAATAAATATGAATGCGACATAGAAGACCTTGACGGTGTGCTAACGGATTCAAAGTTTAGTGTAAGCGGAGTTACTGCAACTTACAGAATAAGGTATAGAGGAAACGGTGAAAAAATTTATATAAAATCAGAGGATGGGGGAATAAGAATTGATAAGATTGATGTAGTTGCCAATTCAGATAAAACAATAGATGACCACAAGTGGATATTCAGCAATTACAGTGAATTGACGGCAGGAAGTTATTTATACAATAAAACTATTAATGGTTTGACAATAACAAGTACCAGTAACAGACCCGCTATTGCAGCAGCAACTACGGAAGAAGGCTATACAAAAGCCATAAGAATGAGCAGTTCACATTTTGGCAATGGAAGTACAATCAGCTTTGATATTTCTGACAGTTCAGGCAGTTCATCTGCTGTAAGTATAAATTCAGGCAGGACAATAAGAGTAGTGGCTAAAGGCAGTGATAAATTCACCCGATTAATTCTTGGCAACAAATATGGTTATGTTATCGGAAGTTATAACATGACTGCGGATGTTAAGGAGTATGTATTTAATTATAACGGCGGTTATGATAAATTATACTTGTTTACATATGCAGGAGACGGCTATAATATAAGTTCGGAAATATATAGTATATCAACTTCGGATTTATCTTCAGAAGAACCTAAAATAATTGAGAGTTATTTTAGCAGAGGAGTTAAATACAAATACAATTTTACTGTTGAAAACATATCAAATCCAAAGGATTATTATTACACTATAAAATACGACAGCAGTAAGCTTGCTTTAATGAATATAGGTAAGGACTATAATAACAGTAATGTTATTACAGATAATGATATACAAGTTATTTCAAATACATCTGGTAAAATCGAATTCAGAATATTAAATTTAGATGAATCTGATTGGTCGGGAATAATAACTTCTGCTGTCTTTAACTGTATAGCGGCAGGAAAGGGCAGTATTGAGTTTTCCGTTGTGAGGGGGTAATTTTTATGATTAAAAACAAAAAGTTGTTTTCCGTATTGCTTATAACAGTAATTTTTTTGAATTCAATAATAAGCCGGGCGGTATATGCAGCGCCTGTAATTGAAAGCCTTGAAAGCGAAAGCAGTCTGACTGACGGTGAGAATACGGAGGAAGCTATAGAAACAACAACTGAAGTCCTGTATTCAGATGAAACAGAAAGTTCATCAGGTATTATTATTGATATATTGGATAAGGTATTTAAAAATAAAGCAGATGATGAAGTTTTATCTGGTGCTGCCATTGACTATGAAATAGATGACAGTATGCTGCCGTCATATGTTTCTTCATTATTAGAGCAAAAATATTCCGGTTTAAGTGATGATGAGAAGTTTTCATTAAACACATATTTATTTGTAAGAGAAGATACAATGAATATATGCTGTGATAACAGATATTCTGTCAGGTATTCCATACCTTATGCTTTACTTATGCAGACAATGGAAATTGACTTTGACACTGCCGAAAATATGATGGTTAATTACGGCAGCCAGAAAACTGCATTGGAAAGTGCTAATCTGTATAGTGAACGATTGTATGATTATGCCTGCTTTAGAGATGAGAGTATAAAAAACACTGTTAAAGATTATATAATTGACGGTTATAACATAGATGATGTTTTAAAAGCATATGGAATAGCTATTTATATGGGCAGGGATATATCAGATGTTATAAAGTATAAGTATGATGGTGAAAGTTTGTATACAGACATTGAAATAACAAATGATATAATAAATTTATGTAAGGAATGCTATATAAATGCTGAAACAGCTAAAGAAATACTGGAATCAGATAATTATGATAATTTCATTTTTGATTATAATGAAATATTAAAAACATTAAAAGAGGGAAATAATGATGTAACGGCATATGCCGATTCCGCTGCAGATGAAGATATTGGATATGATTCTGCATTTAAAAAGGGAGCATTGAGTTATATAAAAGGAGTGGGAGCCAATGTAGATCCAAATACTGGAGCAGTATCATATACTGAAAATATTTGCAGTATTCCCGGTATTGCAGGTCTTGATCTTAATATATCTTTGCTCTATTCATCATCTGCAAACTGTTCATACAGATCTATAGACTCCAGAGCTAACTATGGACACAACTGGAGATATTCTTTTCCGTTTATTACAAATGAGGACGGAAGCTCTATAATCAATGGAAAGTTGAGATATTTAACTTTATCAAATGGTGATACCTATGAAATGGTAAGCAGTACGGCTGCATATTATATTCCGACAAGTATATATACAGATGAACTGAAGCTTTACAGAGATTCTGAACATCAGGGAGGAGAAGAATCTAAATATAAGCTTACATATAAAAACGGAAATACAGACTATTTTAATGATGAGGGTCTGTGGATAAAGACTGTTGATAAATTTGGTAATAAGATTGAAGTTATAGAAAGTGGTTCGGGTCTGATGAAAATAAAGGACACCAATAACAATGTTGTTACCATACAAAGGAGTGGGAATGTCCAGACAATAACAAGACCTGACAACAGCAAAATAACAATAAATTACAGTAAAACAACTCAGGGAGCATATGCAAGATATACTCTTGATAAAATAACTTATCCTGAGAATGCTGCAATTGAGTTTACATATGAATTCAGCAGCAAGGATAATTACAGAAATGCTCTTTTGAATAAAATTAAGACAGCTACAGGGCTTGAAAAACACTTTAAATATGGATGGACAGATAAGCTTAAGTATAGCTGGAACAGTAATTATGAAGTAGACTATGAAATTGATAAATATGACTATGCAAGAATTACAGAGGAATATTTATTGAATGACAGTAAAGTATGTGACAAGAAAACATATACATATGACAGTAATTTTATGGTGGCTAATTCAAATTTTGCTGTAGGCTGCTTTTGCCATATGTGCGAGTGCGGACTAAATGATTACGGTGGGGTTACATGGTGCGAAAATTGTGAATATGTAGATACAAATAATAATAACAGACCGGATTTATGGGAGTGGAAAGGCTGCATAAGGAATTGTGAGTGTGATGACTGTCCGTGTATCGCATATTATATTGGAGGCGCATGGGATTGTTTTAAGAATTGTGAAGTTAATCTTGATAATTTTGACTGTCCGTATGTATATATAAATATGGAAAACGGAACAAACTACAGCACAACAATAAACAATGAAAACGGCACAAGTGTAAAGTATACATTTAATGCTTTAAAACAGAATATAAGTATAGAAGAATATTCAGGCAGTACATTGCTAAATAAAACAACAAAAAGTTATCTGAATAAAAATGATAACTGTGACTTTCCTGTTGCTGTTACTTATACTGAGAATGGTGCAGAAAGAAAGGAAACGTATACATATACAAATAAGTATGATGTGAAGTCCTATGTTGTTACAACAAATAATAATAAGGAATTAAGTTCAGTAAGCTATAACTATGATTATGAAAGCAGCAAAAGTAATTATTACGGACTTTGTACAAAAGTAACAGCAAAGATGAACAGCGGAGCTAATGTTGTTCAGACCAATACCCTTTTAAGCGGGAATACATCAATGTCAGGCAAGGTTATAGCTAAGTCTGTAATTACAAGAGGAGGTACCAAGGAGTCTGCAGTGTCATATACATATGACACCAAGGGCAGAAATACAGTCAGAAATGATTATGTTAACCAAAATGAATCAAGTAATATTAAGACAACCAATACGTATTCAGATACAACGGGATTCGGTGCAATGCCTGTGGAAATCAAGATTGACGGAAACAGCGGAAGTGTTAAGTATACATATGATAAACTTGGCAATGTTTTGTCTGTTACAAATCAGAATAACTGCAAAACGGCTTATAAATATGACGGAATAGGAAATGTAACAAGGGTAGGTTATTGTGACAGTACAGGTGCAGAAAAGAGCAGTGTATCTTTACAGTACAATTATACAGAGAATACTATAAGGTTTACAAACGAAAACGGCAAAGTTGAAGTATACGAATATGATCCTGTGGGAAATCCTGAAAAGGTAACAAAGGGAGGAACTGTTTTATCAGCCTATACCTATGATACAAGACTGCGTCCTGCAACATATACAGAGGGCAAGGCAAAAACTGTCTATACCTATGACAACAGGGACAGGCTTACATCAGAGGTGATTAAAGAGGGTACAAAGGTGCTTTCAAACAAGACCTATACCTATGAGAATAATTCAACGGGACTTAAAACAACGGAAAAAATTAACGGCGATGCTAATTCTGCAACAGTTACAAATATTAATCAGACGGACGTTCTTGGCAGAAATGTAATGACTAATTATGGCGGAGATATAATAAATTATGAATATGATTTTGCGGGCAATGTTACTAAGGAATCTCAATTTGTTCAGACAGATATATATAAGGACAAGGTATATACTTATGATTCTAAAGGAAACATATTAACCTGTGAAGAATCACCAAGCAATAATACAGACAGCAAAATAATAACATCAGCCTCTTATGATATGCTTGGCAGAATGACAACATCAACAGACGGAAAAGGAAATACCACAGAGTATACCTATAATGCTTTAGGACTTGTAACTAATAAAAAAGTACCTTTTGCACTTGATAGTTCAGGGAATATGCAGTATACTAATTACAGCTGCAGTTATGATGCTGTGGGAAATGTAACAAGGGATACTGTTACATCGGGAGTTGTAAACACTTACAGCTATGATTACAGAAACAGAGTAACACAGGCAAAATCAGGGGAACAGAGCGTTAACTATGTTTATGACAATGTGGGAAATATGATACAGTATTCCGCAGCAGGGGGAACTCAGGTGCATAAGTATGCCTATGATGCCCTTAACAGAGTAACGAAGTATACTGATGCTCTGGGAAATTCCGAAGCCTATACATATGACAGTAATCAGGATATGATTAAAAAGGTTGACAGAAACGGCAAAGCCATAACCTATACCTATGACGGACTGCACAGAGTACTTACGGAAAAAGCCGAAGGAGTAAACAACTCATGGACTTATGGACTGACAGGGGGAGTACTTACTGAAAGCAATGATAATGCAGTAAAAACATATACCTATAATGACAAGGGTCTTGTGCACAAAGAAACAATGAACCTTGACGGTACGTCATTTATGATAGAAAGGTACTACGATACCAGAAAGAATTTAAGATATAACTTCTACCGAAAGAATGGTACAAATTACAGGACAGTACAGTATAATTATAATAACAGGGGTCAGCTTTCAGCAGTAAAGGAAAATGAAAATGGGGGAGATTATGTTAAGCTTGTGTCATATTACTATGATAATAACGGCAATTTAACTTCAGCCCATTACGGCAATAATTCATATAATGTTTATTATTATGATGAAGCTAATTCGGTTGTTTCAATGTATTTGAAGAAAAAATCAGATAACAGCACACTTGAGCATATAAGTTATTCTTACAGAGCAGACGGAAATATAACAAGCAAGACGGTAACCTATGGAGACGATACAAGTACTACCGAATATACCTATGACAGCACAGGAAGATTAATCAGGGAAAACGTGACAGGCTATGACAACTTTGGTATTGCTTATACCTATGACAGTGCAGGCAACAGAAAGTCAATGACTCTGTCAGGCAATGCAGGCAATTATACTGAGAATTACACCTATGACAAAAATAACAGACTTACGGGTTCTGTTAAGAATTATGGTAAAACATCAGCTTATACAGACTATACATATGACAAAAACGGTAATCAGACCAAGATTGAAAAGTATAAAAAGAATAATGAAGGTACGTTTAAGCTGGGTATTATAAGTGCATCGTATAAGAATGATACAGGTGAAGAAAAATTCACATACAATGGCTTAAACCGGCTTACAGGCTACGAAAGCACAAATGGTCAGTATAACGGCAAAATTGGCTTAAGTGCTGAATATAAGTATATGGCTAACGGTTACAGACTGTCAAAGGAAGTAAATGGCGCATTAACAGAATATCTTTGGGACGGAGATGATATAGCTGCTGAGCTTAATTCAGAGGAAGTAATATCAAAGAGCTACACAAGAGGTTATAATCTTATAAAAGACAGTTCCAATATTTACTATATGCATGATATACAGGGGAATGTTATAGAAACATATGGCAATGACCCGGAGTATCCTCAGGGCTGGCATTATTATAATGCATTTGGTACAAATAAGTATTTTGAGAATAGCGATGATATTAATGAATACAGTAAGTGGGGTTACTGTGACCAGCTTTACGACTGGGAAACAAATAACTATTATATGAGGGCAAGGTATTATAATCCTGAAACAGGCAGATTTATAAGTGAGGATACCCACTGGAATCCATCAAATATGATTTATGGTGACAGGACATTTGAGGAGGACGAAACCAAGTATCCTGACATAACTGCATCATTACAGGCGGGTAATTTGTATGGGTATTGTATGGGTAATCCTATATATTATGTTGATATTACTGGAAATAGTGCTATTGCTGCTGGGTATTTGGTATATGCTGCATGGATTGCGTTAAATTTAGTTGTTGATGTTGCGGCTGGATATGTTGCTTTAAAATTAACTGATTTAACCATTCAAGAACAAAATAAGTTAAAGAAATCAGTTTCTTATGATAGATCAAGAACTATTAGTAGTTATATTGATTGGGATAAAGATGAAAATGGAAAAAACCATGTTATAAATGGGTCAAAGACAAAAAAAGGTTCGAAAGAAAGTCATTTGCCTATTTGGCAAAAATTTGGGTATGACCCTAATGATCCAAATGGATATAATAAATTATTGGAGCTGTTTAAAAATGTAGTTAATGCAGATATTGTAATAAAGAATGAAGAAGCGTTTGAGCACGGAAAAGCTATAGGCATTTACAAGGAATATGCTTTAGATTATGTAAGTAAAGGGGCTAGAGTAATTGTTAAAATATATACGAGTTATAAAACGGGAAATGTGTACTTTTCTGATGCTTGGGGAGAATTATTAAAGTAAGGTGATTATATGAACATAAAAAAAGATATTAATAATATATTTTGTGAAAAAGATATCTATACACTTCTATCAAGAGGAACAACTTATATTGATAAGTTGTTAGAGAATGAAAACTTATCATTAGATTTATATTTTGACTTAACTTATTATTGTATGGATTTTTTTCAAGAAGGTTTTAAGTTGAGGAACTCTAAGGATAGATTTTATTATAACCGTTTTTTTGGAGATAAAATGGAATATTTTTGCAATAAATATATTGAACTTAAAGGTAAAGAAGTATTTAATAATAAAGAAGATGTTAGGTTTCTTATTGAAATAGCCGTTTTTTATGAATTGGCTGATAAATTTGATGAAAAATTTGATTTACTGGAGTTAATCGTGGACAATAGTAGTCATTGGGAATTAAAATTAAAAGCAATTGAAGAAATTTTAAATATTGGTGATATAGGAGATTTTATCCGTGACAAGTATAAAAAATTAAAAACTGATATTATAAATAAACATTGTAATTAAGAAAATACATTATATATGTAATAAAAGTAATGTATTATTAAAACTAAATTTATAAAATATAATGATATTGTATACTTATTGTGGAGTATGGTTTCAAGTAGCTAATATATACTATTTTTATAATGCTTTTGGAAAAAACAATTATTTTGATGATACCTATGAAGTAAATAAGTGGGGCTACTGTGACCAGCTTTACGACTGGGAAACAAATAACTATTATATGAGGGCAAGGTATTATAATCCTGAAACAGGCAGATTTATAAGTGAGGATACCCACTGGAATCCATCAAATATGATTTATGGTGACAGGACATTTGAGGAGGATGAAACCAAGTATCCTGACATAACTGCATCATTACAGGCGGGTAATTTGTATGCTTATTGTATGGGGAATCCTAATAAATATATAGATACATATGGTGAATCTGCATGGGAGACACTTGGTTGGCCTGGAGAAATTCATAATGTTGTTAGAGATGTCGTAGCAGAAGAATATACTTTGCTAAAAGAACAATCAATTAATAATCCTGGTGGGTTGTTTCCATTGAGGGCTGATTTATTTGATCCGATGAGTGGTGAAATATGGGATGTTAAGCCTGTTGGTTGTAATAGAGAGGCTGCTAGAAACCAAGTTTTAAAGTATGTTGAAAATGGATTATATTTTAAAAATAAAGATATAAAATCTATTGATTTAAAAGTTGGAGGAGGAAAGATAGCGCCAGGAGAAATATATTATAATTCGGGTTTATATCAATATCACATACAATATTGGTTGGAGCTAGGTGGACTTATAGTTTATAAGTTTGATGAAGTGTTTGATTGGGACAAGGCTATGGAAATAGCCGCAATAACTGGAGCAGCTGTTGTCAGTGCAGCGGTAACGGTGGCGTCTGGCGGTACTCTTGTTCCTGCATTTTAATAGGGTAAGAAAGGAAGGGAATATGATATATAAATTAATAGATATTGAACTCCAAAAATTAGGCTTGTTGAATGTAGAAAAAAATGCAATACATAGGTTGTATGTACGACTTATTAATGATGTAATTCAAATTGTGGAAATTGAACTATTATCTAATAAAAGGAGGTTGCGTGTTAACTTTGATATAATTCCGATATACACAGATTTAAATTACTTTGGAAGAACATGGAAATATGAATTAAAAAAAATGAGAAACAATTTATCGCCATTGGAAAAAGAGTATGATATTATTAATCAATCCAACTGTTTTGAGGAAATAATTAATGATATACATAAATTTCTTAAGCCTATATTTTTTGAGTTCGATAAAACGGTAAAATTATTAAAATTGTTAATTGTTTTAGATAATAAAAATTATAGGTTTGATGTGTATCCGGATTTTAGGAAACTCGCCATAGCATTAAAAAGTAAAAATTATGAATATGCAATGCTAATCCTCTTATACTTAAAATTTGATCATGTTGTTTGGGATTATAGATTGGATTTTACTCAATTTGTAGACTTTAATGATATTGATTTGAAGAAGTATACATGTTTTGATTATGAAGAGGATAGCTTTACGAGAAAAATAGACGAGCTTGTTTACTATATTAAAAATAATATAATTAACGAAATTGATAGATATTTGAACAATAACAAAGAAGATATGTTTAAATATTTAAGAAGTATTAATTATAATATTTGATGCATCTAGATAGGGAATTGTCCAAAACCACTTAAAAAGTTCCTGTTTTAAGCCGTTTTTAACATGTTTTCAATTTCAAAAACAAGGAAATTGAAAATTTAATAATACTTATTTGCAGACTTTCTAAAATGTCTGATCTTGGAGGGGATGGTAACTTCACCATCCTCTTTAAATTTATTGCTATTTTAGTGATTTGGTTTGCAGTGAAATACTTCTTAACAGACGGAAAAGGAAATACCACAGAGTATACCTATAATGCTTTAGGACTTGTAACTAATAAAAAAGTACCTTTTGCACTTGATAGTTCAGGGAATATGCAGTATACTAATTACAGCTGCAGTTATGATGCTGTGGGAAATGTAACAAGGGATACTGTTACATCGGGAGTTGTAAACACTTACAGCTATGATTACAGAAACAGAGTAACACAGGCAAAGTCAGGGGAACAGAGCGTTAACTACGTTTATGACAATGTGGGAAATATGATACAGTATAAGACGGCAAATGGAACTCAGGTGCATAAGTATGCCTATGATGCCCTTAACAGAGTAACGAAGTGAACTATAGTCAATAAAGTAGACAGTAAAAAAAGAAAAAAATAACCTACCGGGGTCAAGCGTCCGTACGCTTGCCGGGGTTTGGGGCGGGCAGCCCCAAGGTCTTTATTCAGTTTAATCTTTTATTCAAGTTGTCAAAATATAGCTTTTCTTTTTGATTTGGCGAAAGCATACTATTAGCAGAATGAGGTCTTTTATTATTATAAAACCCATCAATATATTCAAAAAGAGAAAGTT
The DNA here is from genome assembly GCA_030524425.1 of Clostridia bacterium. Lineage (GTDB taxonomy): Bacteria > Bacillota > Clostridia > Lachnospirales > CAG-274 > Gallispira. The sequence continues at coordinate 417 of JAUNGN010000028.1, read as the reverse complement.
CAAGCTGTGCTTTGGTATAAAAAGTTTGTCTGTTTAGTTCTTCAAGTTTTAAAAACTTGAAAAAAGATTCAGCAACAGCATTATCATAAGGATAACCTTTAGCAGAAAAAGATTGTACAACATTAGAACTATCCAAAAGCTTTCTGAACTGTTTTGAAGTATATTGACTGCCTCTGTCTGAATGAAATATAAGATTTTTAGGATAATTTCCGGCAGCAAATGCCTTGTTAAAAGTATCGACAACAAGCTCTACATCAATTTTATTCCTTACGGTATAGGTAATAACCTTACGAGAGAAAAGGTCAATAATAACGCATATATAATTAAAACTGCCATTGACCTTAACGTAAGTAATATCACTAACCCAAACAAGGTTAGGTTTATCTGTGGTAAATTGCTGCTTAACTTCATTATTGA
>JAUNGN010000027.1 GCA_030524425.1 Clostridia bacterium | reverse complement strand
TCCCGGATATGAACAAATAGGCATTGTTGTAAGAAATTGTGAATCATATGAAACAATGGCAGAGTATTTTACAACTCTTGAAGATTTTACGAATGATTTTACCTGCAATGAATGGAATGTTGACCAGTTATCCGTACCTAAAAAGCCGTTAGAAGATAATGGGAATATGGTTTGTCCAAACTGTATGGAAATTATTGATGATGAGTTTAGCGAATGTGAAAACTGTGGACAGGCTTTAGACTGGAGATAATATTTAAATATAGGTTTACGTTTAGGAGCTAGGATATGAACTATAACGCATTTACAAAAGCTGAGTTGATTGAGGCTATTAAATCTAGTGGTGACGGTAGTTATTGTATAGACAATTATTTAATAAATCTTTGGAATAAAAAAACTAAAGATTGTATCGAAGAGGGACGCAAATTAAGCGAAAAGTTTTGTAACGCTTTAAAAATTGGAGATTTAAAGTCTGCTGTAAAAATTAAGAAAGAGATAGACGAGAATGATAAAAAATATGAAAAGCTAAACAAAATGTTAGATTAAGGTTTACGAAAGTTTACGCTGAGTTTACGGAAGGAGGAAGATTATGAATAAAACAAACTTAAATTGTTCACTAAATGACACAAGCAATCTTAGAAAATTGATTATTGAAAATCCAGAATTACCACTGCTTATATTTTGTGGCGAGAATTCTTGGCACGATGAATATCCTTACGAGCAAGCGGATGCCAGTGAGGGGAAAGTAAAAGAATTGACTCTTTATAACAATTACTGGATAGACAAAGATGAGTATGAAGAACAATTGTCAGATGACTTATGCGATGCACCTGATTACAAAGACTTGTCTGACGAAGATTATTTTAAGATGATTAAGAAGAAAGTTGAAGAAACTGAATTTGTTAAAGCTATTGTAATATATGTTGGATAGAAAGGAATACATAATATGAAGATTGATTGCAGTAATGTATTTAATTATTTTAAAGAAAGAGATAGAATGTGCAACTATTATATCGCAAATGCGCATTGTCTACATTGTCCCTTAAACAGTGTAGACAACGGTACAAAAAAACACTGTGATACATTTGTTGTGTATAATGTAGAATCCGCACTGAAAATAATTCAGGAATGGAGTGACACGCACCTACAGAAAACTTACAAGGAAGATTTCTTTGAAAAATTTCCTGATGCAGAAAATTATAATGGATACCCTAGTATTCGCACCTGTGAATTATATAATAAGGGCGTGTGTTTTGAAAAAGACGAGATTGCTTTTGGCTGTAATGATTGTTGGGACAAGGTAATGGAGGAGTAAAGAGTGAAAGATATTATTGAAATATTAAAAAGTATTGAAGAAGAATTAAATTTTCAAACAAAATGTATATTGGATTTTGACAATGAAGAAGCTGAGGCTGAATTACATGATGCATGGGATCTTATAGGTGATGCTGAGGAAAATGTAAGGTGTGCTATAGATATTTTAGAGGAGTTATACACGCCAATCTGAGATGACGGATTTCAACTCATTTTACAGGAATTGTGTTATAAGCAAGACATACGTTGTATTTGTTGTACACTATGCTCTGTTTATAGTGCATTTAAGCAATTAGCTGATAATAAGAAAAAGGAGGACTAGACATAGCGAAATTCAAATTAAAGCCTTGCCCGTTTTGTGGTGGTGAAGCGGTGTTAGTTAATATCAATGTTTCAGGTATAAATGATGTACCTAATCCATTTGAAATACATTGCAAAAACTGTAAAAGTTGTTCTGATTGGTTTACAACAGAACAAAAAGCGGTAAGTGCTTGGAACAGGAGGACTAACAATGAGAGAAATATTATTCAGAGGTAAAAGTGTTGATAATGGTAAGTGGATTGAGGGGGAATTATTGCACGATATGAAAAACAGACCCCACATATATTGGACAACACCTAAAGAATTACCGGTATTCTTTTCAAATAATGCAATAGTTATACCTGAAACTGTCGGACAGTATACAGGATTGCAGGATAAGAACAGCAAGAAGATTTTTGAAGGGGATATTTGCAAGGATAGTCTTGGCACATTATTTGTTGTTGAATATGACGAAGATAACGCAAGGTTTATCGGACGTACAACAGAAAATAAACTTGTTTATGTAGGCAGAGAGCCACGGGTGGAGGTTATCGGCAACATTTACAGTAACCCTGGGCTGTTGGAGGTGGAGTGATGAAGAAACTAATACATAAAATAACAGTATTATACGATGTAAACTTAACAAAAATTAACATACTAAGCAACTATGGACCAAAATAAAAAGCCCCTTGGCTAAGCCAAAGAGCAACGGTGTATCACACAACAATATTATAACCGTTTAATTAATGTAAGTCAAGGGGTGATTAAAAATGCAATTTAATGATATTTCAGAAATTAAAGATTTTTTTAATGAGTACAAAATATTGAACAATATTGCAAAAAGTTCGTTAATGAAATATAAGGAATTGCAAGAGTTAAAATCTACAACTGGAGGTATTAGAGCTGTAAATATTGATGGCTTACCAAAAGCTAGTGGTGGAACATCAGACCCAGTTTATAATATGGTTAAGGAAATTGAAGAACTGGAAAAACAATACATAGAAGATGTCACTAAAAAGCTGAAAAAATTAGGCGAAATTGAACATTTAATAAGTTGCTGTGATGAAGATTGCCAGCCGGTATTATCATATCATTACATTAATGGTCTGCCTTGGGAAGAGGTAGCTGAAACAGTACCTTGCAGTATAAGAACCGTACATAACAAACATAGTGCTGCTTTACAAAAAATTTTAAGTTTGCATTGTTTTGCACACTCAAAAAGTGTATAATGATAGTGTAAAATTCTAATCAATCATAATTAAGACACCGAAAAGGTGTCTTTTTTATTGAAATTTTTTAGGAAAGAGGTGGATTATCAACATAGCTCCTTTGATAAATACAAAACGTAAAGGATATTATTTATCAGGAGGAAATATGAAAGAGATAAAAATTGAATACAAAAACATAAAGGATATTATTCCTTATGAAAACAATCCAAGATTTAATGATAAAGCCATTGATGCAGTAGCTAACTCTATTAAAGAATTTGGGTTTAAAAATCCGATTATTGTAGATAAGAACAATGTCATTGCAGCAGGACATACAAGGATGAAAGCTGCTGAAAAGTTAGGTATCGAAAATATACCAGTAGTATATGCAGATGATCTGACAGATGAACAGATAAAAGCATTCAGACTTGCCGATAACAAGGTATCTGAAATAGCTGACTGGGATTTTGAAAAGCTGGAAGAAGAACTAAATGGTTTGGAAATAGATATGTCTGATTTTGGTTTTTTTAATTCTGTAGAAGTTGATATCAATGATGATGACTTTTTATCAAACGAGGACATAAAAGAAAAAGAACCTAAGAAAATGAAGTGTCCTTACTGTGAGAAGGAATTTGAAATATGAGGGTTTATTTAGCTTCTACAGCTGATTCAAGAATTAACCTAGTAAATATACATCAAAAACCATTATACGCTTTAGAGACGTTTTACTCAGGTAAAAAAGCCTGCTCACAAGTGCTAAGCTGCGTAGGAAATGAAAATTTTCTACTGGACAGCGGAGCATTTACATTTATGAACTCGAGGAAGAACGTAACTAAAGAAGAATTAGACACTTATATTGACGAATACATTCAATTTATTAATGACTATAATATCAAATACTTTTTCGAACTTGATATTGATGTTATTGTCGGGTACGAAAAGGTTAAAGAAATAAGGGCATATATTGAAAAACGGACAGGCAAGAAATGTATTCCTGTATGGCATATAAGCAGAGGCGTCAATGACTATATAGAAATGTGTAAAAACTATAACTATATAGCCATAGGAGGTTTTGTTATTAAAGAGATACCTAAGCGTAAGTGGGAGAACGTGAAGAAGTATATTAAAATTGCTCATAGTTACAATACCAAAGTGCACGGATTAGGCTTTACTCCATTAAATTTAAAAGAATATAATTTTGACAGCGTTGATAGTACAAGCTGGAAGATGCATTCCATTATAGGTAAAAAAGTATGCTACTTTGACGGAAAACAAATTGTAACAAAGTCAATAAACGGAAAGGGTAAAAAAGTTAATATTGATGCTGCTATAAGTTACAGTTTTAAAGAATGGGTTAAATATCAATATTATATGAATACTCAGAAATTCAAGGATTAATCATAAGGAGAATATATATATGAAAAAGACAGATAATAATTTAACAATATTAAGAACGATGTTTGTAGTAAGTTTAGTCATTTCAAACGTGGTTACAGGCAAGTTGTTTTACACAGGTATTGAACTGTTCGGTGATATTATTACACTTCCTGGAGCAGTTGTATGCTATGCCATTACATTTCTTATGACAGATGTTATAGGTGAAATATGGGGCAAAAAAGAAGCTAATCAGACTGTGAAATATGGATTTATTGGACAAATATTAGCTACGTTGTTAATTATTCTTACAAGATATATTCCTGCGGCAGATGAAAGTATGCAAGATGCTTACATTCGGTTGTTAGGTCAGAATTACATATTTGTTGCCGGCAGTCTTATAGCGTATTGGGCTTCACAAACTTGGGATGTATATATATTCCATATGATAAGAAATAAATATTTGTCTAAGAGCGGTGCATCTATAAAAGGGCGTTGGATATGGAATAACGGATCTACAATAACATCACAGATTATAGACACGGTGCTGTTTATTGGTATATCATTTGGAGTGGGGTTTGGCTGGTTTTTTGATAAAACTATGTGGCCCGCTTTAACTGCTATGATGATAGGACAGTATATATTTAAGTTTGTTTTGGCGTTGTTAGATACACCGTTTTTCATCGTAATGACGAGAAGCAGGGAATATTGATAAATACAAGGGATAGCTTAGTTGCTGTCCCTAATTTAATGCAAAAAAAACAAAAACAAAAAACGGATGTGAGGTGAGGCGGTGAGTAAGTGAAATATTATGATGAAGATATTAAGAAAAAGGCTAAAACTGATTTTAAAAAAGGTAAAACGCTAAAGGAAATATCTATTAAATATTCTATTCCTTACAGTACCGTCAGAGACTGGAAAATAAAAGAATGGCAAAACCTACGGGGAGTTGACGGAAGAAAAGACAAGGTCGCTGAAAATGCCATTAATAGTAGTGCACCATACTCGACGCCTTACCTTAAATATATGTCAGCTGAAGAAAGGGCTATTTTTGAGCATGAAAAAACTGCTGAAGAATATCTGCAAGAGCAAATTAACCTATGCACTATTAGGGAACTTAGGTTATTAGCCGCTATTGAGAAGTTTAAAGAAACAGAAGAATATAAAACCAGTACTGTGAAGATTGCAGAAAAAAGTACTTATCTTAAAGAACTGGGCAAAAAAACTCGAGCTGAGGAATATAAAGAAAACAGTATAAATGTCTTGCTAAGGCTTGAAAGTGAGCTTACAAAGGTACAAGGAAAGAAAATTAAAATGATTGAAACCCTTGCAAAATTGCAAGCAGATAAAGAGGATACAGCAAATACTGTTGTTGATGATTGGATTTCTAATGTTATTGGAGGAAATGCAGATGAAACATAGCCTTCGTTTTGAATTCTTTAAAAAACGAATACCAATATACAGGAAAAATCCTGTGTTATTTGCAGAAGAGGTTCTAAATTTCCATCCAGACGAATGGCAATCTAAATCCTTAATGGACTTAGCTAAAACCCCAAAAGTAGCTATTAAGTCGGGTCAAGGTGTGGGTAAGACAGGTATAGAGGCTGTGGCTTTATTGTGGTTCCTGTGCTGTTTCCCTTATCCGAGGGTTGTTGCTACTGCACCTACAAAACAGCAGTTACATGATGTATTATGGTCTGAGGTTAGTAAGTGGCTCAGTAAATCACCATTGCTCTCGGTGCTGCTTAAATGGACTAAAACCTATATCTATATGACTGGGTATGAGAAACGTTGGTTTGCCGTCGCAAGAACTGCCACAAAGCCAGAGAATATGCAAGGTTTTCACGAAGACAATATGCTCTTTATAGTTGACGAGGCATCCGGTGTTGCTGACCCAATTATGGAAGCTATACTTGGTACTTTATCAGGTGCAAATAATAAGTTACTTATGTGTGCTAACCCGACTAAGTGCTCAGGTGTTTTTTTTGATGCTTTTAACAAAGACAGAGAACTATACTGTTGTTACACTGTTTCATCGGCAGACAGTACACGAACAAATAAAGATAATATTAAATCCCTCATAAGGAAATATGGTGAAAATAGTAATGTAGTTAGGGTTAGAGTGTACGGTGAATTTCCTAATGATGAGGATGATGTGTTTTTCTCAACCAGTGAAATATATAAATCACTCAATACAGAAATATCGAAAGATACCGAAGTGGCTCTTGGCCTTAATGGATATACTAAAACACCAGATAAAATATATTCGGTTGATGTTGGTTGTGATGTTGCCAGATTTGGTGATGACAAGACCGTTATAACATATAAAATCAACGAACTTTGTATGATTTACAAGAAAATAAATGGTAAAGATACAACGTGGACTGCTGGTAATCTTGTAAATCTCTATAGATATATAAAAACGGTATTGAAGTATGAAGGACCTGTACCTATAAAGATTGATAACGGCGGAATAGGCGGAGGTGTTATAGACCAATTGATGGCTATTAAAAAAATAAGTAGCTTCTATGATGATATGCTTATATATCCTATTAATTTTGGTCAGCCGAAGAAACATCTTTTTTATTACGACACAACAACAATTATGCTTGGTATGATTAAGGATTTAATCACACCTTATGACAGTGAAGGAAATGAACTTCCGTCAAGATTAATTCTTCCAAAAGACGATGATTTAATTGGTGAATTTACAACAAGGAAATATGATTTCGTAACCGGAGGCAAGCAGAAAGTTGAAAGTAAAAAAGAAATGAAAAGTCGTGGTTTACCGTCACCGGATATTGCAGACAGTATAGCTCTTTGCTGTTGGCCTGTAAAAATAAGAAAGAAAAAATAAAGGATGTGAGATAGATGTCAAAGGGAAAAAAGTTACCCCAATATTCAGCGGAATATATCACAGGGTATACTCCGAAAGATGATTATTATACGATAAAAAAGTCTCTTGAAACAGAACAGTTAGATAAAGACGAAGAATTTTCAGCCAGTATATGGAGAACAAAACTTTATAACCAATATGGACTATCTGCCCTTGTTGATGACTCTACTATATTGCCACAGTGTATTAATGCGTATGGTAATAATATAGCTGGATTTGGTATATCTCTTACATACAATGAAGATTACAAAGATGAAACACCCGAAATGAAAGCTGAATGGGATAGGGTCAAAAAGGTATTAGATTTAATGAGTGCGGAAAAACCGTTAAAATCTATTTTTGTAGATTTAATAAAAGATAGAGAAACTATCGGTATTGGTTATATTGAAATTATAAGAAATGAATTAGGAGAAGTTGTGCAAATTGAACATATAACTTACCCTCATACAGTAGAAATGACTGTACCGTTAGCCCCATTACAGGATTATATATATACATATAAAGGTGAGGAAATTGTAAGAAAAAAGAAATTTAAAAAATACAGGCAAACAGTGGGAGCTAAGACTATTTATTTTAAAGAGTTTGGCGACCCTCGAATTATGAATAAGCGGACAGGAGAGTATGTTAATGGCGGACTGCCTGTTGGTGATGAAGCAAATGAAATTCTTGAATTTAAAGTCGGCACAATGCCTTACGGTAAAGTGAGATGGTTAGGTCAGACATTATCCGTTGACGGTGCAAGGAGAGCTGAAATCTTGAATAATAACTATTTCCGCAAAGGCAGGCATACGCCTTTGATGATTATTATACGAGGCGGAAGTCTTACGTCAGATAGTAAGGATAAGCTTAGAAGGTATATGGACGATATAGAAGGTGAAAGCGGTCAGCACGGTTATTTAGTGCTTGAAGCTGAAAATACCGATAATCCAGTCGCCGCATCATTCGGAGAAGAACAGAAGAAGCCAGAAATTGAAATTAAAGACTTAGCAGCCATATTACAAAAAGATGAGTTATTTCAAGAATATGGAATTAATGCTCGTAAGAAGGTTCAGTCATCATTCTTACTCCCTGATCTTTATGTAGGATATTCAACTGACTATAACAGAGCTACAGCTCAGACAGCAATGGAAGTTACTGAAAAGCAAGTATTTCAACCAGAAAGACAAGACCTTGCTTGGATTATCAACAATAAATTGTTAAACAGCTATGGTTTTAAGTATGTTGATGTCCAATTTGAATCACCTGATATGACCAACCCAGATGATATTGCTAAAATCATAAGCGTTACAGCTAATTCAGGAGGCTTAACCCTTAATGACTCTAGAGATTTAACCGCAAAAACACTGGGTAAAGAAGCTGAGCCCTACCCGGATAATATAGGTAATCTGCCCTTAGCTTTGATTAATACACAAATAAGTGATCAGGAATTAAGCAATTCTATTGAAAAGAGTATCGAAAAGGCTAAAGTTAATAATGATGATGACATTATAGATGTACTAAGGTCAATCAAAAAAGCTATAATTGAGAGGTGAGCAATATGGGGATAAAGGCACTGCTTAACAATCTTGATGTTATAGCCTCAATAGATGCTTACATAATCAAAGCTGACAAAAGTCTTGAAGACGAATATAAAGATAATGATGTCGTTAGTCCAACAGAGGCAGTTAAATTTACTAATGAGCTGGCAGATGCGGTGACAGAAATTGAAGATAACTATGTAAATGAGGTTATAAGCCGCATCACAAATGGAGATAATTATGACTTAAAGCAAGGGTTTAGTGTAAAGGGAATATTAGAACAAAAAATGTACGATACACTTCTTCAACAGATTGGAGAAGATAGCTTAGAAACACAGTACGCTGACATTTTTCACGATATGTTTACTGAATACTTTACTGAAACCCTGATTCAAAATTCAGAAAGAATTGACAACGAAATTGTAATCACTGATTATTCTAAACGTACAAAGGACTGGCTTGCGGATTGGGCTCATCAGCTTGCCGAAATACTCAACACTAATGATAAAGAGGCTGTAGTAAAAATATTGGATAGTTGTAAAGACGATTCAAAAACCATTGAAGATACAGCTGATTTAATAGCGGAGTTAGGTGTCAGAGAAAAAGGTAATTCAGCAAGAAATCTTGCTAAAACAGAAACGTATAGAATAAATAACTATGCAGAACAAGAAGCTATGCTACAAAACCCATCTGTATCGGGTAAAATGTGGGACCATAAAGGTCCTAAGGAAAATGCAAGAAAGTATCACTTAGCGTTAGATGGCGTAACAATTCCTGCAGATAAGCCGTTTGAATTAAAAGGTATTAAAGGTGGTACATACTATCCAATGGCACCGCATGATACTTGTTTACCTGTTGAAGAGGTTGTTAATTGCGGGTGCAGAGTACGAGCAAAAACCAGTAAGGAAGTGCTTGGTAAACCACTTAAAGAAAAAGCTAAGTTACAGCAAAAAAGAATAAGAGAGGCTGACGATGCTTGGGAAAAGGAATTTAATGAGAAGAACAAAAAAGCTTCCGATGTTGATTTTGAAAAAGTTAAGTTGAATTGGCTGCAGAAAAAAACTCCTGAAGAACAAATAAAATACTTTGGCGGAGGACATTCGGGCAAGGCTAGGAAGGCTTTAATTGATTCGGGGGTAATAACCACTGATGAGCAGTTGAACAAGCTTTACAAGCGAAATACCGAAGGAAAAAGGCAGTTAAAAACCTTGAAAGAACTTGAAAATGATGGTATAATTACGGTAAGAGAAAAAGCTCTTAAACATTCTTATACGGGTACATATAAACCAAAATCAAAAGAATATCCTAATGGGCGATTATTTACCGGAGGACATAGTGCAGAATCCTTAAAGGAATGTAATAAAAAAGGAATAAAGTGTTCAGTTCTTGGAGAATACACTAATGGCGTAAAATTTGGAAATGTTTCAACCGCTAAATTAAAAGAAAACAAAAATATGGGTGGTCATACGTGGTTTCCTGAAAATTGGAATTCAGAACAAATATTAAATGCTGGTACAGCCGTTGCCAATAAGCCAATGATAGATAATGAGTATGAAAAAATCGGTATATATAATGGTGTGGCTGTTAGAGTATTAATGACGGATAACATAATTGACAGCATTCATCCAATAAAAGACCAAATAAAATACATAAAGGAGGTAGATTTACTATGAAAGAACTATTGAAAGAACTTCATAAATTTTGGACTATAGCTCACGATCATCCTAAATGTGATGTGATACACGACAAAATGGAATATATGTTGTCTAAAATGACCGATTCAGAATTAGTTAAAACTCTTAATGACTGTAGTGAAGAAGAACTATCAGAGATATACCCTGTGGTTGAGAATTTAGTTGAATATCATAATAAAGAATGCGCAAAACAATTTATCAGATAATAAGCACTTAACAAATTAATAATGTTAGGTGCTTTTTGTATCTAAAAATTCACGATAATTAAACTATACTTTTATTAAGACAACAAAATAATATAACTATACTTTAGCACCTGAAAGGGTGCTTTTTTATTGGAAAAGATAGGGAGGTGAGTAAATGGGATTGTGTGAAGTTTTAACAATTATCTTTGTAATATGTAAATTGCTTGGTATTGTCGCTTGGAGTTGGTGGATTGTATTTCTTCCTGAAATAATTGCTGTTGCAATCTATATTATTATATGGATATTTAGAATTGCAAGAGTTATAAAGGCTAATAGATGGTTTGATAAGTTATAGGAACGAACTCAAACGACCTTGTTTATTTTCGTTATGACAGAGAATTAGACAGGCTTTGGGTCTTTATAAAATTAATTAAAGGAACAAGACTTGTAAGATGTCGAGGAGGTGATTCCATTGGGCTAATGACAACACAAGCAAATGATATAAATAGTGGCGATATATAGAGGGTATCATACAGGAGATTGTGCCAGTTTATATTATTTGTTTGGGTGATAGGTAATATAAAATAAATATTTAGTGGTATAAGGGTAAGTGTAATAACTTGCCATTATTTTATGCCACCAGGAGGTGTAAAAGTGTGAATAATATCAAAAAAGCTTATGCTATCACAGATGCTAAGATTTCTTTTGTAAGCCTTGTTGACAAAGCGGCTAATAAAAAGGAATTTTTAATTGTAAAAGCAGAAGACGGCAAAGCCTCTTTTACCACAAGCGGTAAGATTGTCAAGACTGACAAGGAGAATCATTATGTCACAGGTATAGTGTACGAGCCAATGACGGAAGATGCACACGGCGAATTTATGACTGAGGCAGAAATTACTAAAGCAGCTTATTGGTTTGCAAAGCACGGCAATCAGTGCGATATACAGCACAATTTAGAAAAGCTTGAAAATTCTGCTGTAGTAGAAAGTTATGTTACAAAGTGTGATATGGAAATTGACGGACAGCCGATTAAAAAAGGTACATGGATGATGACAGTTGAAATCGACGACGAAACCTTTGAAAAAGTTGAAAAGGGAGAATTAACAGGCTTTAGTATGGGTGGTGTCGGCAAGCACTCTCAGGTTGATGTTGAGTTACCTAATGACGATGGTATTATTGCCAAAATTGCTAAAGTATTTGGTTTAAAGCCGATTAATAAAGGTGCGATGGCGGATGCTTATAATACCCGTATTAAGGGTGACAATTTCTACACAGCATATTCAACATTAAGGGATACTATTGAAACTCATATACCAGGTAAAGGTTATACATTTATATCTGATGAGACTATTCTAAGAGAGGCATTAACAGATTTTAATAACGTTGTTGTTGAATTGTTGGCTGAGGATAGTGTCACAAAAGCTTTAGAAGGAACGGTTATTAAAGCTGGTAAAAAAATGGCTGGACCAAGATTAAAAACTCTTAAAGAAATTCAGTCAAAGGTGACTGAATTAATAACGGAGGTTGACGATGAAATGGAGGATGATAATATGAATACAGAAGAGTTAAATAAGGCTATTGCAAAGGCATTAGAGCCAATGACTAGCAAGCTTGAAAATATTGCAAAGGCATTAGAGGTAAATAACGAACCTGTGGTACCTGCTCCTCAGACAGGAGAGGTTCAAAAGAATGAGGCTGATTTAGTTGCTGATGCTATTGCAAAGGCATTAGAGCCAATGACTACCAAACTTGAAAGCGTATCTACAACAGTTTCAGCCATTGCTAAAGCAAGAAATCTGCCTAACAATCTTAATGACCAGGGTACAGATGGTAATGTTCAGAAGTCTGAACCACATTATATGACAGGAATTTTATAATAAAGGGGGATTATTAAATGGGATACACAGACAGTATAATCAATAAAGCAGGAGCAATTCAGACAAGCAGTTTAAGTACTGGTGGCTTGCTTAATCCTGAGCAGGCAAGAAAATTTATACAGCAGACTTTTGAGAGCAATGAGCTTGGTAAGCATATCAGACACGTTATTAGAACTGCCAAAACCGGTGAAATTGATAAAATTGGAATTGCAGCGAGATTGCTCAGAAAAAAGACAGAAAATACAGATGATGGTTATAGGGCAGATGTAATAACCAATAAGCTCGAATATGCAACTACAGCGGTCAGACTTCCTTGGGAGATTACAGAGGAAACGCTGAGAGAGAATATTGAAAGAGCAAGTTTTGAAAAAATTGTCACAGACCTCATGACAACGCAGATAGGCTTAGATTCTATGGATCTTTACTTAAACGGTGATACCGAGGTAAGTGCCGATAATGCAGACCATGACTTCCTTTACATAAACGATGGTTGGATTAAGCAGCTTAAAAATGGTCACGTAATTGACAAGTCTTCTGCAGGCACAATGGACATTGGGATGTTTTATGAGGCTGTTAAGGCAGTACCTAACAAGTACAACAATGGTAAGTTAAGATGGCTTATGTCACCTCACAGAGCACAGGAATGGCAGAAATATCTCCTTGAAAAGTGTATTAACAATGGCTCTACTGCACCGGATAGCTTATATACTATGCCGGTAAGTATTCCAACTATTCAGGTACCAGCGTTATCAGATGATACCATTATCCTTACTGATCCACAGAATCTTATAGTTGTTAATACTTACGATGTTAAAGTAAGAAAGACAATCGAAGGCAAGGAAGCTATTATGCAGGACAAGCGTTTCTACGTTTGTCACTTTGATTTCGACCCGATTATTGAGGAACTTGATGCAACCGCTATTATTACAGGTCTCACAGCCTAATAAGGAGGTAATAACATATGAAAGTTAAATTAATTAAGGGTTTATCGTATAAATATAACAATTTAATTGCGACTAAAAGTAAACCCGAGATTGATTGTTCTAAATCTGAAGGCGATTATCTTATAAACACAGGCTGCTTTGCTTGTGTTGAACGTGCAGCTGTTGACGAAAGTTATTCAGATGAAAAGTCACTTGATAAGATGACAAAGAATGAATTAGTCGCTTATGCTGCAGAAAATGGTATTGATATTTCAGGCTGTGACAAGAAAGAGGGGATCCTTGATGTCATAAAGAAATTTGAATCTAATGACGGATTCACGCCGTTGGAGGTATAAACTATGGCAAACAGACCGTGGGTAACACCCGAAGAAGTAAAGGAATACTCTGAAAATAAAGATGTTCAGGAAAGAAACGATATAAGGCTTGAATTTGATATTGCCAGAGCAGAAGCACAAATAATTAAATATTGTAATAATGATTTCAGCAGCTATGACATCATTCCTGATGATGTTAAAAAGGCTGTTATTTTATTGTCTGAAAAGTATGCTGTTTCGGCAATTAAAATTAAAAAAGGCGGCATTTTGTCCGAGTCATTTGACGATTATTCTTATTCATCAGACTCAAACTATTCAATTGATATTGACGACTTAGGACTTGAGGCATTGCTTGATAAGTACAAACAGGCAAACACAGGTAACATTAATATGAGTTTATGGAAACTGTAGGAGGTTATATTATGGCTTTATCGGATTTTTTTAACCATACCTGCAATATACACCATATACAAACTAAAGAAGTTGATAAGGGCTATGATATTAAGGACAAGGAATATTTTTATGACAAAACCCCTGACATAGAAAATATTCCTTGTCATTTTTATATTAAAACCTTAGAACAGCTTGTACATAATGAACCACAGCCAACAGTAACAGGCAGAATGAAGCTTGCATTACCGATTGACACTGACATAAGGTCTAATGACAGAGTAGTAAATAATATTACCGGTTTATGCTATATTGCTGAGGTTGTACACAATATCAGAAACCACCATATCATGGTTTATTTATTCAGAGAAGATGAGGCCCAAATTCCGAAGGAAGGTGTAGGACGTGGCTAATGACTTGAAAGAATGGGAACAGTTTTTTTTAAACCTTGAAACAAAATTTTCGTCATACAATTTCAAAAACCAAATGGAGGTTTGGTTGCAGGCTTGGTGTGAAAATTTTCTTAATGATATTGTAGGTGAAATTGAAAGCCGAAATATTATTGATACAGGCGCCTTAAAGAAGTCATTTACTAAAGGTGAAACAGATAATATCTGGATTGAAAATGATGCCGGTCTTACTATTGAGGTTGGGTCTGAAAATCCTTATGCAGCAGCTGTTAATAACGGCCATAAAACCTGTCCTGTAGGTGTTGCTGAAAGATGGGTACCAGGTAGATGGAGCGGAAACGGGTTTATATATGACCGCTCTGCTAAAACAGGTATGTTAATCAAGCAGCAATGGATTGATGCACGTCCGTTTTTTACAGCAGTTGAAAGATATGCAAGCAAGGATTTTGCTGAAGATTTTTCAAAAAAACTTGATGAGTGGTTAGATGCATTATGGTCTTAACGGAGGTAAATATGGAACAGGAGATTTCAAGTATAATTAAATACATAATGAGTGTTATAGATGAAGGTATTGAATGTTTAATACACAAGATACCTATGAACTTTAATAAGCCTTCAATATATTTTCCTGTGCCAGAGTTTCGTACAAACCTCAGTTCTACATCTTGTTACGAAGTAAGTTATATGTGGCTTATTAAGGTATTTGCACCAGATGATTTACAAGCTTATTCTATAGCTAGTGATATTGTGCTGGGGATTGCAAGTAACCGATATTTAATTCCGTTGTTAAATGATGATGGAACAAAGACCGAAAAGTCTTTTACAATTTATGAACCTAGAATATCAAAAGTTGACAATGGTGTTTATACGATTGAAATAGACTGGGACAGCATAAGGCTTTACACAGAAAAAGAAGTAATGAAGATGCGTAAGCATTTTGAAAATTATTTTATAATAAGGAGGTAATGAAATGCCTGAAAAGAAAGTAACAGAAACAGTTTCACAGGAAACTAAGTTTAAGTTGAGTAAACTTCGTGAGAATGCAAGGGCGTTATTTGATGTGAGTACATCAACATTTGATGGTGCAACTTGCAGCTTAGGTGATGATAAAGAGTATACCAAGACAGAAGTTAAGAATATTATTGATAAGTGGCTCAAAAAGGAGGCAGGTAAATAATGGCAGGAGGTACATTTGACCCATTGGTAGGCAAAGTAAGACCAGGTACTTATATTAATTTTGAAAGTACCAGAAATGATATTATTAACAACAATTCAAGAGGTATTACATTAATTCCCTTAATTGGACATAACTATGGTCCATCAAAGGAATTTTTTAGTATTTATAGTTCTGCTCCCGACTCTGCATTTTCAAAGTTGGGTATGTCTGTTTATGATGATAATGATTATATGCTGCTCATAAGAGAGGCGTTTAAAAATGCTAAACAGGTTATTGCTTATATAATTGGCCCAGATAAAAAAGCATCAGCAACTGGAGGAACACTTACCGCTACAGCAAAATATGGCGGAACATTGGGTAACAATATGGAGCTTATTATTGAAGCAAATCCAAACTCAGGATTTGACGTGAGCGTTTACCTCAATGAAAGTCGTGTGTTTTATCAGGAAGGAGCCGAAACAGTTGCTAAATTGAGCGAAAATGACTATGTTGACTGGACTGGTGAGGGTGAATTGACTGCCACCGCAGGTATCAAATTCACTGGCGGCAGTGATGCAACTATAACTAATAAGGATTACACAGATTTTTTGGACGCGACAGAAAAGGCACAGTTTAACGTTGCCTGCTGTCCGATTACCGACAGTGCTATTCATACAGCTATAAAAACAAAGGTTAAATACTACAGAGAAGATGTGGGGCGTAAGGTTCAGTTTGTAATACCTGATTTTGCGGCTGACTATGAAGGTATTATTAATGTTACAAATTCAGTTGTTGTTGATGATAAAGAACTAACTCACGCACAGGCTTGTGCTTATGTTGCAGGTTTAACAGCGGCGGCAGATGAGGTAACAAGCAATACTTATGCCGCCTATGACGATGCGACAGACATTGTTGATGAAAAGACACACGAAGAGGCTGTCGCAGCTATTAATAATGGTGAGTTTTTCTTTTCAAAGGACAGCTCAGGCAATGTAGTAGTTGAATATGACATTAATTCACTTGTGACGTTTACTGATAAGAAGGATAAATCATATCGCAAAAATAAGGTAATAAGAGTGTTTGACAGCTTTTCAGAAAGTGTTTTGCTCAACTTTCCACCAAATAAGTACGCTAATGACGAAGAAGGTTGGGATATTATGGAGGGTCAGGGTAAGAAAATCCTCCAAAGGTATCTTGATAAGAGAGCTATTAAGAATGTTGATTTTGACAACGATTTCAAGGTTGACAGAAGCTCATCCAAAGATGATGAAACTTACTTTATTATAGGTTTACAGGCTGTTGATATGAGTGAAAAGTTATTCTTTACGATTAAGACAAACTAAGGAGGTACATAGATGTCAGATAAATTAAATAGAAGCCGTATTTTATTAAACAAAGGTAATATGTATTGGGACGGAGAAATTATTGCTGACGGAATAAAGTGTGAAATTATTGTTACTCCAAAGGTCACAACGTCAAAGTCTTTAAATGAAACTGTACCTAGTTCACGTTGGGCAGGAATTGAGTCAATTAAGGCTACCGTAACAGAATACCGTTCTACAGCCAGAGCTAAAAACCTTGTTAAGAATTATCTTGAAACAGGTGAAACTCCTGAGGTTACTATTCAGGGTACACAGGATGATGAAAATTCAGATTACTATGAGGCAATCGGTAAGGAAACTGTAACTGCTTTAGGTTGTGTTCCTACTGATGCAATTAAGATTTTATCCCTTGATGCCAGCTCTGACGAGCATTTACAGGATGAAATGAGTTTTAATGTTAAAGATTTAAAGTTTTAATTAATTAGGGACTGTTGTTAATTATGCAACAGTTCCTATTATTTTGAAAGGAGAATATAAAAATGAGTGATTTTAAGAGTTTTATGTTGTCTGGTTTAAAGAATGACAATACAGAAATTTTGACGTTTAAGGGAGTAGATACTTTTAAGGATGAAAACGGTGTACCAATTCCTTTAAAATTCAAGCAGATTTCAAGGGCTGCTGTTGAGGAAATTAGAAAGAATTATACAACAAAGACCCTTGCTATTGGTAAAGACGGCAAATACATTATAAGTAATGGAAACATTATTAAGGATGTGGAAGTTGACTATGCAGGTTTCTCAGATGCACTTATTGTTGAAACAATGACTTATCCTGATTTAAAGGATAAGGAATTATTGGAGTTTTATGGAGTTTATGCAGGAACTGAATTACTTCATAAACTTTTTAAGGGCAAAGATTATGATTATGTTGACAGATGCTCCGCTCAGGCGGCAGGGTTAATTGACTTAGATGAAACAAAGTTGGTAAAAGAATTAAAAAACTAATGAAGGGTGCCGATAATATGTGGCATTGGGCTCATATTCTATGGCAGAGCAAGGGTATTCGAATGGAAGAATTTGCTGCTATGGATAGACAGGTTCAGCTGTCTTATATTGCCAGCTATGAACTTGAAGAAGAAGTGCCTATTAATTGGCTCCATAAAATAGTTGAAATTCTAAAAGTGGTCTTTAAGGTAAAGGGGGCGTAATTGTGGCAAATAAGAAAACATTGTCTACCGTTTTTAAAGCGGTAGACCAGTTTACACCTGTTGCTGCTAAGGTTGCTAATGCAGGTAAAAGCGCCTCAAAAGATGTTAAGCAATTAAAGGATACATTGGAAAAGGGTGCTGATTCAAGTGCTTTTAAAAGGTCTGCAAGTACCATTGAAACGGCTTTAAAAGAGGCTGAAAACAGCGGAGTAAGAAGTGTAAAGTCTATAGAAAGTGCTATTGAAAGGGGATTCAGCAAAAGCACGAGTACTATTGTAGAAATGACTCAAAAATATGAGGCACTTCAAATAGATTTTGATAAATCACAATCAACGATCCAATCACTTGAAACGAAAGTCAGATCACTTGAAACAGAAATTGAGAAATTAGGAAAATCGTCAGATGATACAAAGGATAAGTTTGAGGGTTTAGGAGATTCTGCATCAGGGATTACTGATACAATTAAAACTTTAGCCGGCACTGCGGCAGCGTTTTTTGGTGTAAGTGCTGTCGGTGAGGCCGTAGACAATGAAATGAAAGCTGTACATCAATTTCAGGCAAGAGTTGGAGCAACTGCGGTTGAAATGGCGGAATATAAGTCATCTATTAAAGAATTATATAATGATGCTATGGGTGAGTCAATAGAAGATGTGTCTAACTCTATGGCTACAGTAAAAGTGAATACGGGACTTATTGGCAAGGAATTAAAAAATACAACCAATACAGCCTTACTTCTTAGAGATACATTTGAATTTGATGTAAACGAAAGTACAAGGTCAGCTAAGATGATGATGGATCAGTTTGGTTTATCAGCCGAACAATCCTATAATTTAATTGCACAGGGCGCACAAAACGGACTTGATAAAAATGGTGATTTACTTGATACGATTAATGAATATGCCGTACATTTTAAGCAGCTTGGATTTGATGCAGAAGATATGCTCAATATGCTTGCAAACGGTACAGCAAACGGTACTTTCAGTGTCGATAAGCTCGGTGACAGTATAAAAGAGTTTGGTATAAGAGTTATTGACGGCTCAGATACAACCAAAGAAGGCTTTAAAGCAATAGGTTTGAATGCCGATAAAATGGCTGAGAAATTTACAACCGGCGGAGAAACTGCAAAAGAAGCTTTTACCGAAACCGTTACGGCTTTAAAGAATATGAAAGACCCTATTGAACAGAACACGGCAGGTGTTAATCTCTTTGGTACTATGTGGGAGGACTTGGGTTCGGCAGGTGTATTTGCTTTAAGCAATCTCAACGGCAAAATAAGCGAAACTTCAAACGCATTAAAGGATATTGAGGCAATCAAATATCAGGATATTGGCAGTTCTTTAACATCACTGGGCCGTGGACTTATGTCTGATTTTACAGATGGATTTATGGCAGATTCAGGTACTATTGTGAGCCAAATTGAAGATGTTGGAACAGCTTTATCCCCAACAATAAAGGAATTAGGTGAAACTACCGCATCTGCTATTGAGCTTGCATCTGATGCACTTGGGTTTGCCTGTGAACATGCAGATGAAGTTAAGGTTACTGTCGGAAGTATTATAGGTATGGTTACAGCCAAGAAAACTTTAAGCAGTATAGCTAAATTCTCAGAGGGTCTAGGGGCATCATTAAAGGCAACAAGTGTGCTTCCATCAGCTACCACTAAGGCTGGGGGTGCATTAACAACCTTTGCAAGCGGACTTGGCAGTATTGCTTTACCTGCTACATTAGCTGCAGGAGCTATTTCGGCGGTTGCTGTGGGCTTTAAAGCTTATGAGGATTATTCATATAATAAATCTATTGAAGAACATTTTGGAAATATTTCTTTGTCGTTATCTGAAATGGAAACTATGGCAGACAAAGTTGTTACAGGAGGGAATTTATCTAAAATAAGACAATCCCTTGAAGAATTTGAAGAATTAAAAAATGCAAAGGAAAGTATAGATGATATTACAAGTAATCTAGATAAACTTGACTGGAAAGTTGAAATGGGATTCGAATTATCATCAGATGAAACCAAAAGCTATAAAGAAAGTATTGACAGTTACATATCAGAGGTTCAAAGTTATGCAGAACAACAACACTACAGCGCAACTGTTGCGGTTAATGTCTTGTTTGGAGAAAATGATCCTACAGGTCAGGGAATTATTGATAATATTAATGATTTTTATTCAGGTAAAGAACTTGAATTACAAAAATTAGGAAATGATTTAGCCGAAGTTGTAAATAAAGCTCTTGAAGGTAATATTTTATCTCCCGAAGAAGTATCTTTGATTGAAAATGCAAGGAAACAAATTGCTGAAATTGAAGCATCACTAGCTGATGATAAGTTAAACAGTGGCCTGGAAGGTGCTAAAACTGATTTTTCATATAAAGATATTACATCTGAGTCTGCAGCTGAATATGCAGAAATTATAAATAAAACAGTTGCGGAAACTGTAGATGCCTATGCTCAAAATAGGGATATGGCTATAACACCTGCTGCATCTGAAGATGAAAAAAAATCTATAAATAACAACTATTTGGAACTGAAAGGTTCGGCAATAGCAAAAGGAAGTTCTACAGTAAACAGTACAATATATCAAAATTATGAAGCTGAATTAAAAGCCGGAAATGATTACTGGAATAAGATGGATTTATCGAATTTATATAAAAAAGCTCTTGAAATATCGGAGTCAGACATAACGAAAGGATATATTGAATCTCTTCAGGAATCTAAATTGAAAGCGGAAGCATTAAGGCTGTCATTTAATGAAAACTTATCACTCGGAGATAGAAGTGAAATTTCAAAGCTTTATGAAGAAATGGAACCTCAGCACGAGGAATTGTTGAAATTGGGTCAATCCTATATTGAAGCAGGTGAAACAATACCGGATGGTATTAGAGCAGGAATTCTTGATAATGCCAAAGTGGGGGCGGTGTTAAGTGATGAAAATTCTTTATATACTTTAATTGCATATAACTCCACTAAGCAAAATCCTGACTATGTTAATATGATATTAAAGGCTAAAGCAAGCGGCGTTGATATTGATGAAAGCATATTATTAGGTATTGAATTAGCTAAGCCGGGTACTATAGAAGCGGCAGAAAAGGCTAGTCAAGATACAATTGACAAGACCACAACAACAATTGAGGATGGCAGAGGCGACATAGAAAAAGCAACAAAAGCATCTGTTGAAGGTGCAACTGCAGGATATACAACAGGATTTGAAAGTGCTTTACCGAAAGCTCTTCAAGGTGCAAGGAATTTTGTGAGTAAAATTGCAGAGGCTTTGAGTGTGAAGGCAAAAGTAAATAATGGTGATGGAATTGTTGAAGAATTTAGTGTTGAGGTAGAAAATGTTACTGATCCAGGAGATAACCCTTTAACTAGTTACATAGAAAGCGCCATATTTAATGAAACAGGTGGAATATATGACAGACCAACATTAACCTGGGTAGCAGAGGCAGGGGACAGAGAGGCTATTATACCTCTTAATGATACTCAAAGAGCCTATGACCTGTGGCAGGAAGCAGGACAGGCTATAGGTGTTGCAAGAGGCTACACCGGTACAGCATTTACGGATACCGCTTTTGATGGCACTCCAAAAAGCTACAATGTAACTTCAACTAATTTTAATGCTACTGAAAAGAATATTGTATTAAGGCTTGAAGGCGGTGGCGAAATTAAGATACCAAAAACTTTAAATAAAGAAGATATTGTTAAGTTGGTGTCTGAAAACATTGAACCTATATTACTTGATATAATTCATCAGGAGCTATTTGAAGAGGGGGACGGAACATATGAAACCTAATACCGCTTATTTTTTTATGAGCTGTGATGCAGAAACTGATTGCTTTTTGTTTCCGGTACTTCCTGAAAAAGTGACGTGGACAGATAGCATTAAAAACACATCAATAACTGTCGCTTCTTTAGGTGAAACAACGGTTATTGAAAAGAAGGGTGCTGATACTCTCTCATTTAACAGCAGATTTCCTGCTGTAAGGGATCAGGCTGTTGTTGTTGCGACCCTTTATGAGCCGTCATATTATAAAGATAAGCTTGAAAAATGGAGAGAGGCGGAGAAGCCTGTACATTTTATAGCTTTTTCAGCATTGGATATAAATGACTACTTTACTATTGAGAGTTTATCTTATTCTGAGGAAGGCGGTCCAGTGGGCGAATTAGCTTTTTCAATCAAATTAAAGGTTTACAGAGAGCCTAAAATACGAAAAATTGATTTAACTCCTGAAGGCAAAGCAGAAGTAACAACAGAGGGAAAAAGAGTTGATAACTCTATTACTTCTACCACATATACAGTGGTTAAAGGTGACAGTTTATATAAGATTTCAAAGGCAAAGTTAGGTGACGGCAATAAATGGAAAGAGATTTACGAACTTAACAAGGACAAAATAAAGAATCCTAATGTTATTAAGGTTGGTATGGTTCTTAAGTTGCCGGAACAAAATAAAAAATAGGACGGTGCTTAAATGATTAAATTAATAATCACCTATAATAAACAGCAATTTGATATTTCAGATTATATAGAGTCTGTTAAATGGTCAGGGCGAAAAGGAAGTCCGTCAAGGCAGATTAATGTAACACTAAAGGACGATGTGAGATACTGGATTAGTATAGGTCTTGAATGGGAAATACTTAAAGGTCTAAGGTGTGAATTTTACTGGAAAAATACGGTACTTTTTAAGGGCTTAATTACAGATACCACGCAGAGCAAATCAAGAGTAATGAGCTTTACGGCTTATGACTATGGCATTTATCTTTCAAACTCATCAAATACCTTTACATACAAAAAGAAAACATTGTCAGAAATAGTTATAGATTGCTGTCAAAGGGCTGGTGTTAAATATGATGTGATAACTAAGTCTGATTATAAGGTACCTGATATAACCAAGCCAAATGCTAAATACTGGGATGTTATACAGTCTGCTATGCAGGCAACCAAAAGAAAGACCGGTAAAACATATTTTATCCAGTTTTCAGATAATGCCTGTCATTTGTTTGAAAGACGGGATATGCTGTTACAATGGGTTTTAGCAACTGATGAAAATATAACTGATTATTCATATACAAACTCAATTCAGCAGACCAAAACCCGTATTAAGCTGATTGACAGTAAGCAAAATGTTGTTGCCACTAAAATTGATAATGAACTTGAAGCAGCTATAGGTACATTTCAGGATGTACAACAGCCTGACGACGGCAACTCAAAAAAAGAATTTGAACAGTGTGCCGAAAGGTTACTTAATGCTGAAAAAATCCCTCAGAGGTCCTTATCAATATCGGCTTATGGTATTACAGAGGCTATATCAGGATATTGTGTATATGTTATGATAGACCGTCTTAACTGGGGCAGGTCTTTTTTTATTGATGAAGATAACCATACATTTAAGGGCAATACTCATACAATGCAGATAAAAATAAACCTTTGCGGTGACAGTATATCCGATGATGTATCTGCCATTATGGAAGATTACAAGAAAGAAGATGGAACTGGTAAAGGCAATTCTAAAGTTGTATCTTATGCAAAAAAGCTAATTGGCTGCCCTTATGTTTTCGGAGCAAGCGGACCTAAGGCTTTTGATTGCAGCGGTTTGGTTTGTTATGTTTTTCAGCACACAACCAAACCCAGTCTTGCCAGAACTGATGCACAGCACTTATATGGTATGTGTAAAAAGGTCACAAGTCCTGTTGCAGGTGATTTAGTTTTTTTCACCAGTACATATAAAACATCAAACTATATTACTCATGTGGGAATTTACGCAGGAAACGGTAAAATGATTGCGGCACAAGGCACTAAGGTACAGGAGGCAACTGTTGCAAGCGGAGGTACATTTGTTGGTTATGGACGATTAGAATAGGAGGTTTAATATGGAACGTAAGGCAGGACTTGTCGCAGCATTTAAAGGGCTTAACAATAATATAAAGTTAGATTTTAAAGAAGCCTATGTAATATCTGTAACGCCCCTTGAATTGCAATGTACAACGGATAACGGACTTGTTATTTCTGACAGTAATTTATTTCCTATAGGAAATCGGTTTGGTACACAACGTAAGAAAGCGGTTATCTATTACAATAATGAAGAAGATACAACACCAAAGGAAATTGAGATAGAAATAAATAATGATATTAACATTAATGATTTATTTCTGGTTATCGAAGTGGATAATGGTGAAACATGCAGATATATTTTGTTGGATAAATTGTAGGAGGTGATGAAGTGATATCGTTGAATGAAGTTGGAAGTATTTCAGAGACCACGGAAAAACCAACGAAAACATATAGACTTGACCTCGATAATGGCAGAATAACAGGTTATGTTGATGGTATTGAGGCTGTACAGCAGTATATCAAGAAAACTTTACTCACACCTCGGTTTAAATGTCTTGCTTATACAAGCCAATATGGCAGTGAAATTGAGGCTATGCTTGTTGCTAATAAATGGGATAGGGAAATTATAGAAGAACTATTACCGCCAATTATTAAAGAGGCCTTAATTGACAGCAGAATTATTGATATATATAATTTTTCATTTGAGGATGGCGATGATTGCTTATTTGTTAAATTTACTGTTGATACGGTGTATGGAGAAACAGATATAAAGGAGGCGGTGCAGATTGTTTGAGGAAATGACTTATGAAAACATTATTAATGCTTTATTGGAAAATGCACCTAATGATGTTGATACAAGAGAGGGCTCAATTTATCATGATGCAGTTAATGCATTTGCTCTTAGATGTGCTGAAATGTTTATGCCACAGGCAGTGTTTCTCTATGAACAATTACAGTTAGAAACAGCCACAGGAGAAGCATTAGATATTATAGGCAGTGAAAGACTTGTTAGCAGAAAATCAGCGTCTAAAGCTGAATACGCTTTTATTTATGAAGGTGAAGTACCGCCTCTTGGTTCAATGTTCTATTCAGAAGATGGAACATATTTTACCCTTATGCAGTATGATGATGGTTTATACTACTTGGAAAGTGTTGAAACAGGAACTGAAAACAACAATGTGGTTCAAGGCACAAAAGCCGTACCGACAGAAACATTTACTTCTCTTAAAGCAGCAAGTTTTGGTGAATTGCTGATACAGGCAATTGATGATGAAACAGATGAACAGTATAGACAGAGCATTATCGACAGTATTGTACCGGGTGAAAACGGAAATATACAGCATTATAAAGACTGGTGTAAAGAAGCTGACAGCAGTGTAGGGCAAGCAAGAATATTTCCTTGTTATGATGGTCCAAATACTGTTGTTGCATTTATTACCGGGGCAGACGGATTGCCTGCATCAGATGAACTTATTGCAAAAGTGCAGAGATATGTTGACCCTGACGATGATGGGGACGGTATAGGTGATGGCTTAGGTGAAGGTGCGGCAAATATCGGCGCTCATTTTCGTGCAGTTTCTTCAGTAAAAGCAACTATACCAATCACCATAATAGGACTTGTTATTACTGACGGGTATACATTTGATGATGTAACAGAAAATGTCAAGTCTGTTATCAGTGAATATTTTAAGGAACTTTCACTTTCTGATGAAAAGCATATTGTAATTAAATCATCTGTGGTTGGAGCAAAAATTCAGGCTCTAGATTGTGTAGACAGTTTCATAAGCATATCATTGCAGATTAATACAGCACCTAATACATATACGCATGAATTATACGAATATGAAATCCCAATAGTTGGAAAGGTGGCGCAAAAATGATAGCGATACCGACTTATGTTGAAGGGACAAAAGAAGAACTATTAAGGTATTATCCTACATTCTATCGTAATGTATTAGAATTTGTTGCTGTACAAGAGGCGGCGGTTATGATGCTGGAAAGGCTTTTTGCGGTATTTCAAAAATGTGCTGATGATAGTAATATTATAACAGCATCAGAACAGATAATAGCTTACTATGAAAAAATAATAGGTATAAAGTATTCGGGCTTGCGTACTTTGGAAGAAAGACGCAGGCTTGTTTTGGTGTACTATAATATGTTCGGCAAAGTATCTGCAACAAAAATTAAAAATGCTATCAGCTATTATACGGGAACTATAGTTGATGTTAGTTTTACTACAAAGGACGAAAGGGGCAATTATATTCTTGAAATAAGCTGTGCTCGTGGCGATATGAACAGTTTATTTCTAGAGGATATTAAATTACTGTGTGAAAAGATTATACCTGCGCATCTTTTGTACAGAGTTGCTATGTTATATAAGTTTTCTGTTGCCATAGCTGCGAAGAGAATCAGCCACAATAAGTATTACTATGACTTGTGCGGAACAAAACCTGATATATCAATGTTGGGTAATATTAATAAGAACAGTACAGAGGTTTGCAGTATAAATAAAAATTATAATATTGATTACCTGCCTTGCGGAACAGTCAATACAGGTATGTTTTAGGAGGTGTAAATATGGCTTTTTGGACCGATGTATTTATGAATAAAATGCGTAATGAATGGCTAAGACGTGTGGACAAAATACAGTATTATTCTAATGGTAATTGGTATGATGCTGTTATTACTAATAAATCTGTAAATGGAAATATGCTGAAAATCATAAGTGTTACTAATGACAATGATTCAATGCATATTACGTCTGTTAGAATTATCGATATTAGCGGTGATATTGCAGGAGAGGTAAACGAAGACATTACTAAAACTGCAGCACAGGGTGTAATTACAGTATGGGAATTTCCGCTATATGAAATTAAGGAGGTGTCTCAGTAATGTACGATATAATTGTTTGGGTGGATCATGCCGTTGTACCCGGTAATACTTATACGATTACTAAGAATGATGATAATACCTATAAATTAATACCGGCAGGTGAAATTATTCAAAACGGTACGCCCCTATCTGCTAAAAATTTTAACAACATGGAAGAGGGCATATTAGCAGCCAATATTACTTCTGCAGAAGCCTTGAATCAATTAAGATTTACCAATGACAGAGTCAATGACTGTGTAAGCGATATATATGACGTGACACTGACTAATACCCAGGAATATCCATTTAATGACAGTTCCTATACTGTTGCTTTTCCTGCCGGAAAAGCAAGAAATAACAAGAACTATCATGTACATACAGAAGCCGTAAGTTGCAGCCGACGCGGCATAATTAACGGCGGGGGGATCGGAGATATTGTGATCTCAGACAAAATGCTTAACGGATTCAAGATACGATTTACAGGAGCCGCAGATACTGTGACTTTAAAAATATTTGTACAGGGAGGTTTGTAATAATGGCTAATCTGATAATCAAGAGCGATGAGCGTAAGGCTTATGAGGACAGTATCAGACGTGATTTTACAAGGCACAGCTCAGCAGAAGCTAAGGAATATGCAGAGTGCATAGCTGCTCGTACTACGGAAACCTACAAGAAATTTCGAAAAATGGAGGAAAAGTACAGATGAAAAAGATAATAATGACCGAAGGCAGGCATATAGACTACAAGGTTGAGGAAAACTGTATTATTTTTGGTGATGATGACCTAATGCTTAATCTTAAAAACAGGGAAATGAACGAAAAAGTAGTGATTGATATCTGCACAGATATTAACGGATTTCTTGTTGTAGGTACCGCATCAGGCAACAGGTATGCTGCACAGATTGAAATACCTGCCAGGATATATACAGATGAACAGGCGGTACCGTTTGACATTGATAACTGCACTCTTTATGTGTGGGGATTGGAGGAATAAATATGAGTAATTTTGACGATTTAAAATTAAGCGTGGAGGCCATAAGCGGAGGAAAGAATACAGTAATACTTGATGATGCTGGAATGCCGTCTTTCATGGTTATGATACCAAAGCTTATGTGCAGTGCACTCATAACAGGAGGTTCAGAGTATTCTCATCCTGCATTTATTTCGGGTAATACAGAATACGACAAGGTTTACATAAGCAAGTACATTAACGTCGTTAAAAACGGCAGGGCTTACAGTCTGCCCATGCAGGACCCCGCTGTCGGTAACGGTGTAGGTAATGCGGGAGGAGCTAAGATAGATTTCGATGGGGCTGTATCCGTGTGCAGGGCTAAGGGAGAAGGCTGGGGATTAACTCCTTTTGCACTTTACGGCGCAATCGCCTTGTGGTGCAGGAAAAACGGCACAATACCCCATGGTAACAATTATTACGGAAAAGATATTGATTATCCCCATGAAACAGGTGTAGCGACCTTCTATGACGGAGATAACATAGGACGTACAGCTACAGGAAGCGGACCTGTGACATGGTATCATGATCACAGTCCGAATGGTATTGCCGATCTTAACGGCAATGTAAATGAATGGACTGCAGGATTGCGTGTGAAAAACGGAGTACTGCAGTTCGTGCCGAATGCAGACTGTATGCAGTCAGACTGTGACATGGGCGAGACATCCGCATTTTGGAAGGAGAATGGGACATTTTCCGGAACAGATTACGGGACATCTTCCATAGGGGCAGATTATGTCTTCAACGGAATTGTATATAAAACTGCAGAGAATATAACTAAAGAAAGCACAGCACGAGAAAGCTTGCTGAAAAATGTAACATCCGATTTGGCATCTGCCGCAAATACAATACTTAAGCTGTACGGACTTCTTCCTGAAGATGTAAGCGAAAGCTATGGCAATGATATAATCACAATGAACAATGGAATAGCTGAAGGTGTAGCTATTAAAGGCGGTACATACGCCCGTGGCCGTGCCGCTGGTATTTTCAGCACGAACTTAAGCTACTTAAGAACCTCGGATTACAGGGCGGTAGGATTTCGTTCAGCTTATTACGGCGATATTTAGGAGGGCGTTATGCTAGAAATTATAAAGCAATACTGGATAGAGTTTATTTTTGCAGTATTTACAGGCTTTTTGGGACTATGCTATAAAAGCCTTAAAAAGGAGCTTTTGAAAAGAGTAAAGGAGCAGGAAGCCGTAAAGCAGGGCGTTGTTGCTCTGCTCAGACAAGCTCTGTACGATTCTTATAATAAGTGGAGTGAAAGAGGATATTGCCCTATATATGCCATGGAGGTGTCCAAGCGTATATATGAGCAGTATCACGCTCTAGGTGGGAATGATGTAGGTACAGAGCTGTATGAGCGGTTAAAGGAACTGCCTACGGAACTCCGGGAAGCAAATAAAATTATAAGTGACAATAAATATTTAAAAGAACATTAGGAGGTACATAATTATGAATAAATGGTTTAAAGCAGCGGGAATTAGAGCAATAAAAACAATGGCACAGACAGCTATAGCAATGATTGGAACGTCTGTTGTACTTGATGATGTAAACTGGATTATGACGGGGAGTGCAACGGTATTGGCGGGAATTTTATCAATGTTAACTTCTGTTGCGGGACTTCCCGAAGTAAAGGATGAGTGATTAAATGAGCAGAGATATAACAATGTGTCACCCTCAGTTACAGGAGCTTGCTGACAAGCTCCTGACTGAGTGTAAAAAACAAGGACTTATAGTCAAACTTGGTGAGTGCTTTAGAACTGCAGCAGAACAGGACACCTTATATGCACAAGGCAGGACTGCATCAGGCAGTATAGTAACAAATGCCAAAGGCAGCAGTTATTTAAGTATGCATCAATGGGGTGTTGCCTTTGATGTTATCAGAAATGACGGCAAGGGTGCATATTATAACGGTGACGGCTGGTTTAGTAAGGTTGGTAAGGTCGGCAAGGCTTTAGGCTTGGAGTGGGGCGGTGACTGGACAAGTCCTGTTGACTTGCCTCATTTTCAGCTGCCACAATGGGGAAGTACACCAACTAAGCTGAAAAAACTGTATGGTAATGTTGAGAATTTTAAAAAGACATGGGAGGTTGATAATATGACTGATGAAAGAGTAAAGGAAATTTCTACACAGGTTGCGAATGATATGATTTATAAGTATGTTACAAGTAAACAGGAGGCTGTTTATGATACTATTGATGATGTTCCTGAATGGGGCAAGGCTACGGTTAAAAAACTTATACAAAAGGGTGTTTTACAGGGCAGCAATACCGGGCTTGACATGAGCTACAGCCTTTTGAGGTTGCTTGTAATTAATGACAGAGCAGGGTTATATGATTGATTTTTGAGGTATGTGGCTTAGGCTGCATACCTTTTATTTTTTTGAAAAAAATTAAAAATTTTAAAAAAAAGCGTTGACTTTTGTGTACGCATATGTTATAATATAATCACAGTAAGGGAAATAAACCTTACAATAAAGAGTGTACAAGCTTAGAAGAATTAGAAGAAAAAACAAAAGCCTTGCTTAAT
>JAUNGN010000026.1 GCA_030524425.1 Clostridia bacterium | reverse complement strand
ATGTCCATTATGATTATGTCCGCAGCCACAGTCATCTCCATGATGATATCCATTATGATTATGTCCGCAGCCACAGTCATCATGATTATGCTCAATGTTACATTTATTGTTTTTTATATCCGTATTACTCATAACACTCCTCCTCATCATATCCGTTTTTATGTCTGATATGCTCAATACCTTTATCCAAAAGAATTGAAACATGCTCATCATCAAGAGAATAAATTGCAGACTGTCCATCCTTTTTAAACTTTACTATATCATTTTGTCTTAACAATCTTAACTGATGAGAAATGGCAGATTGTGTCATTCCCAATTCCTTCACTAAATCGTTAACACACATTTCACTCTGAAATAGTGAATATAGTATTTTTATTCTTGTTGAATCACCAAATATCTTAAAGAAATCAGCTAAATCATAGCTCATTTCCTCCGTTAATTTCTTTATCTTTACCACTTCAAAACCTCCCTGTATCAATATGAACATTTATTCATATTTTCATATTATAATTTAAAATAAATGAGCAGAATTCAAAATATTTGTTTATGAACATCTGCTCATATTTGCATTATAAACTATATTTAATTAAAAGTCAATCCTTTTCTTCCAAACTAAAGAATTTTTTTATTCCGCTTAAAATTCCTTTGTCCTCAATTGTCTGGTACTCAATATACTTGCCTGTGCCAATAGCAACGCAATTAACAGGATTTTCAGCAATAGTACATCTTATGCCCGTTTCCTTTTCAATCACTCTGTCAAGACCTGATAAGAGTGCACCACCGCCTGTAAGAACCATACCTCTTTCAAGAATATCGCCTGAAAGCTCAGGAGGAGTATTTTCAAGAACATACCTCACTGCATCCAAAACACTCCTTACCGACACTCTCAATGCCTCATACATTTCTCTTGATGTTATTTCAACAGTCATAGGCATACCCGATGTAGCATTTCTTCCTTTGACCTCCATTGTACTAAGAGGAGTATCTTCTGCCGCCGTTCCAATTATAATCTTAAGATTTTCAGCAGTTCTTTCACCAATAACCATCTGATGCTCATCCCTCATATATCTTACAATAGCATCATCAAACTTATCGCCTGCAACCTTAATTGATGTACTAACTACAATTCCGCCAAGAGAAATAACAGCAACATCAGTAGTACCACCACCAATATCCACTACCATACTTCCACAAGGTCTGAATATGTCAAGGCCCGCACCAATAGCGGCAGCAATAGGTTCCTCTATAATAAATACCTGAGCAGCTCCGGCATTTTTTGTGGATTCCTCAACAGCCCGCTTTTCTACATCAGTTATTCTGCTCGGAACACAGACTGCAATGCGTGGTTTCTTTAACCAATGAGTTCCTACAGATTTGTCTATAAAATATCTTATCATTCTTTCAGTAACTTCAAAGTCTGAAATAACGCCATCCCGCAAAGGTCTTACAGCTACAATATTTGCAGGAGTTTTACCAAACATTTTTCTTGCATCCTCTCCTACTGCAACAATAGCATGCTTATTATTATCAACTGCAACAACAGAAGGCTCCTGCAATACAATACCCTCACCCTTACAATATACAATTACACTGGCTGTTCCCAAATCAATGCCAATATCATTGCCCAATACCATATATTATTTCTCCTTTTCTTCCTCTTCTTCATTTTCGGGAGTTAAAATAATTTTAAGTTTTACAATTCTGTTTTTGTCAATTTCTTCAATGAAAAATTTGGCTGCAGTATCCTCAACAACCTCACCCTTTTCAGGAAATCTGTCAATTATGGCAATTACATATCCGCCAATAGACTCAATATCATCATTTTCAAAGTCAGTACCTAAGACATCATTAACATCATCAAGCTTAGTACTGCCGTCAACAAGGTATTCACCATCATTAATAGACTGAATTTCCTCTTCGTCATCTCTTTCTTCATCAATAATATCGCCTACAATTTCCTGTATTAAATCCTGAAGTGTCACGATACCTGCAGTTCCGCCGTATTCATCAAGTACAATGGACATGGAAATGGATTCTCTCTTCATATCAGCAAACAACTTTGAACACTGTTTGGATTCATAAGTAAAATAAGGCTCTTTCATATAATCAGACACCTTAAAATCCTTGATTTTAATATCATCAAGAAGCATAATATCCTTAAAGGATAATGTACCCACAATATGGTCATTTGTTTCATTATATACAGGAAGCCTTGTAAATTTCTTTTCCTTAAATACCTTTACGACCTCGTCATAAGGTAAATCATCAGGAATGGCAACTATATCAATTCTCGGAATCATTACTTCTTCCGCAGTAGAGCTTCTGAAATCAACTACATTGGTAATCATTTCCCTTTCATCTACCTCAAGAACACCCTCCTCATGGCTTACATCAACCATGGTTCTAAGCTCGTTTTCAGTAACAGCAGGCTGTTGGTCTCCCTGCTTACCGATTAACTTAAATATAAATCCTGTAATAATATTAAGCAAAAAAATAAACGGTGTAAAAATAATCATGCAAAAAGCAATTGGTTTCACACAAAAACAGCTTACCTTTTCAGCATTATCACTTGCAAAGCTTTTAGGCGTAACCTCACCGAATATAAGTACCAAAATAGTAAGTACACCGGTTGCAATACCCACACCGCTGCTTCCAAACAGGTCTGTAGCTATAACAGTACCAAGAGAAGAAGCCCCTATGTTTACAATATTGTTACCAATAAGTATGGCACTTAACAGCTTTGATGAATTATCCGTTACCTTTTGAATAAGTTTTGCATTTTTAACACCTTCATCCACCATAGCTCTAAGTCTGATTTTGCTTAAGGATGTTAAAGCAGTTTCAGAGCTTGAGAAAAAAGCTGATAAAATCAAACAAACAACAAGTACAATAACCTTAGATAAATATTGCGAACTTCCCGAGTCCACGAAAATCACACTCCTAATAAAAAAATAAATTAACTTTAACAGTAAAATGTATTATACCATAAAAACATCTAATTTCCAATAATTTTTTAATATTATTTCAAAAAAATATAAATATTTTAAAATTACACTCTTTAATTAATAATCGCAATGAACTCTGGTTAAAAAACCTCTCATTAACTTTTCATCAAAAATCACAAGTACACTTGCATTTTCTTCTGAAAAGTTATATACTTATTTCAGAGAAGGACAAAAGGAAGTGCAACTATGAGTTTAAATGTAATTCATGGCGGAGATTTAGATGAAATCTCCAGAATATACGGAATAAATAAAGAAGAGATTTACAACTTCGGAGGTAATGTTAATCCTTTAGGCTTGCCTGAATCAGTTAAGAAGGCTATTGCTGACAACGCAGACGCTCCAACTGTATATCCCGATATATCATACATTGAATTAAGAGAAGCTATAAGTGATTACACAGGCATTAATATAGAGCATATTATGGCAGGCAATGGTTCAACAGAACTTATATCTGTATGCATCAAGGCCGTAAGCCCTAAAAAGGCAGTTATAGTTTCACCTGCTTACTCAGAATATTTAAAGGAAATCAAATTAGGAGGCGGTGAAGCTAAACTTTTTCCTTTACAGGAAAAGGATGAATATATGCTTAATATTTCCGAATTGAAAAAGGCTCTGACTCCCGATATTGATATGCTTGTTATTTGCAATCCCAATAATCCCACAGGAACATATGTAACCTGTGAACAGACAAGAGAAATACTTAAGCATTGCAGCAAAAACAACATCATTCTTATGATGGATGAAACCTATGTTGAATTTTCAGATATTAACAAAAATGTATCTGCCATGCCTCTTGTTGAAGAATTTGATAATCTTTTTATTATACGGGGAACATCTAAGTTTTTTGCCTGCCCAGGTTTAAGGCTTGGTTACGGTGCATGTTCCAATAAAAAAATTATAAGTTATATTAATACCCATAAAGACCCCTGGTCAGTTAATATTTTCGCTGAAATAAGCGGTACTGTAATGTTTAGGGATAAAGAATTTATTAATAAAACACGCTCCCTTATTAACAGTGAAAGAAACAAAATATTTAAGGAATTATTCAGCCTTGACAGTGTCCATGTATACGATACTCAGTCAAACTTTTTCCTTCTTAGGCTTAAAAACAATAATATAACATCTACAGATGTATTTAATAAGCTTATTCAGAACAAAATTTTAATAAGAGACTGTTCCGACTTTCCTTATTTGGATAATCATTTCATAAGATTTTGCATACTTGATGAAAACAGTAACAGCCTTTTATTAAAAGAACTAAAAAAAATCTTATCATAAATATAATTACTTAGGGGAGGTAAATTATGAACAACAACGAACAGTATGATGCAACTCCATTGACAATGCAGGAGGCTCTTGCCGAAGCAAAAAGATGTCTTAACTGTAAGGTACCTCAGTGCAAAACAGGGTGCCCTATTGAAAACAATATACCTGAATTTATTCACCAGCTTTCAAGAGGTAACTTTGGTGAAGCCAGAAGTCTCTTAGCAGAAAAAACAAACCTGCCTGCTGTATGCGGCAGAGTCTGCCCTCACGAAAAGCAGTGTGAGGGACATTGTGTTCTCAATAAGGCTAATAAGCCTATAAGAATAGGTAAGCTGGAGCAGTTTGTGGCAGACTTTGATGCTGATATGGGATTAATAAGAGAAAAAATACCGCCAAAAACAAGAGGAAATGTAGCTGTTATAGGCTCAGGTCCTGCAGGACTTACTGTAGCAGGTGATCTTTCCACTATGGGCTTTAATGTGACTGTATACGAAAGTGAAAGCGAACCGGGAGGTGTTTTACTCTACGGCATACCTGAATTCAGATTACCAAAGGATGTTGTAAGACGTGAAACAAAGCGAATTGCCGAGCTTGGTGTTCAGTTTATCAACAATACAATAATCGGTCAGGATATTACAATTGACCAGCTTTTTGAAAAAGGCTTTGATGCCATATTTATTGGCACCGGTACAGCTATTGCAAGAGAATTAAATATTCCGGGCAAAGATTTAAGGGGTGTAGTTAAGTCACATTATTTCTTAAGAATGGTTGCCCTTTATAACAGCAACAGCCTTGAAAGAAAAGAAGTGCCCGTTAAAGAGGGCGATACCGTACTTGTAATCGGTGCAGGTAACGTCGCAATGGATGCCTCAAGAACAGCTCTCAGAATGGGGGCTAAAAAGGTAACTGTAGTATATAGAAGCACAATTGATACAATTTCAGCAGAAAAACTTGAATATGAAAGTGCTGTAGCTGACGGTGTTAAATTTATGTGGAATTCAACACCTATTGAATATATAGGTGATGAAAACGGAAAACTCAAGGGTTTATTAATTGATCAGGACAGCAATGAAATTGTTTTGCCTTGTGACAAGGTGCTTGTTGCTATCGGCTCTAAGCCTGCAAAGAGAATTATATCTACTACTAAAGGTATTGAGGTAAATGATAACGGCTATCTTATCACAAAGGAAAAGCCTTACGGTATGACTACTCTTAACGGTGTATTTGCAGGAGGCGATGTAGTTCATCAGCCTGCTACCGTAGTCCTTGCAATGAAGGAAGCAAAGAAAGTTGTTGCAGGTATTTCAAGCTATGTAGATGCTATTAAGCTTTTAGGCCTTTAATTAATCAGACTCTATAATAAATGCTGATTTAAAACATTTATTATAGAGTCATTTAATTTACTGTAAAAGAATAGTCCTTAAACAAACACTCCCGTAAAATACAAATATTTTATTTTACGCTTATCCGTTTCTCCTCCATGTAGCAGGAGTAAAAAGCACTAATAAGGGAAATATCTCAAGTCTTCCTGCAAGCATATCAAATATCATTACAATTTTAGAAAGAACTGAAAATTCAGAAAAATTACCTGCCGGTCCTACATCTCCCAATCCGGGTCCAATATTATTAAATGTAGCCGAAACAGCCGTAAATGTTGTAGTCAGATCAAAATTGTCAAGTGTCAGCAAAAGCATTGAGCCTGCAAAAATGACAATATACACAAGCAAATAAGTATTAACAACTCTTATAGTATTGTGGTCAATCTTTTTTCCATTCATTCTAAGTATTTTTACACTTCTTGGATGAACCAGAAATCCCAACTGTTTACCAATTTCCTTAAAATAAATAATGAATCTTGCAACCTTAATACCGCCGCCTGTACTGCCTGTACATGCACCAATAAACATAATTATACAAATTATACATCTTGAAAACTGCGGCCACTTATCAAAATCAACGGTTGCATAGCCTGTACTTGTCATTATTGATGATACCTGAAAAAGGGAATCCTTAATGTTTATACCTAAAATCCCTGTTGTATGCCAAAGATTAAGTGCAATTCCCGCTGCAGCCGCAAAATAAATTATAAAATACCATTTTACTTCTTCCATACCTAATGCAATTCTAATCCTCTTGGCAATTATAAGAAAATAAAAATTAAAATTTACACCAAACAAAAGCATAAACACAGCTGTAACAATTTGAATGTATGTGCTGTAGCCTGCCATGCTGTCTGCTTTTATTCCAAAACCGCCCGTACCTGCTGATCCAAAAACATCACAAAGAGCATCAAACAAGGGCATTTTTCCTAATATCAGAAGAAAAAGCTGCAGGGCAGACAAAAATATATAAATAATGTATAAATAACCTGCTGTCTTTTGAATCTTTGGTACAAACTTACCTACATCAGGTCCTGTACTTTCAGCCTTAATAAGATAAATATTCTGACCTCCGGCCATAGGCAAAACCGCAAGTATAAAAACCAAAACACCCATACCGCCTATCCAGTGCGAAAAACTTCTCCAAAACAGCATTGACCTGGAAAGAGACTCAACATCAGTCAAAATACTTGCTCCCGTAGTTGTAAAGCCTGATACAATTTCGAAAAGAGCATCTATTCCACTTGGTATTTCACCGCTTATTACAAAAGGAATAGCACCTATTATACTTAAAATAATCCAGCTCATAGCTACGGCAACAAAACCTTCACGAGCATAAAATCTGCTGTTTTCAGGCTTTTTTAATGTTAAAAGCTTGCCTATTACAAAAAAAACAAGGGCACACAAAAAAAATACCCGTCCCTCCTTTTCTCTATATATAAGGGAAACAATACCGGGCAGAAGCATAAAAAGAGCTTCAACCTTAATTACCCATCCGGCTATAAAAACAATAATACTATAATTCATAAAATACTCCCTTAATCCTTAAGAATATCCTTAATATCATTTAATCCTAAATTAGTAGTAACAATAATGACCCTATCCCCCAGTTCAATAGTATCTCTGCCGTCAGGGATAAAGGTTTTATCCCCTCTTTTAATGGAACAAATAAGCAAATTCTCCTTAAGGTTAATATTCATAAGGGGCTTGCCCACAAGCTTATTAATATCGTAAGTATTATTTACACTAAACTCAAGGGCTTCAACCTTATTGTCAATAAGCCTGTAAAGGGTTTCCACATTACTTCCAAAGGAATTCTGCAAAGCTCTTACATATCTTATAATACCTTCAGCAATAATATTTTTAGGGTCAACTATACTGCCTAAATTCAAGTCCTGAACAATTTCCTCAAATGTAACCTTTTTAATTTTAGTAATAACCTTTGCATCAGAAATCTTATTAACATATAAAGAAAGCATTATATTTTCTTCGTCCATATCTGTTACACTTACAAAAGCATCCGTGTTATTAATACCTTCTTCAAAAAGAAGAGATTGATTATTTGCATTACCGCATATAATCATTGCCTCCGGCAGGCATTCACTTAACTCCTCACACCTTTGTCTGTCTTTTTCTATTATCTTAACCTTAATTTTGGCTCTCTGCAAAAGCAGTGCTAAATAATATGAAATTCTTCCTCCGCCCGCTATCATTACATTTTTGATATTGCGTGCCTTAACTCCGGTCTTTTTAAATACACTGTAAACATCATTCATAGGCGTTACAAAGGATATAATATCACCTGCCTGAAGTACAAACAAGCCGTTAGGTATAACTACACTATCTTTTCGCTGTACTATACACACAAGCATATTGGCACTTACCTTGCTCCTTATATCACAAATAGCCATGCCGTCAAGCATAGAATTTTCAAGCACCTTAAACCTTATCATATTAATACGGCTCTTATCAAATATATCAACATCTATGGCAGAAGGAATTTGAATAAGCCTTGCCATTTCCTTTGCAGCCTCCCTTTCGGGATTTACATACATTGATAAGCCAAGCTCTTCCTTTATATGCTTAATATCCTCATAATACTGAGGGTTTCTGACTCTTGCAATAGTCTTGCAGTTACCGATTTTCTTAGCCATCAGACAGCCCAGCATATTGACCTCATCCTCATTTGTCACTGCTATAAACAAATCAGCATTGTCAATTCCTGCCTCCATAAGAACATCATAGGATATTCCATTTCCTCCGACCCCCTGAATATCAAGAGTATCAGCAACAAACCTAAGTCTTTCCGTATCAGTATCTATTAAAGTAATTTCATGACCTTCTCTGCTCAATGCCTCGGACAAAACATATCCAACATTACCGCAGCCAACAATAATTATATTCATAAAACACACCTCATTGGTAATATGTTAATTTTTTCATATTTAATTTAAGTATAACTCAATATTCCCTTAACTTCAATAAAAAAAATGGGAGTATATAAAAAAGAAATGGCAAAATACCATTTCTGATTATACAAAGTTATTTTTAATATAATTATAATCTTTCAAGACACCTGCGTTCATACTTCAAATGTGAGTATATAACAATCCTGTTAAGCACCTTTACATTAATATATCCCC
Organism: Clostridia bacterium; assembly: GCA_030524425.1. Taxonomy (GTDB): domain Bacteria; phylum Bacillota; class Clostridia; order Lachnospirales; family CAG-274; genus Gallispira. Next base: position 21,642 of record JAUNGN010000026.1, on the reverse strand, counting down.
CAACTACACCTGCTACAGGCATTCCCTGCACAAATTTAAATGTCAGAAGCTCATTAGCCATAACACCTGCAGTCCTTTTCATTTCTCTGTCAAGATCGCTTTCATAAATATTGTTATCTATAAGGTATTCCATTCTTCTTATCTGCTTATCAGTTCTTTCTCTTTCCTCTCCTCTTGTCATAGCTCCCGAAATCAGCTTTAATATATAACATTTTTCAATGTCATTACTATAATCAAAGCCATAAGTTGAGGCAATTTTATATATACTTCTTAGAACAACGCCGATAAAAACAGGAATATCAGGCAAGCCAATACCAAGAATGCCCAATCCTGTACCCTCAGCAGCAGTAAACGCCAAATCCCTTTTAAGACTTTTATTCAGCCTTTTTCTCAAATGTATAAGAGCCTCATTATCTTTATCTATAATAGCTTTATACGCTCTGAAATCCATACTCCTGTTTTCTTTATCATATGTTTTGTCTATTATTCCCATTCCCTTTTCAAACACAACCTTAAAACCTTTATAAAAAGCCGTTTCCAGTTTTTCCATTAAATCATCAGGAATTTTATCTTCAACTTTATTCATAACGGAGTTTACTTTTTTCTCAATTATACCGGTCTTTTTATCAATAGCCTTTTCTCTTGTCTCAATTCTTTTCAATTCTTTCTCTATGTGATTTTCCATTTTCGCATCTCCCATCGCAATATCTGTCAAGTCTCAATTTAAATACGGCTACTGTCGGCACGGCAAATATCATTCCCACTATTCCCAACAGCTTGCCTGCAACAGCAAGACTTATTATTACCATTACAGGGCTCAGCTTTACACTATCCCCCACTATCTTCGGCACAATAAATATTGCGTCAATCTGCTGTAATGCTACTACAAGAACAGCAGCATAAACCGCTCTTACAGGCTCACCGCTTATTAATGCCATTCCCACAGAAAGTATAAATCCAATAATTGAACCAAAATAAGGAATTATATTGGAAAATCCGCTAAATAAACCAATTACAACAGAAAAAGGAACACCTATGACAGACAATCCCAGACTTATTAAAGCTGCCATAATCAAACCGTCTGTAAGCTGTCCTCTTAAATATCCGCTGAATACACTGTTGATATCTGTAATAAGCTGCCGCAGCCTTTCACTCCACCTTTCACCAATAAATACATCTGAGTATTTATTAAGCCTTATCAAAATTTTTTCCTCATCCCTTAGCATATAAAATGCAACAACAATACTAAGCAGAAGTGTTACAAGCTTGCTTATGAATTCTCTTGAAATATTTATAATATTGTCACACAATGTTTTAACATAATTATAAAACAAATTATTAATACTATCAAAGACACTCTCAAAATAATACAAATTATATCTTTTAAAGAAGCTTATAATACTATTATAAATATTGTTTATATTTTCACTGTATTTTTTTATATTATGACTAAGCTCTCTGTAATCAACACTGTATATAATTAAAACCGATATTAAAATAATTGCAATAATTAACAGAAAAAAAACCACACCTACAGATGCGGCTCTTTTTAAACCTGTTTTATCGGCTGTCATTCTGACCATGGGCTTCAAAACATAAGCTATAATAAAGCCTGCAATTATTATTGAAAATACTGAACATATTTTCTTAATAATTTCCATAATAAAGGTATAAATATCACCAAGATTTACAAATGTATACACAATTCCATCAATAGCATTTTTAGCAATATATATACATATAAAAGTAAATATGGCATAAAAGCAAACCTTAAAATAACTTTTGTCCCAAGGTAAATTCATATACTCTCCTTCAAATAAATGCTTCCCCTACATTCTTGCAAGAACCTGACATAAAAAATTCCAGACTCTTTCAATGGAAGAAATGCTTGCTCTTTCCTTTGGAGTATGAATATCAAAAAGATTAGGGCCAAATGATATCATATCCATATCAGGCACCTTTTCCGCAATTAAACCACATTCCAAGCCTGCATGAACAGTTTCCACTTTTGGAGTTTCATTGTAACAATCCTTGTAAACCTCAATAAATAAGTCTCTTAACGGAGATTTAACCTTATATTCCCATGCAGGATAATCACCATGACTTTCTGTAATACCTCCGCATAGCTTTGTAAGCTCTTCTATCTGAGTTTTAATATAATTCTTTCTTGTAATAACTGAGCTTCTTACTGCACATATTAAGGCTACAGAATCCTCTTTCATTTTTACTACGCCAATGTTATTTGAGCTTTCAGCCATGTGCAGATCAAGATTCATTGACTGTATACCATTTGGCATTAACATAATTGCCGCAATAATTTTTTTTGCACTGTCAGCTGAAAATACTCTTTCCGCCCTTTCAGTATCAGCTGAATTTATTTCAATATTCCTGTCTGTAACGGCATATTCAGCACTTATCTCTTCAGAAACAATATTTACAGTAGCTTTTAAGCTTTCAATATCTTTACAAGCTACCACACTCTCTGCATATCTCGGAATGGCATTATCCTTCGCCCCTCCCATAACATATGCAATTTCAGCCTTTTCAATATTCACAAGTCTGTCTAATACCCTTGCCATTACCTTATTTGCATTTGCTCTTTCCTTACAGATATCAATTCCCGAATGTCCGCCTTCAAGTCCTGTTACGGTTATTTTCAGAAAATTATTATAAGACGGTACAGTAAATTCAACAGGGATTACGGATTCCGTCTTTACACCACCTGCACAGCCTGCTGTAAATATTCCTTCCTCCTCAGAGTCAATATTCAAAAGTCTTCTGCCCTCAATAAGAGTAGTATCCAAATTTGCAGCACCAAGCATACCTACCTCTTCATCAGTAGTAATAACCGCTTCAAGAGGAGGGTGAACAGCCTCTTTGTCATCAAGCAACGCCATTGCCATTGCAACAGCAATCCCATCATCTGCACCTAATGTTGTCCCGTCGGCATGTATAAAGTCACCGTCATATATTACTTTTATAGGATCCTTTTCAAAATCATGAATAACATCAGGATTTTTTTCACAAACCATATCCATATGCCCCTGTATCACTACAGCTCCATGATTTTCATAACCCTTTGAGCCGGGCTTTTTTATAATTACATTATTAGCTTTATCCTGGTGTACCCAAAGCCCTCTTTCCCTGGCAAATGCAGCCAAATAGTCACTTATAGCTTTTTCGTTGCCTGAGCCTCTTGGTATTTCATTTATTTTCTCAAAAAAATACAAAACTTTATCACAATTCATATTACACACCTCAAAATTTCCCTTAAATATATTTTACCCCCATATTGAGAAAATATGAGGGTATAAGTATCATTTTATTAAATTAATTCTTAAAGCTGTGGATAGGCGCAGGAATTCTGCCGCCTCTCTTAATAAAGGCTTCACAGCTGAACTTATTAACAGGCATAACAGGAGCATAACCCAAAAGACCGCCAAACTCAACTGTATCACCAATATTAGCACCTATTACAGGTATAACCCTTACAGCAGTAGTTTTGTTATTAACCATGCCAATAGCCATTTCATCAGCAATAATTCCTGAAATTGTTTCAGCAGAAGTATCCCCGGGGATAGCAATCATATCAAGACCTACCGAACAAACACAGGTCATAGCCTCAAGTTTTTCAAGAGTTAATGCACCCGCATTAACTGCGTCAATCATACCATGGTCCTCACTTACAGGAATAAAGGCACCTGAAAGACCTCCCACATATGAGCTTGCCATTACTCCGCCCTTTTTAACATTGTCATTAAGCATAGCAAGGGCTGCAGTAGTACCCGGAGCACCGGCCTGCTCAAGACCCATTTCATTAAAAATTTCAGCAATAGAGTCACCAACAGCAGGGGTGGGAGCAAGTGAAAGGTCAATAATGCCAAAAGGCACGCCCAATCTCTTACTTGCCTCCTGAGCAACAAGCTGACCGACTCTTGTAATCTTAAATGCAGTCTTTTTAACTGTTTCACAAACAGTTTCAAAGTCAGCGCCTCTGACATCTTCAAGAGCACGCTTTACAACCCCCGGACCGCTTACACCAACGTTAATAACCAAATCTCTTTCACCAACACCATGGAAAGCACCTGCCATAAAAGGATTGTCCTCAACGGCATTACAGAACACAACAAACTTGGCACAGGCAATAGAGCCTTGATCCTTAGTAAGAAAAGCCATTTCTTTAATAGTCTGACCCATTTGCTTAACAGCATCCATATTAATACCGCTTCTTGAAGAGCCAACATTAATACTTGAACAAATTCTCTCAGTAATACTAAGAGCCTCAGGTATACTGTTTATTAAATCTCTGTCACCCTTAGTACAGCCCTTCTGCACAAGAGCAGAATAACCGCCTATAAAATTTACACCAACCTCTTTGGCAGCTCTGTCAAGAGTCTTTGCAATTTCAATATAAGCTGAAGAACCGCAGCTTCCGCCAACAAGAGCAATAGGTGTAACGGAAATTCTCTTATTAACAATAGGCACACCAAATTCTGTACCGATTTCATCACCTGTCTTAACAAGATTATATGCATTTTTAGTTATTTTATCATAAATTTTAGTAGTAAGCTTTTTAATGTCAGAATCTATACAATCCATTAAGCTGATACCCATTGTAATAGTTCTTACATCAAGGTTAGCCTCCTGAATCATTTTGTTAGTTTCCTGAACTTCAACACGTGAAATCATAATTAACCTCCGAATTCAAAAAATCAGATGCGATGCATTAAATACGATGCATAGAGTTGAAAATATCTTCTCTTTGAAGTCTGATATCAACACCAATTTCCTCGCCTAATTTCTTAAGCTCCGCAACAACCTCTTCAAACCTGTGACAGCTTGTTGATAAATCAACAACCATCATCATATTAAACCAGCCTGAAACAATAGTCTGAGATATATCTAAAATGTTAATTCCATCCTTAGCAAGGTAAGCACAAACTTTAGCAATAATGCCAACCTGATCCTTGCCCAAAACAGTAATAATACCTTTCATTATAAAGTCCTCCTAAAATACATTTGAATTTATGATAACACAAAATAAGCCATAATTCAACTGTTTATTAAAATAAATTATGGCAATAAAATGCCCATAAATATCTAAAAGCCCACTAAAGGGGCTTTTAGCATTATTCTACCTTTTCAATTTCATCAATTGACTGTGCTTCCGCATTTTCATCAGCATCGTTAATTTCATCATAAACAAGACTGTATAATGTATAAGCAGACCCATTATCCATTATTTCTCTTGGATTTGCAAAGGATGGTATAACATCACCCCATAAATTTAATAAAGCAGCCATACTCTCCTCTGCATAAGGCTTTAACTCATCAGCCTTATTAAATTTGCTTAAAACAGATTTGTCAGTATTAAGCTCAACACCTGCTGTCTTTAATGCTCTTGCTGTAATAGTACACATTTCCTGTAAATTAATTACCTTCCCTGGATTAAAATTACCCTTATCATCACCTGTTACAATTCCAAGCTTCTTTGCTGCAGAAATAGCCGTAGTATCAACACTGAGTACATCTACATCAGGAAAACAGCTTTCAGCCTTACCTTCATATGCCTCACCAATAAGTCTTATAATCTGATATGTAAATTCCGCTCTTGTTACAAGATTACTGTCTGCACCGCCTGAAAAAGCAATCCGGTCCTTTATTCCATTTACATTTGAAAGACCTTTTGCTATGCCATAAGCAATCATCTTGGCACCATAATGATTTAAGTGTGTGTTGTCATGCCCCTTGTCACCCTTTGTAACATCCTTGTAAATAGCATGAAAAGCAGCAGTACCGTTAAATCCCAACTCCTGATATAATTCCGTTGTAATCTTAGTAACATCAACGCAAGGAACATTTAACTCCTCTCCAAGCTCTCTTATTGCATCATCATAAAGTCCGTGAGTATCTTTTACATTCCCTTCTTCATCAAAGGAACGTCTTGCAATAGGTGTAAGCAATATAGGTACAGCACCCTTATCCTGTGCAGCTTTTATGTAATTTGTATAAAGTGAATTCTTAAATGAGCCTTCTGTATCCTTATCACCTTCAGGGTCAGTATATCTGTTCTTTAAGTCTTCCTCACTTGACTTCTTTGCATCATTGTGACCAAACTGAATTAAAAGATAATCACCCTCGCCAATTTCAGATAAAAGAGTCTGATATTCTTCCTCAACAGTCAGACTTTTTGAACTTCTGCCTGACTTGGCAAGGTCAATAACTTCAGCATTTGGTGCATACTCACCTAAGTACATACCCCACCCTGCTCTTGGCACTGCATAATTATCATCACTGCCATATTCACAGGCTGTTGAATCTCCTACTATAAAAATCTTTTTACTTTCTTCCGCCATAGTATTTACAACTCCCATACCGCTAAAAACCATTGCAGCTGACATAACACATGTCAATACCTTTTTGAATAACATATTTTACCTCCTAAATTAAATAAGGCTGTCATTGACAGCCTTAAACAGCAATCAGATTTCCAAACTGTCCTCAGAATCCTCTAAGTCAACATCATCAAAATCCTCATCTTCGTAATCATAGTCATCATAATCATCGAAATCGTCATAATCATCATAATCCATATCATCAAGCTCAGACCAATCATCATATTCATAACCAGGCTGACTCTTAATCTTAGATAAAATCAAAACAATAACGCCCACAACAACAGCTATGCCTGCTATTATAAATACAAGAGTCCTGATTCTGTTATCCTTTTCATTTCTTTTAATTAATCTTCTGATTTCGTCAAGTGCAAATTCTGCTTTCATAGTTATACCCCCTTAAAATCGTATTTTTTAAATTTTTGTTCCTTGTTTCTGTAATCATTATACTCCATAAAGGCTCTTCTCATTATCTGTTTTTCATCATGGAACTTTAACAGATAATAAGCCTCATGTTGCTTATAAAAGCCGGCATCGGCAAAAAACTCCTCTGCCTGCGGCTTGCAATAAAATGAATCAGTAATCATAAGATACCAATGTACAGTTTTATTTACAATATCATTGGCTCCTCTAAAAGTATACTGAGTCTTACCGATATATTTTACAATTTCAGCATCAGAATCAGTTTCCTCTTTTACCTCCCTCAGGGCTGTCTGTTTATAAGTTTCGCCGCTTTCTACAGTGCCTTTAGGCAAAACCCAGCCCATATATCTTCCATTTTGGTTTTTATAAAGCAACAGAACCTTGCCGTTATGGATTACTACGCCTCCGCAGCTGACTGCTTCTATCATAGTTATACCTCCGATTCTGTTTGGCATATTAAATCCCAAGGATTAATAGTAACCGCCTATTTACCATTATAATTGGTTATAGTATAACATACTTTAGAAGTAATTTCAATAGATAAAAGCTAAAATTAACAAATAAACTTCCATTTTACACTTTTTTTTGTTAAATATTGTTAATGCATCCTCAAATCATTCCCTATAAATTTGAAAACCTTAAAATTACCTAATATTCTTGATAATACTCTCTCACTATATATTACCCCAATGTCAGGCAAATCCAAATTAGTTGAAATAAGTATTGACTTGTTTGCTCTTAATCTTGTATTTAATATATCAAAAAACTCAGGCACAGTACTGCTGTTTACTCCTTCCGTACCCAAATCATCAATTACAAGCAAATCACATTCCTCAGGCAGCCGTGCATTTTCAATTTCCGCCTCAGTGGCATTGTTAAACCTTACCTTGGTCATGGTTGTAAAAAGTTTGTATGCACTCATATAAATTACGAAATATCCCCTATCCATAAGTGCCTTTGCAATGCAATTACACATAAATGTTTTGCCCAAACCTGAATGTCCGTAAAAAAGCATATTAAGCGGAGCATTATCTATATTCTCAACAGAAAATAAAGCTTCTCTTGAAATGTTTTTTATATTTTCATAAGGTGATAATCCATCCTCTAAAATATTTTTAGAAAATAAGTTATAATTAAAATTATTAAAATTTTCCTTATTTAAAACAGTACCTATATTAGACAACTGATAATATTTTTCAGCAATCCTTTTATTAAAACATTTACATTTTTTATTATCTACCATTCCGGTATCCTTACAAGTTTTGCACTTATACTGCGGCTCCAAAGCATTTTCCGTCATTCCAAGCCTCTTTAATATATTTTGTCTTTCCTGCTTCAGTTTATTACATGTATTTTTAAATTCTTCAAATTTTTGCAAATCACCGCCGCTGACGGCACTTTTAAAAAGCTCAACACCTTTCAAGCTGATTTCGTTTTCAATTTCTCTTAATCTCGGAATTTTATTATACAGCTTATCCTTTAATTGTTCCGCACTCTTTTCAGCCTCACGTTTTTCTTTAGAATATTCTTCAAAGATTTCAGAATATATTTCACTTTTGTTCATTACTGTCCATTTCCCTTTCTTTTTAGAATTTCAGCAATTTCATCCGCACTGTAAACCTTTTGATTATAATTATTAAAAACACCCTTTGGCTGCTGAGGCAAAGTATTCTGCTTATTTCCCTTATTGTTTTTATTTACAAATTCAGCCTCAGAGTTCTCAATTTCTTTAACTGTTTTAAGTCCTGACTTATACCATGTTTCAAGAATTTTATTACAGTAAGAAAAAGCTGTCTTTCCCGTATTTTCAACAGTCCTTTTAGCTGCCAGCTCAATAAGTTCAAGGGACATTTTCCACTCAGTAATCCATTTATCAATATAATTTCTTTCACTGGATGATGCTGACCTGTCTGTAACACCAAAAAACTTTAAAACTTTACCATAATTATTATAAAAACTTAAATAGCTGCCTGCCGCCTCACTTGTAAGTATACCTTTTTCAACCCAATCAAGGGCAGTTTTCTCCATATATCTTGGAGGCCTATTATTTTTATAACAAAAGGTTAAAAGCATAAATATAACTTCAACCGGCAGCTCAAGGCTCTGATACATCCATACTATAAGCTCTGTTTCTTTCGGAGAAAGGGGCTTGCCCTTTATTCCCTCTGCAGCCTTCAAAAGCTCATCAACATCGGGATTTTCTGCTATAATATCTGCTATATCACTTGGATTTAATACAGGCTTTGAAACCACAACTCTTGTTTTATCATAGTTTTTTTCAGTCTTAGGTTCAAGAGCTGACAAAGCCTCTTCGGTATTATTTATCTGCACAAACTCAATAAAAGGCTCTTCCTTTGTACCTCCCGTATTTATAAGTCCCACAGATTTCCAATATCTCCACGCCTTTATAACATCACTTTCAATTACATTAAACTTTTTTGCAATTTCACTGTTTGAAACGGAAATATCAGCTAAAGCACACCTGTAAGCAAATATGTAAATCAAAGAAAACACAGGACTTGGGGCAGAAGCCATATAATTATCTATAAAATCATTATCTATTACCGTAGCAGAAGGTCTGCTCAAAAATTTTATATTGCTCACAAACACACCTCTTAAAAACAAACTCAGGCACAAAAAAATACAAAAGATGCCTGTTATCACTTAATGATATCATAAGTCCGGAGCTTTTACAAGGTGATTTTTTATCCTTTAATTACAACTTTCCAATATAAAAAGGGATATCCTTAACAGAAATCCCTTTACCTATATTTACTTTCCAAAATTAATCATCAGATAATATATCCTCATTATCTCCATGCTCTTCAGCGTCCGTTAATTCACTATATGAATTATCATTATCCTCAAGGTCATATTGTTCACGAATAGCCTCCTGCCTTGCTTTCTTTTCTTCTTCCCTGTTCTTCATTTCCTCCATGTAACCGCTGTAACTGTAGAGATCATAACCTTCGGGAACTTCTGCAAATCTTTCATATCCGTCTTTTGAAACCCTTAATATTAATTTTGGTTCAGAACCATACTCATTATAATTATAGATTTTCTTTTCCTTAAAGTCGCCCATAATTTCCTTAAACAGTTCAAATTCGTTCTTATGTTTTACCACATCTCTGTCCAAATACACACTAAAATTATTAACAGGGTATTTAGAAAAATTTTCAGTGTATCTGTTATATAAATAATAATTGTCTTTAAATGTATATGTTACCTCAACTTCTTCCTTTGAAGAATAAGCAACATCCAGCACAGCATTGTTTCCTTCTAAGCCTTCATCTATAACTAAATTTAAAAATTGTCCATATGCATCTTTATAAATTTTTGCTAAGTTATCAGGAAGCTGAAGTTCTATACTTTTTGTAAGCATTTCACCGTCATCTGTATTTTTATTTCCTATATATGTAAAACTGTTTATCCCCAATAACAGCATTGCCGCACCTATACCCATAAGCACAAGTCCTGCAATAATACAAATTATTGTAATTTTATAAAATTTATTCATTATCTGCCACCCCTTTTTTATTAAAAAATACAATCCTTACAATAATGAGCAATAATGATATTCCAGCCATATTGAATCCAAGGCAGGCTATAGCAGCTCCCATTAAAGGATAACCTAATATTGTAAATATAAGCAGAGCGCCAAAAGCAATAACAGTAAACACAAGTGTCATTACACAAGGTATAAGGCACATAATTAAAGCAGCCTTACACATAATTATAAATGCCTTAAAAGCAATATCCCAACTCTTTTTAATTATATTTGAAAAGCTGTAATCAGCATTAATATCAAAAATTTTATTTGCTTTTTGCCTTACTCTGTTGTTCCTTTTTGTATTGATTGTTTCTTTTATTTCCGCCGCTTTATCATTTATGGAATCCTTTATTTCAGTTGCCTTGTTTTTTATATTTTCTTCTGCTTTAAGGCTTTCAAATTTTTCTTTTCCTCCGTAAATATTAAAAGCTAAAAATCTTATAAAGATATAAATAACTGTTGGTAAAGCTATAATTATGTAAATTAATCTGACAACAAATCTGACAAAGTCCCACGCACCGATAACCTCTCCAACCATTTCCCCAAAAATCGAAGCTATTCCCAAACCTATCATAAAACAAATCCAAAGTACAAAGAAAATAACTAAGGTCTTAATAACCAGCTTAAGCAATGTTAAAGCATGCTGTCCTAAAATATAATCGCCAATTGCCTTGATTATTCCCATAAACCTGCTGAAAATACCTGTAACAACAGTATTAATTTCATTTTCCTCTTTATTTCCATAATCAGGGTCTACATTATAAGCTGACAATATTTCTCTTACCATATCCTCAATGCTGCCCAAAGTTTCAACAGCTTCTTTTTCTGTAAGTCCTTCCTTCAGCTTATTATCTATATGCTGAACATACTCACTTATAATATCTTCTCTTTCATTTTTATTTAAAACGGATAACCTGTTTTCAAGATAGTTTACAAATTCTTTTTTATTCATTTATGTCACTCTCCTTTATAAATTCGTATACCTTTTCAAAGAATTCAAGCCATTCTTTTTTAAGATTGTTTGTATATATCTTTCCGCCTTCTGTTAAATGATAATACTTTCTTGGAGGTCCTTCGGTTGATTCTTTCAGATATGTTTCAAAATAGTGTTCATTTGTAAGTCTTTTAAGCAAAGGATATATCGTCCCTTCGTTTACATCCACAATCTTAGATACCTCTGCCACAAGCTCATATCCATACATATCCTTTTTAACAACGGAAAGCAGAACTATAAGCTCCAGAACACCTTTTTTGAATTGCACATTCATACAATCCCTCCCTTCTGCTATTATTTTACACCAACTACTATGTATTGTCAAGTACTAAAAATAAATTAATACTCTTTAACAATTAAAATATTATTTCTTGATATTTTATTGCCATAAACATAATTTTTTTAACATAAAATATAAAAATTAAACACTTCAGACATATTTTTTTATAAGCTGAAGCTAAAAAAAATATGACTCCTCCTGCATAGCATATGTTTATTTCTTACATCTGCACAAAAAAAGAACCAAGTCTATTGCTAAACTTGATTCTTTTTCACTATTATTAACTCAATGAAATTGCCCCGTCAGGGGAATTTTATAATTGCATTGTTTAAACCGGATAAACCTTATTGTCAACATCAGCTAAATTCGGATCAATACCAAACTTCTGAGCCTGTCTGAACTTAAAGAACTCCAAAGCCTGCTGAGGGAAAAGTGCATAACTTAATACATCCTCTTCCTTTTCCTTATAATCTCTCATTTCAGCTTCAATCTTTTCAAGCTCAGGAGCAATATTATCAGCAGGTCTGCAGGTAACAGGCTCTTCATCACCAATAATTTTCTTCCTTATTTCCTCAGAAATAGGCACCGGAGTTCTGCCATACATACCTCTTACAATATCCTTTGTTTCCTTTGGAACCATCTTATATCTTTCACCCATAAGCACATTTAATACTGCCTGAGTACCGACAATCTGACTTGACGGAGTTACAAGCGGAGGATATCCAAGATCAGCCCTAACCTTAGGAATTTCCTTTAATACCTCATCGTATTTATCCTCTGCATTAGCACCCTTTAACTGACTTACAAGGTTTGAAAGCATACCTCCGGGAACCTGATAAAGAAGAGTTGCAATATCAACTGCAAGCATCTTGGGGCTTAAAAGACCGCTTTCAATAGCCTCTTCTCTGATTGGCTTAAAGTAATCAGAAATTTCCTTTAATAAATTTTCATCAAGACCTGTATCATACTCTGTACCCTTTAAAGCAGCCACCATAACTTCCGTTGCAGGCTGTGCAGTACCCATACTAAGCGGTGACATATCAGTATCAATAATATCGGCACCTGCCTCAATAGCCTTCATATAAGTCATTGCAGCCACACCGCTTGTATAATGGCTGTGTACTTCTACAGGAAGGTTAATTTCTTCCTTAATAGCCTTAACAAGGTCATAAGCTGGCTGCGGCAATAAAAGACCTGCCATATCCTTAATACAAATCGAATCCGCACCTAAATCTCTGTAGCTCTTTGCAAGCTTTACATAATACTCAAGAGTATGAACATCACTTAAAGTATAGCTTATAGCAAGCTGAGCATGAGCACCGTTTTCTTTTTTAACAGCTTTAACTGCAGTTTCAAGATTTCTTGCGTCATTAAGGGCATCAAATATTCTTAAAATATCTATACCGTTTTCAATACTCTTTCTTACAAAAGCATCCACAACATCATCAGCATAATGTCTGTAGCCCAATATATTCTGTCCTCTTAGGAGCATCTGTAACTTAGTGTTCTTAAAAGCTGAACGGAATTTTCTAAGTCTTTCCCAAGGATCTTCCCTTAAATATCTTAAGCATGAATCAAAGGTAGCTCCTCCCCATACTTCAAGGGCACCAAAACCAACCTTATCCATTTTATCCAGGACAGGAAGCATATCCTCTATTCTCATTCTTGTAGCAATTAATGACTGCTGACCATCTCTTAATGTACAGTCACAAATCTTTATAGGCTTAGCCATAAAAAAACCTCCCTTTATCTGTAAAGTGATAAGAAAATACCTGATGCAATAGCTGAACCGATTACACCGGCAACATTAGGACCCATTGCGTGCATAAGAAGGTAGTTGTTAGGATTTTCCTCCTGACCAACCTTTTGGGCAACTCTTGCTGCCATAGGAACAGCAGATACGCCGGCTGCACCAATAAGGGGATTAACCTTACCGCCTGTAAGCTTACACATAACCTTACCGAAAACCACACCTGCCGCAGTTGAAAAAGCAAAAGCAGCAAGACCAAGCAGCAAAATCTTGATGGTTTCAAGCTGTAAGAACTGATCTGCCCTTGTTGTGGCACCCACACTTATACCAATAAAAATACTTATAATATACATTAAAGCCTCAGATGCATGAGTTGCAAGCTTCTGAGTAACCCCTGATTCTCTGAAAAGATTACCTAACATAAGCATACCTATAAGTGATGCAGTGTCAGGTAAAATAAGAATTACAAGCATGGCTGTAATAATCGGGAAAAGAATTTTTTCCTTTTGTGATACAGTTCTTAACTGCTCCATTTTTATTGCTCTTTCCTCTTTTGTAGTCAAAGCCTTCATAATAGGAGGCTGAATAATAGGAATAAGAGCCATATATGAATACGCTGCTACTGTTACTCTGGATAAGAGATGAGGGGCAAGCTGAGTGGTAGTAAAAATTGCCGTAGGGCCGTCAGCACCGCCGATAATACCAATAGAAGCAGCCTCCTCCGGTGTAAAGCCCAAAGCAAGAGCACCTAAAAATGCCGCAAAAATTCCAAACTGGGCAGCAGCACCAAGAAGTAAACTCTTAGGGTTTGCAATAAGAGGACCAAAATCCGTTAAGGCACCAACACCCATAAATATAAGGGGAGGGAATATTCCCAGCTCATCACCCTGAAAAATATACCACAATAAACCGCCATTAGAAACAGTTTCTCCGGGTACTTGTGCCAGATATGGCATTTGTGAAGCAGTATCAACGCCAATTACATTTATCAATTCCTTAACAGGCTCATTCATAAGTCCGCTGTTTGGCAAATTAGCTAACAGCATACCAAATGAAATAGGCAGCAGCAAAAGAGGCTCAAACTTCTTTGCAATAGCAAGATACAAAAAAAACAAAGCAACCGCAATCATTATAAGGAATTTATAATTATCTCCTACAAAAAACTGTGCAAAGCCCGAATTGGAAAGAAACTCAAGCACAGCATCTCCTAACATACTAAACATATTTCATGCCTCCTAAGGGATTATTCAGCAACAGTAATAAGTACATCACCTGAGTTAACAGCCTGACCCTTAGTTACATTGATTGAAGCAACCGTACCGGCAGCAGGAGTAACAATATCATTTTCCATCTTCATAGCCTCTAATACAACCACTACCTGATTAGCAGTCACTTTGTCACCGACATTTACCTTAATATCAAGTATGTTGCCCGGCATCGGTGAAGTAACATCTGTTCCTCCCGCTGCAGGTGCTGATGCCGGAGCGGCAGGTTCTGCAGGTGCAGGTGCTGAAACTGCTGCAGGCGCAGGCGTAGTTGGAACGGCAGGTGCTGTATATGCTGACATGCCTTTACCTAATTCCTCAACCTGAACATCATATGTGTTTCCATTTACAGTGATTCTATAATTTTTCATTTTTAATTCCTCCTAAAATAAACTGTTTTGCTGTTCATTGATAGCTTCTTTATTCCAAGCACTGACTCTTTTTAATCTTCTTACCACAAGCTTGTCGGGACTGATATTTCGGCCTTTTGCCCTTTCACTTGCGGCAATGGCAGCAGTTATAACAGCTATTAATTCCATATCATCATTTAATTTATTTTCCTCAGTCTTAGGTGCCTTGACAATATTTGTATTTAAAACAGGCTTATTTACCCCTTTCTTATTACCTGCTTTGTTTGTAACCATACCAAAAGCAGATAATATTAAGCTAATAAATATAAGCACTGCAAATACAGTAGATATTCCCAAAATTGTAACCATAAGACCTTCTGCTAACCAATCCATAATATCACCTCTTAGAATTCTATACTTGCATGCTTTTTAGCAACAGTATTTTCTCTCTTGGTCAATAGCATTTCAAGAGCAATTAAAATTCTCTTTCTGGTATTGGCAGGAATTATGACGCCATCAATATAACCATCAGCAGCAATCTGATAAGGTGTTGAAATTTCGCTATAATACTTTTCATTTAATCCTAACACCTTAGTAGCAGCTTTTTTGCTTAAAAGAGCAATATCTGCTGAAGGCCATGCATAAACAATATCCGCACCGATATGCTTTGAATTCATAATAAGATAAGCGTTTCCAATGCCGTTTCTCACAACAACATTAATCTTGGGTACAGTTGCGTTGGCAAAGGCAAAGGCAAGCTTTGCACTGTACTTTATAACATCACTTTGTGCATCAATGTGTAAATTGCTGTAGCCTTCAACATCAGTAAATGTTACAAGAGGAATGTTAAAAGCATCACAGATATTTACAAACTCACCGGCTTTTTTAACCGCATCAATATCAATATTACCAACATTTGCAATAACACCTGTTGTGATACCATCAAGTCTTATAAATCCTGAAATTATATTTGGTGCATAATTTGCACTAACCTCTGTAAATCTAAAGTTATCAGCAACTGAAGTAATAATAGCTTTCATATCAATTTCAGTAGTATTATCTTCAGGAACTATTGAATTAAGAGATTCGTCTGTTCTGTTCAAATCATCAGTAACAGCAGCCACACTGTAGTCATCAAGATTATTGGCAGGAAGTAATTCAATAAGCTCCTGTACTCTTTCAAAGCACTGAGCATCATTTTCACACTCAAAATGCACCAATCCCTTTTGAGAAAGAGCTTCTGCACCGCCGACCGTTTCATAAGTTGAGGCCTTGCCGTCCAATCCCGCATATACAGAAGGACTTAACAAAAACATTTTGGCGTTTTCCTTTGGCATAATAACAAAATCTGATAATGTAGGTAAAAATGTACTTACGCCCAAACAATTACCTAAAACAATGCTAATCTGCGGAATTACACCACTTGCAGCAGCCTGACTCTTAAACATAACACCATAAGCATCAAAGGTGCCAAAGCCATCTTCAATGGCAACGCCCTTGGAATCCATAACAGCCACAACAGGACAACCCATTTTAAGAGCAAGGGTATATACATTAGCTATCTTATTAGCATGCTTTGTATTAACCGCACCCTCCTGAGAAAAAGCATAAACAAGCTTTCCTCTTATAGTACCATAGCCTGTAACAACTCCGGCATCCGTATTAAATGCACCAAGCTCAACAAAACTGTTTTCATCAAAAAGCTTTTCAAGTCTTTCTTTGGCTAAGGTCGGTGCTTCCTGCATTTTGGCGATAAGCTCATTAATTTCGTCAAATCTGCTCATTTTAACATTACCTCCTGCAAATTTTTTAAAAATTTTCGATAATTTACTTGTAATTATATATAATTTATTGTACTATAAAGACAAAATAATTGAAAATACTATTTCTTATATACTATTTATAAGCCTTTTCCTATAAGGAGGAATTTTAATGGATTTAAAGGAATTTGAGTACGTTCTCACTATTAACGAAGAACGCAGTTTTTCAAAGGCGGCCAAAAAACTTTTTATATCACAGCCATCCCTCAGTCAATATATTAACAGACTTGAAGGACAATTAGGCGTAACTCTTTTTGACAGAAATACCATACCCCTTTCACTTACGTTTGAAGGTGAGTTATATATTAATTCAGTCAAATCTATTATGAATATTGTTACAAATATGAGAAAGAATTTTGATGATATTTCTGATTTAAAAATAGGCAGAGTAAATATAGGTCTTACTCCTTCAAAAGCCAATAATCCTCTTCCGGCAATATTGCCTGTTTTTAAAGAAATTTATCCCGGTATCGAACTCATAATTACTGAGAGAACCTCTTCAGAGCTTGAGGATATGCTTTTAAGAGGACAGGTTGATGTCTGTATGCTTAATCTGCCTATTAAATCTAAGGGAATTGAATATGAACCTATTGTAAAGGAAAACATATATATTGCTGCACCGCCTGATTATATTCCGCCAAGTCACGTTGACACAAGTGCAGAGTTCCCCCAATTGTCTTTAAATGACATAGCTGATGAACAATTTATTCTTCTTCATCCCAGCCAAAGACTAAGACAAATTGCCGATACGGTTTTTACGGCTGAAAATATTAAACCCAAGATTTTACTCGAAACGGCAAGTATTGAAACTTCTCTCAGGTTATCTGCAGCAGGTATGGGATTTAGCTTTGTTCCCGAATTTTCAGTTAAGTTTGCGGGGCTTACAAAGCCGCCTAAATATTATACATTACCTCATGATTTAAATTGGACACTTGTTATTGCCTACAGGGAGGGTGCCTACAGAACTAAAGCAGTAAAAGCCTTTGCTGAAATTGCTAAAAAGGTTATTACGGAATAGGAGTAATTATGTTAACTGTCATTGATTTGGAATTTAATCAGGCCTTTGACTTTGGTGACGGCATCAGTGTGACTGAGCCTAACCCAAACTGCAGGTTTGAAATTATACAAATAGGTGCTGTAAAAGTAAACGATAACTATAAAGTTGTCGATAAATTTAATATTTATATCAAGCCTACCTTATACCCTCAAATACATCCCTATGTTGAGAAAATCACAGGATTTAAAACAGAGGATTTCAGCTTTGCTCCGCGTTTTAGAGAGGCTTATTCCAAGTTCAGGTATTTTCTTGGCGATGATACAGTTCTTGGCACATGGGGGTACAGCGATATTAAGGCTCTTTTCAGAAACATAACCTTTAATCAGATTATGGAGCCGCCAATAATTATTAAGTACGTTGACATACAAAAAATAGCAACCAAATACTTAAACTACAGCCGAGGCGGTGCTATAGGACTAAAAAATGCTGTAGATGCCCTTAACATTACTATTGATGAAAATAAGCATTTTCATAATGCCCTGGGTGATGCCTACTACACGGCTAAAGTACTTGAAACAATTAATCCAATAGAACTGCCCGTCAGAATATTTAATTCTAAACATATAAAGTAAAAAAAGTAAAATATAAACCTTTAAACAAATTTAATATGCGTTGTAAAATTAAATCAGGCGAAGCTTTGCAAGCTAACCGTATATTAAATTAGACATTGACAACATAAAATTTAGCTGTATAATATAAACAAGGATAGAACATTTTGCCTTGTTCTATCCTTGTTATTAAATATGTCAGTTTTTTGTGTTTACACAAAACTTGAAATGGACTCCCAGAAAATATCTCTGTTGCATTATTTGCCAAAAGCTGTTGGATACACAGAAAATTTTAAAGCGCCCTGTGCTCTGATTTTGCCCCTTTTCTTATTGCATAAGTCTTTTCAATGTATTTTCAAACTTAGTAAAATCAACATATTCATAAATATCATCGCACAAATACTGGATAAATTTTTCTTCAGCAATGCCGATTTTATTCAAATTAGATAGAATTACTTTATAAAAAGCTTTCCCATCATTATCAGGCTTTTCTTTTGTCCTTGAATCATTGTTGTAGTCATTAATTATATCATTTATGTCACGCTGTGTAAAATATTTGTCACCTATACATTTTATAAATTTCTTATCTCTTTCATCAATACATTTTTTCTTTAAAAATTTTTCTACGCTATTTATTGGTATAAAAGTCTTGGGTAACAATGAATATTTTTTATCCTTTGGCATTTTACCTTTTACGTCACCATCATAAATACTGATAATTTTTTTACCAACACCAAGAGCATTATAAGTAACCATGTCGGAATGTAATTTAATCATTTGATTACAACCTCCAGCTGGTAAAACACAATACAACTTACTCTTTGATAAACCGTTTTTTATTATAATTTTCTCAACCAAAGCCTTAGCCAACTCATCTTCTACCAGTATAAGGAAGTCAAACCCATTTGGTATATACAGATTTCTAACTGCATAATTTGGATAACAAGGATTAATCAATTCCATTTTTTTTGCATCATTGTCAACCAAAAATATATTTCTTGATTTTATTCGTTGAATCAGCTCAGCCGAATGTGTTGAAAAATATATTACTAAATCCGGTTTACTGTTTTTCACCAAATCCCTAAGAAAGAATACCAGTCTGTCAATTGCTGCTGGATGTAATGCTAATTCCACCTCATCAATCAAAAAGAATAATTTATCATAGGAATTAGCTCTAATAACTAAGTTGTTTATAAAATCAATTAGCGAAATAAGCATACTTTCACCACTACTCATTCTATATTGATTAATAATAGTATTATTTACTTTTAAAAAATATGGCATACCTCTAAATCCTGCTTGTTTTGCTATATTTCTATTTTTAATCTTTTTTAAGCCCCTATAATACTCCATATCATTATGCAAAATTTTTCCTAAAGTTTCTATTACAAAAGGATCTGCATCTATTAATTGTGATTGATGATCTGGTTGCTGAATAAAATTATCAATTATATTATAATCATAAAATCTACTACCATAAAATATACTTCCTTCATAAAAACCATGATAATGGACACTAGAATACATCACATTATTTCGATTATATTTATTAGTTGATAATTTCCCTGCACGATTAACATTCCATTCATCACATTTATCATCAATCTTAATATTCACATATGATTCACTACTAATATCATTATTTGACAACATTTTGGATGATGATGTTTTAACTATTAAAGAAAGTAACAACATCAATGTACTTTTTCCACATCCATTTTCGCCAACAATAGCATATAATCCTCTATCAAATGGTAACTCTATCAAAGCCCTATTTATATTTTTAATCTTATTAATAACAATTTCAATATTCATATTTACATTCTCCTTAACTAAGAAAAAAAATCACCAACACATTGATATTTTACCATAAAAAGAATAAAATATCAATTTATAATATTTATTTCTATGTTTTTCTATTTAATATTATTTAACATTATTTAATAAATTTAAACAACAAATAAACACCAATCCTTTTTAGAAATGTCGTTAATAATCCACTTATCAGCAATTATCTAGTATATAAGTTTTCTTTTTCAAAAAAATACCAACACCAATCCTCTCAACTCACGGCTGTATTTGAGAACGGTGACGGTATTTCGTGTAAACCTTGATATGGACTTTGTAATTATTAAATTTATTTTACCTGCTTTTGCATCTGAGAGCATCTGCTGAAAACCCGGTCGTTTTTCCTTGGAGCCTGTCATTGCTTTATCGTAATATACACCTGCAAACTCATATTCAAGATTTGACTTTATCAATCTTTCGTATGTAGAGGTTTGATTTTCAAGATATAATGCCTGTTCATCAGAACCGGTTGAAACTCTGCAATAGGCACAGACCTTTAACCTTTTTGGCTGTATTTCAGGCAGGCTTGGATTTATTATTCTTACTCGCATTGGATTGTCCTCCTTCCTAATATAATGTCATTACCATATATCACTCTTTTTGGCTTAAAAGTCAAGTAATTTAGCGGTTTTGAGTAACAAAAAAGCAGACTGTTTTTCAATCCTGCCATAAATTATATATGCACAATAAATCCTACTTCTGTTCAAAAGATTTGATTGTTTCAATACCCAATTTGGATAACATGTTAAGCTGTTTAATAGCGTATGTTCTCAATATCTGTATTCTTTCTTCCTGAGGTATTCCCTGTCCAATCAATATTGCATTGTAGCTTTCCATGTTCGCCAAAACAAGCAATTGATTTATATCTGTATAATCCCTAATATTACCCTTTTTATCTGAATTTGAATCACGCCACTGCTTTGCTGTACTATTAAACAAAGCTACATTCAACATATCAGCTTCACTTGCGTAAGTCATTGATTTTTGAACAGATGTAACTTCATCTGGTATCAAATTTTCTTTTATTGCGTCCGTATGTATACGATAATTCAATTTTGATATTTCTCTGTTTAAATTCCAATTTAATGAAAGCCTGCTATTTTCATCCTGTTTAATTCTTTGATAATCTTTAATAATATACAGTTTAAACTCAGCTGAAACCCAAGATGCAAATTCAAAAGCTATATCAGAATGAGCATATGTGCCACCATATCTTCCTGACTTAGTAACTATGCCTATTGCATTTACTCCGTCAATCTATTTTGACGGTGACATAGTAAAAGCATTTAACCCTGCCTGACTTCTAAGAGGACACTGAAAAAGCATTGACTTTTTTGAATAAATAATTACAATATAAACAAA
>JAUNGN010000063.1 GCA_030524425.1 Clostridia bacterium | reverse complement strand
GCTACAATCCATGGGGGTACTGCGGTGAGTACAGGGACAAGGA
Organism: Clostridia bacterium; assembly: GCA_030524425.1. Lineage (GTDB taxonomy): Bacteria > Bacillota > Clostridia > Lachnospirales > CAG-274 > Gallispira. The sequence goes on along the minus strand of JAUNGN010000063.1, from coordinate 4,449 downwards.
AAGCGGACTTATATACCTCAGGAACAGGTATTATGACAGCAGTACGGGCAGGTTTATGACTGAAGATACTCATTGGAATGTAGACAATATGATTTATGGAGATAGAATATTTAAAGATGATGAAATTAAATATCCTGATATTATGTCCATGTGTCAATCTATTAATTTGTATGGATATTGTTTTAGCAATCCTGTTAATTATTATGATAAAAAGGGAAATAGCGCAACAGGAACTGTTTCAGGATGGGTTCCATCTATAAGTGAGGTTGATGGACCTCTTGCAATTGCTGATTTCGTTGCACTAGTTTTAATGGCTGGTGCAATAGTGATTGATGGAGTTACATATACAGCAGAGCAAATTGATAAAGCAATTGAAGCGTATAAAATTAAAGAGAAAGAGAAAGCTGAAGCGAAAGAAAAAGAATATGAAAAAGCGAGAGATAGTGGAGTTCCAGCTGGTGATCATAAAGTTAAAAAACAAAAAAATGAAAAAGATAATTCTGGTTTAGAGCGAACTGGAGATCCTAATTCATCAACTGACTTATATGACTCTCAGGGCAATCTTAAGCAAAGAAGATATTATGGCTCAGATGGATATGCTGAAAAGGATATAGACTATTCTCATGCTAATGGTAATAATAGTCATGAATTTCCGCATGAGCATTATTGGGTTAATGGATCAAGATCAAAATAATTAGTATTGTAATAGGAGGAAAGCTAGAATGTATAATAAGTATAATTTTATTGATGCGTGCCATATAGGAGAAAAAATAATATTTAAGTATGATAAAAAAAACTATATTGTTAATAAATCCAATAATAATTATTATTTATTCAATAAAGATGACGATAATTATCAATATTTTAGTGAAGCAAATGAGTTAATTGAAAAGGGAATTGTTGAAGGAAAACAATTAAAAGAAGTTTTAGATTATATAGAAATAAGTTTCATTGAGTTTGACACAAAGAAAGAGTTTATTGCAGCTACAATGATAAACAGAGAAATTGAATTTAGCTGTAAAGGTGTTGATTATTTTAAGTCTTGTTCTGATAAAGGCTATTATATAGCTAATTTAAAAGATAATACTGTTCAATATTTTAAAACACCAGAAGAATTATTGGAAAATTGTAGATTAGAAGGCAAGGCTTTAAGCGAGTTATGGGACGAAATTAATATACAATGTTTATATTAGAAACAAGGGAAAGTTTGAAACTGCTGAAAAAATTCTTATCAAGACAAGAAATGGTTTTTCTTTAATATAAATAGTTATGTTTAATTATCGAAAAAAATGAGCTAGGCTTTTAAGCAACACACATCTTTATAAAATGACAGGTGTAAACGGACTTGACAGCGAGCGCATATCTGAGCATAAGTATACATATGATGCAGAGGATAATGTAACAAAGGTGGAAACAAAGGAAAGCAAAACACAAACAGCCTATGATACATTGGTAAGCTATGCTTATGATAATATGAATAACCTGACAAGTGAAACAAGGGGAAATGTAACAACAACATATACTTATAACCTTGGTAATCTTGTTACAAATATGACTAATAAAAAGGGGTCAGGCATACTTTCAAAATATGATTATACTTATAATTATGACGGTAATGTTGCGACAAAGACAGACAGCGAATATGTAACAACATATAAATATGACCCAATGAATAGGCTTATATATGAAAAAACACCTAATGGCAGATATGAGTATGAGTATGATGCGGCAGGAAACAGAGTGAGTTTGGATTGTGTAAGTTATCCATATGAAGATTACAATATTTCTTATGTATATGACAAGAATAACAGGCTCATTGAGGAGAATAAGACATATCCAGGTAATGATGAAATGTACGTAATGAATTATTATTATGACAACAATGGCAACTTGCGTACAAAAACAACGGGAAGAGAGGATTTATACGGTCCACGTGATTCATATCTTGGTATATATACAAAGAGTGAGCTTCCCAGATATGTAGATACCGAATACTTTACTTACAATGTATTTAATCAGCTTACAAAGTACAGCAGTAAAGGTACAAGTGCTACTTATACGTATCTTCCAAATGGTTACAGAAATTCAAAGACAGTAGACGGTACAGTAACCAACTTTGTGTGGGACGGAGATAACATTGCCCTTGAGGCAGACAGCAGCTATAATACCACAAATATACTTTTCAGAGGCAGAAACCTAATAAGAGACAGTAAGGGAAAAACTATGTCTATGACAATCACGGCGATGTTACAAGTATTCTCGATGATAACGGAACAACTATAAAGAAGTATGATTATAATTCATTTGGTGAAGTTGAAGAAAAACTGGGCAAACTCGCTAATAATCCATGGCAGTACTGCGGAGAGTACAGAGATGAGGAAAGCGGACTTACATATCTTAGAAATAGGTATTATGACAGTGCTACGGGCAGGTTTATAAATGAAGACCCGATTAGAAGCGGGCTTAATTGGTATGCTTATGCAAGTCAGAACCCTGTGATGTTTGTGGATCCGTTGGGATTGATGAGTGAAGGTGAAGTACTTTCAAATTATCTACAAATACAAAATTTGATATACAATTCACTAAAAAAACCAGGCAGTGGATATATACAAAAAAATTGGGATGAGTTTAATAATAATGCCATTGGTGTTTGGTTTTCAGTATTTTTTGGTGAAGAAAGCATGAATGGATGTATGTATGCTCCAACAAATTATGAATTAAGATATTCTCCGTCTAGTGGTGCAAAATATGATAATGTTTGCTGGGCATGTTGTGAGGTATATGTACAAAATATTAATAATTCTAATATAACAAATAAAGAATACAACAAACAAGTTAATGAAATGGTTGAACGTGTTCAAAAATTTAATGGATATTATGTTAATTCACTACCAGGCAGTACAAAAAGTTCTCCATCTTTTAATACAATAGTAAAAATGTTAGATGAATCTGGGGGTCCAATATATGGTAGTATTGTTGAAAAGGAGAATTCTTTTGGAAATTCACTTCAAAATCATGCCATAGTTATTGTTGGAGCTTATACTTATAAAAATAAAAATACCATTGTTTATTATGATCCTAATTTAGGACATATGAGTGAAAGGTATGATGATAATGAAATGAAATTGCAAGGGAAAAAATTAGCATCTGTAAGCAAGGTTGATAAAGATAATTTTGATTAAAAAGGAGTATATATGAAAAAAATTCTTTTAATTTATTGTAGTTTTATAGTATCTATATATTTAATATTTATTACAGAAAATGTTTTTGCAAATGGAAATAACTGTATTGCAGGTGAAAATTATACTGACTTTAACGATTACTTTGTGTATTTCATAGGTGGATATGATTTGGAAACATTTATTAATAATCCTTCACATAAAACTTTAGATAATGTTTGTAATAGTAAATACACATATATAAGGTGTATTCCGAACAGAAAAATTTCAATATTGTTTGAAAGTAAAGAAAATCTAATGCAATCAGTAGAGACAACTAAAAGTTTATATGTAGGATTGGATGGAATGTTTAGTGAAAAAAATTTAAGATATTTGAACAAAAATAACATTAATAAATTATTGAATGACAATGGAATTATTAATGGAGAAGTTAATACAGTTACATTAATTTCTATTTCTTGGAATGATGGTGATGGATATCCCGATGTTGTATGGATTAATACAAATAAAAATGAGAATTATTATTTGGTTTGGGATTATCCTACTATTGGAGCTTTAAGAGAGATTAAAGAAGTAGAGTGGGATAAGGCTGATATTATTTCACAAGAAGAATTTGCAAAAAGATATTTCTGGAAAAATGGTACATTATACTTTTGCAATAATAAAGTTGAAACTGAGTTATGTCCTATTTTTCAAAGTAATACAGTTAGAATTCCTATTAGAACTGTATTAGAAAGCTTTGGATTTGAAGTCGGTTGGGATGCTGATAATCAAGTTGTGTTTGCAAGTAAGGATAATGTAGAATATGCTATTTTACTTAACTCAACTAAAAATATGTTGAGGCTTAATGTTGAAGAATACTCGTCTAATGTTAAACAAGTACAATATTTTGACCCTATATTTATAAAAGACAATCGTATTTATGTAGGAGGATATGGATATTTGGGAAGGCTGATGGATGCATTGAATATTAAAGGATATGATTATGATATTGATTATTTAAAGCAATGTGTAAAAATTTTTAGTTAGTCTGAAATTAAACTTCGGAGGATGACAAGAAAAATATAGCACAGTCACGTATAAGCTCAGACAGGGACGGACTGCTGGCAAATGACGACTATGCTTATGACGCAAGGGGTAATATGGTGCGTGATGCCAAGTATAAGGGCACATCGGGAAGTGATATGTACCCAGAAATCTGGACACATTGATTTATTAGGGTCTATCCCAAAATTTGTGTAAACCTCTAAACTGATGTATAATAAAAATA
>JAUNGN010000025.1 GCA_030524425.1 Clostridia bacterium | reverse complement strand
CAGGCTGTAGTAAAGCCTGCAGTTACAACAACAGAGGCAACAACAGAAACAACTACACAGGCTGTGGTAAAGCCTGCAGTTACAACAACTGAAGCAACTACCGAAACTACAACTCAGAAGGTAACTGTTACAGAAACATCAACAGAAACAACTACTTCATCTGAAAATAACAGTATGGCAAGACAATTGCTTACGCTTGTAAATCAGGCAAGAGCTGAAAATGGCTTATCAGCACTTACATTAAATGACAGCTTATCAAATGTAGCACAGAAGAAGGCTGATGATATGAAGAATAACAATTACTTTTCACATACATCACCAACTTACGGCTCACCTTTTGATATGATAAAGAATGCAGGCATTAGCTACAAGGCTGCAGGGGAGAACATAGCCAAGGGACAGAAAACTGCAGAGGCAGTGTTTAATGCATGGATGAATTCATCAGGTCACAGAGCAAACATATTAAACAGCCAGTTTACACAAATGGGTGTAGGTGTTACAAGCGGTACTACATATTGGTGTCAGATGTTCATAGGTTAATTATGAGTAATGGTAATATAACGGAATCGTCTATGCGTGCATAGGCGATTTTGTTATGTTTTGTTTATATAACAATAAATTCAATTTTTATTAAAATTTTCTAATGATTTGCTTTTTTAACGTGTTTTGCTTGAAATATATAACAAAATATATTAAAATAAGATAAATGTAAAGAGGGGATATTTTTATGAGAACAAACAGAAATAACATCGTAAATGGTCAGACTGTTAATGAAATCATAAGTAAACTGGAGGATGATTTAATAACTCCAAAAAGATCAAAGAATGTAAATGTAAAAAAGGATGATAATTTAATTAACAATGAATTTAAATCAAAGAAAATTGTTAATGTTATTCTTCTGTCAATTGCTGTATGTATTCTTTTGGGTGCAATAGGATACATAGCAGTGGGATATATTAAATATAATGGAAAATTCTTACCGGGTACAGTAATAGATGGTACAGATTTTTCTGGGATGAGTGTTGAAGAAGTTTGCAGTTATTATGACAACAAAATTAATAATTATACATTAAATATTTATAATGGAGGTTATATTATTGATAAATATGAGCCTTATGAATTTGATTTACAATTAAGCTATAAGGCGAAGTGGTACTTTGCGGGACTTGTAAAGAAGCAGGCAAATATTTTTTGGCTGCCTGCAATATTGGGAAAGCAGGATATTTATGACTTAAATTATATGGATATAATGAGTTATAATGTACATAAACTGAATTTTGCCATTGCAGATTCTGTGGGATATAATCTGCCTGTTACAATTAAAAGCAGGCAAGGCTCCATTTATTACAATGGATATAATTTTGTAATTGTTCCGCCGGTAGCGTCAGATCAAATTGAGCCTGCTACATATATTCAGAGAATATATTCATCTGTACAAAATCTTGAATCTGATATGATAATTGAGGAATCAGACTGTTATGTCAGAAATGATATGACACCTGAAATCGAAGCTAAACTTGAAGCGGCATGTAAAACCGCTTCTGATTTCTTCAATAATATTGATATGGATATTAAACTTGAAAACAGTGACAAGGATTTTAATAAAGAAATTATTAATTCAATATATAATATTGATGCAAAGTACAATTTTATATGTAATGAAAATACAATTGATGCCGGTATTGATGTTATCAAAGGTAAATATAATGATATTGGTGCAGAGAGAACATTCCATACATCTCATGGTACAGATGTAACCGTAAAGAGGGGGGACTATGGTACATATATTGATATAAAGTCACTTAGAAAAAATGTAAAGGATGCAGTTTTAAACAATAAAAAGGTTGAAGTAACTATTGATTATAAGAAAAATACATTGAATAATACTGAGGGAATAGGCGATACATATATTGAAATAGATTTATCAAATCAATATTTGTATATGTATGTAGCCGGTGAGCTTGTAAAGCAATGTCCTGTAGTTACCGGATTACCGGGAAGCAGAGCAACACCTCAGGGTGTATACAGATTAAAGGCTAAGGCAATGCATGTGCCTTTAGTAGGAGATACTTATGTTACACCCGTTAAATACTGGATGCCTTTTAACGGCGGTATTGGTTTGCATGATGCAGTTTGGCAGAGCTATTTTGGCGGAGACAGATATTTGGTAAAAGGCTCTCATGGCTGTGTAAATCTTTCAATGACTGATGCGGCAGATATTTATAACTATGCACAGGTAAATATGCCTGTAATATGCTATTATCATGACAGAATTGATGCTTTTAAGGCTATAAAATCACCTGATCCGGTAAGAGGTCAGTACAGAGCGTTGACAGCTAATGAAAGGCAAACCCTTAATCGTATTAAGTCAAGGTAAATAAATACTTAGGAGTAGTTGTATATGAGTAACAAGTTAAATAATTCTCAAAATGATAATGAAACATTGTCTTTTGAGAATGAGGATGAGGATGTAAAAATAAATTACAGTGATTTTTTAAAGGATACTGAAGAAATTGAAGCCCGGTTAAAAAAAGAGGAAGAAGAAAGAAAGAAAAGAATTAAAGAAAAAATCAGAAAATTTGAGGCAATTAAGCCTAAGGCTGATAATAACAAAAAGGAAGAAAAACATAAACAGACGGAAGAAGATTTAAATGATATTAATCTGAACAGCAGTGAAATGCAAAAAGCTGAAGTTATTAAATTCAGAATTGCATTATCATCAATAGTAGTTATTGTTTTTATTGTTTTATATTTGGGAATTTCCTATGGCTATTACAGCAGCAGATTTTTGCCTTCTACAATTATAAACGGCGAAAATTGTTCAAATAAAACTGTTGATGAAATTAGCAATATAATGCAGGAAAGGGTTAAAGATTATCACCTTAGTATTATATATAACGATATAACAGTTGATGAGCTTTACGGAAGAGATATTGATATTGATTTTGGTGAAATGGATAAAGTATTACAGGATATATGTAATCACCAGAAAAAAATATCATGGCTAAAAGGATTTTTTGCTGATTCAGAACCTATAAGTACAGGCAAAGGACTTACATATGATACAAGTATATTAAATCAGTTTATAAACAGCTCATTGGTTTTAAGTATGACGTCAACAATTCAAAGTGTTAATGCGGGTATTGAGTTTAGTGACGGTCAATATGAAATAACACCTGCAGTTTACGGCGATGAAATTAATAAAACTGCTGTAATTAATAAAATTATAGGAGCCGTAAACAGTCTTAACAGCAGTCTTGATATTAATAGGGATGATTGTTTTATTAAGCCTGAGCTTACTGAAGATAATAAAAATCTTATAAAGTCCTGTGATAAAGCGAATAAGCTTATTAAAAATAAAATTGAATTAAATGCAACGGATGATCTATTTGAAATACCTGTTGATATTAAAAAGGACTGGTTTACAGTTGATGCTGAAGGTAGTCTTGTTTTTGATAACACTGCTTTTGCAAAGTATATGGATAAAGTTGACAAAAGCTATAGTGAAAATATGGAAGTGCGTGAATTTAAAACCTTTCATGGTGATACTGTCAGTGTAACAGGCGGTGACTTTGGCACAGCCATAGACCGAACAAAGCTTGCATTTGATATGGAAGATGCTATGTTTGGCGGAAGTGATGTAAGAGTTGTTGTTGAGTTTGTTGTAACGGAAAAGGAGATTGGCAGTAGTTATATAGAAATTGACTTATCAAATCAGATGATGTGGATGTTTGTTAACGGTGAACAAAAATTGTGTACTCCTGTAATTACAGGCAGAGATGATGGTGAACATACTACCTCTGAGGGTGTTTACCGGTTAAAATCTAAAACTATGGGTGGAACAGTAACCGAAAAAGGTGAAAGTAAAGCGGTTAAATACTGGATGTCCATAAATGGTGAAACCGGTATTTGTGATGCTGAATGGAAGAATTTATTTGGCGGTGAAGTTTATAAGACAGAGGGTTCAGACGGCTCAATATATGTTCTTGAGGATTCTGCCAAGACGATATATGAAAATTCTTATGAAAATATGCCTATTGTTTGTTATAATCATGCTATTGTTGAGGACTATTTTATAGAGGATTCATATATGAATGAGCTTATGAGCTTAATTGCCAATAAGCCTGAGATACCTGTATATAATGGCGAGAGTGAAGCTGAGGTAACAAGTGAAGATGTAACAAACGAGGAAGAGGTAAGTCAGGAAAGCAGTGAAAATATTACTGAAAATGATATTTCTGAAAATACTGATGAGAGTAATGACACAAACTCTGAAATAAAAGAAGAAGATCAGGAAGAAATTTCAAAGGAAAATGAAATAGTTAATGATTAGCAATATATTTTATACATAAATATTTGTATAATATTGACATATTGCTGAAAGATTATGCAAATTTATATAAGAGGGTGGAGGTTAATGACACTGCAACAATTAAAATACGCTATAACTATAGCGGAAAAGGGGAAATTAAGTGAAGCTGCAAAGGTGTTGTTTATTTCTCAGCCCAGTCTTACAAATGCCATTAAAGAACTGGAAAAGGAAATGAATGTAACTATATTTGATCGTACTAATAAGGGTATTGTTGTTTCCAAGGAGGGTGAAATTTTTTTAGGCTATGCCAGACAGGTATTGGAACAGGCAAACTTATTAACAGAGAAATATAACGGTAAAACCGTTGAAAGACAGCAGTTTAGTGTTTCTACACAGCATTATTCCTTTGCAGTAAACGCTTTTGTTGAATTAATCAAAGAATATGGCTGTGATAAGTATGATTTCAGTTTAAGAGAAACACAAACCTATGAAATTCTCGAAGATGTTGCAAATATGAAAAGTGAGATAGGTATCCTTTATTTAAATGATTTTAATGAAATGGTAATACGTAAAGTGATGAAGTCAAAGGATCTTTGCTTTACTGAGCTGTTTGTTGCAAAACCTCATGTATTTGTAAGTAAGAAAAATCCTTTGTCTAATAAGAAATCTGTTGTATTTAAGGATTTGGAAGAATATCCGTATTTGTCCTTTGAACAGGGGGAATATAACTCTTTTTATTATTCAGAAGAAATTTTTAGTACTGTAGAGCATAAAAAAAATATTCGCGTAAGGGACAGGGCAACTTTATTTAATCTTCTTATAGGTTTAAATGGCTATACACTTTGCAGCGGAGTTATTGATGAGGAATTGAATGGAAAGGACATTATTGCTGTTCCCTTATCCGAGGAAGGTTCTATGCATATTGGAATTGTTACACACAATAAAGCACTCCCAAGTAAATTGGGAAGTATATATATTAATGCTTTAAAGAAATATGCAAATAATTTAAAAAAGAGTGATTTGCTATAGTTTTAAACTATGGCGAACCACTCTTTTTTTGTATTTTACATTAGCCTTTTATACTGATATACTTATATCAAATTTTATTTGAAAGGAAATATATTATGAAAACATCAGTTATAGGTTATCCAAGAGTAGGGTGCTTAAGAGAATTAAAGTTTGCATCAGAAAAGTATTTTAGAAATGAAATTACGGAAGAGGAATTAAGAAAGGTTTCAATAGAATTACGTAAGCAGCATTGGAAAATTCAGCAGGAAAATGAAATTGATTTTATATCCTCAAATGATTTTTCATTTTATGATAATTTACTTGATACAGCGGTTATGCTAAATATTATTCCTAAGCGTTATATTGATTTAAGACTTTCAGATATTGATACATATTTTGCCATGGCACGTGGTTATCAGGGTGAAAATGGAGATGTTAAAGCCCTTGCAATGAAAAAGTGGTTTAATACAAATTATCATTATATGGTTCCTGAAATAGAGGATGATACTCATATAAAATTAAATGCTTCAAAAGCTATTAATGAATTTGTTGAAGCCAAAAATCTTGGAATAAATACAAAGCCGGTATTTACAGGTATATTTACATTACTTAAGCTTTTAAGGTATACAGATACAAAATGTGCAGAAGACTTTGCTGACGAAGTTATACTTGCTTATTCAGATATAATTAAAAAATTTGATGAGTTGGGAGCAGAATGGATTGAATTTGACGAGCCTTGCATTGTTAAGGATCTTGCAGCTGATGATATTAAATTTTTTAATAAGCTTTACAGTAAAGTTTTAAATTCTAAGGGAAATGTAAAAGTGTTGCTTCAAACATATTTTGGTGATATAAGAGATTGTTATAATGATGTTGCGGCTTTAGCTTTTGACGGTATTGGACTTGATTTTGTCGAGGGGAAAAAATCCCTTTCACTTATTAGGGAAAATGGTTTTCCTAAGGACAAAATTTTGTTTGCAGGTGTTTTAAATGGTAAGAATATTTGGAAAAATAATTATTCTAAATCATACGAGATTATTGATGAGCTTCAAAAGTATTGTAAGAAAATTATTTTGAGTACTTCGTGCTCATTGCTTCATGTACCTTATACCTTGAAAAATGAAACAAAGCTCACAGAGGAATATACAAAATATTTTGCTTTTGCTGAGGAAAAACTCAGGGAACTCAGAGAGTTAAAGGAAATTTGTTCTTCAAAAATACCATTTGAAACGGAGGTATATCTGAATAATAAGAAAATATTCAATTCAGACAGAAATTGCAGCAATACAGATGTAAAGGCAAGAACAGCAAGTATTAAAAATGAATACTTTACAAGACAGCCTGAGTTTTCAAAGAGAGAAAAAATTCAGCACAAGGAGCTTAACCTTCCTGTTTTTCCTACAACAACTATAGGTTCTTTTCCTCAGACAGCTGATGTAAAGAAAAACCGTTCAGCATATAAAAAGGGAAATATTACAGAAAAAGAGTATATAGATTTTAACAGGAAAAAAATTGCAGATTGCATTGCATTGCAGGAAGAAATCGGTATTGATGTACTTGTTCATGGTGAATTTGAACGTAATGATATGGTTGAGTATTTCGGTGAAAAATTGCAGGGTTATTTGTTTACGGAGAAAGCGTGGGTACAGTCTTACGGCACAAGATGTGTAAAACCGCCTATAATATGGGGTGATATTTCAAGGGAAAAGCCAATGACAGTAGATTGGTCAGTATATGCTCAAAGCCTTACTAAAAGGCCTATGAAAGGAATGCTGACAGGTCCGGTTACAATTCTAAACTGGTCTTTCCCAAGAGAGGATATATCATTAAAGGAATGTGCCTATCAAATTGCACTTGCCATTCGTGATGAAGTACTGGATTTGGAGGCAAATGGAATAAAGATTATACAGGTTGATGAAGCTGCATTGAGAGAAAAACTCCCATTAAGAAAATCAGACTGGGAAAAGGACTATCTTGACTGGGCAATTCCTGCTTTCAGATTGGTACATAGCGGTGTAAAGCCTGAAACACAAATTCATACTCATATGTGTTACAGTGAATTTACTGACATAATTACTGCCATTGATAATATGGATGCAGATGTAATTACATTTGAAGCTTCACGTTCTGATTTACAGATACTTGACGCATTAAAGGAAAATAATTTCAGAACAGAGGTTGGACCGGGTGTATATGATATTCATTCACCGAGAATTCCTTCTGTTGAAGAAATTAAGGAGGCTCTTTATAAAATGGTTAATAAAATTCCGGCAGAAAAATTGTGGGTAAATCCTGACTGTGGATTAAAGACAAGAGGAGATAAAGAAACTAAGCCTAGTCTTGAGAATTTAGTCAAGGCGGCAGAAGAACTTAGAAATGAAAGTGTATAAATTCATTATACTGAATTAATATATACGAATAAATTATTATAAATTAAAATAATTCCTCTATCTTTGCATATAGATTTAATTATAAATAAAAAAGCATTAAACATTTTATTATAAATCAAAAAGCAAATATTGATAAATTTAAACCCTGCTGCAGTAATGCGGCAGGAATTTTTTCTATAATCTTTTATAACATGAAATAATACAAAACATTAAGGTTAGGAAAAGTTATATTGATGTAATTGATGTAATTACTTTTTTCTATTGACAAATTAATGTAAAATTGTTATATTAATTACAAGAGTTGCATGACTGACGGAAATGTGGATAACCACAGGGGAGTGCAACGTAAGTAGCCGACCGTCTGGGCAAAGTGCTTGGATTGGTGCGGCATTTTTTTATTTTATTTATTTTTAGGAGGAAAATATGAGAGCTTTAATTAGTGTATCCGACAAAACCGGTATTGTTGAATTTGCAGGTCAGCTTAATGATTTAGGCATTGAAATTGTGTCAACAGGCGGTACTTACAATAAGTTAAAGGAAGCAGGATTGCCTGTAATTGGTATTTCGGAAGTAACAGGTTTCCCTGAGTGTCTTGACGGAAGAGTAAAGACACTTCATCCTAACATTCATGCAGGTTTACTTGCAATGAGAAGTAATCCTGAACATATGGCACAGGTTAAGGAACTTAACGTTGACTTAATTGACCTTGTAATTGTTAATCTTTATCCTTTTAAGCAGACTATTATGAAGCCTGACGTAACATTAGAAGATGCTATTGAAAATATTGATATTGGCGGTCCTACAATGCTGAGAGCTGCTGCCAAGAATTATCAGGATGTATCTGTAATTATTGACCCTACAGACTATGAACAGGTTTTAAGTGAATTAAAGGAAAATGGCAAGGTTTCATTAAAGACCAATTTCTATTTAGCTGCTAAGGTATTTAATCACACAGCATATTATGATACAATGATTGCTAATTACTTAAGAGATAAGGCAGGCTTGCCAAAGTATCCTGACACAATTTCAATGACATTTGAAAAAGTACAGGATATGAGATATGGCGAAAACCCCCACCAGGCTGCTGCTTTCTATAAGGAAGTTGGTCACAATAATGGTATGCTTACAGGTATTGAGCAGTTACACGGCAAGGAGTTATCTTTTAACAATATCAACGATACTCACGGAGCATTAGAGCTTTTAAAGGAATATGATGAGCCTACAGTTGTAGCCTGCAAGCATTCAAATCCATGCGGCGTTGCAAGCGGTAAGGATATTTATGAGGCTTATACTAAGGCTTACAGTACTGACCCTGTTTCTATTTTTGGCGGTATTGTTTGTGCCAACAGAGTAATTGACAAGGCTGCTGCTGAGGAAATGTCTAAAATTTTCCTTGAAATCATTTTAGCACCGGGATTTGATGATGATGCTCTTGAAATTCTTACAAAAAAGAAGAACATAAGATTATTAAAGCTTGACAATATAGATGTTAAACAGCCTGAAACGGCTTTTGACGTAAAGAAGGTAAGCGGTGGTATTCTTGTACAGGATATTGACAACAAGCTTCTTGAAGGTGAATTGCAGGTTGTAACTGACAGAGCTCCAACTCCTGAGGAAATGGAGGACTTGTTATTTACATGGAAGATAGTTAAATATACTAAGTCCAATGGTATAGCTATCGGTAAGAATAAGCAGTCAGTTGGTGTCGGTCCGGGACAGGTAAACAGAATATGGGCAACAGAGCAGGCTATTGACCATGGTACTAAGCAGTTGGGTGCTGATGCTGTCAAGGGTGCAGCTTTGGCAAGTGATGCGTTCTTCCCATTTGATGATTGTGTTGAAGCTGCTGCAAAGGCAGGCATCAGCTGTATTATTCAGCCCGGTGGTTCTGTAAGGGATCAGGACAGTATTGATGCTTGTAATAAGCACGGTATTGCTATGGTATTTACAGGTATGCGCCATTTCAGACATTAATTTTAAAAAATAAGGGTATGTTTTTCATACTCTTATTTTTTTGTAGAAATTTAATCAGAGTTATGTTATAATGATACTTGTATAATTTTGCACGGATGGAGAAATTGGTATGTATCTTAAAAGATTGGAATTACAAGGCTTTAAGTCCTTTCCCGAAAAAATAAAACTTGAATTTAATAAAGGCATAACAGCAGTAGTAGGTCCTAACGGCAGCGGTAAAAGCAATATAGCTGATGCTGTACGTTGGGTACTTGGAGAAAAAAGCGCAAAGAGTCTTCGCGGCACAAAAATGGAAGACGTAATATTTAATGGTACTGCCAACAGAAAGCCTTTAAGCTTTGCTGAGGTATCCCTTGTACTTGATAATACTGACAGAAAGCTTAATTTAGACTACAGTGAAGTGACTGTTACAAGACGTGTATTTCGTTCAGGCGAAAGTGATTATTTAATAAATGGTACAAGATGCAGAGCTAAGGATATTCTTGAGCTTTTTATGGATACAGGTGTAGGTAAAGAAGGCTATTCGATTATAGGTCAGGGCAGGATTGATGAAATCTTGTCCACAAAGTCAGAAGACAGACGTCAGCTCTTTGAAGAAGCAGCAGGTATAGTTAAGTACAGAGCAAGATGTGTTGAGGCAACAAACAAACTTAATAAAGAACAGGAAAACCTTATAAGAGTCAATGATATTATTGATGAGCTTGAAAAACAGGTTGGTCCTTTGGAAATACAGGCAGAAAAAGCTAAAAGATGCATTGTATTGGCAGACAGAATGAAGCTTGTACAGGTTAATATTTTTGTCCGTGATGCAGAAAGATACGAAACTGAGCTTAAAGATTTGAATATAAATATAAATCAGCTTAATTTAGATATTGACAGAGAAAACAGAACTGAAGAAAAAAATAATATACGGAAAATTGAATTGAGGGAAAAGCTTAATGTAATTGAAACGGATATAGAAAATCATAATAATCTTATATCCGACAAGCGTTCAGAGAAAGAACAAAGAGAAAACGATATTAAGCTTTGTAATCAGGAAATAGAGCATTTAAAAGAAAATATAGAAAGAATTAATGAGGAAAATTTAACAAGCTCATCTTCAATTAATGAAAAGAATGCTGCCATAGACAATATAACTAAAAACATATCAGAAAAAAAATCTGAATTAAATGAAAAACAAAATCTTTATAATACAAAAATTGAAGAATTTTCTAAAATAAGCTCAAGAGTTAATGAAAATGAAGAGCTCCTTAATAATTTTAACAGTATTGTAATTGAAAAAATGAATAAGGCAACTGACGTTAAAAATGAAATAAGTAAGTCAGATGCAATGCTTGAACAAATAAAAAACAGAAAATTCAGATTGGAAGAGGAACTTTCTGATTTATCTCAACAGCAGGAGGAAAGAATTTCTGTTCTTGAAAATTCCCAAAAAGAAATGTCAAGAATAGAGACAGAAAATAAACTGATAAATGAAAATATTGAAAAAAATAACTCTCAGCTTACAAAGCTTAAGGTTAACCTGAGTGAAGCTAACAACAGACAGGAAACCATTACAAAGTCTATACAGGAAAAAAATGCCAGATTAAAAGCATTGTCAGATCTTGAAAAAAACTATGAAGGCTACTTTGCAGGTGTTAAAGCTATTCTAAGTCAAAGGGATAATAAAAATCCTGAATTTAAGGGAATCTGCGGTGCTGTAGGTGAAGCTGTAAGCTGTGATAAAAGGTATGAAACAGCTATTGAAATAGCTTTAGGTTCAGCTGTGCAGAATATTATTGCAAGAACAGAAGAAGATGTAAAAAGGGCTATAAATTATTTAAAGAAAAATAATAAGGGCAGGGCTACATTTTTCCCTATGACTGCTATTAAATCTAAAACCCTTGGCAGTGAAAAGTACAACATAATTAAAGAAAAAGGTGTTTTGGGTATTGCAAAGGAGCTTATTAAATATGCTCCGGAATATGAAAATATCATGTCATCTCTCCTTGAAAGAGTAATTGTCACTGAGGATATGGACAGTGCCATAGCCTTAGCAAGAAAAACAAAGTATGCCTATAAAATAGTTACTCTTGAGGGGGAACTCCTAAATGCCGGCGGTTCTATGACAGGAGGTTCAATTAATAAAAAGTCAACAGGAATATTTTCAAGAAGCCGTGAAATTTCAGAAATTAGGGATGTTCTTAAAGAATTACTTGAGGAGCAGGCATCAATTAACGCTGATATAAGCAAAATAAAAGAGATTTATGAAAATCTTGAATATAAGATCAATGAGTCCAAGGAGGAATTACAGGAGCTGGCTATCAGAAAAACAGAAGCAGCTGCTAAAATTTCTCAGGCTAAAGAGTATGCGTCAGATATTAACAACCGAATTGAAAATTATAATTCAGAGCTTGTGCAATTAGATGAAGTTATAAACAGTGGTATTGAAAAATCTAAGGAATTGAATACTGAGCTTGAAATAATTAATGGGGAAATTGAAGAAACCAATAAAAAGCTGGATG
This sequence comes from Clostridia bacterium, assembly GCA_030524425.1. Lineage (GTDB taxonomy): Bacteria > Bacillota > Clostridia > Lachnospirales > CAG-274 > Gallispira. The sequence goes on along the minus strand of JAUNGN010000025.1, from coordinate 19,594 downwards.
ATTTCCAAAGCAAAATACAATCAGACAGAGATATAAGAGAAAGCAGTAATGAAGAACTTTCTTCAATGCGTGTTGAATTGAATCAGCTTGAAAATGATGTTTATACATTAAACAGCAGTATTAAGCGTATTAATAATGAAATAGCTGAAATTGAAAATAATATGCTTAACAGTAAGGAAATTATATCTGATTACGAGTCTAAGATATCAAAAAAGCTGGCAGAAACAAAGTTACTTGAAGATAGTATAGTCGATGTTTCTGAAGAATACAATTCTCTTGTTAACAAAAATAATGAATTGTTAAATGAAAAGAATGCCGTTAATGTTAAAATTGAAGAGCTTGATGCTGATATAAAAAAGCAGATTGAAACGAAAACACGTCTTGAAAAAGAATTAAACAGACTTGAAATGAGAAAAGAGCAAACTGATACAAAATGCCGTCAGCTCTATGATTCAATGTGGGAGGAGTATGAAATTACATATGTTGCAGCTAAGGGAGCTGAAAAGCTTGATTCAACTGATGAAGAATTAAAGAGGGAGGAAAAGAAGCTTCGTAATGAAATAAAATCATTGGGTAATGTAAATCTAAATGCAGTTGAAGAGTATGCAGAGGTTAAGGAAAGATATGATTTTCTGAAAAATAACCGTGATGACATTATCAAGACAGAAAAAGAATTGACAAATATTATTAATGATTTAAATAATATGATGGAAAAACAGTTTAAGGAACAGTTTGCAATTATAAGCGAAAACTTTACAAAAACTTTTGCTGAAATGTTTGGAGGCGGTTCCGCAGACCTTAAATTAAGTGATTCTGATGATATATTAAACTGCGGTATTGATATTATTGTTCAGCCCCCCGGAAAATCATTACAAAATATGATGCTTTTATCAGGCGGTGAAAAGGCATTGACTGCTATGGCATTATTGTTTGCCATACTAAAAATGAAACCATCACCATTTTGTATACTTGATGAAATAGAAGCTGCGCTTGATGATGCCAATGTAAACAGATATGCAAATTATCTGGATAATTTCATAAATGATACTCAGTTTATTGTTATTACACACAGAAAAGGTACAATGGAAGCTGCAGATATATTGTATGGTGTTACAATGCAGGAACAGGGTGTATCAAAGCTGGTATCAGTAAAATTTGATGAAGAAGGAGTACAATTATAATGGGATTTTTTGATTTTTTAAAAAAGAAAAACAATGAAGCTGTAATTAATGAAGAAATTAGTGTAAATAATATTAGCGAAACCGAAAAAAATGAAACTGCTGAATATTCAGATACAGAAGCCATAGAGGTTTCTGAAACAACAGATAAATCGGTTGAAGAGCAGGCTGAATGTGCTGAGGAAGCAGAAGAAGAGGCTAAAGAATATACCGAAGATACCGAAACAGCAGAGGAAGAGATTGAAGAATATACTGAAGACGCCGAAATATTGCAGGAAGAAAGGATTGAAGATACATCTGAAGAAAAAAAGGTTGGTTTTTTTGCTAAAATAAAGGCAGGTTTAAGCAAAACAAGAGATAATATAATGTCAAGTGTAGATAATGTTCTCAAGGCTTTTGTAAAAATTGATGAGGACTTATTTGAAGAACTTGAAGAAGCTCTTATTATGGCCGACATCGGTGTAGAAACTTCACTTTATATCATTGAACGGTTAAGAGAAAAGGTTAAAGAAGAAAGAGCTACAGAAGCATCGGATGTTAAAGGACTGCTTGTAAAGGTAATTTCTGAAATACTGGAAAAGGATGATGAACCTCTTAAACTTCCAAGTCCTACCGTGATATTGGTTATAGGTGTAAATGGTGTAGGTAAGACTACCACAATAGGTAAGCTTGCTCATAATTATCAATCAGAGGGTAAATCTGTTTTGCTGGCTGCCGCCGATACTTTCAGAGCTGCAGCCATTGACCAGTTACAAATATGGGGTGACAGAAATAATTGTGAGGTAATTAAACACCGGGAAAACTCAGATCCTGCGGCAGTAGTTTTTGATGCTGTCAATGCTGCAAAGGCAAGAAAGACCGATATTTTGATTTGCGATACAGCCGGCCGACTTCATAATAAGAAAAATCTTATGGAAGAACTCAGAAAAATAGCTAAGGTAATAGATAGAGAATATCCTGATGCACATACAGAGGTTTTTCTTGTTTTGGATTCTACTACAGGTCAGAATGCATTACAGCAGGCTAAGCTCTTCAAGGAAGTTGCAGATATAACAGGACTTGTATTGACTAAGCTTGACGGTACGGCTAAAGGCGGTATTGTTTTAGCAATTAAGCATGATATGAATATTCCTGTAAGATATATAGGTGTTGGTGAACAGATTAACGATTTACAGCCGTTTAATTCAAAGGAATTTGCAAAGGCGTTATTTGATGCAGAATAGGGGAGATTAAATGAAGAAGTTAGGAGCTTTAATAATATTGTTGTTATTGATTGCAGGCGGAATTTATTATTATGTGGCACTTCCTGCACTTAATTTTCATTCACCGGGATTATGGTCCTTTATTATTTCTATATTGGCTATAGCAGGAATTGCTTTAATACCGTTAAAAAAGACATCAAAAACCGTTAAAACAGGATATTTGACTATAACAGCGGTAATTATAGGTGTTTTTATAGTTGGAGGAATATTATCTTCAGAGATTATAAATGCAAGAAAATATTGTCAGCTTATTAATATATCAGAAAGGGATTTCAGTACTGATATTAAAGAAGTTAATTATAATGAAATACCCAGCCTTGACAAGGATTCGGCTGAAAAACTTGGGCTTAGGAAAATGGGCACAATGGGTGATCTTGTATCACAGTTTGAAGTAAATAATTTATATTCCCAAATTAATTATAATAACAGACCCGTAAGAGTTACACCTCTTGATTATGGTGATTTCTTTAAATGGCTTACTAACAGAAAAAACGGTATACCTGCTTATATAAGAATAGATATGACAACACAGGATGTTGAATGTGTAAGACTTAATGAAGGTATAAAATACTCAGCATCTGAGCTTTTGAACAGAAATATTTACAGACATTTAAGATTTAGTTATCCTACTTATATTTTTGACAGTATTTCATTTGAAATTGATGATAACGGAACTCCTGTCTGGATATGTCCCGTAAGAAATTATACCATCGGTCTTTTCGGCGGAGTTACAATAGACAAAGTAGTAATTGTAAATGCCATAAACGGATCGACAGAGCTATATAATATTGATGAAGTACCTAATTGGGTAGACAGGGTTTATTCTGCTGACCTGTTAATAAGCTATTATGATTATTATGGTAAATTGAGCAACGGTTATTTAAACAGTATATTTGGGCAGAAGGGCTGTTTACAGACAACATATGGCTATAATTATATTGCCCTTGAAGATGATGTATGGGTTTATACAGGTGTTACATCTGTTGCAGGTGATGAGTCCAATGTAGGTTTTGTTTTGATGAATCAAAGAACTGCCGAAACAAGATATTATTCAATAGCAGGTGCTGAAGAATATTCTGCCATGGGTTCTGCTGAAGGCCAGGTACAGCATTTAGGCTATAAGGCAACATTTCCACTTCTTTTAAACATTGCTGACCAGCCAACTTACTTTATGGCATTAAAAGATAGTGCAGGACTTGTTAAAAATTATGCAATGGTTAATATAGCAAAGTATCAGATTGTTGCTGTAGGAAGCTCCATACTTGAATGTGAACAGAATTATATTAAGCTTATGAACAGTAATGGCATAGAAGATACAGACGAAAATAAAGCAGAGATTATGGAGGCAGATGGAATAATAGAAAAAATATCTGAGGTTATAGTTGACGGAAACAGTCATTATTTTGTGAAATTAAAAGATTACAATAAGCTTTTTGATGTGGATGTTGTTAATAATATTGGAATACTTAATTACGGAACAGGCTCCAATATTAAATTCAGCTATACTGAAGGAATAGATTATAACATTGTAAATATTGTTTACTGATATAAAAACAGCACTGTTTTAAGTGCTGTTTTTATATTTAATGCTTGACAATTATATATTACAAGTGTAATATATAATTATAAAATATAGAAAGGGGTTTTAAAATGAAAAAATTAATTTTTATGGTATTATTTGTAATGCCTATTATGATTAGTACAGTATATGGTTATTCCGATGTTCCCGAAAACCATTGGGCAAAAGAATATATAGAGAAGGCTGGGGATAAAGGAATAATACAGGGTATGGGAAATGATAAATTCGGCTTTGGACAACAGGTAAAAAAAGGCGAATTCATAACTATGCTCTGTAAGATGATGAATTGGAATATTGTTAAGAGTAATGGTAAATGGTACACACCATACATAAAAACAGCATTTGAACAAGGTGTTATAAATTCAGAAGAAATTGACGCAGAAGCTTATATTACCAGAAAAGAAATGGCGGAAATGTTAATAAAAGCGTTAGGCTTTTCGGAAATTGAACCCGGGTCTTCTCCGTTTCAGGATATAAATAATCAATATATTACAGCAGCATATGATTTTGGTATTATTAGCGGAAAAGGTGAAGGTATTTTTGCTCCTGATGATTTTGCAACAAGAGAAGAAGGTGCAGCTATGATGTGCCGTTTATACGATAAGTATAATCATAAATTGGATTTTATTCATGGATTTTATGCAATTTCCTCATGGAGTCAAAGAGAAACAGCTAAAAAAATGGATAGTATATCCTTTGGCTGGAGCAGACTGGAATATGATAAGGGAGTTGTACTCAATACTACTAATTCTAACGGAAATGACTGGAATATACCTGAAGGCGCTGAAAATGCAATGAATTATTTTTCTCAGAATAAAATTCCAATTAATCTGGCTGTTATTATGAATGCATCTCAGAATGGTATGGCTGATGAAAATGCCTGTCAGACAATTCTTTTAAATGAAGAAAACAGAAAAAGGGCAGTAGCTCTTATTGTAAATGCATCATCGGATTTTAATGGTATTACCATAGATTTTGAGGGTATGAAGGGAGCGGATTTAAGGAATGGGTTAAATATTTTCTTACAGGATTTACGTAATGAACTACCTTCTGAAAAAGTTATTTATACAGCTGTACATCCTGTTATGAATGGCGAATATTACGATGCTTATGACTATGAAACCATAGGAGAAATATCTGATATGGTAATTTTAATGGCACATGATTATGGAGCTGTTTATATGAATGAAAAGGAGCGTGTTTCAGGATTTACAACAACACCAGTTACTCCTTTTAATCAGATATATACCGCATTAAAAGCCATATCAGAACAAATTAAAGACAAAAATAAGATTGCTTTGGCTCTTAGTGTTGCATCTACAACCTGTTGGACATTAGATAATAACGGAAGTGTTACAAATGAATTTTCATTACATCCTGATATTAATACAGTTGAAAAAAGATTATTACAGCAGGATACAGTAGTTGAATATTCTGTAAAATACAGAAATCCCAAAGCTGTATATAAAGATGATGACGGTAATAAGGTAGTTTTGTGGTATGAAAATGAACAAAGTATAAGTGATAAAATTAAGCTTGCAAAGATGTTTGGAATTAACAAAATATCTGTATGGCGTATCGGGCAGCTTACAGATAACATATGGGAAGCAATCCAAAAATTCAAATAGCTAGGTCAAATTGATAAAAACGGATTAAGAAAAATCCGTTTTTATCTCTATATATTATTATTGACTTTTACGGTTAATCCACTCTGTAGAAGCATCCATAGCCGTACGGCAGGCATTAGTTTGGTCAAGAGCATTTAACATTACAAAATCGTGAATAATTCCCTGTACCCGTATTGCGGTAACACTTACTCCAGCGCAGCGAAGTTTTTCTCCAAAGGCTTCACCCTCACTGCGAAGAACATCTGCCTGACCGTTTATAATCATCGTTTCAGGAAAAAATTTAAGATATTCTATATCCGCTCTGAGGGGTGAGGCTGTTATTTGGTTTCTGTCATACTCATTTGTTGTATACTGATCCCAAAACCATTGCATGCCGGCGCGATACAGATAATAATTTACAGCAAACCGATTATATGATGGTGTATTAAAACAGGCATTGGTAACAGGATAGTACAAAAGCAGTTTTTCAGCTTTAGGACCCTTTCGCATTTTGGACATAAACATCATGGCTATTGACATATTGCCTCCGACACTGTCACCAGCAACTGTTAAAGGCAATTGAGCAATACCCGGACAAAAATCATAAATCATTTCACCAATATGAGATAAAATAAAATAGCATTGTTCAATAGCTGCAGGATATTTTACCTCAGGGGAACGGGTATATTCAGGAAATACAACCAATGAATTTGTTCTTGCCGCAAGTTCTCTGACGAGCTTTTCGTGCGTATGAAAGCTTCCGAATACCCAGCCTGCACCATGAATATAAAAAATAACATTTTTAATGGTTTCAGGCTTTTGAGGTGAAATGAAATATACAGGTATTATTCCCCAATTTTTTGTATCCGCTTTTCTTACAGATATTTCTGCAGGATATTTGTACACAGGTGTATTTTGTGCTTCCTCCAAAACTTTTCGTCCCTCTTTTGGCGGTAACTGGAAAATAAGGGGAGGGACAGCACTTTGATCGCAAACTAATTCTGCAGCAGCCTCTAATGGTACGGCTCTTTTCATAAAATTCCTCCGTTACTGCTTTTATTTCTTTTATTAAAATATGCAGTATAGGAAGAAAAATTGATTAAGTTATTTTATTAATACTTATTTTGCGTAAGGAGCTAATTCAATTCTTATAAAATAACCTTTATTATGTTTACATACGGGGCACATTTCAGGTGCCTTGGCACCCTTATATATAAAACCGCAATTTAAACACATCCATTCAGTTTCAACATCACTTATGAATAACTTATCATTTTCAAGCATATTAGCAAATTCAGCAAAACGGTTGCTGTGTGTTTTTTCTATATCAGCTATATTGTAGAATATATTTGAAATTTTTGTAAAGCCTTCCTCCTTTGCTATATCACCAAATTCCCTGTAATCATGCTCATATTCCTGCATTTCATTGTGAGCGGCTGCTTTTAATAAATCCAGCACATTGTTGTAAATATCTACAGGATAATTTCCGTCTATTGTTATATTTTTGCCGCCTATTTCCTTCAGACAATCATAATAAACTTTAGCATGAGCTTCTTCCTGCTTTGCCGTAAATTCAAATACTGATTCAATCACATACAAGTTACTTTTTTTTGCTTCATGGGCAGAAAAAATATATCTGTTTCTTGCCTGACTCTCACCTGCAAAGGCACGCATAAGGTTTTCTTTTGTTCTGCTTTCTTTAAAGTCCATAAAATCACTCCTAATAAAAAATATATAACTATTTTTTTAATTTTTATGAAAATTATTCATTTTTTGATGACAAAAATGAAAATATGCTTTATACTATATGTATAAATGTTGGAGGTAAAGATATGAATATTACATATATTAATCATAGTGGTTTTGTAGTTGAAACAGAAAGCTGTTATATTATATTTGATTATTTTAATGGCGAGCTGCCTGAATTTGGCAATAAGCCAATATACATTTTTTCAAGCCATGGTCATCAGGATCATTTTAACAGAGAAATTTTTAACGTATTTGATGATGACAAAGTAAAATATGTTTTATCTGGCGATATAAAGAAAAAGGTAAAAACCATTGACAGTGCAAATATACTTTTTGTTTATCCCAGAAAGGAATATGATTTGGATATGCTTCATATTAAGACACTTAAATCTACAGATCTAGGTGTTGCTTATATAGTTGAAGCTGATGGTATAAGAATGTATCATGGCGGTGACCTTAACTGCTGGATGTGGCAGGAGGAAAACAGGCAATATAATAACAATATGAAAAATAATTACGAAAGAGAAATCAATAGTATAAAGGGAGAGGTTTTTGATTTGGCATTTGTTCCTCTTGATCCAAGACAGGATACCTATTACAATTCAGGCATCAAGTATATTTTAAAACAATGTGATATTAAAAACATATTCCCAATGCATATGTGGGAAGAATATTCAATACAGGATAAATTCTTATCAGACAGCAACAATAATCTTGAAAACACAAAATTTTATAAAATAAATGAAAAAAATGATACATGGAGGATTTAATTATGCAATTTAAAATGGTACATGAAAATTATAATGTGGCTGATTTGGACAAATCTATTGAGTTTTATAATAAGGCTTTAGGTTTACATGAGGTTAGAAGAAAGACAGCAGAGGACGGCAGTTTTATTATTGCTTTTTTAGCTAATGACAATTCGGATTTTGAGCTTGAATTAACCTGGTTAAGAGATATGGACAGACCATATAACTTGGGGGACTGTGAATTTCATTTAGCTTTCAGAACTGATGATTTTGATGCTGCCCATAAGCTTCATAAGGAAATGGGATGTATTTGCTTTGAAAATGAAAAGATGGGTATATACTTCATTACTGACCCTGACGGTTATTGGCTCGAAATTGTTCCAACACGTAAATAGTGAAGGGGATATGGTATGCTTTATGAAATAAAAGCAGACAAGCTTTTAATATATCATGATGAATTTAATATAAACAGGGATAATCTGATTTTAACAGTTAATTCTGATGAGTTTAATTCACTTTCTGAAAAGTATAGTGAACTCAGAGTTTTCAGAAGAAGCAGGACTTATAATTGTACTCAAATTGAAATTCACAATGAATATATTTACAGTGCTTTTTTTATTCCATCTAAAATCAATGTTTTTAAGAAAAACAATTTTGATTGTATAATGTTTAAAAATCGTATTATATTTATAGATGATAATAATTATATTGACAAAATAATTGAAAATTTATTTGACACAGGAAATAAAAATAACTACAGCTTAGGCAAATTTTTTTATGAAATTTTAAGTCAAATTATATTTAAGGATTTAATTTTTTTAGAGGAAATAGAAGAAAAGCTTTCTAAAATAGAAAACAATATAATTAATGATAAATTTGAAAAATTTAACTCAAGATTGTCGGAGGTTAAAAAGCTGCTGTTAATATATTACAGACATTATTCCCAGTTGCTGACTGTCTGCGACAATATTAAAGAAATTGAAAACGGTTTTTTTGAAAAAGATTCAATTAGGCTTATTGGTTTGTTTTCTCAGCGGGTAGACAGATTAAGGTCAGAAACTGAGCTGTTAAGAGAATATTCTCTTCAGATCCAGGATGTCTATCAGGCAGAAATAAGTGTTAGACAAAATGATATTATGAAAATATTAACAATAGTTACTACCGTTGTTTTGCCCCTTTCTTTGCTTACAGGCTGGTACGGTATGAATTTCAAATATATGCCGGAGCTGAATTACAAATATGGCTATTTAATTATAATATTGGTATCTGTAATCATAATTATTTTTAGCTTGATTTTATTTAAAAAGAAAAAGTATTTTTAGACAAAACCACCTGAAAGGGTGGTTTTTATCATAGTATATATTATTTGTGCTCATTTTTATATTCTTTTGGAGAGCATTTCATTTTATCTTTAAAACATTTTCCGAAATAGCTTAACTGATTAAAGCCTGTTGCTTCTGCAACTTCTCCTATTGATTTTGAAGTATTTATTAACATATCAGCTGCTTTTGACAATCTTGAGTTAAATTTTTCAAATTTATCATTAATTATATTGTTTTCTATTTTAGAAAGCTTTATAAGTCCTGCTTCTTCTTAAAACTCTGAGTTCACTATACTTTTCAGAAAGTGAATTAAACAAAATGAAATTGAATATATGCGTGATAATTCACATACAAAAACCCTGACAAAATCAGAAATGAAAAAATTATTCACTGATAATCAACTAGAAATAAATGTATGTGATAATATTACTTTGCCAAAGAAATTGGATAATTGGCTGGATTTAACAAAAACTCCGGAACAAGCAAAAGTCAAAATTATAAACTTTATGAAAGATGAAATAAATGGTGGAAAATTAACGTGTTTTAAACCCTATATAAAAGAAAATGCTATTTATTTTAATCATATTTGGGCTGTTTTGATTGGAACTTTTACTAATAGTATGTTAATTAACCAAATAAAAATATTTAAAGCCTTCCTGTAAGTCAGAAGAACTTATTTTAACTTGCGGGAAGGTTTTTATTTATAAGCTTTTATAATTTTTAAATAGTATAATAAAATGCAAAATTTATTAAGAAAGAAGGATAATACTATGAGAAATTTGCATTTAATTATGGAGGAGCTATGTAATGTTGTTTATGATATTGATACATTTGAATATGTATTAAACAGTTTGGAACTGGCATATGAAACAAACACGGGAAAAGATGGAAATTACATAATAAACAGTACAAAAATTCAAATAAAAGCTCTGAAAGATAAAATAAACAATATAGCAATTGAGCTTGACAAAAATATGTAAGACAAAATGCAGATAGCAAAGTGCTGTCTGCATTTTAATCATCTGTATATTCTGCTATATCTTCAAGCTTACAATTAAGTATTTTGCAGAGCTGATTTAAAGTATAGGTATTGACATTAGCATTTTTGCGCAGCCTGTCAAGCTGTCCGCTGCTAAATCCGTATTCTTTTAAGAGCTTATACTGAGAAATATTCTTTTCCTTCATTGTAAGCCATAATTTGTCAAATACAATCATTGTAATACCGCCTTTCAATACAAGTATTTACAATAATCGTAAATTATTATTCATATATTGACAATTGTCCATAAATGAGCTATAATATAACATATAAAATACAAAAGAGGTGAACTATAATGAAAATTAAAGAACATGTATATTTTATTATTATTAATGTTTTAATTATGGTTACAATGTTTTGCTGCAAAGTAAATGCTAATATTGGAGAATCAACCGAAATTTATAATAAAATTATTTCTTATAACGATATAGAAAAAGCTTCTGAAGACGGAGTTCCCTTAAAAATTTCTTCTGAGTCTTTTTATGAAAATAAAAATTATGCTTTGTTTTCAAATAATATCTCCTCAGTGGAAACGGATAAAAAATTAAATGATAATAATGGCGAAGTTGTAATAGACGGACTCTCAGATAACAGCGATGGTACATTTAGCTGTAATGTGAATCTGCCTGAAGGAAGCACTTATGTAACAGTTTCTGTAACAGGCGGAAAGTTTATTATGCCAATAGATGATTCTGAACTTTATGATAATGGTATTGTTTTTTCTTATGGTATAAACATATCTGCTGATACTCTCTTGGAAAACCATAATGCCGGCAATGAATATAATATTCTGACGTTTAAATTAACAGATGTAACTGCTGCAGGTAAAGCATTAAGTACAATAAAATATACAAAAACTGCAGAAAATACAGAGCTTAAAATAAGTACAACTACAGTTGATCTCAATGAGGATACAGACATATTTTTTGGACATATATACCAAATTAAAACACAATCGGAAAGTTCGTGGCCGCAGGCTGTTATAGATGCACATAATTCTGTAATAAAAGCTAATGACGGAACTGGAGAAAATGGTTATCTTGTAACGGTAACAAGCATTAATGAAAATAAAATGCTGCTTAAAATGATACAAAAAAGTGCAGGCAATTACACTCACACATGGATAGGTGGTACAAGTAATTACCGGGATAGTGAAAAAGCATTACAAATGGATTATGAATATTTGAAAAATATGGCTGAAAATGGTATAAGCATATCTTCTTACTTTAATGACGATACTATGAAAAAATCCACATCAGAAGGTCATAACGGTCTTATGGGTGAGGATTTTTACTGGATTGACGGACCTGAAAAAGGGGATTCACTTCCAAACGGGGGAGAGTTTTGGTGCTCTGCGGAGCATAATCAATGGAATAGTGATGAGCCGAATAACGGACATGTTGTGTGGACCGGATATGGAGGACCTTACTGGGATGATATGAATCTTAATCAGGTCAACTTAGACAATCCGACTTCTTATATAGTAGAATACGGAGGTAAAATTAATCAGGCAAGCACAGAATCCACTCCAATAACAAACGCTGAGGCCTATACTAATATTAAAATTATTACAATAACCTTTGATGATAATAAAACAAAATCTTCACAGACCAATAAAACCATATGTAAAGGGGATACGGTTGAACTTCCCGTTATAACAAGAGCAGGCTATATATTCCTTGGTTGGTCAAAATATAAGGATAAGCCGATCATATTGGAAAGCGAGGATAATAAATATGTTCCATCAGACAATATTACTCTATATGCACAGTGGGAACCTTTAATTAAATTTGAGGCAGTTACTGATTCAGGAATATATAACATCAATAGCATTAATTCAAATGTAAATAATGCATCGTATGGTGCAGTATCATTTAATTTCAGAGTAACAGATTATGATAAGGAGTTTTTAACTGAATCTTTGAGTGATACTTTTAAAAGTTTTTATATAAGAATTAACGAAAATGACGATATATTATTTAGTAATGGTGTAATACCGTCATATGATGATTATAATAACAACATAAAGACTGAAGATAAGGAAGGTTATTGGATGCACTGTATAATAGAACAGATACCTGAGGATAGCTATGATACATTAATTTCAGCAGTACCATATGCTGTTACTAACGAGGGGGAGATTATTATGGGAGATATAGTATATAATAATGTGAACAGTTTTAATTTGGTTATAAAGGATTGGTAACTCCATAAACAAGGTGGAGAGTAATGTGAATAAAAAATATAAGTCACCTTCTATTGACTTTATAAAATTCAGAATATCCAATTGTGTAAATACAGATGGAAGCAATATAAATACACTTAAACAATATGGAATCAAAACCTATGACATAAATTATGATAAGCTTAAGTCATAAGTCATGATAACAAGCGTTAACAAAAAACTTGCATAAAATAAGGGCAGATAATAAAATCTGCCCTCAAAATAATGTAATAATATTGTTTAATTAACCAAAATATCTTTTAAGTAAGCCCTGGAATGCACAACCGTGTCTTGCCTCATCCTTAGCCATTTCGTGAACTGTATCATGAATAGCATCAAGATTAGCCTTCTTAGCTGCAATAGCTAAATCAAGCTTACCTTGAGTAGCACCATTCTCGGCCATAACTCTTAATTCAAGATTTTTCTTAGTTGATGGTGTAACAACCTCACCTAACATTTCAGCAAACTTAGCAGCATGCTCAGCCTCTTCAAAGGCTATTCTCTTATAAGCTTCAGCTACCTCAGGATAGCCTTCTCTGTCTGCAACTCTGCTCATTGCTAAATACATACCAACTTCTGAACATTCACCTGCAAAATTTTCTCTAAGACCTGCAACGATTTCTTCGTCAACACCGTCAATTATACCTACCTGATGCTCGCATGCCCAAGAAAGACCTTCCTGTACCTCATTAAACTTAGAAGCAGGGGCACCGCATAATGGACATTTATCAGGAGCTTCATTACCTTCATGTACATAACCACAAACAGAACAAACAAATTTTTTCATATTAATTACCTCCATAAATAATAATTATTATCAATTACAAATATATATTAACATTTATTATTATCTTTGTCAACACTTTTTTACAAAAAATAATAAATAAAAACGAAAAATTTTATTAAATATTTCATTACGATTGAAAAGCAATTACAATTATGATAAAATATAATTGGAGGTGAGTTATATGTTGTTAGATTGGAAACTCGCATTACTTCCTTATGAACAGGCTGTAGATGAGCTTGTAATTAAATTTAAAGGTATCAGGAGAGAATATCAGGTTGCAAATTTAATTTCGCCTATTGAGGAGGTAACAGGACGAGTAAAAACTGTTGCAAGTATTATTGAAAAAGCAAACAGACGCAACATTCCTCTTGACAAGGCACTGTATACATTGGAAGATATTGCAGGTATCAGAATTATTTGCAGGTTTGTTGATGATATACAGGAAGTTATCAATTTAATAAGAAAAAGAGATGGCGCAGATCTTGAAATAATAGAAGAAGAGGATTATATAACCAATACAAAAAACAGCGGTTACCGAAGTTATCATATTACCATAAATTATCCTATGTTTATTCAAGGTGAGTATAAAAAAATTAAATGTGAGCTGCAAATAAGAACATTAGCAATGAACTTTTGGGCAACCATTGAACATTCTTTAAGGTATAAGTTTGACAGAAATGTTCCTTCTGAAATAAAGAACAGACTTAAAGTATGTGCAGAAGCTGCCTATAAACTCGATGAGGAAATGGATAAAATAAAAGATGAGCTGATGGAATCACAGCAGTTTATGGAGAGCAGAGAACAGCTGATAAACAGAATTATACATAATATTCATAACCTGTATAATAACTCCCACATAGAAAATAAAAATGAGTACAATTATCAGTTTATAAAGCTATATCAAGAAGGTAATGTTGAAAAATTAAAACAGTATAATACAGAACTCGAAGCTTTACTGGAGGAAATCGGAGAATAATATGTCTTTATTTGCAATGTCTGATTTACATTTAAGCCATTATAGAGAAAAACCAATGGATATTTTTGACAAAGTCTGGGAAAACCATACTGAAAAAATATTAAAAAACTGGAATGATGTTGTTTCTGATAATGATACTGTAATAGTAAACGGTGATTTATCCTGGGGCATGAAAATGGATGAGGTTATGCCTGATTTGAATTTTATCAGTAATTTAAAGGGACACAAAATATTTATTCCGGGCAATCATGATTATTTTTGGAATTCAACGTCAAAGCTTAATATGTTATATGATAATATGTATTTTTTAAAAAATAGTTTTGCTGCTTATGAAGATTATGCCATATGCGGCACAAGGGGCTGGACATGTCCCGGAGATACAAGGTACACCCAACATGATAATAAAATATATTTAAGAGAAGTCGGAAGACTTAAAATATCACTGAATGAAGCTGCTAAAAAGGGATATAACGGTGATAATATTTTGGTGGCAATGCACTTTCCTCCAACAAATGACAGTTGTGAAAATTCATTGTTTATAGAGCTTTTCAAAGATTATAATATTAAAAGAGTTATTTATGGTCATCTTCATGGTGCCAATAAATATAACAACAGCCTGCTTGGTGATGTAAACGGAATAAATTATTCACTGGTTTCGGCTGACTATTTAAATTTTAAACCAATAAAAATTTTATAAGGAGATAACAACATGGCAAAAAATCCTATTGTAACATTTGAATTTGAAGATGGTGCTAAGATTACAGTTGAACTTTATCCTGAAATCGCACCCAATACAGTAAACAACTTTATTAGTTTAATTAAACACAATTTTTATGATGGTCTGACTTTTCACAGAGTCATTCCGGGTTTTATGATTCAGGGCGGCTGTCCTAACGGAACAGGTACAGGCGGTCCGGGATATACAATTAAAGGTGAATTTTCAATGAATGGCTTTAAAAACGAGTTAAAACATACAGAGGGAGTTTTATCTATGGCACGAGCAATGCATCCTGACTCAGCAGGCTCACAGTTTTTTATTATGCATAAAACATCTCCTCATCTTGATGGACAGTATGCAGCTTTTGGCAAGGTAATTGAGGGTATTGAAGTGGTAAATGATATTGCAAATGTTCCTACAGATTTTTCCGATAAGCCTGTAATGAATGTAATAATTAAGTCAGTTACCGTTGATACTGACGGTGTTGAATATCCTGAGCCTGAAACTTTATAATTTTAATTAAATTTTAATCTAAGGCTAATTATGTTTTAAAAAGAATAAATTACAATAATGCGGACGGTTAAAGACGTCCGTATTATTGTATAAGGGGTGAAAATATGAACGAAAAATTAGGAAAGGTCCTTGTAATTGAGGATGAAAGCAAGCTTGCACGTTTTGTTGAATTGGAATTAAAACACGAAGGATACGATGTTATTTTAGCAGAAGACGGCAGAGCGGGTGTTGAAAAATTTTTTGAAGAGGAACCTGATATTATTTTATTGGATTTAATGCTGCCTCAGTTAAATGGCATTGAGGTTTGCAGAAGAATTCGCAAAGAATCGGATGTACCTATTATTATGCTTACCGCTAAAGGAGAAACAATGGATAAAATAGTGGGATTAGATAGCGGGGCAGATGATTATATGACAAAGCCCTTCGCAATTGAAGAGCTGTTTGCCAGAATGAGGGTAGCACTTAGAAGAAATTCAAGCAGTCATAATTCTAATGTTTTAACCTTAAAAAGTTTGGAAATTGATTTATCCAGGAGAACCGTTAATTTTAATAATAACGAAATTGAACTTACTAAAAGGGAATTTGAACTGTTAGTTTACTTGGTTAAAAATAAAAATATTGTCATTTCAAGAGAACAGATATTAAATCAGGTTTGGGGATATGACTATATTGGAGAAACCAATGTTGTAGATGTTTACATAAGATATCTTAGAACTAAAATTGATGACAGATTTGGAGTTAAGCTGATACATACTATAAGAGGTGTGGGATATTTTGCAAAAGATGAAGAATAAACTTATTAAAATATATAATAGCATGACTATTGGAAGAAAAATTTCATTTATTTATACCTGTGTTTTTATGGTAATGATATTAATTGTTTCAATAATTGCTCTTTTAAATATGTGGATTTCATATACAAGTATGTCAAAAAATGAAATAAATGCAGCAGCAGACAGAATTGAAGAATATATTTCAGAGGGAAAACCTATTGATAAAAGTACAATTGAAGAATTAATTGATAATCCTTATATTGATGCAATGATATTTAACAGAAGCAAAATGCCAAATAAGAATATAGGCACTATGAAGAATCCTGAAATGTTTCCCCATCCCGATACGCTCGATAAGGAAAAAGATGGTGATTCATATGGAAGAAACAATGTTGCTAATATTCCATATATGTTTATGCACAGAGTTTTTGAATATAACGGTGATACCTATGAAATTTTAATATTCAGGAAAAATACAAATGAAAATAAAGCCTTGTATCTTTGTCTTATAATAATTGTTATTACAAATGCTATATCCATATTAGTGGCAGTATTAATAGGAAAATATATAAGCAGAAAAATTCTTGCTCCTGTTAGAGAAATTACTCTAGCAGCTGAAAGCATAAGTCTATATGACTTATCTCAAAGAATAGATGTGCCGGAAGCAAAGGATGAACTTCAAACCCTTGTAATTACATTCAATGATATGATTGCAAGATTACAGGAAAATTTTAACAAGGAAAATCGTTTTATATCTGATGCATCTCATGAACTAAAAACACCAATTGCTATAATACAGGGTTATGTAAATATGATTGACAGATGGGGAAAAGATGATCCTGAAATACTTGATGAAGCCATCGATTCTATTAAATCCGAAACAGAACATATGAATAAATTAATTCAGCAATTGCTTTATTTGGCAAGAGATACACAAGGTAAGAATCAAATTAACATTGAAAAAGTTTCGTTATCAGAAGTTGCTGAAGAGGTAAATAGAGAAATTGAGCTCACAAAACCGGATATTGCAACAACTTTTGAAAATGAAACAGATGATGCTATAGTAATTGAATCCGACAGTCATTTGTTAAAGCAATTGATATGGATTTTCGTTGAAAACGGTATAAAATATTCCGGAGATAAACAATGCCATTTAATAATAAAAGTTGGATATATGAATTCACAGCCATACTTTTCAGTAACAGATAATGGTATTGGAATTGAAAAAGAAGCATTAGATAAAATTTTTGACAGATTTTACAGATATGATGAGTCTAGAAATAAAAAAATTGAAGGAAACGGCTTAGGCTTATCAATAGCTAAATGTATTGCAAAACAAATAAATGCTGACATTGATGTTAAATCTAAAGTAGGAGAGGGCAGCACTTTTACTGTAATATTTAAATAAAATAAATAATTACGTTTTTATTACAATCCCTTAATTATGATTACAAAGTATTTAAAATATGTTATAATTTAATTGTCATGAAAGGGGTGATAACTTTGCGAATTAAATCGCAAATAATATCAATTTTATTGCTGTTTATCTTATTATTCAGTACAAATGTCAGTGCTGCTAACAGGTATATAAATTTAATTCTCAGATATGATTATACAGATCATAAATATAATGCTGAAGAAGTATTTGTATCTATAGATGATAAAAAGTTAACTGATTTAACTATGCCTCCAATTATATTAAACGGCTATACTTTGGTACCTGCAAGAGAGGTATTTGAAGGTGTAGGAGCTACTGTTGAATGGAAAAAAGAATTGGAGCAGGTTTATATTAGATATAATGATACTTTAGTTGTAATTCCGGTAGACAGTTCAAAAGCGTATATAAATGGTACTCCTGCAACAATGCAGACTAAAGCAAAAATCATAAATAATAAAACAATGATACCATTAAGATTTGTCACAACTGCACTTGGGTTTCAAATTGAGTGGGACAAGTCAACAAGAATAGCAAACATTGTAACCAGGTCACAAACTACCGCAACAACACAAATAACAACGACCGCTGCTGCAAAAATAACGACTACCACCACAACAACAGAAGCAACAACTGTTGAACCCAAAACCGAAGTAACAACTAAGTTTGCTGCAGCTGCAACAATTACTCAAAATCAATATGATGTTAACAATGATTTTTATGGATTTGACAACAGTACGGGAAGATTTTATATTAAAGATGTGAATAATATTATTAATATAAATAATTTTATTCATTATGATGATTACTATAATTTAAATTATTCATTGGTTTTAAATGGCAATTATACGGATTTGTTATCATCAGGCAGTTTTGCATCAACAGCTGGAGGTATTAGTAATGTAAACTTACTTGTATCTCAGGATAAAATTACAATTACTTTTAATGAAACTCAAATTATGGCTTTAGATATAACCAAAGAAGGTAGTTATGTTTATATTAAGCCCGTGTTGCCTAAAGAAAAGTACTCAAAAATTATTGTATTGGATGCCGGTCACGGCGGAAATGATCCGGGAGCATCGGGTAATGGTTTGATTGAAAAAGATTTGACTTTAAAAATGCTATTATCTGCAAAGGAACTTTTTGATAAGAGTGATATTAAATGTTATGTCACAAGGAGTACAGATATGTACCCAAGCTTTGATGACAGAACTAATTTAGCGAATGAAGTTGGAGATGCTTTTATATCTATACATATTAATTCAGCTGCAAATACATCTGCCAGCGGTACGGAAACTTATAGCTTATATGCCAATGATTTAGGCAATGATTTAACCAGCTACAGGTTAGCAGAAGAAATGTTAAATCAATTGCTGGAAAAACTCGGCACTGTAAACAGAAAAGTTAAAAGTGAAAACTGGATTGTTTTAAGACAATCTAAAATTCCTGCAACATTAATAGAAATCGGCTTTATTTCTAATAGCGGTGATGCTGCAATTATGGGAAGCCAAGATGGTATTAGTAAGGTAGGTCAGGCGATTTACGAAGGTGTTGTTAATTTATTTGATACATATCCGCCTGTAAGGTAATATAAAGATAATATAATATTAAATACTTAGGGGCTGTCGCAAATTTGATATGTACCCTCTTTACTGGACAACCGGTAAGGAGGGTATTTTAATG